>CAVVUM010000001.1:0-100427 GCA_963751505.1 uncultured Coriobacteriia bacterium
TCCGGCTCATGTCACCTGAGCAGCAGCAGGTGCTGTTCGAGAACACGGCCGTGCGCTGGGCGATGCGCCGCGCGAGGTGAAGGTCCGTCACATCGGCAACTGCGCCAAAGCCGATTCTGCCTACGGAGAGGGCGTGGCCGCAGCACTCGGCATTCCGACGAGCGAGGTCACCGGGCTAGGGCGAGCGCTCCACGCCGGGCGCGGCCGCCCACGCGGAGGACTCGCTAGTCCGCGACGGTGACGAACGAGGGCATGCTCGCGCGGGTGCGCCCGGCAGCTTCGGTCTCCCCGCGGACGTAGGCTCGCACGCCGATCGGCGCGGCCCCGATGTCATGCGAGCAGTAGGCGGCGCCGTTGGTGTCGGTGTACGTGTAGTAGCGCTTCGTCGTACTGCCGATGGTCCAGGTGAATACCGTCTTGAGTCCGGCGGCCGGACGGCCCGATGCGTCTCGCGCCCTCGCCTGCGCGCGAAAGACGGTGTGCTGGGGTCGGCCGCGTGTCGGAGAGCGTCACCGCCCACCCGTCGAGGCCCTCCGCGAGCGGGGGCGTCGGCATGAACCAGGCCCGAGCCAGCTCACGACTACCCTGGGCCAGCGTGACGTAGGAGCGCCGGTAGAGGGGCAAGGTGGAGACGGGGCCGCACAGGTGGGTCGTGCCGTCAGAAGCCGTGTAGGCGGGGATCTCCTTGACCGACCCCGACGGCGTGGGCCACAGGACCGTCAGGCCCGCAGCCGCAGCTGGCCGTCCGCCGGCATCAGGCACTTGATCTCCGCCAGTATGTCTTGGTTTTGCGCGGGCTGCGTGTGTCTGATCTGCAGTGTCGCCCTGGCGACTTCGGGCGAGGTGACAAACGAAGGTATGTAGGCCCTGGTGTGGCCGGCCGCCTCGGTTTCGCCGCGCACGTGGGCGCGTACCCCGATAGGAGCGGGCCCGATGTTGGTCGTGCAGCGAGCCACACCCGCGGCGTCCGTATACGTGACGAACTTGCGCACGCGACTGCCGACGGTCCAGATGAACGTAGTGCGCATGTTGCGCGCCGGCTTGCCGGTGACGTCACGTGCAACGGCGACAGCCTTGAGCGTGCTGTAGGGAAGCGGCCTGGTCTCTGACAGGTGACCGCCCACCCACGCGGCCCGTCTACGAGTGGGCGCGTCGGCATGAACCACGCCGAGGCTCGCTCTTTGCCGAGCACTTCCAGCTTCACCGTGGCGCGACGATAGACGGGTAGCGACCCGACCGGGCCGTAGTAGTGCGCCCTTCCGTCGGCCTCGGTGTACCTGCGCACGCGCATCGTGCCGCTCGGCGTAGGCCAGACGAAGTAGACCGCCACGGCCTCCATCGGCCGCCCGCTGGCGTCAAGGCAGCGGATATAGGCACCGGTGGTGGTGCGTTGCGCTGGCTGGATGTGGGGGAACCGCATGGTGGTCGTCGCGGGCGCCGGCGCCTTGCCCTTGCCGGTGGGTATGGTCCGTATGATGTCGGCAAGGTCATTGGCCGCCCGGCTCATCACTTCGCGGGTGATCCGGCCGGTCGTGCCGGTGGTCACGGAGTTCGAGGAGCGAAGCGCCGAGGCGAGCGCCGGGTGGCGCGCTCGCGCGTATGCAGCCGCTGAGACGGTGCGCTTTCGGATGTCGCGCACTGGCGCTGCGGGCCGGCGTGTGATCCACGATGACACGTTGCCGCTCTTGTGCTGGTGGTCGTTGACGCGTTGCTCGTAGCTCCAGTGCAGCGAGCCGACCCTCGAGCTTGCGTGCACGGTGTGGAAGGGCTGGGTCGCGTCGGTGTAGTAGTGCGAGAGCTGCCCGAGGTATCGGCTGGCCGCGACCCGGTCTCCGGCCTGGTAGGCTGCGATCGCTTTCGAGTAGGCGGTCGACACCGCGTGCGCCGCGCCGCGCTCGCCGCCCGACTTACGGTAGACGTGATACCCGGCGGGGCTGCGACCGTAGTCCGGGTCATCGGTCGCGCCCAGGGCGTTCGAACGGGAGACCCAGGAGCCCTGGGCACCGGCGAGTTTGATCGCGCGGTCGAGGATCCAGTCGTGCGTCCCATACCCTTGGCCGCGAAGGCCGTCGCGGTACGCGCCGTTGGCCCAGGCCAGCGCGTGTGCGGGAGCGATGGCGACGAGAAGCAGGGTCGTGGTGATGAGGCGGGCCGCGAGGCGCATCGTGTGGCTCCATTTGTGCCGGACTGTCTGTACTCAGATTATCGGCTTCGGCCTACGCGTGCTTGAACTGAGTGAGCACGGTCACAATGGGGCAAAGACGGCCTCCCAGGCCCTCGCTTTGCTATGATGGGGAGCCATGCTTCACGCGGGCGTGGCGGAACTGGCAGACGCGCCGGGTTTAGGTCCCGGTGGGGAAACTCGTGGAGGTTCGAGTCCTCTCGCCCGCACCAGCACAGCCAAGCGCCGACTCAGTCGGCGTGAACCATGTCGAAAGGAACGCGCCCGTGCTCAAGACCACCGTTGAGCGCCTCACGCCGTCATCCGTGAAGCTCACTGTGACCGTGCCCGCCGAGAACGTCGATCGCGCGATTGACGCGACCTACAAGTCGCTCGGCAAGAAGTACCGCTTCCCCGGCTTCAGGCCGGGCAAGGCGCCCCGGCCCATCCTCGAGCAGCAGCTGGGCCGCGAGTACATCATGGCCGAGGCTACCGAGGCGGTCGTCAACGACAGCTACTCGCGCGCGCTTGACATCGAGTCCCTTCGCCCTATCGAGTCGCCCGAGCTGGAGGAGCTCGAGACCGTCGAGCCCGGCAAGGAGTTCACGTACTGGGCCGAGGTGGAGGTTCGCCCTGAGCTCACCCTGTCGGACTACGAGCCGTTCGAGGTCTCGCTACCCGGCGCCGAGGCGACTCAGGACGAGATCGACGTGCAGCTCGAGATGGCGCGCGAGCGCTATGCGACGCTCGAGCCTGTCGAGGACCGCGGCGTCGAGCCCGACGACTTCGTGCTTATCTCGTTCACCGGCACCGTCGACGGCGAGCCCTACGAGGGCAACGAGGTCGACAAGTACCTCTACGAGATGAGTCGCGGCCTCATGCCCGCCGAGTTCGACACCGGCATCGTCGGTGCCAAGCCCGGGGAGGAGCGCCACGTCGAGTTCGAGATACCCGAAACCTCCTCGAACGCCGAGTTCGTCGGCAAAACGGCCGGCTTCGAGGTCACCATCCACGAGGTCAAGGCCAAGGTCCTGCCCGAGATCGACGAGGAGTTCGCCACCAACGTCGGCGGGTTCGACTCGGTCGAGGACATGCTCGCCGACCTCAAGAGCCGCATCGACCTGCAGAAGGGCAGCCAGATCGGGCGCCTCAGGGAGGAGCGCACCCGCGCGATCCTCGCAGAGCGACTCGAAGGGGAGATCCCCGAGACGATCGATGACCTCGCGCCAGAGCACCATGATGCGCGACTTCCTCGCGATGCTCGAGAGTCGCGAGATGCCGATCGACCAGTACCTGGCCTCCTCGGGCATCGACATGGACACGCTCGAGGCCGACCTCAACAAGCAGGCAGTTCAGTCGGTGCGCGAGGAGCTGGCGCTCGAGGCGCTCTTCCGCGAGCGTGGTATGGAAGTCACCGACGAAGACATCGACGCGGAGCTCAAGGAGATCGCTTCTTCCACCGAGACCTCCCCGGACGACGCGCGCAAGCGCTGGGAGGAGCTCGGCCTGATGGCGGTCGTGCGCGAGCAGATCATGCACCGCAAGGCGATCCTGTGGCTGCTCGACGACGGTGATGTTGTCGAGCAGCCACAGGATCGCCTTGCGGTGCATGATCTGCTCGCGCACGACCGCCATCAGGCCGAGCTCCTCCCAGCGCTTGCGCGCGTCTTCCGGGGAGGTCTCGGTGGAAGAGGCGATCTCCTTGAGCTCCGCGTCGATGTCTTCGTCGGTGACTTCCATGCCACGCTCGCGGAAGAGCGCCTCGAGCGCCAGCTCCTCGCGCACCGACTGAATCGCCTGCTTGTTGAGGTCGGCCTCGAGCGTGTCCATGTCGATGCCCGAGGAGGCCAGGTACTGGTCGATCGGCATCTCACGACTTTCGAGCATCGCGAGGAAGTCGCGCATCATCGTGCTCTGGCGCGAGGTGATCATCGTCTCGGGGATCTCCCCCTCGAGTCGCTCTGCGAGGATCGCGCGGGTGCGCTCCTCCCTGAGGCGCCCGATCTGGCTGCCCTTCTGCAGGTCGATGCGGCTCTTGAGGTCGGCGAGCATGTCCTCGACCGAGTCGAACCCGCCGACGTTGGTGGCGAACTCCTCGTCGATCTCGGGCAGGACCTTGGCCTTGACCTCGTGGATCGTGACTTCGAAGCCGGCCGTCTTGCCGACGAACTCGGCGTTCGAGGAGGTCTCGGGAATCTCGAACTCGACGTGGCGCTCTTCGCCGGGCTTGGCGCCGACGATGCCGGTGTCGAACTCGGCGGGCATGAGGCCGCGACTCATCTCGTAGAGGTACTTGTCGACCTCGTTGCCCTCGTAGGGCTCGCCGTCGACGGTGCCGGTGAACGAGAGCAAGCACGAAGTCGTCGGGCTCGACGCCGCGGTCCTCGACAGGCTCGAGCGTCGCATAGCGCTCGCGCGCCATCTCGAGCTGCACGTCGATCTCGTCCTGAGTCGCCTCGGCGCCGGGTAGCGAGACCTCGAACGGCTCGTAGTCCGACAGGGTGAGCTCAGGGCGGACCTCCACCTCGGCCCAGTACGTGAACTCCTTGCCGGGCTCGACCGTCTCGAGCTCCTCGAGTTCGGGCGACTCGATAGGGCGAAGGGACTCGATGTCGAGCGCGCGCGAGTAGCTGTCGTTGACGACGGCCTCGGTAGCCTCGGCCATGATGTACTCGCGGCCCAGCTGCTGCTCGAGGATGGGTCGGGGCGCCTTGCCCGGGCTGAAGCCGGGGAAGCGGTACTTCTTGCCGAGCGACTTGTAGGTCGCGTCAATCGCGCGATCGACGTTCTCGGCGGGCACGGTCACAGTGAGCTTCACGGATGAAGGCGTGAGCCGCTCAACGGTGGTCTTGAGCACGGGCGCGTTCCTTTCGACATGGTTCACGCCGACCGAGTCGGCGCTTGGCTGTGCTGGTGCGGGCGAGAGGACTCGAACCTCCACGAGTTTCCCCACCGGGACCTAAACCCGGCGCGTCTGCCAGTTCCGCCACGCCCGCGTGAAGCATGGCTCCCCATCATAGCAAAGGCGGGCCTGGGAGGCCGTGCTGTGCGCTATTGTGACTGTGCTCACTCAGTTCAAGCGCGCTGGGCCGGCGCCGATAATCCGAGTACGGACGAGTCCCGCACAAATGGAGCCACACGATGCGCCTTGCGGCCCGCCTCATCACCACGACCCTGCTTCATCGTCGCCGTCGCTCCCGCACACGCGCTGGCCTGGGCTAACGGCGCCGTACGCGACGGCGTACGCGGCCAGGGTTACGGCACGCACGACTGGGTGCTCGACCGCGCGATAGCGCTTGCCGGCGCTCAGGGCGCCTGGGTGGTTCGTTCGGCCGCATTGGGCGCGACGGATGACCCCGACTTCATCGGCAGCCCCGCCGAGTACCATGTCTACCTGGCGTCGGGCGGCGCCCGCGGCGCGGCGCATGCGGTGTCGGGCGCGTACTCGAAGGCGGTAGCGGCCTACCAGGCCGGCGACCGCGTCGCCGCGAGTCGTTACCTCGGTCGGCTCTCGCACTACTACTCCGACACACTCCAGCCCTTCCACACCGTGAACGCGAGCTCAAGGCCAGGATCGCTGCACTGGAGCTACGAGAGCGCGTCAACGACTACCATCACAAAGCTGGCAACGTGACATCGTGGATCACACGCCGCCCCGCAGCGCCGGTGGGCAACATCCGTAAGCGCACCATCTCTGCCGCGGCTTACGCGCGGGCACGCTACCCCGAGCTCGCCGCGGCGCTACGTCAGTCGAGTTCCGTGACACGCGGCAGCAGCGGCCGGATCACCCGCGAGGTGATGAGCCGAGCGGCAAATGACCTCGCCGACATCATCCGGACCATTCCGACCGGCACGGGCAAGGCGCCCACGCCGGCGGTCACCACCATGCGATTCGCCCCACATCCGGCCGCGAAACCACACCGTCGGGGCCTCTCGCGCGCTGCCTCGATGCCGCGGGCAAGCCGATGGAGGGCGTCGGCGGTGTACTTCGTCTGGCCGACGCCGAGCGGCACACGCGGATGCGCAGGTACACCGAGGCAGACGGAAGCGCGCACTACTACGGCACGGTCGGTTCGCTGCCCGTCTACCGTCGTGCACTGTGAAGCTCGAGGGCTCGGCAAAGAGCGCGCGCTCGGCCTGGTTCATCCCAACCGCCCGCTTGTCGACGGGCCGCCGGCTGGGCGGTCCAGCTGTCCGAGACCAGACCGCTCGCCCTACAGCACGGTCAGGCGGTCGCCGTCGCGCGCGACGTCGCCGGCAAGCCGCGCGGGGCTGCGCACCGACTTCACCTGGACAGTCGGCGACGCGAGCGCAAGTTCGTGACCTACACCGACGCCGGGGCGTGGCACGCTGCACGACCAACATCGGGGCGGCGCCGCTCGGCGTACGGGCCTACGTGCGCGCCGAGACCCAGGCGGCGGGCCACACCCGCGCGAACATGCCGTCGTTCGTCACCGCGGCGAGTAGCCAGCGCGAGGCTGCAGATCAAGCACACGCATCCCGCGCAGAACGAAGACATCCTGGCGGAGATCAAGTGCGTGGATGCCGGCGGACGGCCAGCTGCGGGTGCGGGCCTGACGGTCCTGTGGCCCACGCCGTCGGGGTCGGTCAAGAAGATCCCGGTCTACACGGCTTCAGACGGCACGACCCACCTGTGCGGCCCCGTCTCCACGTTGCCCCTCTACCGGCGCTCCTACGTCACGCTGGCCCAAGGTGGTCGTGAGCTGGCTCGAGCCTGGTTCATGCCGACGCCCCCGCTCGCGGAGGGCCTCGATGGGTGGGCGGTGACGCTCTCCGACACGCGGCCGACCCAGCACACCGTCCTTCGCGCGCAGGCGAGGGCGCGAGACGCATCGGGCCGTCCGGCCGCCGGACTCAAGACGGTATTCACCTGGACCATCGGCAGCACGACGAAGCGCTACTACACGTACACCGACACCAACGGCGCCGCCTACTGCTCGCATGACATCGGGGCCGCGCCGATCGGCGTGCGAGCCTACGTCCGCGGGGAGACCGAAGCTGCCGGGCGCACCCGCGCGAACATGCCCTCGTTCGTCACCGTCGCGGACTAGCGAGTCCTCCGCGTGCGGCCGCGCTCGGCGTGCAGCGCTCGCCCTAGCCTGTGACCTCGCTCATCGGGATGCCGAGCGCCGCTGCCACGCCCTCGCCGTAGGCGGGATCGGCCTTCGCGCAGTTGCCGATGTGACGGACCTTCACCTCGCGGGCGCGTCGCCCATGCGCACGGCCGGTGTTCTCGAACAGCACCTGCTGCTGCTCAGGTGACATCAGCCGGAAGAGCTTGCCGGGCTGCTCGTAGTAGTTGTCGTCGTCCTCGCGGAAGTCCCAGCGGTCGGCGGCGCCTTCGAGGGCAAGCGGCGGCTCGGCGTAGTCGGGCTGCTCCTGCCACTCGCCGTAGCTGTTCGGCTCGTAGCCGAGCGTGGCGCCGTAGTTGCCGTCAACGCGCATGAGGCCGTCGCGGCTGTAGCCGTGCACGGGGCAGCGCGCGGCGTTGACCGGAATGAGGTGGTGGTTCACGCCGAGCCGGTAGCGCTGAGCGTCGCCGTAGCGAGAACAGCCTGCCCTGCAGCATCTTGTCGGGCGAGAAGCCGATGCCGGGCACGACGTTGGCAGGGTTGAACGCCGCCTGCTCGACGTCGGCGAAGTAGTTGTCCGGGTTCTTGTTCAGCTCCATGACGCCGACCTCGATGAGCGGGTAGTCGCCGTGGTACCAGACCTTCGTGAGGTCGAAGGGGTTGTACGGCATCTTGGCCGCGTCGGCCTCCGGCATCACCTGGATCTGCAGCGTCCACTTGGGGAAGTCGCCCTTGTCGATCGCCTCGAGCAAGTCGCGCTGGTGGCTCTCGCGGTCCTTGCCCACGAGCTCCTCGGCCTCGGCGTCGGTGAGGTTCTTGATGCCCTGCTGGCAGTCCCAGCGGAACTTGACCCAGTGCCGCTCTCCTGCCGCGTTGATCATCGAGAAGGTGTGGCTGCCGAAGCCGTGCATGTGACGGTAGGTCGCCGGGATGCCGCGGTCGCTCATGACGATGGTGACCTGGTGCAACGCCTCGGGCAGCGAGGTCCAGAAGTCCCAGTTGTTGCGCGCGCTACGCATGTTGGTGCGCGGGTCGCGCTTCACCGCGTGGTTGAGGTCGGGGAACTTGAGCGGATCGCGCAGGAAGAAGACGGGCGTGTTGTTGCCCACGAGGTCCCAGTTGCCCTCCTCGGTGTACATCTTCACCGCGAAGCCGCGGATGTCGCGCTCGGCGTCCGCGGCACCGCGCTCGCCGGCCACCGTCGAGAAGCGCACGAACAGGTCGGTCTTCTTCCCGACTTCCGAGAAGACCTTGGCCTTCGTGTACGCGCGTGATGTCGTTGGTCACCGTGAACGTGCCGAACGCGCCGGACCCCTTGGCGTGCATGCGGCGCTCCGGGATGACCTCGCGGTCGAAGTTCGCGAGCTTCTCCAGGTACCAGACGTCCTGCAGCAGCATCGGTCCGCGGGGTCCCGCCGTCATCGAGTTCTGGTTGTCGGGCACCGGCGCCCCGACGTTGGTGGTGAGCTTCTTGTCGGCCATGGCCATCGCCTTCCCCTCGTGGTCCGCGGCCCGATGCGAATCGCACGCGTGGGCTACAGGGTTCATGCCCGAACGAACACGAGAGCCGACGCCCGAAGGCGTCGGCTCTCGTCTGTAGTCGATGGTGGGCCGTGTAGGGGTCGAACCTACGACCTTGGGATTAAGAGTCCCCTGCTCTGCCAACTGAGCTAACGGCCCATCACGGCGATCGGGACTGCGCCCTCGCGCCGGCAAGTATGCAATTGGGGTGGGTAACGGGGCTCGAACCCGCGACCTTCGGAGCCACAGTCCGACGCTCTAACCAACTGAGCTACACCCACCGTAAATGGCTGGCACGCCCGGAGGGATTCGAACCCCCGACCTAGAGATTAGAAGTCTCCCGCTCTATCCAGCTGAGCTACGGGCGCATGAGACGTCGATTCCTTAGGGCGTTGCCGCGAAGCGGTACGCTACCCTCTGCCGACGTTGATTGTCAATGGAGCGGCCGACGGGACTCGAACCCGCAACAGTCAGCTTGGAAGGCTGATGCTCTACCAATTGAACTACGGCCGCAAAATGGTCGGGCTGACAGGATTTGAACCTGCGACCCTCTGCTCCCAAAGCAGATGCGCTACCAAGCTGCGCTACAGCCCGAACCTGCGCGTTGCGCGCCATGTCACCGAGGCGCTCACGAGCATCGAACAGTATAGGGACGGGCTGGTGAGGCGGCAAATGCCCCCGAACTAGCCCTCTACTCGGTTCCCGCGAGCTTGGCCCGCAGCGCTCGGAGCGCCGCGCCGCGGTGACTGATCGCGTTCTTCTCGGCGAGCGAGAGCTCGGCCATCGTGCGCCCCGGTGTCGCCTCGGGCAGGAAGAGCGGGTCGTAGCCGAAGCCGCCCGCGCCCCTCCCCTCGTGCCCGATCGCGCCCTCGCACGCGCCGTCGGCGACGGTCTCGGTGCCGTCTTCGTCGACGAAGACGATCGTCGAGCGAAAGCGAGCGGTGCGGGCATCGTCGGCCGGGACGTCGGCCAGCGCAAGGAGCAGGCGCGAGTTGTTCTCGGCGTCCGTGGCGCACGGGCCGGAGTAGCGGCTCGAGTACACGCCGGGCTCGCCGTCGAGCGCATCGACCTCGAGGCCCGAGTCGTCGGCAAGCGCGGCCATACCGAACCGCTCCCGAGCGGCGCGCGCCTTGATGCGGGCGTTCGCCTCGAAGGTCTCACCGTCCTCGACCGGGCTCGGCCACTCCGCGTCGAGTTCGGACGCGGCGACGAAGTGCCAGCCGGAGAAGGGCAGCGCCGAACGGATCTCTGCGAGCTTGCCTGCGTTGTTGGTGGCTACGACGACCGTCTTGGCGATGCCGATGTGCTCGACGACCGGGTCCGCCGGCGTCATGCCGCGCTCAGAAGCCATAGGTCTCCAGCCCGCCGTCGACGATCTCGCGCTGGATGGCGAGCAGCCCGCCGATGCCCGCGGTCGCAAGATCGAGCATCGCATCGAGGCGCTCGCGCGAGAACGGTATCTGCTCGCCGGTGCCCTGCACCTCGATGAAGTTGCCGCGGTCGTCCATGACCACGTTCATGTCGACCTCGGCGACCGAGTCCTCGGAGTAGTCGAGGTCGAGGAAGCAGCTCGCCGTCGACAAGCCCGATGCTCGTGGCGGCGATCTGCCCGAGCAGCGGCACGCTCGCGATCTTGCCCGCCTTCTGCCACTCGGCGAGGGCGTCGTGCACGGCGAGCCAGGCGCCGGTTATGGCCGCGGTGCGCGTGCCGCCGTCGGCCTGGATGACGTCGCAGTCCACCGTGACGGTCACCTCGCCGCCGAGACCGCCAAGGTCCACGATCGGTGCGCAGCGAGCGTCCGATGAGCCGCTGGATCTCGTGCGTGCGCCCCTTGGGTCCGGTCATCGTCTCGCGCCGAGAGCGAGTGTGCGTCGAGGCGGGCAGCATCGAGTACTCGGCGGTGAGCCAGCCCAGCCCCGAGCCGCGGCGCCACTGGCTCACGCCCTCGTCGACCGAGGCCGCGCAGAGCACCCGGGTGTCGCCGAGCTCGAAGATGCAGCTGCCCATGGCGTGCTTGAGGTAGTTGCGAGTGACGCGCACCGGCCGCAGGCCGTCCGCTCCTCGGCCGAACGAGCGTTCCTTCATAGAATCAGGTCCTTCCTGCGATCTCGATGACGTCGAACTCGGAGGCGAGGTGGACGGGCTTGCCGAACGCGGCGCTCGCCTCCCGAGCCGACAGGGCGCGGTCGTTGGTCGGCCACACGTGGGTCAGCACGAGCGCGCCCGACCGAGCCGTTTCGCGCGGCCATGCCCGCCTGCTCGGCCGTCAGGTGCGGCGCTGCGTTCGGCGTACTGCGCCGGGAAGCGTCGCTTCGACGAGCGCGAGGTCAGCGAGCGCGATCGCCGCCTCGAACTCGGGCCCGGGCGCGGAGTCGGCGCCGTAGGCGAACACCGCGTTGTCGCCCACCACGCGCAGCGCGAACGTCGGGTCGGTGTGCGTGACGGCGATGGGCGTGACCGTGAGACCGCCGACGGTCACCGGCATGCGGTCGTAGAGGGTGGTGACGTTGAATGCGGCGTCCAGGTCCGCGGCCCCGCGCGTCGACAGCAGCCCCTTCATGCGCGCGAACAGCCCTTCGGGCAGGTAGAGCGGGAGCGGCGCCACCGGCCCCTCGGGCGCGTAGCGCAGCAGTGACTGCAGGGCGAACAGGTCGGCGAAGTGGTCGGGGTGCCCGTGGCTTATGAAGACCGCGTCGAGCGAAGACGGGTCGATCAGCTTGCCGAGGTTGGCGAGCGATCCGTTGCCGCAGTCGAGCATGATCGCGGTGCCCGCACCCTGGATGAGATGTCCCGGAGCACGCTTGCCCCGGTCCTGCGTAGCTGGCCGACGCTCCGAGCACGGTCAGGCGCATGCAGTTCCCTCCGTCGCGATCGCGCCCGCCCGAGCGAGCGCCTCCTCACTTGGTAGTTCCCGTAGCGCGTCGAGCGCTACCGCGTCGACCGTCCCCGATCGGCCGACCGAACACGCGCGAACCAAGCCGCTCGAACTCGGCGACATCCCCGGTCGTGGCGAACGCGTAGGCCGCGCTGCTGCCGGGCTCGGCGAGCTGTTCGCGGCGCCCGAGCGTCTCGGCGACCTCACGGGCGGTCTCCTCGGCAGAGCTGATGAGCGAGACCCGGGGGCCCATGGCCTGGCCGATCGCCGCCGAGAGCAGCGGGAAGTGCGTGCAGCCGAGCACGAGCGTGTCGACGCCGCTCCGCTTGAGCGGGTCGAGGTAGTCGCGGGCGATCTCGTGAAACGAGGGCCGCACGAACACGTCGGTCATCTCGGCGAGCAGCCCCTCGACCGCGCCGGCGTCGCGCCGCAGGCCCTCCTCGACGATGTCGACGAAGCGGGGTGTGGCCGCCGAGAAGACCGTAACGCCCGCATCGATGCCGCGGATCGCGGTCGAGTAGGCGCCCGACTCGACCGTTCCCACCGTGGCGATGACGCCGACTCGGCGGTTGAGCGTGGCCATGACTGCGGCCCGCGCGCCCGGCTCGACGACGCCGATGACGGGCACGGTGAAGGCCTGCTGGGCGAGCGCGAGTCCGGCGGCAGTGCCGGTGTTGCAGGCGATCACGATGAGCTTGACGCGGCGCCGTTCGAGCCACGTGCCGATCTCGAGCACGAACCGGCGGACCTCGTCGAGGTCCCGCGGCCCGTACGGGCAGCGTGCGGTATCGCCGAAGTAGACGAACGATTCGTCGGGGAGCGCTCGCGCGATCTCGCGCGCCACGGTCAGCCCGCCAAGGCCGGAGTCAAAGATGCCGATCGGGGCCTGTTCCATGAGCCGAGTATACCGTTGACTTCGACGGCCGAGGCGGGTGCCGGCGGACGTCTCGTCGGCTACCGCTGCTCGAGCAGCACCTCGATGGCCTCGGCGATCTTCTGCACCGGCAGCACCTGCTCGACCGCGCCGATCTCGCACGCGACCTTGGGCATCCCCCACACCGTGCTCGTCGCCTCGTCCTGGGCGATCGTGGCGGCTCCCGCGTTGCGCATGAGCTTGAGCCCCTCGGCGCCGTCGGAGCCCATGCCGGTGAGCAGCACGCCGATCGCGGCCGAGCCGTAGACGCGGGCGGCCGACTCGAACAGGGTGTCGACGCAGGGCACGTAGTGCTGCCCCGCGCGCGCGGGTCCGAAGCGCATCGCAGTGCCGTCGAGCTCGAGGTTGACGCCGGTCGGCGCGAGGTACGCGGTCCCCGGCCGCGCCTCGATGCCATCCTCGGCCTGCACCACGCGGATCGCACAGCCGGCGTCGAGCCAGCTCACGAGGCCGGGGACGAAGCCGTCGGCGATGTGCTGGGCGACGAGCAGCGGCACCGGCGTCTCGACAGGCAGGCGGCCGAGCACGTCGAGGAGCGCCGAGGGGCCGCCCGTCGACGAGCCGATCGCGACGAGCGCGCGCTCGCCGTTCGCTGCCTGGCGCACCGGCGCCAGGGGCACGCGGGCTGCTCGGCGGCCTCGGATGTGGGTGATGACGCGGACGTTGGCGAGGATCTTCACGCGGCGGATGACGTCGCGGCCGATCGTCTCGAGCTCGGCCCAGTCGCGCGGCTCCGGCTTCTTGATGACCTCGAGCGCGCCCAGGTCGAGCGCGTCGAACGCGCGCCCCATCCCCTCGCCATGGACCGACGAGGAGACCACGAGGATCGGCGTGGGCGTGTAGGCCATGATCCGCTCGGTCGCACCCAGGCCGTCGAGGCGCGGCATGTGGATGTCCATCGTGACGAGGTCGGGACGCAGTGCCTCGACCATCTCGACCGCTTCGACGCCGTCCGACGCCTGACCGACGACCTCGATCGCAGGGTCGCTCGCCAGTATCTGCGCGAGCATCTCGCGCGCGACGAGCGAGTCGTCGGCGATGACCACGCGCAGCGTCCTCGACGACTTCACGCTCATCGGATCAGCCGCTCGACGGTATCGAGCAGGGTGTCTTGGTTGAACACGGACTTGGTGATGTAGGCGTCCGCGCCCGCGGCGATGCCTTGCGCCTTCTCCTCGTCGCGCTCGAGCGAGGTGACGATCACGACCGGGATCGCGCGCGAGCACCGGGTCGCCCTTGATCGCCGAGGCAAGCTCGAAGCCGGTCATGTTCGGCATCTGGACGTCCGAGACGACCGCGTCGGCGTGCAGCCCGTCGCGCAGGCGCGCGAGTCCGGCGGCGCCGTCGTTCGCGGTAACGACCTGGTAGCCGGCGGACTCGAAGATGGAGCGCTCGAGTTCGCGCGTCGTGAACGAGTCCTCGCAGATGAGGACCGTGTGCAGCCGTGTCCGCTCCTGCTGCGGCTGGGCGCTCACGCGCTGCCCGGCCCACGCGCGGGCGTTGGACATGAGGTCCGGCACGTTGAGGATCGGCACGACCTCGCCTGCGCCGAGCACGGTCACGCCGGCGACGTTGTCGACCTTGACGAGGTGGTTGCCGAGCGGCTTGATCACGATCTGCTGCTCGCCGGCGAACGCGTCGACCACGAAGCCCATCCGGTGCCCCGAGTAGCCGATCGTCACGATCGGCACCTTGAGCCCGACCGCACCGGTGCTCGGCACGCCGAGCACGTCGGAGAGGCGCACGACCGGTACCGTCCGACGCTGGCGGCGCACGACCTCGCGGCCCTCGAGCCTCACGATCTCGGCGGGGTCGATGCGCAGCGTCTCTTCGACCGAGGCGGTGGGCAGCGCGAAGGTCTGGTTGCCGACGCGCAACAGCAGCGCCCGGATGATCGCGAGCGTAAGCGGCAGCGTGAGGCGGAAGGTCGTGCCCGCGCCGATCTCGGAGTGCACGTCGAGCGAGCCCTTGAGCCTCTCGACGACGAACTCGCGCACGACGTCCATGCCCACGCCGCGCCCGGAGATCTCGGTGATGATCGCCGCGGTCGAGAAGCCCGCCTCGAAGATGAGGTAGGTCGCCTCGCGGTCGGACATCGCGGCGGCCTCGGCCGCGGTGAGGTAGCCCTTGCGCACCGCAGAGGCACGCAGGACGTCCGGGTCGATGCCGCGCCCGTCGTCGGCGATCTCGATGACGATGCGGTCGCCCTCCTGCCGAGCCGACAGACGCACCGTGCCCTGCGCTGGCTTGCCGAGCGCCTCGCGCTCCTCGGGCGACTCGATCCCGTGGTCGACCGCGTTGCGGATCATGTGCACGAGCGGGTCGTTGATCTCCTCGAGCACCTTCTTGTCGAGCTCGGTCTCCCCGCCCTCGATCACGAGGTCGATGTCCTTGTCGAACTGGCGAGAGAGGTCCCGCACGGCACGCGGGAACGCCTGGAAGACGGTGTTGGCGGGGAGCATCCGCAGCCGCATGCCCTGGTCCTGCAGCTCGTGCACGACGAGCGAGGCCCGCGCGGTGTCGTCGGCGTAGCGCTTCGCGTGCTCGCCGAGCGCCTTGCGGTGCTCGCCGAACAGCGCGTCGAAGCGGTCGGCCTCCTCGCCCACGAGCGCGGCGGTGACGTCGCCGGTCGTCGCGAGCGCGGCGCGCACCCGGGACCAGCCGCGAGCCAGCTCGGCGAGCTGCGCTTGCATCTGTCGCAGGTCGCCCGCGTGCTGCTCGGCCTTGATCTGCCCGATCGCTACCTCGCCCATGAGGTTCAGCAGTGTGTCGACCTGCTCGGTGCGGACGCGGATCGTGGCCTGCACCTTGGGCCGGAGCTCGTCGTCGGCGGCTTCCGGCGTGCAGGCGGGGCCGGGTGCCGCCTCCGCCGGGGCCGCTGGCCGCGCTCGGTCGGTCGTGCCGACGGCGATCCGTCGCCTCGGCGGCGACCGCAGCCGAGCCGCGCGTGCAGCCCTGCGAGATCGAGCGCGCCGTCGACGTTCTCGCCGCGGTTCTCGGTGAGGAACATGATCGCGTCGAGCGCTTCGAAGAACTGGTCGCTCATCGACGGGAACGTAGGCGAGCGTTGCCATCGCGCACCTGCACCATGATGTCCTCGAGTCGGTGCGCGATGTCCGAGATCTCGATCAGCCCGACCATGCGCGAGGATCCCTTGAGCGTGTGAGCGTCGCGCAGCATCTGGTCGATCAGTTCGCGGTCGCCCGGAGCCTGCTCGAGGGTGATCACGCCCTCGTTGAGGCGCTGGAGGAGATCGGCCGCCTCCTCCTGGAACTTCGCTATGAACGCGCTGCGGTCGAACTCGACCATCGTGGCCTCTCCCCTGCCACGGCCCCCTAAGCGGAGCCGGCTACACACCGTCGACGATCGTGAACGCCGCGCCGATGCGGCTCGACTCCTTCGCCATCTCCGAGAGCGTCTCGGCCGACGTGGCGACCTGCCGAGAACCCGCCGCGGTCTGCTGCGCGACGGCCGCGACCTCGCGCATCGCCTTGACGACCTGGTCGGTCGCCGACTTCTGCTGCTGGGTGGCCGCCGAGATCTCCTTGGCCGCCGTCGTCGTCTGCTCCACGACGTCGAGGATCCGCGCGAGCGAGTCCTCGGTGGTGTGGGCGAGCTCGACGCCGGACTGGACCTGCTTGAGCTCCTGCTCGGTCGAGAGCACGAGCTCGTTGGCCGCGCTCTGGATCTCGCCCATGATCGTCGAGATCTCGACCGGTCGACTCGACGACCGACTCGGCGAGCTTGCGAATCTCGACCGCCACCACCGAGAAGCCCTTGCCGGCCTCACCGGCACGCGCGGCCTCGATGGCCGCGTTCAGCGCGAGGATCTTGGTCTGGTCGGCGATCGAGTTGATGATGCGTGAGCACCTGGCCGATCTGCTGGCTGCGCTCGCCGAGCGTGAGGATGCGGTTCGCGCTCGACTGCGTGCGCACGCCGATCTCCTCCATCGCCGAGAGCGTGTTCGTGACCGCCTCGCGACCTGACTCGGCCGAGCCGAGCGACGCCTCTGCCATCTGGACGACCTGGTCGGCGTTCTCGGCGATCTGCCGGTAGGTACTCGCAAGCTCCTCCATCGTCGCCGTCGTCTGCGAGATCGAAGCGGCCTGCTCGGTGGCACCGGAGGCGGCCTGCTCGGTAGCGGCGAGGATGTCGATCGCGGACGCCTGAAGCCGGCGCGAGGACTCCTGTGTCTGGCGGATGAGGTAGACGATGACGTCGACCATCTGGTCGTAGGAGGAGGCGAGCACGCCGATCTCGTCTGTCGGTGTGGACGTCGGCCTTCACGCCGATCTCACCCTCGCACGCCGCCCGCACCGAGGCGACGACGCGATCGAGCGGGTCCATGAACTTGCCGCCGACCCACAGCAGGACGAACACCCAGGCTACGAGCATCGCGACGCCGATGAGCCCGACCCACAGCACGCCGTAGTTGCGGTCGCTCGACTTCATGATCTCGTCGCCGAACGCGCTCCAGATGCTCAGGTACAGCACCGCCTGGTAGACGAGCTGCACGAGCACCGTCACGAAGATGAGCCGGTAGAGGAACCTGCTACGAATGAGCTTCACGATCCCCATGGTCAGCCCCTTGTCAGCGTGCGCTGCCGGCGAGGACCGGCTCAAGCACGGCCTCTGCGTTGATGACGCCTACGAGCAGCCCGTCGACACACGCCGTCGCCGAGATGTACTCGGCGGCCTTGCGCCCGGCGGTGCTCACCGGTGGCTCGAGGTCGGCTCGGTCGACCTCGACGATGTCGCCGATCTCGTCGACCACGAAGGCGGTGGCGACATCGCCGGCCTCGATCACGACCGCCGAGGTCTGGTGGCGGCCGTGATCTTCGCACCCCACCTGCATGAGGCAGGCAGGATCGGTCACCGAGAGAATCTCGCCGCGAACGTTCATCACGCCGAGGATGTGGTCGGGCACGCCCGGGATCGGCGTCAGCGTGTGGTTCTGGATGATCTCCCGCACCGAGACGACCTCGGTGGCGTACCACTCGTCGCCGAGGCGGAAGAGCAGCAGCGACACGATGTCGGCGGCGGTTTCCTCCTCGGCGACCTGCGCGAGCGACTCGGCGCGCGAGCGCAGAGATCTCCTCGGCAGACCTCAGCAGCGGAGAGCTGAAGACGTCCACGTCACGCCACCTCCGCCACGTCGGCGAGAATCCGGTCGATGTCGAGCACGTTGACGGTCGCGTCACCGATACGGGCCACGCCCACGAGCCGGGCGCCGAGCGCGTGCAGCGCCGGCGGCTCCTGAAGGCACCCGGCCGGCATCGCGAGAACGTCGTCGACCTCGTCGACCACGAGCGCGACAGGCCCCGTGGTCGTGCGCACGATCAGCATCGGCGTCTCCAGGCCGAGATCGCCGGCCTCGACGCCGAGTACGCAGCGCAGGTCGAGCGCGGGGATGACCTCGCCCCGCAGGTTCACCATGCCCAGCACCGGCCCCGCAGAGCCGCCCGCGTCGGTGAACTCGACGATCTGCTGGATCTCTTGCACGACGTCGATCGGCAGCGCATAGCGCTGGCCGCCGACGACGAAGACGACGAGCTGGTCGAGGAGGATACAGGTCGCGGTCGTCATCGCGGCCTCACTGGGCGAACCGCAAGACGCGGTCCAGTTCGTCGGCGCTCACGACGCCGTCCTGCAGCTTGGCGAGGCCCGACGAGATCATCGGGCGCATGCCGGCAGCGTGCGCCGCGGCGCCGATCTGCTCCTCGGTCCCCCCGCGTGCGATGGCAGCGCGAACGGGCTCGGTGAACGGCAGGACCTCGAAGATGCCGGTCGCGCCGGCGAAGCCGGTCTGCGAGCACGACGCGCATCCGAGGCCATGGCGCACCGCCATGCCCGGGTCCGCACCGGGAACGCGTGCCACGAGCGGGCTCGCGGTCTCAGCCGCGCACTCCGGGCAGTTCTTGCGGACGACGCGCTGGCCCACGCCGAGCGTGAGCGCGTTGGCGAGCGAGACCGGTTCGGCTCCCAGGTCGAGCAGACGCCGCACGGCAGCGATGATGCCGCCGCCCGCGAACGTCACGATGACGAGCTTGCCGAGCCCGGCGGCCTCGATGGCGAGGTGGACGTCCTCGACGCTCTGGATCGAGTCGAGCGCGAGCACGTCGGTGTCCTGGCGCATGCCGGCGGCGAAGTAGCTCGCGGCGCCGATCGGCTGACCGGGGCTCACGAGCACCTGCGCGACGGCAGGGATCTCGTAGTCGATCGAGCGCTCGACCGAGTAGACGGTCTTGCCGACCTGAGCCGCGTGCTGCAGCAGCGCGTAGTAGGTCGTCGAGCGACCGCCCGCGACCGGCGCGGCGACGAGCAGCAGGCCGCGGCCGCGCTCGACCATCGCGTTGAGCGCGCGGCACTCGGCATCCGACATGCCGAGCTCGGTCAGGTCGCGCGGCGAGGGCCGCGACGGCGCGAGCGAGATGACGAGCCGCTGACCGGCGACGGTGGGCACCGAGGAGAGCGTGAGCACGAGCTCGCGTCCGGCGATCTCGGCGTGCATGCGCCCGAGCGCCGGCCGGTTGGCCGCCACCGAGCCCAGACGCGCGAAGTTCTTGAACCCGTCGATGAGCTGCTGCTGCATCGAGAGCGGCGCACTCGCGATCTTCTCGAGACGCCCCTTGATGCGGAAGACCAGGAAGAAGTCGGACTTGTAGGGCAGCAGGTGGATGCGGCTCGCGCCGCGCACGACCGCCTGCTCCAGGATGTCGGAGACGAGCACCGCGACCTTGCCCTCGTCGGCGACCGCCAGCACGTCGAGGTCGACGGGGGGCGGGCCGGCGGGCGCTTGGGCCGCGACGACCTCCTCGACCGTCTGTGCGACGTTCTCGTCGGCGGCCTCGGGCTCTCGTCGGTGCCGAAGCGAGCTCCCCGACCGCCTGCTCCGCCTGCTCGAGCAGGTCCTCGGGCGCGGGCGTGTCGGCGGCGTCGAGCGGCGCCAGCGGGGGCACGACCTCGGCGATCTGGTCGCCGTAGTGGGTCACGATCGCGGCGCGCACCGCCTCGGCGTCGGCGAGCACGGCGTCCATGCCGAGGCCCAACTCGGCGCCCGCCTCATCGAGCGCGAAGATGTCGGCCGCCTCTCCGATCGCGACGGTGAGCGTGCCCTCGATCTCGAACAGCGGCAGAACGCCGTAGCGGCGCGCCACATCGGCAGGCACAAGCGCCAGCGCCTCGTCATCGGGCGCGTAGCTCGTGAGGTCGACGCGCGGATAGCCCATCTGGTCCTCGAGCACGGACCCGAGCTGGGGCCCGCTGACAAGACCGCGCGCGGTGAGCTGACGCCCCGCGTCGCTGTCCGTACCTCCCGCGGCACGCGCCGCACTCACCTGATCGGCGGTGACGGTGCCAGCGGCGAGCAGCGTCTCGATGACCCTCGTCGGCGATGCAGGCGGTCTCGGCGATCACAGCGGTCATGCCGGATCGCCTACCTTCGCCAGTTCGTCGGCGACCGCGGTAAGCAAGCGCTCCGGCTCGACCGGCTTGGTGAGGTACTGATTGGCGCCGGTCCTGATGCCGGTGGCCATCGACTGCTCCTCGGTCTTGGCCGTGAGCATGATGATCGGTATGGCCTTGTACTTCTGGTCGAACTTGAGCAGCCGGCAGACGCGGTACCCATCGAGCTTGGGCAGCATCACGTCGAGCAGGATGAGGTCGGGCATCTCGGCGCGCGCGACGTCGAGCGCCTCGGCGCCGTCAACGGCCGTGAGCACCTCGTACCCGCCGCCCGCCAGGATCGCCGAGATCATCTCGAGAATCGTCGGGCTGTCGTCGACCGCCAGTATGCGTGCGCTACCCATGCCTGTTCGACTCCCCTCGTTTCTACCTACAGGAGTGTTATCGCCTTGTATGCGAGGCACCTTTAGGCGCAGGTGAGACGCGGTCGCACTCGATCAATCCGCGCTCGCAGGTCGCCCTCGAGCACTTCGGGCGTGAATCCGCCGAGAAAGGCGGTCCACGAGCCGCGTTGCCCGCCGTCGAGCACCCGCAGCGTGTTCGCGTACTCGCGGGCCGCTTCGGCGCTCTCGCCGCGCTGTCGGTAGAGGTTCGCGAGCGCGAAGTGCGCGAGCACGAAGTCGGCATCCGCGTAGAGCGTGCGCCGGAACTCGCCGAGCGCGCCGTCGGTGTCACCTTGCTGCTTGCGCAGCGTGCCGAGAAGGTAGCGCGCTGGCGCGGAGAGCGGCTCGGTGGCGAGAATCGCGCGCGCGCCGGCGGTCGCCGCGTCGAAATCGCCGAGGTCGGCGTGTGCGTAGGCCGCCACGAGACGCGCGTCCGAGTCCCTGGGCCGCTCGGCGAGCACCTGCTCGGCGAGCGCCAGGGCCTCGGCGGGACGGGCGTCGTCGAGAAGCGCGCGCGAGCGCACGAGCCGCTGCCGAGCCGATCCTAGCGGCAGGGCCGCGACGGCGGTGTCGGCGGGTGCGACGCTCGCCGTCCGCCGGACGAGTCGCCGCGGCGGTCGCGCGCGCCGGACGGGCGGAGACGCGCCGAGAGCCGCTCCGGGCCGGGCGGGCGGGCGTGAGCTGCACCGCCGGTACGACCTGGCCCTCGAGCGGCTTGCGGTAGAGGAACACGCCGCCCATCTCGCGTGTCTCGAAACGGTCGTTGATCGCCGTGAGCGTCTCGGAGTGGCCGATGAACAGGTAGCCGCCGGGACGCAGGGCCTCCAGGAACCGCCCGATCACCTGCATGATGAGTGCGCGCTGGAAGTAGATCGTGACGTTGCGACAGAAGATGACGTCCCACCCGCTGGCGAACTCCGCCGGGTAGGGCTGCCGAGCGAGGTTGTGGTAGCCGAACTCGCACACCTCGCGCGCGGCCCGCTTCGGGCGCACATCACCGTCGGTGTGCTCGAACCAGCGGGCGACCGAGTGCTCGGGCAGCGTGGCCACGGCACGCTTCGGGTAGCGTGCGGCCCGCGCACGCTCGAGCGCCTGTGTCGACACGTCGGTACCGACCACCCGCAGCGGGACGGAAGCCCCGGCTGCCGAGTCGAGCAGCGTCATCGCTATCGAGTACGGCTCCTCTCCAGTCGAGCAGCCGGCCGACCACACGCGCAGTCCCGTGGCGTTGGGGGCCGCGGTCTCCAGGAGCTCGGGCACGACCCGGTCCCGCAGCGCATCGAACTGCGCGGGGAACCGGAAGAAGCTCGTCTCGTTGATCGTGACGAGGTTCATGAGCTCCTTGAACTCGGCCTCATCGGCCGAGAGGAGCCGGAAGTACTCGGCGACATCCGAAGTCCCGCGCACCTTGGAGCGCGTCAGGACCGAGACACTCAGCGGGTCGTTGTCGCCAGCATCGACGAAGAGCCCGGCGTGTTCGTGGATCCAGTCCCTGAACAGGCCGAACTCGTCGGTTGTGAGTCGAGTTCGCAGGTCGCCGAGGCCGTCCATTGGCGGTGCCTCGCCTAGCCGACGAGCGCTTCGTCGCAGTCGTCGAGGCGCTCGACGAGCCCGTTGGCGAACATGCCGTAGAGCACGCGGGCCGTCTCGAAGTCGCCGTAGCCGCTCAGTTCGACGAGCTCGCGAACGCTGCGCCCCCCGTGCATGTGGCACAGAAGCAGCCACTCCCGCGGCTTCAGGTGTATGTCGAGGGTGTTGGCGCCGGGCGCCGCCGCGATCGTGAAGCACGTGTCGAGCGACGGGATGCGCTCCTGGATGCGCCGCCAGACATCGAGCCGCCGGTTCGCGTCGATCATCACCTCGTCCACGCTGCAGCTGATGCCGATGTCGGCCTCGGGACAGCCCTCGTCTCCCTCGAAGCGCAGGGTGCCCTCGTCCCAGCGCAGCAGGTCGAACAGCGCGTCGGCGACCTCGCCTCTCACGAACTCCTGGAGCAAGTCGGACTCGAGGTAGCCCTCATCGATGAGGATCTGGCCGAGCTTCCGCTCCGCCTTGTCGCGCTTCTGGATGCGCATGAGGCCGTGGGCCTGGCGCAGCTGCTTGTCCGAGACGACGCCGGCCGCGGCCAGTCGGGAGGTCACCGACGGGACCTGCTCCCCCGATGACGCGAAGAAGACCCGGCCTTCGCGGAAGCACACGGCGCCCTCGCCCTCGGGCGAGGACAACGTGGAGCGTCCCGGTCTTCTGCCCGGATTCGAGCAGGTAGAACATGTCGGTCAGGGAGAAGTCCTTGAGGTTGCCCTCGAGTGCCACTGCGTCCTCCGTCTCCAGCTGCGATTGCAGGTCACACCGGTCCCGCACTGCGTCGACGACCGCCCGCCCGGCACGGATGCGTGCCTGAAGCCGGCGCCGAGCGAGCGCGACCTGGTTGGTGTATCGGCAGATGGAGCGCGTCCCACAAGCGCTGACGGGCGCGCCTACTCCGAGGCGCCGGCTCCCCGGCCGCCGGTGCGCGCGGCGTCGAGCGCTGCGCCGAAGGCGATGGCCTCCTCGGCGGTCGTGATGCCGCCGTCATCAGCGAGAACCAGCGCGCCGCCCGATGCGAGACTCCGAGCGTGCTCGCCTGCGGCGCGCGCGCCCTCGGTGGTGAGCTCCACGGTCTCGATGCCGCCCAACGGGCAGAGGCCGGCGGCGCGAGCCGCGGCTACCGCGGGCGCTGTCCCGGCCGCCCCCGGCGAGCCGAAGTGGATGCCGTCAAAGCCGCAGCTCCTGAGCGCGGGCATCAGCGCGCGCACGTCGCCGTCGGAGTGGAAGACGCAGTGCAGCCCTGCGGACTCGGACTCGATGGCCACTCGGCGATACAGAGGCACGAGCGCCTCGAGCGCGTAGTCGGGCGGCACGAGCCAACCCGCAGCACCCGCGAGCTCGTCGGCGAGCAGCACGACCTGCGCGTCCGCGTCGATCCCGGCGCGGACGCCATCAAGGACGCTTTGCAGCGCCTCATCGAGCGCGTAGGCGAGCTCGCCCGGGCGGGCGGTCGTCATGCGCAGCGCAGTCGACCAGCCGAGCGACTCGGCGACGCGCCCGAACGGCCCGGGCACGATCCAGCCCGCCGCGATGTCGGCGCTCCGGAGTCGCGCGACGCCCTCGGCCGCCCACTCGACACCGGAGGACACGAAGGCGAGGTCGAGCCCGAACGCGGACGCGACCGCCTCGAGCGCCTCGGGCTCGCCCTCGAGCCCGCTGCTCCACGTGAGCGCGCGCAATGCGGGCGTGGGCAGCCAGGTCATGGCGGCGGCGACGCCCTCGCTCTCGCCCGACAGCAGCGCCAGCGCTTGCTCGGCGCCCATCAGGCATCACCTGCGAACGCGGCGTACACGCGCTCGGCCTCGGCATGCCAGGCGGCGGCCGGATCGGAGATGTCGCGACCGAAGCGGTCGGCGATGAAGGTGAAGTAGCCGGCGCCGGGCAGCCCGGTGTCAGCGCGCACGACGAGCGTGGCGATGATGACGCCGCGCTCGGCCTCGACCTCGGAGTCGACCTCGGAAAGCAGGTCCATGATGAGCCGGGAGCGGGCGGGCACCAGGCCCTCGAAGACCCGGAAGGCCACATCGGCGTAGGTGACGGTGGCGCGGATGCGCGCGGCATCCACAAGCATCTCGCGAAGCGAGCGCTTCAGCTGGGCCCACCTGTCCGGATCGTGCCACTTCGATGCCACGCGATCGGCTCCTCTCGACGTCGCGCACCGTAGCATACGCGGGCGTGACCGCGCGACCACGAGTGTCGCGGCGCACGCAGCCGGCTGCGAGATTCCTCGGCGCAACGCAAAGAGGGCCGCACGGTGGCGGCCCTCGGCGGTTTCATGGTGGAGGTGGCGAGAGTCGAACTCGCGTCCACGGTACATCCCTGGGGAGCATCTCCAGGCTCAGTCATCAGTGAGGTCTCGGATTCAGCGTTACCTGATGACTCGTGGCGCTGAAGCCATGGCTGTCCGATCTTTCGCTTCGGCATGCAGCCCGCGTCCGTTGCGGCAGTCTCCTGAAATGGCGCCTAGCCGGTGTCGGAGACTCACACCGGGTCGGCGTCGCTGACTATTTAAGCAGCGAGAGCAAAGTCATTGTCGACGCTTGAGCGTCTGTGCCCCTGTTTAACGAGGTAAGGCGACCTCGGCCTGCTTCTCCCCTCAAACGTATCGTGTCGAAACCGGTCACCCCCACGTGGGTGCGTCAACGACAATGTCAATGTGCCTGTGCGTGCGTGAGTCAGTATACTCGCGCGCCTGACACTTCCGAGCAACGCCCGTGCCGCTAGGCGGGCCGCTGCCACAGGCGAATGCGAGCGCCACCCCACGCGCCGAACAGCGCGGCGGCGGCGTCGCTCACGATGAAGACCACCGCGAGCAGCAGCGTCTCCAGCCCGAACAGCAGTGCGACGACCACGACGGGCGCGGCCAGCACGATGCCGGCGCTCCGCCACGCCCACGGCGCGAGAATGCCGAGCGCAACGCCGACCATGCCGAAGATCACCGCCGAAAGCCCGAGCAGCAGCATGCGCTCGCCGGTACTGCCGTCCGAGAAGAGCGCCGGCCCCACGATGAAGAACGCGGCCAGACTGCCTGCCACAAGCGCCAGCACCCACGCCGCGGCGGTGACCCACTTCGACTGCTTCACGGGGCTCACTCCCCCTTCTGGCGGTTGCGCAGCGCGCGCTCGACGTCGCGCTTCTGGTCGCGCTCGGCGACCGCATCGCGCTTGTCGTAGAGCTTCTTGCCGCGCGCAAGCCCGAGCTCGACCTTCACCTTGTTGGACGGCGAGAAGTAGAACTTGAGCGGGATGAGCGTGAAGCCGCGCTCCTTCGTCTTGCCGATGAGGTAGCGGATCTCCTTCTTGTGCAGCAGCAGCTTGCGCTTGCGGTCCGGCTCGACGTTCGCGCGGTTGCCGTGGCTGTAGGGCGCGATGTGCACGCCGTGGAGCCACACCTCGCCGTCGCGGATCGTCGCGAACGACTCGCGCAGCGAGGCCCGGTTCTCGCGCAGCGACTTGACCTCGGTGCCCGTGAGCTCGATGCCGGTCTCGAACGTCTCCTCGAT
This sequence comes from uncultured Coriobacteriia bacterium, assembly GCA_963751505.1. GTDB lineage: Bacteria > Actinomycetota > Coriobacteriia > Anaerosomatales > PHET01 > CAVVUM01. The sequence goes on from CAVVUM010000001.1 coordinate 25,523, forward strand.
GAAGAAGTCGTGATACGCCTTCTTGTTGGAGGCTATGAGGCGGTCTTCTTTGGCCACGGTGTCCCTAGGGGGTGAAGTCGGTTCCCGGCTTCAGGTCGAGCACGAAGCGGGTCAGCATCTTGACCGCCGCCTCGAGGTCCTTGAGCGAGAGCACCTCGGTGGGCGTGTGCATGTAGCGAAGCGGGATCGAGACGAGGCCTGCGGCCTTGCCGCCGCGCGAGAGCTGGATCGCGTTCGCGTCGGTGCCGGTGCCGCGGGGCTCCGCGCCGATCTGGTAGGCGACCTTGGCCTTCTCGGCGGCCTTGACGAGCCGGTCGAACACGACCGGGTTGATGTTGGCGCCGCGAGCGATGACCGGCCCTGCCCCGAGCTCGAACTCGCCGTGCTTGCGCTTGTCGATGTCGGGATAGTCGGTGGCGTGGCAGACCTCGACCGCGATGCCCACGACGGGGTCGACCGAGAACGCGCTCGTGATGCCGCCGCGCAGGCCGATCTCCTCCTGCACGGTGGCGGCGGCAACGAGATCGCCCGCCGAGCCGCCCGCCTTCTTGACCTCCTCGAGCACGCGGGCGGCGATCCACGCGCCCATCTTGTCGTCGAACGCGCGCGAGACCGCCAGGCCGTCGCCGAACTCCTCGAAGCCCACGGCGAACGTGATCGGGTCGCCGACGCGCACGCGCTTCTTGACCTTCTCGACGGGCATGCCGACGTCGATGAAGAGCTTCTCGAGCTTGGTGACGTTCTTGCGCTCGTCGTCCTCGATGCAGGTGGATCGGCTTGCGCCCCATCACGCCGAGAAGATCGCCGTCTGCGGTGTGCACGCGAACGCGCATGCCGGGCAGGATCGCCGCGTCGACGCCGCCGATGGCGGAGAACGCGATGAAGCCGTCGCTCGTGATGTAGTTGACCATCAGGCCGATCTCGTCGATGTGCCCGGCGAGCATCACCGACACGCCGTCCTTGTGCTTGCCCGAGAGCACGGCGTGCACCGAGCCCATGACGTTGGTCTCGACCGTGTCGGCGGACTTGGCCATCCGGTCGCGGAACAGACGCGCTGCCGGCTGCTCGAAGCCCGACGGCGATGGCGCGTCGATGAGGTCGTGAAGAAACGCGAGGTCCTTCTTCTGCATGCGGACTCCTCGGAAGTGGATAGGTGGGGGTCGCAGCCAGTGTACCAAGCAGCCGGAGGCCCCGTCAGGCCCTTAAGGGGCGAGCAACTCGGCGACCGCTCCGGTGAGTCCCTCGACCCGGTCGGTGCGCAGCGCCGAGAACCCGCTCGCCATGATCGCCCTGCGCGCGGCCGGTCCGTGGATGACGCGCGACTTCACCATCTTGCCGACCACCTCGATCGCAAGGGGCAGCGCGGCGTCACGGTAGCGTTCGACGCCTCCGTCGAGACCCGGCTCGAGCGCCTCTGCGAGCGCGGCACCGCTTCTGAGCGCGTAGCTGATGCCCTCGGCCGACGACGGGCTGATGAGCCCGGCCGCCTCGCCCGTGAGCGCGACGCTCCCGCGACCGAGCGCCACGTGCCCCGGGCGATCGGGCCTGAGGACCGCGGCTGCCGCCCGCCCGATCTCCGGGCCGCGGATGGTGCCATCGCGCCTCAGGTCATCGACGAACGCATCGAAGCGCGCCAGCGGGTCATCGCCGCGGGGCACGGCGAGGCCGGCGATGAGCGTGGAGCCCTTGGGCACCGTCCACCCGTAGTAGTCGGTGAGCCTGCTCGTCGAACACCGCGCCGTAGTAGGCGTCACCGCCTCCGCACTCGAACGTCGCCTGGATCGCGCGGTAGGCGGGAACGCGCTGGCGCCGACCCGGCGCGAGCCGGCGCACCGTGGATGCGGCGCCGTCGGCGCCCACCACGATCCGCGCGACCGCGCTCGCCCGGGCTCCTGAAGGCGTCGCGAACTCGAGCAGCGAGCCGTCAGCGCCCGGCCTCGAGCGAGGCGAGCCGCCAGCCGAAGCGCCGCTCGACGCGGGCGGGGACGAGTCCGCGCAGCCAGCCAGTCGAAGGCCGCCCGGTCGATGTTGGTGTAGTGGCGCTGGTAGAGCCGCTCGAGCCCGGCGCCCCGATCTACGGTGCGCACCGCGAAGAGCTGTGGGCCCGCGAGCACCGTCCGCGGGCACGCCGAGCCCCTGGCGGGCGAGCTCCTTCTGCGCCGCGGCCGACAGCAGACCCCCGCAGAGCTTGCCGCGGTGCTCGCTCGCGCTGCGCCGACACGGTGCGCCGGCTCGCTTGTCGACGAGCAGGACCCGGTAGCGCTCGGAGAGCAGCCGTGCGGCGGTGGCGCCGGCGGGACCGGCGCCGATGATCGCGATGTCGTACATGAGCGGCCTCCTCGGCTGGTAGAAGCCGAGTATGGGCGCGCGATCGTGCGCGCGGCACCGTTGCGTTGGCGGTGCGTTCCTGCCACGTTGCCGGACCGTGAGGTTGCGTGAATCTCGCTCTCGACGAGGCCTCGCTACGCCATCTCCATGTCGATGCGCGCTTCGCTCGGCGAGACGCTGAGGATGCGCACGCGCACGGCCTCGCCCAGGCGGTAGGCCGTGCCGCGGTCCTCGCCGATGAGCATGAAGCGCTCGGCGTCGTAGCGGTAGTAGTCGTCGGCCATGCTCTCGACGTGCACGAGCCCCTCGGCGGTATTGTCGAGCTGCACGAACAGCCCGAACGTCGTCACGCCGGTGACTGTGCCGTCGAAGACCTCGCCGAGGTGCTCGGCCATCAGCTCGCAGAGCTTGAAGCGCACCGACTCGTCCTCGGCCATCTCGGCCTCGCGCTCCATCATCGACGAGTGCTCGGCGAGCCAGCCGAGCTCGGGCGCCATGTGCGCCGCGTTCGGGTCGGTCTCGAGCTCGCCGGCGAGCTGCGCGCGCAGCAGCCGGTGGACGATGAGGTCGGGATAGCGGCGGATCGGCGAGGTGAAGTGCGTGTACGCCTCGCTCGCGAGCCCGAAGTGGCCGTGCAGGAAGTCGACGTAGCGCGCCCGCTCGAGCGCGCGCAGCAGCAGCGAGTTGATGAGCCGCTTCTCGGGGCGCGTATGCGCGAACGCGATGATGCGCTGGAAGGTGGCCGGCGAGGCGCCGTGCACGTCCTTGATCGGGTAGTCGAACTCCTTGAGCACGCTCGCGATGCGGCCAAGGGCGTCGGGGTCCGGGTCCTCGTGGATGCGGTAGACCATCGGCGCCTTGGCGTCGCGCATGTGCCGGGCGACGACCTCGTTCGCGAGGATCATCGCCTCCTCGATCATGTTCGTGGCCTGCGTGCGCTCGCGCAGAAGGACCTCGAGCGGCTTGCCGTTCTCGTCGAGACGCACCTTGGCTTCGACCGTCTCGAAGTCGAGACCGCCGCGGGCGACCCGCCGCTCTCCGATCCGCCCGGAGATGCGCGCGAAGTCGCGGAGCGCCTGCTCGCTCTCGGCGTCGCTGAACGGCTCCTCGCCGTCGAGCATGCGCTGCACCTGGTCGTAGTCGAAGCGACGGTCGCTTCGCATCGCCGAGGGGTAGAGCTCGTAGCCGCGCAGCACCGCGTCGCGGTCGAGCAGCATGTCGACGGTGAACGAGAGCCGGTCCTCGCCGGGGTTGAGCGAGCAGATGGTGTTGGACAGCTTCTCGGGAAGCATGGGCAGCACGCGGTCGACGAGGTAGACGCTCGTGGCGCGCAGCCGGGCGTCCTCGTCGATCGCCGAGTCCCACGCGCACGTAGTGGCTCACGTCGGCGATGTGCACGCCAAGGCGCAGCAGGCCGTCGACGTGCTCGATCGTGATGGCGTCGTCGAAGTCGCGCGCGTCGACCGGGTCGATCGTGAAGGTGAAGCGGTCGCGGATGTCGCGACGGCGCGAATCGGTGGCGAGCGTCTGGGCGACGTCGAGCTCGATCTTCTCGGCCTGGGCGAGCGCCTCTTCCGAGAACTCGGTCTCGAGCCCGTGCTCGCGGATGATGATCTCGATCTCGATACCCTCGTCGCCCTCGTGCCCCACGATCTCGTCGACGACGCCCTGGGCCGGCTGGTTGCGTGACGGGAACGCGGTGAGCAGCGCGACCACGATGTCGCCGGACTTCGCCTCGCCGATGCCCGGCTGGCCGACGAAGACCTCGGTGCGCAGCCGACGGTCGGCGGGCACGACGATACCGATGGCGCCGTGGCGCTCGAACCTTCCCACCACGCGCGTGTTCGCGCGCTCGACGATGCGGGTGACCACGCCGCTGCGACCCTGGCCGTGGCGTTTGCTGTCCGGCCGCACGGTGACGACATCGCGATGCATCGCGCCGTTCGTGTCGCGGGCCGCAATGAAGTAGTCGCCCTCGGGCGAGTCGACGAACCCGTAGCCGTGCCGTGTCATCGAGATGCGACCGGTGACGAGCCCCTGGCTCTTGGCTTTGGCGACCCGCTTCTGCTTGCCCACAGCCCGCTCCTCCGCGCCGTTAGTCGGAAGTTGAGAACCGCGCGGCAGACTGGCACGCGCAATCGCGGTACCCTGATGCTAGAATCTCCAAAACTCCACGACGGTACCACGGAGCTGCTCATGGACTCTCAGCGCCCCCTCGCCCCCTGCCTCGTCGGTCGGGGCACCCTCACCGATTTCCGCGACATGCTGCGCGCTCTCGAGACGCTCGAGACCGTGACGTATCGGTTCGTCGTGGACAGCGACACGATCCACGAGGGGCAGACCGCGCTCGTCAAGCTGATGGCCGACGAGGAGTCGTCGACCATGATCGTGAACGGCTGCCTGTTCCTGAACGTCGCTTCGTTCCGCTACTTGGACTTCGAGCAGGACGCCGAGGGGGCCTGGCGCTTCACGCTCTACGGCGACGGCTCAACGCTGAATCTCGTCGCGGTCCCGGACGAGGCGGAGGAAGAGACGCCGCAGCGGCCTCGCCTGCTTTCCGAGGAACTGGCACCCGACTTCGACGCGCTCATCGCCCTCGACGACGAGGACGACGAGGACTGACGAGAAGGGCCGCCCCGAGGCGGCCCTTCATCACTTCCTGATGCAGCCCGCGCCTCTCAGGCACGCTGCCTACTGAGCCTTCTGCTTCGCGATCTCGAGCGCCTTGAGCAGCTGCTTGTCCGTCTTGGCATCCGCCTGCTTGCTCGGGCGACATCTTCACGACGACGTCGGGCCTGAGGCCCTTGCCGTCGATCGAGCGGTCCTTCGGCGTGAGGTAGTGGGCGATCGTGAACTTCACCGCCCCGCCGTCCGTCGAGCTTCTCGACCGTCTGCACGCTGCCCTTGCCGAACGACTTCTCGCCCACGAGCGTCGCGCGCTTGTAGTCCTGCAGCGCACCGGCGACGATCTCGCTTGCCGAGGCGGAGTGCTGGTTGATGAGCACGACCAGCGGCGCCTCCGTGGCGAGGTTGCCGGTGGCCCGGCTCTCGACAGCCTCCTTGTTGCGCTCCTTGACCTTGACCACCGCGCCCTCCTTCACGAACAGCGAGGTGACGTCGACGGCCTGGTCGAGAAGCCCGCCGGGGTTGTCGCGCAGGTCGAGCACGAACGACTTGGCGCCCTTCTTGGTGAGCTTCTCGATCTCGCCGCGAATCTCGTCGGCAGAGTCGGTGTTGAACTGGTACAGGCGGATGTAGCCCACGCCGTTGTCGACCCGGGACTCGAAGTTGGGCACCTGGATCATCTCGCGCGTGAGCGACTTCGAGTACTCCTTGCCCTCCCCGTCCTTGCCCGGGCGGTACATGGTGAGTTTGACGTCGGTACCCTCCTCGCCGCGCACGCGCTTGACGACCTCGTCGGTCGACCAGCGCTCGCGGCGGGTGCCGTCGATCGAGATGAACTTGTCCTCCGGCTTCAGGCCGGCCTTCTCGGCAGGCGTGTCCTTGTAGACCTCGACGACGTAGGCGGTGCCGTCCTTCTCGCCGAGAACGACGCCGATGCCGCCGAACTCGCCGCTGAGCCCTCGTTCAAGTACTCGTAGTGCCGCTCGTCGAAGTAGAGCGCGTACTTGTCACCGGTGCTGTCGAGCAGGCCCTGGATGGCGCCTGCCGTGGCCGAGGCCTCTTTGATTCGGTTCAGACCCCTGCTGCCGACGATCCCGGCTACCTCTTCGACCTGATCGCCGATGCCCGTGTTGTCGCACAGCCGAGGCGACGCTGGCCTGCGGCGCGTCACCGTTTCCGAGCACAAACCCGCCGATGAAGCCAGAGGCCACCAGGATGACTGCGAGACTGAGCCCGATGAGGACCTTGATCGCGTTCTTCATGCTGTATCGAGTCCTTGCGTGAGAGTGTGGGAGCTACACCTTGAGGTAGCGACGCATAGCAAGGGCCGAGCCGAGAAGGCCGATGAAGATGCCCGCGACGATGAGCGACACGGATATCTGCGTCATGGCGCCGCCGGACAGCGTGACGGCCAGGAACGGCACCGCCTCTGCAAGCCTCGGCAGGATGAGCGACTGCAGCCCGATGAGCGACAGGATCGCCAGCGAGGCGCCGATGAGCGCCTGCATGATGCCCTCCATCAGGAACGGCGTGCGGATGAACCAGTTGCTCGCGCCCACGAGCCGCATGATGCCGATCTCCTTGCGGCGCGCGTAGATGGCGAGCCGGATCGTGTTGTTGATGAAGATGAGGCTCACCACGGCGAGCATCGCGACGAACACGACCTCGATCACGCGGATGACGCGCGTGAACGCGAAGAGCTTCTCCACGATCTGCTGGCCGTACTTGAGCGACTCGGCCGGGTTGTCGGGCCGATCGCACACCGCAAGAAAGAGCGGGTTCTTCTGGATCTTGTCGACCATCTGCTGCACCGTGCGCGGGTCCTTGAGCGCGACGTCGAGCGAGGCCGGCAGCGGGTTGCCCTCGATCTGCTCGATGATGTCGGGGCTGTTCGCCATGTCCTGCTTGAACTTCTCGAGCGCTTCCTTCTTGCTCGTGTAGTCGACGGACTGGGCGAGCGGGTCGCCGAGCAGTTCCTTCTGGAGCGCGTTGACGTCCTCGGTCGCCGCGCCGTCCTTCAGGAAGATCTGGATGGTGACCTTGTCCTCCACGCTCTGCACGATGCTGTTGACTACGACGCCGGTCACCAGAAAGACGCCCACGAGCAGCAGCGACAGGTAGATCGTGATGACCGCGCCAAGCCTCATCACCCAGTTGCGGCGGAAGTTCTGCCACGACTCCTTGGCGAAGTAGCCGACGTTAATCGACATAGCCGTACACCCCTCGGTCCTGGTCGCGGATGACGCGGCCGCCCTCGAGGGCGATGACGCGGCTTCGCATGGAGTCGACCATGTCGCGGTCGTGCGTCGCCACGAGCACGGTCGTGCCGGTCTTGTTGATGCGCTCGAGCAGCTTCATGATGCCGAGCGACGTCTGGGGGTCGAGGTTGCCGGTCGGCTCGTCGCAGAGCAGCAGCGGCGGGCGGTTCACGAACGCGCGCGCGATCGAGACGCGCTGCTGCTCGCCGCCGGAGAGCTCGTCGGGGTAGCTCGCCATCTTGTCCTCGAGGCCGACGAGGCGCAGCACCTCGGGCACCTGCGTGCGGATGACGTGCTTGCTCTTGCCGATGACCTCGAGCGCGAACGCGACGTTCTCGAAGGCCGTCTTGTTCGGGAGCAGCTTGAAGTCCTGGAAGACGCAGCCGATGTTGCGGCGCAGGTACGGCACCTTCCAGTTCTTGAGCTTCACGAGGTCCTGGCCGGCCACGACGATCTGGCCGCGGCTGGGAAGCAGCTCGCGCAGCAGCAGCCGGATGAAGGTGGACTTGCCCGAGCCCGAGTGGCCGACGATGAAGACGAACTCGCCCGCATCGATGTCGACCGTGCAGTCCTCGAGAGCCGGCTTCTCCGCCACGTAGAACTTGCTCACCCCCGAAAGGGTGATCATCGAGGGTCCGGTGCGCAGTGGCGGCGCTATCTCAGGCGCCGGGCTTTCCGGCGCGACAGGTATGTCGTTCAAGGGGTGCTCCGTTTCAGGTGCGACGATTCCCGCCGGCAAGTTTAGCAAAGAGACCGCCATCGACCGTGCCGGCTCGGCCCCTTCGCCTATGTGGATTCGATGGAGGGCCGCGTCGTCAGCCGAGCAGCTCGCGCGCGGCCGCGGCGATGTGCGCGCCGGTGAGCCCGAAGTGCTCCATGAGCTCCGCGGGGTCGCCGGAGGTGCCGAACACATCGGCGACGCCGACGCGGCGCGTGGGCACGGGGCAGACCTCGGAGAGCACCTCGGCGACCGCCGAGCCCAGGCCGCCGAAGACCGAGTGCTCCTCGGCGGTCACGATGCGCCCGGTCTTGGCGACGCTCGCGGCGAGCGTCTCGACGTCGATCGGCTTGATGCTCGCCACGTCGATGACCTCGGCCGAGATCCCCTCGGCGGCGAGCTCGTCGGCGGCCTTGAGCGCCTCGGCGACCATCACACCGCACGCCGCGAGCGTGACGTCGGTGCCCTCGCGCAGGACGTAGGCGCGACCGAGCTCGAGCTCGAAGCCCTCGCCGTAGACGTCGGGCAGCGTGGCGCGGCCCAGCCGCACGTAGAACGGGCCGGGCGTGGTCGCGGCGACGCGGAGCGCCGCCTTGGCCGCGTGGTAGTCGGCGGGCACGAGCACGCGCATGCCCGGCAGCACGCGCATGAGCGCGAGGTCCTCGATCATCTGGTGGCTGCCGCCGTCCGGGCCCACGGTGATGCCCGAGTGCGTGGGCGCGAGCTTCACGTCGAGGTCCGAGTAGCACACGGTGTTGCGCACCTGGTCGTAGGCGCGCCCCGTCGCGAACACCGCGAACGAGCCGGTGAAGGCGACCTTGCCGCTCACGGCGAGGCCGGCCGCCACGTCGATCATGTTCTGCTCGGCGATGCCGACGTTGAAGAAGCGCTCGGGGAACGCGTCGGCGAACTTCGAGGTGGTGGTCGACTTCGACAGGTCGGCTTCGACGGCGACGACGTCGACGCCCTCGCGTGCGAGCTCGACCAGCGTCTCGCCGAACGCCTCGCGGGTCGCCTTGCTCACCGGTCGCTCCTTCCCGCAGGCGCGCGACAGCTCGGCGAGCGCGCGCGCGGTCTCCTCGGCCGACGGGGCCTTGCCGTGCCAGCCGGCCTCGCCCTCCATGAACGAGACGCCGCGGCCCTTGATCGTGTGCGCGACGACCACCGCGGGGCTGCCTCGGTGCGCCCGCGCCGCGAGCAGCGTGTCGTGCACCGCCGGAACATCGTGGCCGTCGACGGTGAACGCCTTCCAGCCGAACGCCGAGAACTTCGTCTCGACCTCGCCGAGGCACATGATCTCGTTGCACGCGCCGTCGATCTGCAGGCCGTTGTAGTCGACGATCGCCACGAGGTTGTCGAGCCCTGGTGCGCGGCGAACATCGCGGCCTCCCAGACCTGGCCCTCCTGCAGCTCGCCGTCGCCGAGCAGCACGAAGACCGCGCGGTCGTCGTGCGTCGGCTCTGCGACGCCGCCTCGCAGCCCGACAGCCAAGCCCGACGCGATCGAGAGCCCCTGGCCGAGCGAGCCGGTCGAGACCTCGACGCCCGGGGTCTTCTTGCTGTCGGGGTGGCCCTGCAGGATCGAGCCGAGCCTGCGGAGCGTCGGGAGATGGTCGCGCCCGAAGTAGCCCGCCTCGGCAAGCGCGGCGTAGAGCACCGGCGCCGCGTGGCCCTTGGACAGCACGAAGCGGTCGCGCTCCGGCCAGTCGGGTCCGCCGGGTCGTGCCTCAGCACCTCGCCGAAGTAGAGCGTGGCGACGATGTCGGCCGCCGAGAGCGAGCCGCCGGGGTGGCCGGAGCCCGCCTCGGCGATCATCTCGACGATGTCGCGCCCGCATGCGGGCGGCCTTGCTCTCAACGAGTGCTGCGTCAAAGGTCCGCTCGGCCATGCCGCACCCCAATCGACAACGCGTTCTCGGTCTCAGCGGGCGTGACGCTCGGCTCGAACAGTCGCCGCGCCCGCCTCGCCATGATGACGGTGCGTTCCCACGCGGTCTACCCGGACCGGAGGAGCGGCCGACTTCCGCCCGCGAAGCGGCCGCTCTACCGGTGAGCGGTCGTCAGGCGAGAGCCGGGCGACGGGTCCACCGCCGACCGCCCCCAAAGGGCCAGTCGCGGGCGCATACCCACCGCTGGAACGGCTCCCTATCGGAGAAACGCCCGAACCCTGCCTAGACTCGCATTCCATCCCTCGTCAAAGGAGGTTAGTATGGACGTATACGAGAAGGGCGCGGACCCCAACGACCGCTACAGCGCTGGCGTGCACAAGTACGCCAGATGGGCTACTGGGACCCGGACTACGAACCGAAGGAGACCGACGTACTCGCCGTGTTCAGGGTCACCCCCCAAGAGGGCGTCGATCCGATCGAGGCGGCGGCCGCGGTCGCAGGCGAATCCTCGACCGCCACATGGACGGTCGTCTGGACCGACCGGCTCACCGCCTCGATCCGAGTACCGCGGCCAAGGCGTACCGAGTCGATCCGGTGCCGGGCACCCCGGACCAGTACTTCGCCTACATCGCCTACGACATCGAGCTGTTCGAGCCCGGCTCGATCGCCAACATGACCGCGTCGATCATCGGCAACGTGTTCGGCTTCAAGCCGGTGCAAGGCGCTGCGGCTCGAGGACATGCACATCCCGCCCGCCTCGTGAAGACGTTCGACGGCCCGCCGGCCGGCATCGTGGTCGAGCGAGAGCGGCTGGACAAGTTCGGCCGCCCGCTGCTCGGGGCGACGATCAAGCCGAAGCTCGGCCTGTCGGGCAAGAACTACGGCCGCGTGGTCTACGAGGCGCTTCGCGGGGGACTCGACTTCACGAAGGACGACGAGAACATCAACTCGCAGCCGTTCATGCACTGGCGCGACCGCTCCTGTACTGCATGGAGGCCGTGAGCCGGGCGTCGGCGGCAGCGGCGAGGTCAAGGGCCACTACATCAACGTCACCGGGGCGACGATGGAGGAGATGTACGAGCGCGCCGAGTTCGCGCGTGACCTCGGCTCGGACATCATCATGATCGACCTCGTCATCGGCTGGACCGCGATCCAGTCCATGTAGCAAGTGGGCGCGCAAGAACGACATGCTGCTCCACATGCATCGCGCGGGGCACTCGACCTACACGCGGCAGAAGGACCACGGCGTCTCGTTCCGCGTGATCTCGCAAGTGGCTGCGCCTCGCCGGGGTCGACCACCTGCACGCCGGCACGGTCGTCGGCAAGCTCGAGGGCGACCGGCACTCGGTGCTCGGCTTCTACGACGTGCTGCGCGAGTCCCGCAACGCGATCAACCCCGAGCGCGGCCTGTTCTTCGACCAGGACTGGGTCGGCGCTGCGCAAGGTCATGCCGGTCGCCTCGGGCGGCATCCACGCCGGCCAGATGCACCAGCTGCTCGACCTGTTCGGCGACGACGTCGTGCTGCAGTTCGGCGGCGGCACCATCGGCCACCCCGAGGGCATCGCAGCGGGCGCGACAGCCAACCGCGTCGCGCTCGAGGCGATGGTGAAGGCTCGCAACGAAGGCCGGGACATCCTGGCCGAGGGCCCGCGGATCCTGGCCAGGCCGCCGAGTGGTGCCGGCCCTTGCGTGCTGCGCTCGACACGTGGGGCGAGGTCACCTTCGACTACGCGAGCACCGACACGCTCGACGTCGTCCCGACCCCGACGTCGGCCTGAGAGAAGGAGGAAGCCATGCGTGTCACACAGGGAGCCTTCTCGTTCCTGCCCGAACTCACCGATGACGAGATCCGCCTGCAGGTCGAGTACTGCCTCGAGCACGGCTGGGCCGTCTCGGTCGAGTACACCGACGACCCGCACCCCCGCAACACGTACTGGGAGATGTGGGGCCTCCCATGTTCGACCTGCACGACGCGGCCGGGGTCATGGGCGAGATCGCGCGTGTCGCGAGGCGTATCCCGATCACTACGTCCGCGTCAACGCCTTCGATTCCACGCAAGGGCGTCGAGTCCGTGGCGCTGTCGTTCATCGTGAACCGTCCCGCCGAGGAGCCCGGGTTCTGCCTCGACCCGCACCGAGGGTCCGGGCGCGCGCGACGGCTACACGCGTCAACTCCTATGCGCGTCGGACCGAGGACGCTGAGGGTGCTCGCTATGTCGCCAACGACTAGACAACGAGAGACGCGAGACGAGCCGGACGGCGCGAGCGGCCGACGCGCCGGCGGCGCGGACGAGCTGCGTCGACCTCGGCGTCGAGTACGAGCGGGCCGGCATCGGCAGAGGTCCTCGACGAGCTCGATCGCGACCTCGTCGGGCTCGATGCCGGTCAAGCGGCGCGTGCGCGAGATCGCCGCGCTGCTGCTCGTGGAGCGGGTGCGCGAGCGTGCGGCCTGTCGACGCACCGCCTTCCCTACACATGTGCTTCACCGGCAACCCGGGCACCGGCAAGACGACGGTCGCTCTCCGGATGGCCGAGATCCTCCACCGCCTGGGCTACGTGCGAAAGGGCCACGTCGTCGCCGTCACGCGCGACGATCTCGTCGGCCAGTACATCGGGCACACGGCGCCCAAGACCAAGGAAGTCCTCAAGAAGGCCATGGGCGGCGTGCTCTTCATCGACGAGGCCTACTACCTCTACCGGCCCGAGAACGAGAAGGACTACGGCAGGAGGCGATCGAGATCCTGTTGCAGGTCATGGAGAACCAGCGCGACGACCTCGTGGTCATCCTGGCCGGCTACAAGGACCGGATGGACGCGCTTCTTCGACAGCAACCCCGGCGTCGCGTCGCGCGTCGCGCATCACGTCGAGTTCCCCGACTACGAGTCGACGGCGAGCTCCTCGAGATCGCCGAGAAGATGCTCGCCGACTGGAACTACCGCTTCGACGACGAGGGCCGCCGGCGTTCGCGGAGTACCTCGAGATCCGCCTAGGCAGGCCGCACTTCGCCAACGCCCGCTCGGTGCGAAACGCGCTCGACCGCATGCGCCTGCGACAGGCCCTGCGCTTGTTCGAGCAGCGCGACGGCGGCGTCTCGCGCGATGACCTGTCGATCATCACGGCGGCCGACGTGCGAAGCAGCCGCCTGTTCGACGCCGACGAATCGCCGGCGCGCGCCGACCGACGAACTCCTAGGAGGTGCCCTGATGCTCGTGCCGAACGCGATCGACGCTTGACCCAGTACCTCATCGAGCAGCGCCGCCATCACCCTGAGGCGACCGGCGACTTCAACGAACTCGTCCTCGGGGTCGCGCAGGCGTGCAAGCAGATCGCGCGCACCGTTGCGCACGGCAGCCTCGCGCGGCGCGCTCGGCGGCGCAGGGCACGAACGTGCAGGGCGAGGAGCAGAAGGAGCTCGACGTCATCGCCAACGAGATCTTCGTTCGCACGACCGAGTGGAACGGCGTCTGTGCGGCATGGCCTCCGAGGAGATGGAGCTGCCACTCGCCGATCCCGAGCGAGTACCCGCGCGGCAAGCTACCTGCTGGTCTTCGACCCGCTCGACGGCTCGAGCAACATCGACGTGAACGTCGCGGTCGGCACGCATCTTCTCGATCCTCGCGCGCACCCGAGTGCATCGCCGAGCCCGCGGAGTCCGACTTCCTGCAGCCCGGCACGAGCAGGTCGCGGCGGGCTACGCGATCTACGGACCCTCGACGATGCTCGTCCTCACCGTCGGCCACGGCGTCGTCGGCTTCACCCTCGACCCGACCTGGCGAGTTCATCCTCACCCACCCCGACATCCGCGTCCCCGAGACCACGAGCGAGTTCGCGATCAACGCGTCGAACAGCCGCTTCTGGGAGCCTCCGGTGAAGCGCTACGTCGAGGAGTGCCTCGCCGGCCATACCGGCCCGCGTGGCAAGGACTTCAACATGCGCTGGATCGCCTCGCTCGTCGCTGAGACCCACCGCATCCTCATGCGCGGCGGCGTCTTCCTCTACCCGCGCGACACCAAGGACCCCTCCAAGCCCGGCCGGCTGCAGGCTGCTCTACGAGTGCAACCCGATCGGCATGATCATCGAGCAGGCCGGCGGTCGCGCGAGCACCGGTGAGCTGCCCGTGCTCGAGGTGGTGCCCGACGTCGCTGCACCAGCGCATCGGCTTCGTCTTCGGCTCGCGCGAAGAGGTCGAGCTGATCGAGCGCTACCACGCCGAGCCGCGGCGAACGACTCCGAGACCCCGCTGTTCAACCGCGCGGCCTGTTCCGCGATTAGCGCACGAGCAGATCGACGAAAGGAGACCGCCATGTCCGAGAAGCACCCGATCATCGCCATCACCGGCTCATCCGGCGCCGGCACCACGACGGTCCAGCGCACGTTCGAGGAGATCTTCCGCCGCCTCGGTCTCGATGCGCCGTCGTCGAGGGCGACAGCTTCCATCGCTACGACCGGGCCGAGATGAAGGCGCTGCTCGCGGAGGACGAGAAGCGCGGCGGCCACCTCTGCCACTTCGGCCCCGAGGCGAACCTGTTCGACAAGCTCGAGAAGCTCTTCGCCGAGTACGCGGAGACCGGGACCGGCAAGCTGCGCAAGTACCTGCACAATGCCGAGGAGGCCGAGCCGTTCGCCCAGGAGCCGGGCACGTTCACCCCGTGGGCGGCCCTCCCCGAGGGCAGCGACCTGCTGTTCTACGAGGGCCTGCACGGCGCGGTGGTCGGCGACGGCGTCAACATCGCGCGCTACCCGGACCTGCTCATCGGCGTGGTGCCGGTCGTCAACCTCGAGTGGATACAGAAGATCAACCGCGACTGCCGCTACCGCGGCTACTCGCTCGAGGCGGTCACCGACGTCATCCTGCGCCGGATGCACGACTACGTGCACTACATCTGCCCGCAGTTCACGCGCACCCACGTGAACTTCCAGCGCGTGCCGATCGTGGACACGTCGAACCCTTCATCGCCGGCACCATCCCCACGCCCGACGAGTCCATGCTCGTCATCCGCTTCGCCGACCCCAAGGGCATCGACTTCCCCTACCTGCTCTCGATGCTCCACGACTCGTTCATGTCCCGCCCCAACACGATCGTGTGCCCGGCGGCAAGATGGACCTGGCCATGCAGCTCATCTTCACCCCGTTCATCGGACGCATGGCCGAGCGTCGAAGCGCGCCGCGTCGGCCTGAAGCCCGCGAAGCACCCGTCGGCCGGACCTCGGCGCCTAGCCGCATCGGAAAGGATGATCGGACATGGCGCTCGTCTCCGTACGACAGCTGCTCGACCACGCCGCCGAGAACGGCTACGGCATTCCCGCGTTCAACGTCAACAACATGGAGCAGATCCAGGCGATCATGGAGGCCGCCGAGCTACGGACAGCCCGGTGATCCTGCAGGGCTCCGCGGGCGCGCGCACGTACGCGGGCGAGGCGTTCCTGCGGAAACTCGTCGAGGCGGCGGTCGAGACGTGGCCGCACATCCCGGTCGCGATCCATCTCGACCACGGGAACCGCTTCGCGGTGTGCGAGAGTGCCATCGACTCCGGCTTCACGAGCGTGATGATGGACGGCTCGCTCGAGGAGGACGCCAAGACGCCCGCGAGCTTCGAGTACAACGTCGCGTCACCCGCGAGGTCGTCGAGTTCGCCCACGCGCTCGGCGTGACCGTCGAGGGCGAGCTCGGCGTGCTCGGCTCGCTCGAGACCGGCGAGGCCGGCGAGGAGGACGGTGTGGGCGCCGAGGGCAAGCTCACGCGCGATCAGATGCTCACCGACCCGGATCAGGCGGCCGAGTTCGTCGCGGCGACGGGAGTCGATGCGCTCGCGATCGCGATCGGCACGTCGCACGGCGCGTACAAGTTCACGCGCGAGCCGACCGGCGAGGTGCTCGCCATCGACCGCATCAAGGAGATCCACGCGCGCATCCCGACCACGCATCTGGTCATGCACGGCTCATCGAGCGTGCCCAGGAGTGGCTCGCGATCATCCGCGAGTACGGCGGGCAGATGAAGGAGACGTACGGCGTCCCCGTGGAGGAGATCCAAGAGGGCATCCGACACGGCGTGCGCAAGGTCAACATCGACACCGACATCCGGCTGGCGATGACCGGCGCGATGCGCCGCGCGATGGCCGAGAACCCGTCGGCGTTCGACCCGCGCGCCTTCCTGAAGGCGGCCCGCGCCGCGGCCCGCGCGCTGTGCGAGGAGCGCTACGAGCAGTTCGGCGCGGCAGGTCAGGGAGGCCGCATCAGCGCTCTGCCCCTCGCCGCGATGGCCGCCCGCTACGCGAGCGGCGAACTGGATCCCGCTAGCTGACGTTCTGAAATGCGCGGAACCCCTCGCCGATCGCCTCGTGCACGTCGCAGATGATCACCATCGCAGTCGGATCGAGCGCCGCAACGATCGGCTTGAGCGCGTCGATCTCGTTGCGCGACAGCACCACGAAGAGCATCTTGCGCGGCTCGCCGGTGTAGACGCCGGTCGCCTGAAGCGTGGTGGCGCCGCGGCCCAGGTCGTGGATGACCGCGTCGCCGATGCGGTCGTGCGCGTCCGAGATGATGAAGACCGCCTTCTCCACCGAGAGGCCCTCGAGCACGATGTCGATCGTCACCAGCCCACGAAGATCGCCACCACGCCGTACAGCGCGAACTCCCGGCCGAAGGCGACGCCCGCGATCAGGGTGACGACGCCGTCGACAAGCAGCATGAGCTGCCCCACGCCGACGGGAGCCTGCCGCGCGAGCAGCTGCGCGATGATGTCCGTGCCGCCGGTGTTGCCGCCGGCCTTGAAGACCATGCCGAGGCCGATACCGGTGAGCACGCCGCCGTAGAGCGCGGCGAGCAGCAGGTCGTCGGAGGCGAGCGTCGGCGTGAGCGGCGAGCAGGTCGAGGAACACGACAGCGCACGATGCCGTAGATCGTCTTGGCCGCGTAGCGGGCCCCGCGCTGCGCAGCGCGATGACGAGCAGCACCACGTTCATGACCAGCATCTGCAGCCCGACCGGCAGCGTGATGCCGTAGTCCTTCGCGACGTGGTAGATGATCGTCGCCAGACCCGAGACCCCGCCGGCGGCGATCTTGTTGGGGATGAGGAACGCGTCGAGCCCCCAGGCCGTGAGCGCGAGACCGACGGTCATCAGAGGTAGTCGCGCACGGGCCGTGCGTGAGCACGCGCCTGACGACCATCATCTACACCTCCCCTCTGCGGCAGCGCGCCAGCGTCGTCTCGGGCCAGGCCCACACGCCACCCACGTCGAGCCGAGGGCGCTCGCGCTTGCCGGTCAGGAACGCGAGCACGCTGGCCGCGTCGCGGTTGACGAACCGTCCTCGGCGAACCCGAGCTCCTCGGCGGCGGCGACCGCCGCGTCGAAGCGACCCACATGCAGCGCGTAGTGCGCGTCGCGAGCCGATCGCGACCGGCGCGCCCGCGTCGCGGCGGCTGCGGCGAACTCGCGCTCGCGCGCGCCCGAGCCCGCCCGCGCGCTCGTCGGCGCGAAGCTGTGGTCGTTGAGCTCGAGGATCACGCTGTGGCGCACCGCGGCCTCGACGACCGCGTCGAGGTCGAGCGGGAACTCGTGGTCGTTGCCGGGGTGCGTGACCATGTCGACGTAGCGGGTTGGCCATCGCGCGCAGCAGCGCCTCGGTGTTGCGCGCGCGGTCCCTCTCGTCGAAGCCGGTGAGCGGGTGGAAGCCGACCGCCACGAAGTCGAGGAGGCTCGAGCACGTCGTCGGGCAGGTCGATGCCGTTCTCGGAGTCGGCGGAGAGGTTCGCCTCGCAGCCCTTGAGCACCCGCACGCCGTCGAGCACGCTCGGCACGACCTTGAGGTTCCAGAAGTACCAGGGGTGCGCGCCCTGCGGCACCGCGGGCCGTGGTCCGTGATCGCGATGAGCTCGAGACCGCGCGCGCGGCGCGCGCGCACAGTCTCGGTGAGGGTCGAGTACGCGTGGCCGGAAGCGATGGTGTGCGTGTGCAGGTCGGCGAGCAGGCGCACGCGGATCTAGCCTCCGCGTCGGCCTCGGTCGCCGAGACGGCTGCGCCTCGCCGGCGACCCGCCAGCGGTGGTAGCCGACGACGAAGTCGTCGATGTCGCCGTCGAGGACCGCGTCGACGTTGCCGGTCTCGATCCCGGTACGGACGTCCTTCACCAGCTGGTACGGGTAGAGCACGTAGTTGCGGATCTGGCTCCCGAAGGAGATGTCGCGCTTCTCGCCTCGCAGCTCGTCGAGCTCGGCCTCGCGCTTCGCCTTCTCGAGCTCGTAGAGGCGCGAGCGAAGGATCTTCATCGCGGTCTCCTTGTTCTTGAGCTGCGACTTCTCGTTCTGGCAGGTGACGACGAGCCCGTCGGGAGGTGCGTGATGCGCACCGCCGAGTCGGTGGTGTTCACCGACTGCCCGCCCGGCCCGCTCGAGCGGTAGACGTCGATGCGCAGGTCCTCGTCGCGGATCTCGACCTCGATGTCCTCGGGCAGCACCGGCAGGACCTCGACGCCGGCGAACGTCGTCTGGCGGCGCTTCTTCTCGTCGGTGGGGCTGATGCGCACGAGGCGGTGCACGCCCATTTCGGAGTGGAGCATGCCGTAGGCGTTGCGCCCGTGCACGGTGAAGACGGCGCGGTCGATGCCGAGCTCGACGCCGTCCGGCGCATCGTGCAGGTCGATCTTCCAGCTCTTGCGCTCGGCGTACTTCGTGTACATGCGCAGCAGCATCTCGGTCCAGTCCTGGGCCTCGAGGCCGCCCTGGCCCGGCGTGATCGTGACGATCGCGTCGCCGTGGTCGAACTCGCCGGTGAACCACGAGCTGACCTCGAGCCCGTCGATCTTGGTCGAGAGCCCTGAGGTCGGACGCGACCTCGGCGGCGAGCTCCTCGTCATCCTCGGCAAGCGCAAGCTCGTTGGCCACCTCGGCGTCCTCGAGCGAGGCGACGACCGCCTCGTAGGACTCGACCTCGTCCCTGAGACCCGGCGGCTGCGGCCATCGTCGCCTGCGCCGGCCTGATCGTCCCAGAAGCCGGGCTCGGCGGCCTTGCGTCGAGCGCGGCGATCTCGGCGCGCTTGGCGTCGAGGTGCAGGTACTCGGCCATCGCGAGACGCGCTCGCGCAGTGCCTGGATGTCGGCGGCTCGGTTCTCGATCATCGGTGACTAGGCGTTCGCCCCGTGGCACTTCTTGTACTTCTTGCCGCTGCCGCACGGGCACGGGTCGTTGCGGCCGACGTTGGCCCACGGGTCGTCCTTGTCCTTCACGATGGTTGCGGTCTTGGCGCTGCCGCCCGCCGCCGCCGAGGCCGCCGCGATCTGGTCCTGCGACGGCCCTCGATCCCTGCCGCGGCTGCTGCAGCCGCGGCCTGTCCGCCCCGCCGAAGATCGTCGACTCGTCGGCCGCCGTGTAGCTGACGTTGCGCAGCGCCGGTGCCGGCTCGGGCTCGGCTCGACGACGACCTGCGATGTGCATGATCGTGCGCAGGAAGTCCTCGTTCACCGACTGACGAGTCCGGCGAACATGTCGTACGCCTCGTTCTTGTACTCGACGAGCGGGTCGCGCTGGCCCATCGCGCGCAGGCCGATGCCGTCCTTGAGGTAGTCCATCTCGAGCAGGTGGTCCATCCAGCGCGTGTCGATGACGCGAAGCATGACCTGGCGCTCGAGCTCGCGCAGGTCCTCGGCGCCGAGCTCCGCCTCCTTGCGCTCGTAGAGCTCGAGGGCTTCGTCGGCGAGCGCGTCGGCGAGCTCGTGCGGGTTCTCGACACCCTCGCGCACCCGCTCGACGACGCCGTCGAGACCGGTGAGGTCGCGGTACCACGCCGAGAGGCCGTCCCAGTCCCACTCCTCGGCGTAGACGCGCTCGGGGCAGAAGACGAGCACGTTGGACATGATGGTCTCGCCCATCATCTCCTCGACCCGGCCGTGGATGTCCTTGCCGTCGAGGACGCGCTTGCGCTCGGCGTAGATGACCTCGCGCTGCTTGTTCATGACGTCGTCGTACTCGAGGACGTGCTTTCTCGCGGCGAAGTTCATCGCCTCGACCTGGCGCTGCGCGCTCTCGATGGCCTTGGAGACGAGGCCGCCTGGATCGGCATGTCGTCGGGGATGTCCGCTGCGCTCCATGAAGGCGCTGATGCGGTCCATGCGATCGCCGCCGAACAGGCGCATCAGGTCGTCTTCGAGCGAGAGGTAGAACTGGCTGACGCCGGGGTCGCCCTGGCGGCCGGAGCGGCCGCGCAGCTGGTTGTCGATGCGGCGCGACTCGTGGCGCTCGGTGCCGAGGACGGCGAGGCCGCCGGCGTCGACGACCTTGACGTGCTCCTCGGCGCAGACGCTCTTGGCCTTCGCGAGCGCGGCCTCCGCTGCTCCTCGGTGGCCTCCTCGGGCTGCACGCCCTTGTCGCGCACGATCTCCTCCCACAGGAACTCGGGGTTGCCGCCGAGGATGATGTCGGTACCACGACCGGCCATGTTGGTGGCGATGGTGACCGCACCCGCGCGGCCCGCCTGCGCGATGATGTGCGCCTCCTGCTCGTGGTACTTGGCGTTGAGCACGTTGTGCTTGATGCCGCGCTTCATGAGCAGGCGGCTGAGGCGCTCGGAGTTCTCGATCGAGATGGTGCCGACGAGGCACGGCTGCCCGTTGCCGTTGCGCTCGGCGATCTCGTCGGCGACCGCGTTGAACTTCGCGTCGACGTTGCGGTAGACGAGGTCGTTGCGGTCGTCGCGGATCATCGGCTGGTTCGTGGGGATGACCATGACCGGCAGGTTGTAGATCTCGCGGAACTCCGCGTCCTCGGTGACCGCCGTACCGGTCATGCCCGAGAGCTTGTCGTACATGCGGAAGTAGTTCTGCAGCGTGATCGTCGCGAGCGTCTGGTTCTCCTCGCGCACGTGCACGCGCTCCTTGGCCTCGATCGCCTGGTGGAGGCCCTCCGAGTAGCGGCGGCCGTACATGAGGCGGCCGGTGAACTCGTCGACGATCATGACCTCGCCGTCCTTGACGACGTAGTCGACGTCGCGCTTGAACAGGAACTCGGCCTTGAGCGCCTGCTGCAGGTGGTTGACCATCTGGCCCGACGGGTCGAAGTAGATGTCCTCGATGCCGAGCGTCTTCTCGATCTTCTCGATGCCCTCTTCGGTGGCGCCACGGTGCGCTTGGCCTCGTCGAGCTCGAAGTCGACGCCGTCTTTCAGCCGCGGGATGACCTTCGCGAAGTACTTGTAGGTGTCGGCCGACTTCGTGCCCGCGCCGCAGATGATGAGCGGGGTACGCGCCTCGTCGATGAGGATCGAGTCGACCTCGTCGACGATCGCGTAGACGTGGCCGCGCTGCACGCGGTCGTCGGGGCGCACGACCATGTTGTCGCGCAGGTAGTCGAAGCCGAACTCGGAGTTGGTGCCGTAGGTGATGTCGGCCGCGTACGCCGGGACGCGTCGCGACGGGTCCATCTGCGACTGGATGAGGCCGACCTCAAGGCCGAGGAAGCGGTAGATGCGCCCCATCCACTCGCTGTCGCGCTTGGCCAGGTAGTCGTTGACGGTGACGACGTGCACGCCCTTGCCCGGCAGCGCGTTCAGGTACGCCGGGAGCGTCGCGACGAGCGTCTTGCCTTCACCGGTCTTCATCTCGGCGATCATGCCGTCGTTGAGCACCATGCCGCCGATGAGCTGCACGTCGAAGTGGCGCATGCCGAGCGTGCGGCGCGCCGCCTCGCGCACGGCCGCGAACGCCTCCGGCAGGAGGTCGTCGAGCGCCTCGCCGTTGCCGAGGCGCTCGC
Source organism: uncultured Coriobacteriia bacterium (assembly GCA_963751505.1). GTDB lineage: Bacteria > Actinomycetota > Coriobacteriia > Anaerosomatales > PHET01 > CAVVUM01. Next base: position 47,081 of record CAVVUM010000001.1, read on the forward strand.
GGAACTCGACGGTCTTGGCGGCGAGCTGCGCGTCGGTCAGCGGCTCGAAATCAGGCTCGAGTTCGTTGATGCGAGTGACGACGGCCTCGTAGGCGCGAAGCTGCTTGCCCTCACCGAGCGTGAGGAGCTTCTGCAGGATGTTCATGGGGTGTGGACACCTCTCTTGAGGCGAGAATTCGTGCGATTCAGCAGCGCCGATTCTAGCACAGCGAGTGGTCCGGCGAAGGGTGTCAGAGAGGCCGCTCCACGCAACCCCCACAACCGCTCACGCGGGACCCATCGGGCCCGGCCGGAGCCGTGCCGACCCGTTCGGTGCCCCTCAGGAGTCTCCCGCTCCTCACCAATCATGGGTCGCGCCCCGCCCGCGAGGTCCCTTAACTGGGAAGCCCGACGAGCCCCGCGTGTCGCCGACTGAGTCGCTTCGCTGCAATTCCAGCCGGCCTGAGGGCAGCCTAGCCGCCGGGCCTTACCAGAACCTTACCAAGAGCCGACCGCCGGAAACCTACTCCCGGTAAGGCCGTAGGAGTCGTGGCGCGGTCGCTCCTCCATCACCAAGAATGTGCGATAGAGCGCGATGGTCTCCTTGCCCGGGTCGAGCCCCAGCTCCTCGGCAAGCTGCGTCTTGCACTGGATGAACGTCTCGATGGCCGCACTGCGCTGGCCGGCAGCAATATGGCAGCGCAAGCGCGAGCTGGTAGAGGTCCTCGCGGTACCGGTCGACGTTCAGCGCGGTGCGCGCGAACACGAGAGCCTCACACGGATCGTCGCGCTCAAGCAGCATCTCCGCACCGCGCACCATCGCATCGATGAACTCGAATCGATACTTGTCGCGCAAGGCAGAGAACCAGTCGTCGTATACGTCGCCGGGCAGAAGCTCTCCTCGGTAGACCGACATGAGCTGCTGCAGCGCCGCGATCGCGGCCTCCGGCCTGCCCGCGGACTCGGCTTCGCGGGACGCCGCCATGAGCTCCTCGAATTCGTCCACATCCGAGCGGACAGACATCGCGCACGATCCTGCAACGACCCCTGATGCTCTCGACGTACGGGACACCCCTCCGCGCGCTTCTCGGGCGCCACGAGGGCGTTCTTCATCGTGCTCCAGGCGACGTAGAAGTTGTTCCGCGCCTTGTCTTCGGGCAGGTCCGGCCAGAGGTGATCGAGAATCTGATCGCGTGGGATGTCCTGCCCTCTGCGAACCACCAGCATCGCGAAGAGAAGCCGTGCTTTGCGCTTCTTCCAGTCGCGCTCTCTGATCGTCCGGTCATCCGCGACCACCTCGAGCCCGCCGAAGAGGCGGACGCGGCAGATGGGGCGACCCTGACGCTCGACGAAGGCGGCGAACTGCTCTTCGCCGAGGGCGCGCTGCCCGAGCGTCGTCCAGTCTTCGCTCGACAGGTGCCCCTCCGCGACGCGCAGGCTGCGCTCCACGTTCTCCGGCAGCACCATGCGAAGCATGTGGATCGGCAGTTCGTCGGCGCCCGCAGCCGCGGCAAGAAGCCAGAGCAGCTCGGGAAACGTGCGGCAGTACATGGCCATGCGCCAGTTCGCGCTGTCGGAGCGGATGTACTCGGCGAAGGGAACGAGACGGCCGACCGCCTCTGCCTCCAACCCCTCACGGCAGTCGGCGACCGCGAGCACCATGGCTGCGCACAGGCCGTGGTACTTGTTGGAGTCGTCGTCCGGCGGAGCCGTGGGGCCGATCCAGCCACGAGCCCCCGGGCCATCTCCAAGAGCGAGCAAGGGAGCAGGCGACTCCTGCCGCCAGCCGCGAGTCGCCGAGAAGTCCTGTCTTCCGAGACCCTCAAACGACCTCTCCGCAAGGTCCAGCGAAGTTCTCGGTGTCCCCAAACGAGCGGATAACACACGCTTATACAGTCCGTTCACATGCATATCTGCTGCGTCCCCATACTCGATCGCGGCCGTCCGGCACCGCCACGTAGTCGCGCGAACACTGGAGGTCGCCCCTCGTCGCCCCGATCAGCCCATGAAGGGCAAGTAGGCGGCTTCGAGCAGCGGGTTTCCGGAATTGATGACGTTTCCACAGTGACTTGGCGCGAGAGAGCCTCCCGACCTCCAATAGCATCCAAGCGAGATTCCCACGAATTGACTGCCGCGACAAGTAGCCGTCCTTGCGTCGATTCAAGCAGGGGCGCCGTCTGCCGAACGCCTGCAGCATAGTTTTCCCACCAGAGCGGAAAAGCGTACGCCCTGACTCGCTCCAGTCTCGCAGCCAGTCGCAGTGGAACGGCCCCGGTTCGGAGGCAAGGGACTCGCGGCCTGCAGAGCGCTGGCGGCGTTGCCCGTCGGTCAGTCACGACCAGCGCCGAGGCAAAAGTGATGAAGACTTCACACCTGACCCTAGCGCCCATAGCACCGTCATCACTGGCGAGCAGGCGGCCTAATCATCCGCTGCCTCCTGCGCTCTGCCCTGGTCCAGCCAAGCCTGCGCCTGCTGGGACATCGCCAAGCCCAACGTATCCCCATCTCCTCATGCTGGGCGAGACGGATGGCGGCGGCCGCCTTCGCGGCAGAGCCCGGAGTCGCCAACCTCAAGCAGCGCCGTGACCAGTACAGCAGGCAGCGGGCTCGCCCATTACGCGATGCAGGGGCACCGAGCCGAACAGCCGCAACACAAACCCAAAGTCACCACCCTCCATGATGTCCCACGTGTTTGGACGAACCGAACCCTGTCGTCACCGCCGCACACCAGCATCAAAAGCGTTTCCGCACGCGCCCAGTTTCCCCGACCGCAAGTACTTGAAGCGACCACTGAATAACGTTGTCCCCGGCCGCGCTACCACGGGCCGCGATGCCGTGGCCAGCAATCGCCGACAAGATCGTGCACAGAGAACGCCATCTGCCGGCTGAGCCCCGAGCTCGCAATCCAGCCAACGGCAGAAGGTCAGCGATACGCCGTGCACTTCGCATCGGGAACTAATCCCTGTAACTTCCAAGTCCACAACAGCCCGTACTCAAGGAGACTGGCCGGCTCAAGCACTGCACGATCTTCCCGGTCAAAGTGCGCCTCGATCAGCCGTTCAACTAGGCCAACCGCCGCTAAGGTTGGTTCGGGCGCGGACAAGTCGCTATCACCCATCGCGGACTCCAGTAGCGCCATCCGCAGTAGCGCGGGATGCCCCGAGCAGGAACGCCTCAGCTGCTTGACTGCATGTGCGTCGAGCTCAACCGCGCAGTGAGCAGCCAGTTCGCCGCCTCCTGCTCGTTCATCGCCAGATCCGACTCCGAACAGGAGCGCGTCGCCCAGTTCTGCCATCTCCAATGGGGTGAGCTCTCGCGTCGTGACATGACCCTGCTCACGAACGCGCCGAGATCCCGCTCCAGCGCCCTCGCGATTGAGGCGACGGAGCTGCCTTCCTCGGGTTCCAGATCGTCCAGCACCAGCACGACCTCGAACTCGGCTGAGTCGGCGAGGAGGGTCCCAAGGTACTCGTTTGCCGCCAGAAGCTCGGAACCCGAAGACGGCCTCGCGATTCTGGAACACGATGACGCGGCGCCTTGCCGCGCCGCGGACGCAACCAATGTGAGTACATCGGGGTATGAAGCGCGCGCGCCGCGCATAGAAATCCAAAGGACGTGCGCGTCAGAGATCGCAGCGTACTGCGCCGCCGCGACGGTCTTGCCGTATCCGGATGGCGCCGCGAGCACCGTCAATTGGCGAGCACCCCCACCGAGAGCAGCGAGAATCCTCTCCCGCGGCACTGTGGATCCGCTGCCGGGCACACCCCAGCGACCCGCGTAGCGGTCATCGCAACCTCCGTGCTGTAGAGGCGAGGGGGGCCATGCGTATAGGATGAAGAAGATACGCTCCTCCTCGGGAGCGGAGGCAAGCACCTGGCCCGGAGCGAATCACCGAACGATAGACTGGGTGCCGCGGTCGACGATGAAGATGCAAACGCCCAAGGCGAGCAGCACGTCTCCAATGCTGGCTATGCCGGCGCCCGCGGGCAGCACGTCCCCGAGAACGGGCAGGACGGTTCTGGCGTCCGCCACATGGTAGAAGCCGGCGCTCGCCGACACGGCCGCCGCCACTTGACCCTCAGAACCGGGGGGAGGCACGACAGGCATCCCCGAGTTCAGGAGGACCACAAGTGCGTTGAGCCCAATGCCCAGCGCCGCGAGGGCAAGACCCGGCACACGAATCTGGACAACCATGAGGAGCAGCAGCGCAACCGAGCAGCCAGCCCAGATGATCAGCCCAAGCGAGCCGACCCTGCCGGCCGAACCGCGAGCAACCGCCTGCACGAGAAAGAGTGCCAGTATCATGAGTTCGCCCCGGACGCGTGCCTCCCCGAGCGCACGTAGCGAACCGCCCAGCAATCCCACCAGAAGCAGACCCGTTGCGATCGCAACCAGCGCCAACATCAGTCGATCGCGGGCACGGAGTACCCCAGCGCGAGTGCCGCGGCGACAACATCGGCCTTCGCCTTCGACGGCACTCGCGGAGGACAGCTTCGTCGCCATGGCGTCGCCCGAGGTGGTCTCTTGCTCGCCTGATCGATGTCGGAAGACAGCGCAACAATGAAGCCGGCTACCAGGTCGGCGTCGCGCGGATGACTCTCGGCGACGTAGGCTCGGTCGTCCAGCACCTCCAGGATCGGTACCACATGTTCGAAGAAGGCGGCGTCCGAGACGATCGCAGCCGAACTCCCGGCCACGATCTGGTCGGCTCGGTGCGTCGGCTATCTTGCCGATGTCGTGCAACAGTGCGCCGTAGCTCAGTCGCTCAATCTCGCTGGTGCCCAGGCCGTACTGCGCTCCGATCGACCTTGCCACGGCCGCGGTGCGTTCGGAGTGCCCGACCATGACAGGGTTCTGGGATTCGGCGGCCTCAATGAGGACGCTCACGGTGTTCAGATAGGTCTCCCGTATCTCCAACAGCATGGCGTAGGCCTGGCGCATCAGCAGTAGGAGCCCGACGACCGGGATGAGGCTCCAAGAGCCCATGGACCGATACGTCAGTACGGTGAGGGCGGACGCCGAGAGCTGAGCTGCGAAGAGCAACCCCTGCCGCGAGAGGTTGCCGGCGAGTAGGCGCTTGAGCGACCTCTTCGCCCGCATGGCAAGCAGCGCTTGGCGGCACACAAGTTCAGTCAGCAGGTAGGCGGCGGGAACGGCAACAATTCCGCCGATGGCGGGAGCGAGCCGACCGACCATCCACAGAACCGCACCCGCCGAGAGCGTCGCTGCGATTCTGACGGCGAGCTCGTCGGCCAACGAAGTGCCTACGCCGAGCGAGTCTCCTGGCGACTTGGCTCAGCAATACAGCAGCAATTCCGAGGACTAGACGCGGGCACGAAGCCGAACAAGACGACCGACGCTGCGACCAAGGCTCCCGACACACCGATGCTGTCGCCGCGTGGCAGTGAGATCTCAAACGCATCGATGACTACAATCGCCAGCAGGAATGCGAGTAGGGCTGCAAGCGATTCGGCGCTGAGAGAAAGACCGATTGCACTCATTGCGCATCAGCCCTCTCTGCAGCTGCGCCACGTAGGCTCACGGCGCTCGGACCCAGACTCGGTGACCCCTCGCCCTCAAGCGCCGCCACAAAGGAGTCAACCAGCGCCGGGTCGTACAAGCGGCCGCTGACAATCGAACAGCTCCTGAACAGCTGCCTGCTTCGAAAGACCCGGCCTGTAGGGACGGTCAGTTGTCATTGCGTCGTATGAGTCGGCGATGGCCAGTACTCTCGCTGCGAAAGGGATATCGTCTCCGCTCAAGCCTGCCGGGTATCCCGAGCCGTCGAGCCGCTCGTGGTGCCTCGAGACTGCGTCGCTGAACCCTCGGAGCGGCGGGATTCGCGCAACCATCGCCGCGCCAATCTCAGGATGCTTCTGCATCCGCCCCCATTCCTCATCGTTCAGCTTGCCGTTCTTGCGCAGCACGGCCCCGCCGACGGTCAGCTTGCCGAGGTCATGGAGGAGCGCCGTTGCTTCGATGTCACCAATAGTCCGCTCATCCAGCCCTCGCGCCCTGGCGAGCATCACGGAGTACATCGCCACTCGCTCAGAGTGGCCGCGAGTGTAGGGATCCTTTGCCTCAAGCCCAACGACCAGGGACCGAATCGTGTCCGTATACGCGGATTGAAGGGCCATGTAGCGTTGGTAGAACTGCCTGGCAACGAAGAGCGGGAAGATGAAGAGCGGGAGCGCCAACAGGTTTGCGGCTAGCACCTGAGCGAGAAGCACTCCAACACCAGCGAGCGCAATCTGCACCGGCGGCAACCAGCCAATGGCCGAGTAGGCGTCCCGAAGCCGGATGCCCTGCTTGAGCGAGTAGCCGAAACCTATGAGCGCCACGTTTCCGAAGGCACCGACGACCGCCATCGCGACGAGCGGCAGGATGATCTCAGGGAAGTCGCTCAGCTGAATCTGGTTCACGGCACCAGCCGAGTCCGTCAGCACTCGGCCACCAAGACTGACGTACGCCCAGGCGGCGAGTCCATTCGACATCAGCAGTTGCCCAATGTTGAACGCGTGAACGCTCGCTGGGAGCCGCATGCGCAGTTCTTCGTAGTTCACGGCACTAAGCAGCGCGCCAACGAGGGCAGCCGTCGGACCGCCGACGACGGCCAAAGCAACCAAGAGCGGGTAGGTCAGCGAGACCCCGTAGCCGGGCATGGAGAGGGCGAAGTTCTCTGCGAGGAGGGTCGCGACGAGGAGGAGTCCGAGCTGCGGCGTTGGGATCAATGGTGCTCGAACCGATGAGGCCGCTAGGAGGGCAACGCCCCAGCACCAACAATGTGAAGGCCAAGAAGGCAAAGGGGCGACGAGCATGCTCAGTTCCTGACATGCTGCCCGCCGCCCCTTGCACTTGCGAACCGGCGCTCAACTACGAGTACTAGTGGAGCTTGATTACGGCCCCGCTCGAGAGAACGAGAGCGGTGAGAGAAGCCATCAGAAGAATCATGCGCTTCATGGTGAGAAGACCCCCTTTTGAAAGTCAATGTGGTCTCCTCCCATCCCGCTGGCGATGGAAGAACGCTGTCCGCTCCGCTCGGTAGTGGATCAGTGTTCAGCCTTGGGTTTTTGCGCCGGTCCAAGCCTGTGGGTCTATTCGGTTGTCAGCAGCCCCATGCGCCGGTTGATGGCGTCAAGGGTCGCTCGGACTATTGAGTCACTCTCGTTTTGCCGCACGAGCGCCGAGCCGGTGAACGACTGCTCGCCGTACTGGGTGACGAGCGACACGCACGAGACCGCAACGCGTTCGCGGCCCAACTGCACGATGGCGACGTCCTCGAGTGCGAACGTCGTGGTATCGGCCACGTACTGGCTCAGCGCGTCAAGCGTGGCCATCGCCACCTGACGCACGCGACCGGTCTGGCTTGCCGCCCCCATCGACTTGCCCACGTATTCACTGCCGGCGATCTCGAGCGTCACTTCTGCCGAGGCCATGAGCCCGTGCACCGAGGCGTTGATGCTCAGAATGCGCGGCCGGACCGTGCTTGGCCGCTCGGCCTCCACGGGCTCTTCGGCGTCGACCATCTCTCTGCCGAGCAGCGCGATCGAGATCTTGCGGTGGTCGATCGGCAGCCCGAAGCGGGCCATGATGGTGCTCTCGATGTCGCGCACCAGTTGCTTGGGCTGCTTGGTGGGAAGCGCCAGGACGTGGATCTCCTGGATCGTGCCGTCGGGGTCTGCGACGACGCGCGCCGCCTTGATCTCCCCGACCTGGGCGAGTGCGGCCTCTATGTCCTCAACGCGCACTCGGGACACGCTCTGGTCCATGCGAAGCCCCCTGCTACGGACTGCTGCTACGACTAAGGCTGCGGCCAGGGTCCCCCTCCTATGGCGAGACCTGCTGCTTACGATAGGTGTCGCGCTCGTCACGTGTCAATGACTCGAGCACAAGTGCGCGCTTGCGCCCGGCAAGCACGAAGGGCGCGGTCGCGCGCCCTTCGGAAGCGATTCTGTGGTGCTCTGCCGAGGACTACCTGGCTACACATCCGCCTCGATCAGGCCGTAGTTGCCGTCGGAGCGGCGGTAGAGCACGTTCAAGTTCATCGTCTGAGAATGCTGGAACACGAAGAAGTCGTGCCCGAGCAGCTCCATCTGAAGGATCGCCTCTTCCTCGCCCATGGGCTTCATCTCGACGACCTTGGTCTTCACGATCCGCGCCTCGTCATCAGGCTCGAGGTCCGACGGTATCTCGCTGTCGCCCGCCGCGGTGCGCACCGCGGTCTTGCCGTTGCGCCTGTCCACGAGCTTCGTCTTGTACTTGCGCATCTGGCGCTCGAGCTTCTCGGAAACCAGATCGATCGCCTCGTACATGGTCGATGCGGCCTCCTCGGCGCGGACGGTGACCCCCTTCATGTATGCGGTTACCTCGGCAACGTCCTTCTTCTTGTTCGCCGGGTTCTTCTCGACGTGCAGGACGACGTCGACCTGCATATCGTCGCGGTCGTGGATCTTGGCTACCTTCCCTATCTTCTCGATCGCGTAGGCACGGATGGGCTCGGTCACGCCCATATGACGTCCCGCCACCTTGATCTGCATCGCGTGGGCCTCCTTCGTGGACGTTCCATTCACAGGAGAACATACCCCGAAAGCCGAGGGCCCGACGCCCGCGGGGAGGCGCCGAAGCAATGGATGGGTGCAGCTGTTCTGCGAGATGACTACCGGCGAGGCAGCGGCTCGAGCGAGAGCCACGTGCTTGCGGCAAAGAGCGCGGCGCCGATCGCGGCGACCGCCCACGGGACGGGCAGATTCTCCGCGATCGTGACGACCACAGCGGCTACCAGCGTCGCGCATGCGAACGCGACCGTGATCACGAGCGGATCGTCGTGGCCTTCCCCGTCGCTGCTCGCGATCCGCTTCGCCGTCGCCCAGAGCAACAGCAGAGCGAGGTAGAAGAACCACCCAAGGATCCCCCCGGCAAGGATGCACAGCACGAAGCCGGCCGCTATGCACCGCGGGGAGCGGCAGCGACCCGTACCAGGGAGCATCGGTTGCCCGTGGCGCTCGAAGTGCCGCGCCAGCCATGAGGCCGAGACACACGAGCAGGACCGCGAGGGCTGCAAGGGCGATCCACGGAGTCGCGCTCACTCGACTGACGGGCAGGTCGAAACCTGCCAGCGAGACCGCGCCGAGGTCGCGTCGAAGAGCTGCCCGAACGCCAGGCCGGCCACCACTGCGATCGCGCCGCAAGCAGCGCGACGCGAGCGGGGGTGGCGGAGCGGGAGGACGAACGGGCCCTGCGCGCCTGCACGAGAGCCGTCGAGCGCGATTACCGCGCCGAAGCCGACATCTCCCACGAACACACCCACCGCGACGGCGATGGCGGCGCACGCGACGAGACTCGCGTCGAGTCCCGACCGCGCGATGGCGGACTCGGCGATCGGCGCACCCGCGACCTGACTCGCCATAGCAGGTGCCTCCCTCAGTTGAACCGACTCAGGTGATGTGGCCGAGGAAGTCCTTCGTGCGCTCGTTCTGCGGGTTGTCGAAGACCTCGGCCGGCGGACCCTCTTCGACGATCACGCCGCCGTCCATGAACACGACGCGGGTCGCGACCTCGCGGGCGAAGCCCATCTCATGGGTGACGACCATCATCGTCATGCCGCCCTTGGCAAGCTCCTTCATGACGTCGAGCACGCCGCGAACGAGCTCGGGGTCGAGCGCGGAGGTGACCTCGTCGAACAGCATCACGTGGGGGTCCATAGCGAGCGCGCGCGCGATGGCGACGCGCTGCGCCTGGCCACCGGAAAGCTGCGACGGGTAGTAGTTGACGCGATCTCCCAGGCCGACCTTCTCGAGCTGTTCGATCGCGGTCTTCTCGGCCTCCGCCTTCGAGCGCTTGAGTACCTTGCGCTGGGCCATCATCACGTTGCCCTTGGCGGTGAGGTGTGGGAAGAGGTTGAAGGACTGGAACACCATGCCGATGCGCTCGCGCACCTTGTTGATGTCGGTCTTCTTGTCGTTGACGAGCACGTCTTCGAACCAGACCTCGCCGCCGGTCGGCTCCTCGAGCCGGTTCACGCAGCGAAGCAGCGTCGACTTGCCCGACCCCGAGGGACCGAGGATCACGACGACCTCGCCCTTGGTGATGTCCATATCCACACCGCAGAGCACCTTGAGGTTGCCGAAGGACTTCTCCAGGGCCTTGATGCGGACGACTGGCTGCCCGGTGGCGACCGGGGTGCTGGTTTCCGTAGTCATGGCGCTCACCTGTAGTAGCCCTTCGGAACGGTCGCGACGTGGGCTTCGCCCTTGGCGGCCTCGACTGGATCGGGTACGAGCGGCTCCTCCGGCGGCCCAACGGCACCACCGCCGCTCTCAGACTCGGCAAGACGCTTCTCGAGATTGGCCACCAGGCGGCCGAGCGGGATCGTGATGACCAGGTAGAAGCCGGCGGCCACGATGTAGGCGGACTGGTTGTAGAGCGTCGCGGTGATCTCGCGCGCCCTGAGCGTCATCTCGGCCACGCCGACCGCGGCAAGCAGCGCCGTGTCCTTGAACAGCAAGATGAACTCGCTCATGAGCGTCGGCAGGATGCGGCGGACGGTCTGCGGGATGATGATGAAGAACATCGACTGCCCGGCAGACATGCCGAGCGAGCGAGACGCCTCCATCTGGCCCTTGGGGATCGACTGGATGCCGGCGCGGAAGATCTCGGCCATGTAGGCCGAGGAGTTGAAGCTCAAGACGAAGAGGCCCCGGAACCACACCGTGAAGTCGATGCCGAGCAAGAACGGCTGCTTCATCCAGATGTTGTTGACCACGATCTCCCGATAGAAGGGCAGCAGCGGGAGCCCGAAGTAGACGATCAGGATCTGCAGGAAGAGCGGCGTTCCGCGGACCACATCGATGTAGACGGTGGCCGGCCAGCGGAGCCAGCGGGTCTTGGCCATCTTCGCCAGCGCGAGCGCGAGCCCGACCGGGATCGCGATGACGAAGGCGAACACGCCGAAGGCGATCGAAACGGGAAACGCCACAAGGATGATGGGGAACGCGAGCGTCATGACGTCGGCCGAGAAGTACAGCCTCGTGATCGGGAACGTCTCCCACCACTGTACGAATGCGTTCACGCGCCTACCCCTTGCGATTCGCCCGGCTGGTCAAAGGGGCCGGCGGCTTCAGACCGCCGGCCCCTTCACTCACACTAGCCTCAGATCTCCTGAGAGTCCTAAGGGATGGACATCGGCTCGGCGCCGAACCACGTCTTGTAGATCTCGACGTACGTACCGTCCGACTTCACCTCGGCGAGCGCCTTGTTGACAGCGTCGCGCAGTGCCGTGTTCTCCTTCGAGAACGCGAAGCCGTACTGCTCCTGGGTGTCGATCTCCTGGACGATCTTGGCCTCACGCGCGGGATCCTTCACGACGTCCTGAGAGATCGGGAGGTCGTTGATGACGCCCGTGATGTCGCCGGCGCTCAGAGCGCCGAACGCGGCCAGGATGTCGTCGTACGGAGTGACCGCGACGCCCTTGGGCTTGAGGTTCTCCTTCGCCCAGATCTCACCGGTCGTGCCGGACTGCACGCCGACCTTGTCGCCCTTCTTCAGATCGTCGGCCGAGGCGATCGACGAGCTCGTGGGAACGGCGAGCGACTGGTTCGAGTTGATGTAGGGATCCGAGAAGTCGATGACTTGCTTGCGCTCGTCGGTGATGGTCATCGCCGAGGCGACCATGTCGAACTCGGTGCCCGACTGCAGGCCGGTGATGAGCGCGTCGAACTTGTAGGACTTGAACTCGGTCTCGACACCGAGCTTCTCCCCGATGGCCTGCCATCAGGTCGACGTCGAAGCCGACGGTCTCACCGTTGTCCACGTTCTCGAATGGCGGGAATGCGGTATCCGAGCCGACGAGGATCTTGCCTTCGGTGAGCGTCGTGAACGCCGGCGCCGCCGGCTCCTCGGCAGCAGGCTCCTTGGCCGGCTCTTCGGTCCCGCCACCACAGCCGACGAGGCCGAAGAGCGCCACGACGAGCAGGAGTGCGAGAACGAGGGCGAGCAACTTGCGTGCTTTGGTCATCGTTCCTCCCTGGTTCTAAGTCGACTGCCACGCCGCTTTTCCCCTCGCGACGCGGGTGAAACCACAGTTACAAATCATACACTGACTGTTCAGCGTTGTGGCTGCAGGCGAAAGTATTCAGTTTCTATCTGGTTCTATGCACTGCGGGTCAGGGCGTCGCGTTGGCCTCCGCCGCAGCGGCCTCGAGCTCCGGAAGATCGCCCACCCACTTGCGGCGCACGGAGTCGAGCACCCCGTCGGCGGCGAGCCCGTCGAGGGTCGTGCGGACGGCGTCGGCCAGCGTGGTGTTCTCGGCGGCGACGGCGACCGCGAGCGGCGTGCCCGGTGCAAGCTGGCCGGCGAACTTGACGCGCGGTACGTCTCGGCCGAGGTACGCGCCAACGAGCGCGCTGCCGACGACGACCGGGTACTGGCCGCGGTCGACCGCAACGAACGCCTCGCGCAGCGTGTCGAACGGTTCGACCGCCTCGTCGCCGTACTCGGCGGTGGTGAGCCAGAACGCCGGGCTCTCCTTCTGCGCCGCGACCACCTGCGGCCGGTAGCGTCGCAAGCGTCATCGACGGCTCGACCGAGCCGGTGCCCTCGACGGCGATGAACGCCGCGGGCGCGTCGACGATGTAGGTGCCGGCCGGCGCGACGCGCGTGAGGTCGGCATCGGTCGCCGGGACGGAGAGCACGACATCGACCTGACCGGAGGCGAGCGCGGTCGCGGCCTCGGAGGGGGCGACGTCGACGTAGGCGACTTCCACGCCGAGCTTGTCGGCGATCGCGGCGGCGACATCGACGTCGATGCCGGCGCGACGGGTCTGGTCTGTCCCGGCGAACGGCGGCGTCGACAGGTCCACGCCCGCCTTGATGGTTCCGGCGGTGCCGAATCGCCGGGGGCGAGACCTTCGGCTGCGGCTTGGGCTCTTCCTTCGCCCTGCAGCCGACAAGAGCCACGGCGAGGAGCAAGGCCACGGATACTGCTACCAGCAAGTTCCTGCGTGACATGACCTGCTGCGCCCCTTTCGATCCGCCCGGAGCTTCCGCCCGGCTGACCTGGTCTTTGACCCCACACTCGCGTACCGGAGCTTCCGCTTGATGCTATCTCACTACCGGCCCTCTCGCCCGGGGTCGCGGGATGCGACCCTATCGGACGGTACGACTTACCCCTAAGACGCGCCATGCTCACGCGCTCGCCTGAGGCGAACACGTTTACGTGGGTCCTTTCGGCCGCATCTACCTTGGACTAGGGCGCCTGAGCGCCCGCAACCACAGACCCGGACGGAAGCAGGCTGATTCTAGCAGAGCCGGGTGGCTCGACGCGGGGCGCGCGGTCGCTACCAGGCCCGCGCGATGACCGCGACGCGCACCGTCATCCGCCCCCGCCTCGAGCAACGCGGATGCGGCCGCATCGAGCGTGGCGCCGGTCGTGAAGACGTCGTCGACGATGATGACGCGGCCGGGGATCTCCCCGATCGCCGAGAAGGTCGCGGCAGCGTTCGCGGCGCGCTGCGTGCGGTCGAGCGCTCGCTGGTCTCGCGCGGCGGCGCGGTCGAGCAGCCGGAGCGCGGGGACGCCGAGCGCGCCTGCCGACGGGCGCTGCCAGCCCCTCCGCGTGGTCGAACCCGCGACGCTGACGGGCCTTCGGCGTGGCCGGTACCCACGTGACGACGTCTGCCCAGCCCGACCACGATGCAGCGACTCGCCCGGCGAGCAGCGTCCCGAGGTGGGGGCCGAGCCGCCGCTCCCCGGCGTCCTTGTGCAGCACGACGGCTCGCGACGAGCGGCGTCGCAAGCTCGCCAAGCGCGAGTGCTTGCTCGAACGCGAACGCGCGCTCCCAGCACTCCGTGCAGACGAGCGCGCCGAGCGGTGCGCCGCACGACGGGCACATCTGCTCGGCGACGAAGCGCACCGCGAGCGGTCTCGCAGCGTGAACAGAGCAGCGCGCCGGGCAACTCACAGCCAGCGCAGCGCGTGGGCGCGAGCAGCTCGGCAAGCCCCTCGAGCAGGCGCACCTCGGTCCCCCTCTCGGCGGATCCCTAGCGGATCAGGGCCTGAGCGAGCGGGACGGTGAAGACCGACGCCGCGGTCGTCACGAAGATCGCAGCGGCGATGAAATCGTCGTCGAGCCCGAACCGCTCACCGACCGCCAGGGTGAGCATCATCGACGGCATCCCCGCCTGCAGCACCGCGGTGCTGAGCACGGCCGGCTGCGCGATGAAGCGCGCGCCCGACCAGCGCGGCGAGTGCCGGCGCCAGCGCGAGTCGCAGCCCAGCCAACACGAGCAGAGCAAGCGCGTTGCGTCCGATTGCGGCCGGGCGCAGCGAGATACCGACCGACAGCATGATCAGCGGCGCCACCATGCTGGCGATCAGATCTAGCCAATTGCCTACCGGAACCGGAACGCGGACCCCTGTGGTGACAAGTGCCACGACCGCGGCGATGAGCGCGGGAAAGGTCACGAGCTCACCCACGAGGTGGCGGATGCCCAGCTTGCGGCCCTCACCGTAGCGGGCAGCCGCCGGGAAGCCCACGAGCACGAGTTGCAGCACGGTGCCGAACACGTCGTAGAGCACGGCAACCGGCACGGCCGCCGCCCCCAGAACGGCCGAGGTCAGCGGGTAGCCGAGATAGCCGGTGTTGCCGAGCGACGAGGCGAGCACGAACCCGCCCGAGCGCTTCGGGTCCAAGCGCAGAACGCGCGCCGCGACGACCGCGACCACGAACAGGACCGCGAACACGACCCACGCGACCGCCACTACCGAGAGGACCCGGGGGGCGAGCTTCGCGCCGTGCACGGCCTGGAAGATGAAAGCCGGCAGTCCGACGTAGACGATGACGGTGTTAAGCGGCCGCGCGTCTTCCCGCCGCACGAGGCCGACCGCACGCAGCAGCGCACCGATGCAGACGATCGCGAGGAACCCGAGGATCGCCTGGACGAGCGCCGAGTCGAACATGCGTTACTCGTCGGCCTCGGGAGTCGCCTCGGCACGCTCGGTCGCATCGCCAGGATCGCCGAACGTCGCGCCGACCGGCGGCATCGACCCCGGGAAGCCGCCGACGCCGTACTCGCCCTGAGCCGCCAGCTCGTGCACGCCGCCCGAGCCCATGCAGAGCACGGCCAGCGACATCTCGAAGTCGGGATCCGGTCGGGCCACGCCGCTCTCGGTGATGATCGCGGTGATGTACTCGGCGGGCGTGACGTCGAACGCGGGGTTGTAGACCGCGATATCGGGCGGCACGATGCGGAACCACGCATCGAAGCTGAACGCGCCGCCCTTGCGCTCGAGCGTCATCGCGTGGCCTTTGGCGACCGGCACCTCGTAGGGACCGTCGTGCGTGAGCTGGTCGAACGCGCGCGTCGCCTCGGGCGTCTCAGGCTCGATGGTGCCTGAGACCGTGAAGCCCTCGAGCTCGCGCGGATCGCGCTGCTCGATGGTGATCTCGGCACCGGTCGACAGGGTGAGGTCGACCGTGGAGGTCGGCGCGGCCACGTAGAACGGGATGCCGTGCTCCTTGGCGAGCACCGCCAGCCCGTAGGTGCCGATCTTGTTCGCGGTGTCGCCGTTGGCGGCGATGCGGTCCGCGCCGACGATCACGGCGTCGACCCAGCCGTTGCGCATGATGCTCGCGGCCATGTTGTCGGCGATGAGCGCCGAGGGCACGCCCGCGACGCGCAGCTCCCACGCGGTGAGCCGGCCGCCCTGGTTGACCGGCCGCGTCTCGTCCACCCACACGTGCTCGATCTTGCCCTGCTCGTGTGCGGTGAAGATGACGCCGAGCGCGGTGCCGAAGTAGGCGGTGGCGAGCGAGCCGGCGTTGCAGTGCGTGAGCACCTTGCTGCCCTCGCCGAGCAGCTCCGCGCCGTTCGCGCCGATGCGGCGGTTGCGCTCCTCGTCCTCGGCGACCATGTTGAGCGCCTCTTGCAGCACGAGCTCGCGCAGCTTCTCGAGGCCGAGATCGGCATTGCCTTGGGCGATCTGGCGCACCCGCTCGGCACCCCAGAACAGGTTCACCGCGGTCGGCCGGGTCGACATGACGTCCGTGACGACCTCGTCCATGCGCAGCAGGTAGTCGTCGATGTGCTCGATCTCGGCGCCCTCGGTCTCGCTCCACAAGCGCGACGGCCAGCGCTGCTGCCACGCCGAGCGCGGGCGCTCCTCGAACGGCAAGCGACTTGATGGCGATGCAGACGCCGTCGTAGGTGTTGCAGGCGAGCACGTCGCCTTGGAGCGGAAGACGCGTCTGGTCGATCAGGTAGACCTTGCCGTCCTCCCACCAGATGGTGCGAGGGATGTTGTCGATAGGCATGGGTTACGCGCTCCTTCTAGCAGGTACGCACCGGGCAGTGCTCTAGCAGGTGCCCTCTTGCCAGGAGCAGAGGTAGGCCTCCTGCTCCTCGGTGAGCTCGTCGATCTTGACGCCCATGCTCGCGAGCTTGAGCGCGGCGATGCTCTGGTCGATCTCCTCGGGCACGGTGTAGACGCCCGGCTCGAGCTCGGCGGCCTGGTTGACCATGAACTCGGCGCACAGGGCCTGGTTGGCGAAGCTCATGTCCATGACGTTGGCGGGGTGGCCCTCGGCGCACGAGAGGTTCACGAGGCGGCCGTCGGCGAGCAGGTAGATGGTCTTGCCGTTCGCCATCACGAACTCCTCGACGAGCGGACGGACCTCGCGCACCGAGGTCGCCGCCTCGCGCAGGTGCGCGATGTTGATCTCGACGTTGAAGTGACCGGAGTTGCAGATGATCGCGCCGTCCTTCATGGCCTCGAACATCGGCACGTCGATGACGCTGATGTCACCGGTCACCGTGATCCAGATGTCGCAGATGGCCGCGGCTTCGACGGCCGGCATCACGCGATAGCCGTCCATGACGGCCTCGAGCGCCTTGAGCGGGTCGATCTCGCACACGACCACGTTGGCGCCCATGCCGCTCGCGCGCATCGCGACGCCGCGGCCGCACCAGCCGTAGCCGGACACGACGAGCGTGCGCCCGGCGAGCAGGCGGTTCGTCGCGCGGATGATGCCGTCGAGCGTGGACTGCCCGGTGCCGTAGCGATTGTCGAACAGGTGCTTGGTCATCGCGTCGTTCACGGCGACGATCGGGTACTTGAGCGCGTCGTCGTCGGCCATCGCGGCAAGGCGGATGACGCCGGTCGTGGTCTCCTCGGTGCCGCCGATGATGTGCTCGAGCTTCTCGGGGAACTCGGCGTGGATGCGGCCGACGACGTCGGCGCCGTCGTCCATCGTCATCTGCGGATTGTGCGCGATAGCAGCGTCGATGTGCGCGTAGTAGGTCTCGGTGTCCTCGCCCTTGATCGCGTAGGTGCGAACGCCGTAGTGCTCGACGAGCGCGGCGGCCACGTCGTCTTGGGTGGAGAGCGGGTTGCTCGCGCACAAGCACGATGTCGGCGCCGCCGGCCTTCAGCGTGCGCATGAGGTTCGCCGTCTCGGTGGTGACGTGCAGGCACGCGGCGATGCGGATGCCGTCGAGCGGCTTCTCGTCCTCGAAGCGCTCGCGGATGCTCGCGAGCACCGGCATGTCCCTGTCGGCCCACTCGATACGCGCCTTGCCGGCGTCGGCGAGGGCGAGGTCTTTGACGTCGTAGTCCATCACGTGTGCTCCTTCTCGGTTCCAGGGGCCAAGACCGGCCCCATCACAGCCGTCGCAGTATACCAACCATCAGCCGCTCGAGGTTCTCGGCGGCACGGCGTCCTTCCTCGAGCACCTCGGCGTGGCTGAGACCGTGTCCGGCCGCCACGTTCGTCACGAGCGACACGCCGAGCACGCGCAGGCCGAGCGCGCGCGCGACGATCACCTCGGGCACCGTGGACATCCCCACGACGTCGGCGCCGAGCCGGCGGAGCATCTCGACCTCGGCAGGCGTCTCGTACGCCGGCCCGAGCAGGCCGAAGTAGACGCCCTCGGTCAGCGGGATGTCGAGCTCGGCGGCGACCAGCGTCATCAGATCGCGCAGCTCGGGGTCGTAGGCGTCACGCATCGGCACGAACGGGTTGCCTCCCTCCGGACCCGTCCAACCCACGAGCGGGCTGTCGCCGGTGAGGTTGACCTGGTCACTCAAGACGAGCAGGTCGCCGGGCGAGAGCCGCTCGGCGATGCCGCCAGCGGCGTTCGTGACGACCAGCACCTCGGCGCCGAGCGATGCGGCAAGCCGCGCCGGGAACGCGGCTTCGAGCGCGCTCACGCCCTGGTAGCGATGAACGCGGCCGCCGAACACGACGACCGGGACGTCGGCGATCGTGCCGCCGACCAGCACTCCGCTGTGCCCGACGACCCCGGGCACCTTCGGCACCCCCGGGAGCTGCTCGTAGCCGACCTCGACAGGCGCTTCCACCTGTGCCGCCAGGCCGCCGAGTCCCGAACCCGCCACGATCGCGACTCTGGGCGCCGCGATTCCGAGCTCGCGTGCGATTCGGGCGTCTTCGGTGAGGGTGAGGTCGCGAAACACGGTCGCCTCCCAGCGCTGATGGCGGTGCGGTCGTGAGGAAGATACCCCTGTGCGTGCTATCCTCTGTGCGTGTGGCGACAGATTCGCTGTCCTGAGTGTTTGACGATACGCAGCCTACGTCGGAGCCGAACTCGAACATGCGCAGCCGCACCCCCACCCTGCTTTCCGCTGCCGTCGCGCTGGCGCTGGCCGCTCGCCGCCGTGCCCTGGCAGCCCGCACCGGCGCTGGCCGCGGAGACGACGTTCACCATCAAGGGCGGCGGCTGGGGTCACGGAATCGGCATGTCGCAGTACGGGGCTCTCGGCTACGCGAAGCAGGGCTGGGACTACAAGCGCATCCTCGCCCACTACTACCAGGGCACGAAGATCAGGACGCTGCCAACCGAGAAGGTGCGCGTCAACCTCGACAGCGGCGCGCACGCGCGCACGCAGTGGCGCATCCAGTCGGGCACCACCGACCAAGCTCACGGTCGCCGACGCGAGCACGCCCGACAGCCCGGATCGTGCTGCCGGCTGCCGAGCACGTACTGGATCACGACCGTCAAGCGGCAACACGCGCGTGCAGCCCGACGACGCCTACAAGGTCGTGGAAGACGGCGTGACCGTCACGAAGCACAAGCCCTACCCCGGCAAGGTGCTCAAGCAGTTCACCGGCGAGTGCTACGCGCTTCTCGGGCGGCATCGTGAAGATGCTGAGCTCGAGCGGCCCCTATCGGTCGCAAGAGCGTGAAATGGCGCGGCACGATCCACTTCAAGCCGCAAGACCGCCACGACAGCAAGGCGGTCAACTACGTCGACCTCGAGTCGTACCTCTACGGCGTGGTGCCCTGCGAGATCGGCGCCTCGTGGCCCGCGGAGTCGGTAAGGCCCAGGCGGTCGCCGCACGTTCCTACGCCTACCAGTCGGCCAAGGACGACCGAACGATCTACTGCACGACGATGTCCCAGGTCTACGGCGGGTACTCGGTCGAGCAGCGCCGGCAGCAACGCCGCCGTCAACGCGACCAAGGGCCAGCTCGTCTGGTACGGTCGCGAGACTCGGCCGGTGCAGACGTTCTTCTTCTCGTCCTCCGGCGGGCACACCGCGAGCATCGAGGACGTCTGGACGGGCGCGACGCCCAAGCCGTACTACACCGGGGTCGAGGATGCCGACCAGGCGAGCCCGCACTACACGTGGACGCGCGGCCCCTACACGCGCGACCCAGCTCTCGTCGCTAGTCCGCGCACGCGACGCGGGGTCCTCGGGCATCGACCCACTCGACTACAGCGCCCCAGCGCCGTCCAAGATCGTCGCCGTGAGCACGGAACGCGCCGAATCCGGCTACACGCATCACGTCAACCTGACCTGGAGCAACGGCGAAGACGTACCGCGTGAAGGGCGACACCATCCGCTCTGCGCTCGACTTGCGCTCGACCAAGTTCGCGGTGACGAGTACCGCACCGGTCGGCGAGCAGAGTCCTACGAGCAGACACGTCCCGAGCTCGCCTGGTACGGCAGGTGGGCCACCGAGAAGAACGACTGCCGCGTCAGGCGACAGCCTCGAAGAGCTCGGCGACCGCCGGCTCGAAGGCCTCGATCGAGTTCACGGGCATCGAGCGTCTGCGTGGTACGGGAGCAAGGGGCCCGGGCACGGGCGCGCCCGCCTCTACCTCGACGGCACGTACCTCACGACGGTCGACCTCTATGCCGTCGTCCGCGAAGCAGAACCAGAGGCTGTTCTCGCGCTCCGGGATCCCGTCAGGCGCGCACCGCTTCACGGTCCGGGTCGACACCGGCGAGAAACGCCAAGAGCAGCGGGCGCAAGGTGACCGTCGACCGCTTCGCCGTGGCGGGCACGATCGCCAGGCCCACGACACCGAACCGCAAGTACGAGCAGTCCTCGAGCCGCGTCGCCTGGCTCGGCCCCTGGCGTACCACAGTGACAGCGCGGCTTCCGGCGGCTCCCAGATCGTCGCCGCGAGCACCTCGGCCGAGGTGCGGCTGCGCTTCTGCGGCACCGGGATCACCTGGTTCGGTGGGCGCGGGCCCGCCTACGGCAGGCGCGCGTCACTGTCGACGGCAAGTCCACGGATGTCACGCTCACGTCGAGCGAGACGCCAGAACAGGCAGTCGCTCTTCTCGGCGAAGGGCCTCGACCAGTCGAAGGTGCACACGCTTCGTCATCCGCTCGCTCGGCCCCGACTCGGGCGGCTCGGCGGGACGCTGCTGCCGTCGACCGGCTCGACGTCAGCGCGGGATGGGCAGCCTCGCCGCTGCTCCCTACCGTCAAGGTCCGAGGAGACGGCGCGCAGCGTCATCTACTCCTCGGGCTGGAAGCGAGCTACGAACCCGTCGCACTCCGGCGGCGCACACAAGTTCACCCGCACAACCGGCGCGACCGCGACGTTGCAGCTTCGAGGGCGCCTCGGTGAAGTGGCTTGCGACGAAGGCGAAGATGTACGGCAAGTCCGCGGTCTACCTCGACGGCAAGCGCGTCGCGACCGTCGACCAGTACTCGGCATCACGCGCCTACCAGCGCACGGTCTTCTCCAAGACGGGGCTGCCGTGCAGGCCGCACACGCTCGTCATCAAGGCGCTCGGCACCAAGCAGGGCCGCGGCGACCGATGACTACGTGAGCGTCGACGCGTTCGTGGTCAGCGGGCGGGCGCGCCGGTAGCGCCTAGTCGGAGATGGGTGCGACCGGCACCTTCGCGAGGTCCCAGTCCTTGCCGATGACGACGAGCACGTCGGAATCGAACCGGTACATGCCCCGGCTCTCGACGATCTTGGTGCCCGGCGGCAGCGCCGTCGCCACGAGCGCCGCGTTGGGCTCGCGCTTCTTGTAGACCACCAGCGTCTCGTCGTAGACCATGCGGTCCGCATTGCCGACCGCGCCCACGTCGAAGCCGCGCGCCCGCAGGATCGAAGCCGCCTGCTTGGCGCTGCCCCCGATGCCGCCGCCGTTGCGCACCGTGAGCGTGATGTCGCCCGGCTTCTCGGCGGTTGTCTCGGCCGAGGCGCTCGACGACTTCTTCTTCGACTTGGGCTTCGCGGTCTTCGTGCCCTCGAAGCTCTCCCCCGCCTTCATCTTCTCGATGAGCTTCTCCTTCTTCTTCTCATCGGGGTAGATGAACGGCGAGCGCCACACGCCCTCGAGCGTCGCGGTGTAGAGGCTCTCGCTCCCGGCGCTTCTCAGCGCCTGCGCGGTGCGGATCATGTCCATGAGCGACATGTCGGTCTGCACGTACGGCGCGACGGACGAGACGACGCGCGGGAGCTTCGCGATGTTGCCGGACTTCGCGACCTGGTCGGCGAGCGCCTTGAAGAAGATCTGCTGGTTCTTCATGCGCGAGAAGTCCTGGTCGGCGAACTGGTGTCGCGCTCGCACGAAGGTGAGCGCGTGATCGCCGTCGAGCAGCTGCTTGCCCGCGTCGATGTGGGCGGCCTTCTTGTTGTGGCTGGCCGCCTCCTTGTCGTTGATCTCGACCGGAACGTCGACCCAGACGCCGCCGAGCGCATCCACGGCCTTCTTGAACCCCTTGAAGTCGACGTTCATGTAGTGGTTGACCGACACGCCGGTGAGCTTCTTGACCGCCTTGATGGCGCCCTCTTCCCCGCCGTAGGTGAACGCCGAGTTGATCTTGCCGACGCCGTGCCCTTCGATCTCTGCACGCGTGTCGCGCGGGATCGAGAGCATCCACACCTGCTTCGTCTTGGGATCGATCTTGGCGAGGATCATGGTGTCGGTGCGATACGGCTCGTTCTTGCGCCGGTCGCCGCCGAGTAGCAGGACGGTATAGGGCTCCTGCGGCTTGGCCTTCTCGAGGCTCGGTGCGAGCTTCTCCGAACGCGACGACCATGGTCGACTGCAGCTTGCCGAGCCAGGCCCACGCGGCCACGACGCAGCCGACGAGCAGCACGCCGAGCACGGCGGCAGCGATCAGCGCGGCGCGGCGGTAGCGGCGCCGGCGGCGGTCTCGTTCGGCCTTGAGCCGCGCGGGGGCCTCCTCGAGCGTCCCCGAGCTGCGTCCGCCGCCCTTCAGGCGGTACTGCTCGTCACCCAGCGGGTGCGGACGCACGCGGGCGGTCGAACCGCCGAGCGTCCGCAGCCCTTTGCGCGCGTGCTCGGCAGCGTCGCCGGCCGACCGCTTTCGGTCGAACGGGCGCTTCTTGTTAGATGAATGCTTTCCCATGCCACTCCACAGGCGCGAATGCCGCGCCACAACGTCCGTCTCTACAGCATGCACAGAACTGCCGGGCGCCGGCCGAACTCCCCAGGCCGGGCGAAGGTCGCGCTATTGTATCGCGAACATGAGCTCACCTGAGCACGCGAGCTCCCCATCGACGGTGGCGGTCGCCCACCCCGAAGCCGATGGGACCGCGACGCTTGGTGATGCGGCACTCGAGCCGCAGCGTCTCGCCCGGACGCACCTGCCGCTTGAACCGGACCTTGTCGATGCCCGCGAAGAACGCGATGCGGCCCTGGTTCTCCGCAAGCGAGAGCAACGCGACAGCGCCGGCCTGCGCGAGCGCCTCGACGATCAGGACTCCGGGCATGACCGGATAGTCGGGGAAGTGCCCCGGCACCCAGAAGGCTGACTCGGTCACTTCGAGAACGGCAACCGCCGACTCACCCGCCACGAACTCCTCCACACGGTCGAGCAGCAGAAAAGGATCGCGGTGCGGGATGATGGCCTGGACAGCCGTCTCTATCGAGCATGCGCGTCTCACTCCTTCGTGGGTGCCGGCGGGTCTCAGCACTCGGGCGGCCCATCGGGGTTTGCCTCCGCGCGCGTCACGTCCGCGCCGAGCGAGGAGAGCTTCTCGACGAACCGCTCGTAGCCTCGGTCGATGTGATGGACGTCGCCGACCACCGTGCGGCCTTCGGCAGCAAGTCCCGCAAGCACGAGCGCCGCGCCTCCGCGCAGATCGGTGCTGCGCACGGGTGCGCCGGACAGCCGCTCGACGCCCCGCACGAGTCCGTGGTGGCCCTCGATGCGGATGTCGAGCGCCCATGCGGACGAGTTCGTCGGCGAACATGAAGCGGTTCTCGAATACGTTCTCGGTGATGATCGAGCTGCCGTCGGCGGTGGCGACGAGCGCCATGAACTGCGCCTGCATGTCGGTCGGGAAGCCCGGATACGGCAGCGTCTGGACGTCGACCGGACGCGGCCTGCCCTCCAGCTCACGGTGACCGCATCGGGCTCGATCTCGAACTCGCAACCGGCCTCGCGCAGCTTGGCGATCACGAGTTTCAGGTGGTGCGGGTCGAAGCCGCGCACCGTGACCGGTCCGCCTCCGAGCGCTCCGGCGACCAAGAACGTGCCCGCTTCGATTCGATCGCCTACCACGCGGTGTTCCGCGGGCGCGAGTCGCTCCACGCCCTCGATCTCGATCGTGGGCGACCCTGCGCCGGTGATCTCAGCGCCCATCGCCACGAGGAACTCGGCGAGGTCGACGATCTCGGGCTCGCGAGCGGCGTTCTCGATGACGGTGGTGCCCCGCGCGAGGACCGCGGCCATCAGAAGGTTCTCGGTGGCGCCGACGCTCGGGAACTCGAGCGTCACCGGTGCGCCGACCAGTCCGCCCTCGGGCGCGCTCGCGTGGATGAAGCCGTGACCGAGCGTGACCTCGACACCGAGTCGCTCGAGCCCGCGGATGTGCATGTCGATCTTGCGCGAGCCGATGTTGCAGCCGCCCGGCATCGCGACGCTGCGCCTCGCCGAACCGCGCGACAAGCGGGCCGAGGACCGCGGTGGATGCGCGCATCTTCGCGACGAGCTCGTAGGGGGTCTCGTAGCCGGTGAGCTCGGCCGTGTCGATCTCGAGCGCGTGATCGATGCGCGTGACGAACGCACCGAGTTGCTCGAGCACCTCGGTCATGATGTCGACGTCGGCGATGTCGGGAACGTTGGTGAGCCGCGACGGCCCGGGCGCAAGAATCGAGGCGGCCATGAGCTTGAGCGCGGAGTTCTTGGCGCCCTCGACGCGTACCTCGCCGGTCAGGCGCCTGCCGCCGCAGACGATGATGGATTCCATGCGCCGAAGCATAGCGTAACCGCACCGCTCGCCCGAGGGGCGTCACCCAGTCGTGACCTGGCTGCCGGGCGCGGATCCGCCGCGTCTCACGACCGAACCACCCGCGACGAAGAAGGGCGGGCCTCCGAGGAGGCCCGCCCTTGTGCGCTCGTCGAGCGCGCCGCCTAGCGGGCGCCGCCGCGCTTCTCGGCGGTCTTGATCTGCATCTCGCACCAGTTGAGGTCGGCCTCGCACTGCGAACGCTCGTCCTCGGCGTCGCTCGGAAGCTCCGCGAGCCTCGCGCGAACGCCGTCGAGCCGAGGCCGTCGCGCGCTCGCGGTCGATCTGCGAGGCGGCGACGGCCGCATCCGCGAGCACGATCACCTTGTCCTCGTGCACCTGCAGGTAGCCGCCGGAGATCGCGAAGTACTCCCAGTCGCCGGAGTTCGGGCCGTACTGCAGGCGGATCTCGCCGGGTGCAAGCGTGGTCACGAGCGGCGCGTGGAGCGGCAGGATGCCGATCTCGCCGCTCGGTGGTCATCGCGACCGCCATGCAGCACCTCGTTGTTGTAGACGATGCGCTCGGGCGTGACGATCTCGCACAGAAGGGTTCTGGCCATGGCGGTCCTTACGCCGTCGCCTTCATGCTCTCGGCCTTGGCAAGCGCGTCCTCGATGGTGCCGACGTAGCGGAACGCCTGCTCCGGAACGTCGTCGTGCTTGCCGTCGATGATCTCGCCGAAGCCGCGGATCGTGTCCTCGAGCTTGACGTACACGCCCGGCATGCCGGTGAACTGCTCGCCGACGAAGAACGGCTGGCTGAGGAACTGCTCGAGCTTGCGCGCGCGGGACACGGTGAGCTTGTCCTCTTCGGAGAGCTCGTCCATGCCGAGGATGGCGATGATGTCCTGGAGGTCCTTGTAGCGCTGAAGGACGCTCTGGACGGCACGCGCCACCCGGTAGTGCTCCTCGCCGACGACGTCGGCAGACAGAGCGCGCGAGCTTGAGGCGAGCGGGTCGACCGCCGGGTAGAGGCCCTTCTCGGCGATACCACGCGACAGAACGGTGGTGGCGTCGAGGTGCGTGAACGCCGTGGCGGGCGCGGGGTCGGTGAGGTCGTCGGCGGGAACGTAGATCGCCTGGACCGAGGTGACCGAACCGGTCTTGGTCGAGGTGATGCGCTCCTGCAGCTCGCCCATCTCGGTGGCCAGCGTGGGCTGGTAGCCGACCGCGGACGGCATGCGGCCGAGAAGTGCGGAGACCTCGGAGCCCGCCTGGGTGAAGCGGAAGATGTTGTCCACGAAGAAGAGCACGTCCTGGCCCTGGTCGCGGAAGTACTCGGCGGCGGTCAGGCCCGACAGACCGACGCGCAGACGCGCTCCGGGAGGCTCGTTCATCTGACCGTAGACGAGCACGGTCTTGTTGATGACGCCCGACTCGTTCATCTCCTGGTAGAGGTCGGTGCCCTCACGGGTGCGCTCGCCGACGCCGGTGAACACCGAGGTTCCGCCGTGCGCCATGGCGAGGTTGTTGATGAGCTCCATGATGACGACGGTCTTGCCGACGCCGGCGCCGCCGAACAGGCCGGTCTTGCCGCCCTTGATGTAGGGCTCGAGCAGGTCGACGACCTTGATCCCGGTCTCGAAGATCTCGGTCGTCGGCTCAAGCTCCTCGTAGTCCGGGGCCTCGCGGTGGATCGGGTAGTACGCCTCGGCCTCAGGCGCCGGCTTGCCATCGACGGGCTCGCCGATGACGTTGAGGATGCGGCCGAGGGTCGAGGGGCCCACGGGCATCTGGATCGCCGCGCCGGTGTCGACGGCCTCCAGGCCGCGCTGCAGGCCGTCGGTCGACGACATCGCGACGGCGCGGACCTGGTTGCCCTCGAGGTGCTGCTGCACCTCGGCGATCAGGTTCACGCGCCCGATGGGCGTCTCGACGTCGACCTTGAGCGCGTTGTGGATCGCGGGGATCGAGTCGGCCGGGAACTCAACGTCCATGACCGGACCGACCACGCGAACGATACGTCCCACGTTCATAGGTGCGTCCTTTTCGCTTGGTGCTGCCATCTAGTCCTCCAGTGCCGCTGCGCCGCCGATGATCTCGGAGATCTCGGTGGTGATGGCGGCCTGACGCGCCCGGTTGTAGCGACCGGGTCAGGGTGGTGATCATCTCCGACGCGTTGTCGGTCGCGGCCTTCATGGCCTTGCGGCGCGCGCCCTGCTCCGCGGCGGCGGACTCCATGAGGGCGCGGAAGATCAGCGCCTCGACGTAGGTCGGGAGCAAGTCGCCCAAGACCGACTCGGCGTCGGGCTCGAACAGGTACTCCGCGGAGACGTCGGAGCTCTCGGCGGCCTCGTCGAGCGCGGTCGCCGCGATCGGGAGCAGCACGTGCTTCTCCGGCGACTGCTCGGCGACGTTGACGAAGCGGTTGAAGATCACGACGACCTCGTCGATCTCGGCGTCCGAGTAGGCCCTGATCACGTGGTTCGCGATCGACTTCGCGTCGGCGAAGGTGGGCTTGTCTGAGATGTCGCGGTAGATCGCCGCCGGGGTCACGCCCCGGTACATGAAGTAGGCCGCGGCCTTCTTGCCGACCGCGATGAGATCGACCTCGGCGCCGGCGGCATTCATCTCGCGGAGGTAGTCCTCGGTCTGCCTCAGGATGGTGCTGTTGAACGCGCCGGCCAGACCGCGGTCCGACGTGATCGAGATGACGACGACCTTGCTGCGCTCTTCGCGCACGGCGAGCAGCGGATGCGCCGCGCCGCTGGCGTAGCGGGTGACGTTGCCGAGGAGCTCCATCATCGCGAGCGCGTAGGGGCGCGCCGACTCGATGCGCTCCTGCGCGCGCTTGATCTTCGCGGTCGAGACCATCTCCATCGTACGCGTGATCTGGCGAGTGCTCTCGACACTCACGATGCGCTTCTTGATGTCTCGAAGGTTCGGCATGCCGCGTGTCTCCCCTAGCCCTCGGCCGCGAACTGCGCCTTGAACTCGTTCAGGGCCTTGCCGAGCGCCTCGGCGGTCTCGTCGGAGATGACCTTCTCGGAGGCGATGGACTTGCCGATCTCGGGGTACGCGGAGTCCACGAACTGGAGGAACTCGTCGCGGAAGCGCTGGACGTCGTCGATCTCGAGGTCGTCGAGGTAGCCCTTGGTGCCGGCGAAGATCGCCATGACCTGGCGCTCGACCGACATCGGGACGTAGCGGCCCTGCTTGAGCAGCTCGACGAGGCGGGCGCCGCGGTTGAGCGTGTTCTGCGTGGACTTGTCCAAGTCGCTGCCGAACTGGGCGAACGCCGCAAGCTCGCGGTACTGCGCCAGGTCGAGTCGCAAGCTAACCGGCGACCTGCTTCATCGCCTTGATCTGCGCGTTACCGCCGACTCGGGAGACCGAGATACCGACGTTGATGGCCGGGCGGACGCCCTGGAAGAACAGGTCGGTCTGCAGGAAGATCTGGCCGTCGGTGATCGAGATGACGTTGGTCGGGATGTAGGCCGACACGTCACCGGCCTGCGTCTCGATGACCGGCAGCGCGGTGAGCGAGCCGGCGCCGTTGGCGTCGGAGAGCTTGACCGCGCGCTCGAGCAGGCGGCTGTGCAGGTAGAAGACGTCGCCCGGGTACGCCTCGCGGCCCGGCGGGCGGCGGAGCGTGAGCGACATCTGGCGGTAGGCGACCGCCTGCTTGGAGAGGTCGTCGTAGATGCAGAGCACGTGGCGGCCGGGGTTGTCGGCCGAGGCCGGCTTGCCGTCGGCGCCGTTGTACATGAAGTACTCGCCCATGGCGCACGCGGCCATCGGGGCGATGTACTGCAGCGGCGCGGCGTCGGAGGCGTTGGCGGCGACGACGATCGTGTAGTCCATCGCGCCGTAGGACTCGAGCGTCTCGACGAGGCCCGCCACGGTCGAGGCCTTCTGGCCGATCGCGACGTACACGCAGATGACGTCCTTGCCCTTCTGGTTGATGATCGCGTCGACCGCGACGGCGGTCTTGCCCGTCTGGCGGTCGCCGATGATCAGCTCGCGCTGACCGCGGCCGATCGGGATCATCGAGTCGATGGCCATGATGCCGGTCTGCACCGGCTCGTGCACGCCCTTGCGCTCGATGACGCCGGGCGCGCGGAACTCGACCGGGCGGTAGCCCTCGGCCGTCGATCGGGCCCTTGCCGTCGATCGGCTCGCCGAGCGGGTTGACGATGCGGCCGAGGAGGCCGGGGCCCGAAGGCACCTCCACGACGCGTCCGGTGGTGCGGACGGTGTCGTTCTCCTTGATGGCCGAGTACTCGCCCATGAGCACGGCGCCGACCTCGTGCTCGTCGAGGTTGAGCGCCATGCCGTAGACCGTGTGGCCGCCCTCGCCCACGAACTCGAGGAGCTCGCCGGCCATGGCGCCCTTGAGGCCGTCACAGCGGGCGATACCGTCGCCGAGCGTCATGACGGTGCCGACCTCGCGAACGTCGATCTCGGGCTTGAACGTGTCGAGCTGCCTCTTCAGCACCTCGGTGATCGCGCTTGCGTCGATCTGGGTCACTTATGCCTCACCTCCCTGCGATGCGGTTCCAAGCGTGCTGCGCATCGCGTCGAGCTGAGACGACAGGCTCCCGTCGAGCACGCGCCCGGCGACGTTGATGCGGATTCCGCCGAGGATCGAGGCGTCCACGCTCTCGCGAAGCGAGACCGGGCGCCCGAGCGCAGCGGTGAGTTTCTCGGTGATCGAAGCGCGCAGCTCGTCGGTGAGCGGCACGGCGGTCGTCACCTCGGCGACGACGACGCCCCGCTCGGCCTGCGACACCTCGCGGAAGCGCTCGGCGATCTGACCGAGCGACGCGGCCATGCCGCGCTCGACCACGACGCTGGCGATCGCGACCGCCTCGGGCGCGACCTTGCCGGAGAAGATCTCGCCCATGATGGCGCGCTTCTTCTCGGCGGGCATGCGCGTCGTCGGCGAGGGCGTCGCGCAGCTCCACGCTGCCGCGGATGCTCTCCACGATCCCGTGGAACCCGGCGTCGACCGCGTCGACGTCGCCAGCGAGGTCCGCGAGCTCGAACAGCGCGCGCGCGTAGGTCTCGACGGTCCCGCTAGTTGTCATTGAGGCCGCCCACCTCGGACAGGTACTGCTCGATGAGGCGCGAGTGCTCGCCTGCCGAGAGCTTCTCGCCGAGGATCTTGCCGGCAACCGCTACGGAGAGGTCGGCGACCTGCGCCTGCAGCTCGACCGCCGTCGCCTTGCGCTCGGCCTCCATGGCCTCGCGCGCCTTGGCGATCAGCGCCTCGGCCTCTTCGTTCGCCTTGGCGACGATCTCGTCCTTCATCGTCTCGGCGACCTTGCGGCCCTGCTCGATGACCTTCGCGGCCTCGCCGCGAGCCTCGGCCATCTGCTTCTTGTAGTCCTCCATGAGCCGCTCGGCCTCGACCTTGGTCTCCTCGGCCTTCTCGAGCGACTCGCGGATGCGAGCGGCGCGCGCGTCGACCATGCCGAGGATCGCCGGCATGGCGAACTTGTAGAGCAGGAAGAACAGGATGCCGAACGCGAGCCAGGTCGGCCAGATGTTCGAAGGGTTCGGGTAGACCGACCCCAGCGTCGTCGCGAGTCCGCCACCGCCTTCGGCGGCCGCCTGACCGGCGCCCTCGCTCGCAAATGCCATTTCAGTAAAGAACACGATTGACCTCCGTCCTTTTCGTAGAGGGGTCCTACATCAGGAACGTGAGGACGAAACCGAGCAGCGCGAGGGCCTCGGTGAAGGCGATCGCGATGAACATCGTGGTCTGAAGGCGACCGGCCATCTCAGGCTGGCGAGCCATGGCCTCGACGGCCTTGCCGCCGATGATGCCGATGCCGAGGCCCGGGCCGATCGCGGCGAAACCGTAGGCGATACCCTTACCGATGGCGATGAGACCTGCTTCCACTGCTGTTCCTCCTTTTACGTTCTACGCCTGCCTCGCAGGCGTAAGACTTCTGTTCTCGAAGCGACCGGCGGGGTGCCAGACGCTTGGTCCCTGGGTCCTAGTGCTCCGACGCGTGGACGGAGCTTTGGATGTAGACGGCGGTCAGGATGGTGAACACGTACGCCTGGATGAAGGCCACGAAGACCTCGAAGGCGTACATGATGATCAGGAAGAGCATCGAGACGGTGCCGGCGGCGAAGCCGCCGATCGAGGCCTGCATCGCCGGCTGCACGATCGGCCAGAACATGAAGACGAAGGCCGCGAAGATGCCGAGCACGATGTGGCCGGCGAACATGTTGGCGAAGAGTCGAACGGCCAGCGTGAGCGGCCTGACGAGGAACGTGGAGATGAACTCGAGGATGAACAGGAAGCCGCCGAGCAGGATGCGGCCGCCGAGTCCCATCTCACGCACGCCCGAGGGGATCAGGCTCTTGAAGTAGCCGAAGAAGCCGTTCTTCTGGAAGCCGACGAACACGAAGATGAGCCAGCTCAACAGCGCGAGCGCCGTCGTGCCGCCCATGCTGCCCGCGAACGACTTCCCGCCCGGGATCAGGCCGATGAAGTTCGAGATCAGGATGAGGAAGAAGAAGGTGGCGAGAAGGCCGGTGTACTTGCGCCCGTCCTTCTCGCCGATGACGTCGACCGACATGTCGCGGATGAACTCGAAGCCCATCTCGATGACGCCGACGAAGCGTCCGGAGGGCGCGAGGTCCGCGACCTGACCGCTCTTCTCGGCCATGGCCATCTGCTTGCGCGACTTGCTCGCGGCGACGACCATCAGCAGGGCGACCACGGACGAACGCGATGAGCAGCCAGGCGGTGTAGTTCGTCATGATCGCCCAGCCGAGCACCGGTCCTTGGAAGTGCATGTCGGTGGCCGGAAGCACCGAGAGCTCGTGCAGCAGCTCGGCTATCTTCTCGGACAGCAACTCCTGGAATTCCACGCGTCCGTCTCCCTCCTAGTGATGCACACCCGCGGGCTTGCGATGGCGCCGCAACTTCGCGTAGCGGACCAACTCGATCGTGTACAGAACGAAGAAACCGCCCGCCAGAGCAAAGGCGAACGGCCTGAATCCCTCGTAGAAGAAGCGCTTGTACGCCCAGAGCGACAGCGTCATAAGCGCGAGCCGGCCGAACAGCGACACGGCCGCGATGGCCAAGCCGACGGGCGCGTCGTCCGGCTCGATCTGCTCGAAGCTCATCTTCGAGGCTTTGACGAGCGCGAACGCCAGCAGCAGTCCGAGCGCCGCGGCGACGAAAGGGTTCTCGAGCAGTTGGACGATATGTGCCAGGACAGAACTCAGCTGGAATCTCCTCGTGCTGCGCACCCCGAAGTCTCTCGGAGCGCTGTGGTCGGCAACGGCCCTCTCGCGAGCACATCGTCTCGCTCGCTGGCCACCCACGCAACGCCGTCACCGGCTACGCACGAGGTGCCGGTCCCCGCAACGCGCGAACATAGTATCCGAACCCCCGCAGCCACACAAACGGGCACGTCGCGGGCGGCTCGCTCCGCGGTCCGACCCGTCACCGCACGGCGGACGGTCCTTCGCGGCTAGCCCTTGTCGTCCTCCCCGAGCGGGTGGACGACCTCGTAGAGGCCGAGCCAGTAGGCCATGACCGCGGTCACCGCGAAGAGCGCCAGAAGCGCTCCGAGACGGATGGGGACCGGCGCGTAGCGCACCGTGTAGGCGCCGACCGCCAAGAGGGCCGACCAGCCGTAGATGAGCAGCACCGTCTGGCGCTGGTCGAAGCCGCGCCCGAGCAGGCGGTGGTGGATGTGGCCCGCGTCGGCCTGATAGATGGGCGTGTTGTGTCGCAGGCGCCTGAGGATCGCCGAGGCCGTGTCGAAGATCGGCACGCCGATGATGAGCAGCGGCACGGCAAGCGCGATGGCCGCCGTCGTCTTCATGACGCCGAGAAGCGAGATGGCCGCCAGCGTGAACCCGAGCAGCATCGACCCCGAGTCGCCCATGAAGATGCTCGCGGGATGGAAGTTGTAGCGCAGGAAGCCCAGGCACGCTCCGACGAGCGCGGCGGCGAGCACCGCGGCGCCGGGCCGGTTGCCCTGCACCGCGAGCACGAGCAGGCTCATGCCCGCGATCGCGCTCACGCCGGCGGCGAGCCCGTCGAGCCCGTCGATGAGGTTGATGACGTTGGCGAACCCCACGAGGTAGAGGACGGTGATCGGCACCGACATCAGGCCGAGCAGGATGAGTCCGCCGCCGAAGGGGTCGCCGACGAACTCGATGCGCAGCCCCGCGAACGCCACGACCGCAGCCGCGAGCACCTGGCCCGCCAGCTTGTAGAGCGGCCGGATGTCGTAGATGTCGTCGATCAGCCCGACGACGAAGACGAGCGCGATGCCGAGGAAGAACAGCGGCAGGTTGATCCGATCGGCCGTCTTGCCGAGCAGCCCGTCGGCCCAGCCGAACTGCGCCTCGGCGACGAGCGCGACGGTCACCGCGACCGCCATTCCCGCGAAGATGGCGGCGCCGCCCAGCCGAGGGATGGGCTCGCTGTGCACCTTGCGCCGCCCCGGCTTGTCGACGAGCCCGTAGTGGATCGCCAGCTGACGCACGGGCGGCGTCGCGATCAGGGTCGCGACCGCCGCCACCGCGATCAGCAGCGCGTACTGCGCGATCGTCACGTCGCGTCCCCGGCCGCCGACTGCGCCGCCGCACGTCCGGTGCGACGCCCGCAGTCGAGTCCGGAGCGAGCCGTCGCGGCACGACTCCGGCCTCGGCGAGCATCTCCTCGGAGAGCGGGTCCGGGTAGGCGTCGCGGAAGACGATGTCGGTGACGCCGGCGTTCAGCAGGATCTTCGCGCACAGCACGCACGGCTGGTGCGTGCAGTAGGCGGTCGAGCCGTCGATCGGGATGCCGTGGCGAGCCGCCTGGATGACCGCGTTCTGCTCGGCGTGTATCCCGCGGCAGAGCTCGTGGTGCGTCCCGCTCGCGATGTTGCGCTGCTCGCGCAGGCAGCCGACGTCGGTGCAGTGCGCGAGCCCCGCGGGCACGCCGTTGTAGCCGGTCGACAGGATGCGCTTGTCCTTGACGAGCACGGCCCCGGTGTGGCGCCGGATGCACGTCGAGCGCCCCGAGACCTGCTCGGCGATCGACATGAAGTACTCGTCCCAGGACGGGCGCTGCTCACCGTCGGACCTCCTACTTCGTGCCGAAGAGGCGGTCGCCGGCATCGCCCAGGCCCGGGACGATGTAGGCGTGGTCGTTCAGGTGGCTGTCGATCGAGCAGGTGTAGATGCACACGTCCTGCGTGGTCCTCAGGACCTCGTCGATGCCCTCGGGCGCTGCGATGAGCACGAGCAGGTTGATGTGGCGGGCGCCCTTGTCGCGCAGGAACTCGACCGCCGCCGAGGCGGAGCCGCCGGTCGCGAGCATCGGGTCGACGATGAGGACGTCGCGCTCGGCGATGTCCTCGGGCAGCTTCGAGTAGTAGGCGACCGGCTTGAGCGTCTCCGGGTCGCGGTACAGGCCGACGTGGCCGACCTTGGCCGCGGGGATGAGCTCGAGGATGCCGTCGACCATGCCGAGGCCCGCGCGCAGGATCGGCACGACCGCCACCTTCTTGCCGGCGAGCACCTGGGTGGTGGTCTCGGTGATCGGCGTCGTGACCGTGCTGTCCTCCAGCTGGAAGTCGCGCGTGGCCTCGTAGGCCTCGAGCATCGCGAGCTCCTTGACGAGCTCGCGGAACTCCTTCGCGCCGGTCTTGACGTCGCGCAGGATCGAGAGCTTGTGCTGCACGAGCGGGTGGTCGACGACCACGACGTTGCTCGGGGTAGCGCGGATCCGTGCTCATGTGGTTGGTGCCCCCGTTTCGCTACAGCTCGGGATAGAGCGGGTGGTTGTCGATGAGCTGCTGGACTTCGGCGCGGATGTCGGCGAGCGCGGAGGCGTCATCGCGCTTGAAGATCGCGTTCGCCATCAGGCAGCCGACCGTGTGGGCCTCGCCCTCGGAGAAGCCGCGCGTGGTCATCGCCGCCGAGCCGACCCGGATGCCGCTCGTGACGAAGGGGCTCTCGGGGTCGTTCGGGATGGCGTTCTTGTTGACGGTGAAGCCCGTCTCCTCGAGCAGGTGCTCGGCGTCCTTGCCGGTGATGCCGGCCGGGCGCAGGTCGACGAGCATGAGGTGGTTGTCGGTGCCACCGGAGACGAGGCGCAGGCCGCACTCGACCATCGCCGCGCCCATCGCCTTGGCGTTGATGACGACCTGGTCGATGTAGTCTTTGAACTCCGGCCTGAGCGCCTCGCCGAAGGCGACGGCCTTGGCCGCGATGATGTGCTCGAGCGGGCCGCCCTGCAGCCCGGGGAAGACCGCCTTGTCGAGCGCGGTCGCCCACTTCTCCTTGCACAGCACGAACCCGGAGCGCGGGCCGCGAAGCGTCTTGTGCGAGGTGGAGGTCACGAAGTCCGCGTACGGGACCGGTGACGGGTGCGCGCCGGTCGCGACGAGCCCGGCGATGTGCGCCATGTCGACCATCAGCACCGCGTCGACCTCTTCGGCGATCGCCGCGAAGCGCTCGAAGTCGATGATGCGCGGATAGGCCGAGGCGCCCGCGATGATCATCTTGGGGCGATGCTCGCGGGCGAGCCGCTCGAGCTCGTCGTAGTCGATCGTCTCGGTCTCCATGTCGAGGCCGTAGGGCACGACGTTGAACCACTTGCCGGAGAAGTTGACCGGCGAGCCGTGCGTCAGGTGGCCGCCCATCGCCAGGCTCATGCCGAGCACGGTGTCGCCGGGCGTGAGCGCGGCGTAGTAGACGGCCATGTTGGCCTGCGCGCCCGCGTGCGGCTGCACGTTGGCGTGATCGGCGCCGAACAGCTCGCAGGCGCGGTCGCGCGCGATGTTCTCGACGATGTCGACCTTCTCGCATCCGCCGTAGTAGCGCTTGCCCGGCAGGCCCTCGGCGTACTTGTTCGTGAGCACGGTTCCCGCCGCCTCGAGCACGGCGAGCGAGACGAAGTTCTCCGACGCGATGAGCTCGATCGTGCCGCGCTGGCGAGTGAGTTCGGCGTCGATCGCGGCCGCGACCTCGGGGTCTTGGGAGGGGATGTAGCGAAGTGCCATGGGTCACGCGCTCCTTCTCGCTCGATGCCGGACGGCGGGCACGCGGGCCCGCCGGCGATCCGACCTACCCGACGCCAGGCCCGCGCTCGGCGCCGTTGATCTTGTCGACCCGCTGCCCGTGCCGCCCGCCCTCGAACGGCGGTGGCGAGAAAGGCGTCGATGATCTCCTCGTTGACGGCGACCGGCACGAAGCGCGCGGAGACCGTGATGACGTTCGCGTCGTTGTGCGCGCGCGCGAGCTTGGCGAACTCGGGGTCGGTGACGTTGGCGGCACGCACGCCGTCGACCTTGTTGGCGGCGATCGCCATGCCGATCCCGGTGCCGCACACGAGCACGCCGGCCTCGGCGTCGCCGGCGGCGACGTACGCGGCCGACCTGGAACGCGAAGTCGGGGTAGTCGACCGACTCATCACCCGAGCCGGTGCCCACGTCATCGACGTGATGCCCCTCCGCGATCAGGTGCGCCTTGAGACGCTCCTTCTGCTCGAAACCGGCATGATCGGAGCCGAGTGCGACGCGCATCGAGAACTGAGCCCCCTCGGGGTCGGCTGCAGAGTGCTGAGATTGTAGCGCAACGGCCTGAGGCCGCTCAGGCGTCAGCCGCACCGCCCGCCGCGGCCTTCATGACGTCGTCGACGCTCACCGCGCCCTCGCGCACGATGACCGGCTCGGCACCCGTGCACTGCACGACGGTGGACGCCATCTGGTGCTGCGTCTCGCCGCCGTCCAGCGCGACGTCGGCCGCGGTGATGATGCGCGGCTCGATCTCCTCGAAGCTGCCGGGCGCCGGATTGCCGTGCGTGTTGGCCGAGGTGGCGAAGATCGGACCACCCGATGCCTGGAGCAGCTCCATGACGACCTCGTGGTCGGGCGAGCGCAGGCCGATGGTGCCGTCCGGCGCGCGGAAGTCCCGCGGAACGCGCTCGGATGCCTTGACGACGAGCGTGACGGCGCCGGGCCAGTAGACGTGCGCGATGTTGTGCGCGTAGTCGGGGACGTCGACGCCCCACGTGTCGAGCGCGTCCTCGGTCTCGACCAGCAGCGGTATGGGCAGGTCTGCCGGGCGGACCTTGACCTCGAAGATCTCGTGCGGACCGAACTTGGAGTCTGCGAGCGCGCCGAGACCGTAGACGGTCTCGGTCGGGAACACGACGATCCCGCCGTCACGAAGCACCGTGGCGGCGAGATTGATCACTTCTGCTGAGGGGTTCTCCGCATCGATGCGGTAGGTCTTGGACATCGTGTGCCTCCTGTCTCCACCTGCCCTGTGGAACGGTTCTAAGGACGCGCCGGCCGACGCGCAGCAAGGATTCTGTCGCGACCGGCAAGATCGGCGACGACCCTGACCTCTTCATACCACTCTAACGCTTCTTCGCCTGCCGTCTGCACCCGAGATTCGTCGAGTTCGACGACGAGACGACCGCCCGGCGCAAGCCATTCGGCCGCCTGTGCGGCGAGCCGTCGAAAGACGTCGAGCCCGTCCGGCCCGCCGTCGAGCGCGAGGTGGGGCTCGAAGCCGACCACCTCGGCGGGAAGCGTCGGCAGCATCGCCGAGGGGATGTACGGCGGGTTCGACACGACCGCGTCGCAGCCGGCCGCGCAGCTCCTCGGGAAGCCCGGACAGCAGGTCGCCCTCGGCGATGGTGACCCGCTCGGCGAGGCCGAGGCGCTCGGCGTTCTCGCCGGCGACCTCGACCGCGAGCGGAGCGACGTCGGTCGCCCACACGCGCGCGGACGGATGCTCGCTGCGCGAGCGAGAGCGCGACGCAGCCCGAGCCGGTGCAGGGGTCGGCGACGAGCGGCTCGCTCGACCGCCGACGAGCGCCTCGAGCGCGACGCCCACGAGCACTTCGGTCTCGGGTCTGCGGGATCAGCACGCCCGGGCGCACCTTCACCACGATGTGCCGGAAGGCGACCTCGCCGGTGACGTACTGGAGGGGCTCGCCTGCCGCGCGCCGCTTCACCGCGTCGCGCAGCTCCGTGCGCTCCTCGGGCGTGAGCGGCCGGTCGTGGTACGCGTAGAGCTCGACGCGTGAGAGGCCGGTCGCTGCCGAGAGCAGCCACTCCGCCGAGCGACGCGGATGCTCGTCGCCCTTCTCGGCGAGGAAGCCGGCGCACCAGTCGAGCGCGGCTTTGACCGTCCAGACCTGCTCGGAAGGCACGGCTGACGCGTCAGCTCGACGAGGCGAACGCCGCGAGGCGCTCGGCGCGATCGGCGGCGGCCAGGCCGTCGACGAGCGCGTCGATCTCGCCGGCCATGATGCCCGGGATGTTGTGCACGGTGAGCCCGATGCGGTGATCGGTCACGCGGTCCTGCGGGTAGTTGTAGGTCCGTATCTTCTCGGAGCGGTCCCCGCTGCCGATCTGGCTGCGGCGCTGCGCGCCCAGCTCGGCCTGCTGCCTCTCGAGCTCGGCCTCGTAGAGGCGCGCGCGGAGCACCCGCATCGCCGCCTCGCGGTTCTGCAGCTGGGACTTCTGGTTCTGCGACTGCACGACGAGCCCCGTCGGCAGGTGGGTGATGCGCACCGCCGAGTCGGTCGTGTTCACGCTCTGGCCGCCGGGGCCGCTCGAGCGGTAGACGTCGATGCGCAGGTCGTTCGGGTTGATCTCGACCTCGACGTCCTCGACCTCGGGCAGCACCGCGACGGTCGCGGTCGAGGTGTGGATGCGGCCCTGCGACTCGGTGACCGGCACCCGCTGCACGCGGTGCACGCCGGACTCGAACTTCATCTTCGAGTAGACCTTGTCGCCGCGAACGCGGAACGAGACCTCCTTGAAGCCGCCCGTGTCGCTTCCGGACGCGTCGATCTCCTCGACCTTCCACTTCTGGAGCTCGGCGTAGCGCGTGTACATGCGGTAGAGGTCGCCCGCGAAGATCGCCGCTTCGTCTCCCCCGGCGCCGCCGCGGATCTCGACGATGATGTCCTTGTCGTCGTTCGGGTCGCTCGGCAGCATCATGATCTTGAGCTCGTCCTCGAGCGCGGGGAGCCGCGCCTCGATCTCGCGCACCTCGTCGGCCGCGAACTCGCGCATCTCCGGGTCGGTCTCCGAGCGCATGACCTCCTTGGCCTCGTCGAGCTGTGAGCGCCGCCGAGAGGTACTCGCGCGCCTTGTCGGCAAGCGGCGCCTGCGAACGCTGCTCCTTGGCCAGCCGCGCGTACTCCTTCTGGTCGCCGAAGACCGCCGGGTCGCTCAGCTTGGCCGTCAGCTCGTCGTAGGAGGCGAGTATCTGTTCGAGCTTCTCACGCATGGCGACCGACTCCGTCTAGGCGGGGGCTGGGCCGTCGGCGAGCACGGGAATGCTCGGCTCCTCGGTCGCGGTGGACTCTTCGCGCCTCTCGCGCTCGATGACCGGCGTCACCGCGGCGACCGCGATCTCGACCATGTCGTCATCGGGCTCGCGAGTGGTCATGCGCTGAAGCTGCAGGCCGGGCCAGAGCATCGCCTTCACGAAGCGGGTTGTCGGAGTGGTTGCCGGCCCACTTCACGGTGATCTCGTAGGCGAGACCGGCGACGAGCGGCAGCAGCAGCAGGCGCGAGAGGATGGCGACGAGCAGACACTCCGATGCGGCTCTCGAAGCCGAGTCCGGCAGCGATGGCGCGCACCGGCACGAGCGAGAACACGAGGATCGCCACGATCATGACCATGAACAGGAACGACGTGCCGCAGCGCATGTGCTTGGTCGAGAAGCGCTGGATGATCTTCGGCTCGAGCGGCAGACCGTGCTCGTAGGCGTGGATCACCTTGTGCTCGGCGCCGTGATAGGCGAAGACGCGCTGGATGTCCTTCATGCGGCTGATCGCCCAGATGTAGAGGAAGAAGGCGGCCACGCGGAGCACGCCGTCGACGCCGTTCCAGGCGAACGGGCTGCTCGATGGCGGAGCCGACGAGCGAAGTTGGTGAGCACGGCCGGCAGCACGATGAAGAGCAGGATCGGCGAGGCCCGCGCCGAAGACGAGCGAGAGCGAGATCTCCTTGGCGGAGAGCTGCTCCTCTTCGGTCTCGCCCGACATCGACGCCGAGATCGAGAACGCCTTCATCG
Organism: uncultured Coriobacteriia bacterium; assembly: GCA_963751505.1. Taxonomy (GTDB): domain Bacteria; phylum Actinomycetota; class Coriobacteriia; order Anaerosomatales; family PHET01; genus CAVVUM01. The sequence goes on from CAVVUM010000001.1 coordinate 86,603, forward strand.
CGAGCGACATCGTCTCGACGAGCGCGACGACGCCGCGGATGACCGGCTTGCGCATCCACTCGTGCTTCTTCGCGGCGCTCGACGAGGTCGTGCTCCTCGGTGTGGATGGAGCCGTCCGGGGTCGCGCACGGCGACCGCCCAGTTGTACTTGCCGCGCATCATCACGCCCTCGAGGACCGCCTGGCCGCCGATGTGCGTGTGCGTTATCGGCCCGTCAAGGCGCTCGACGGTGTCGTTGCTCATGAAGCCTCCCGTTTCGGGGCTTTGGGGTACGGGTCGCCGCAGGTCATCTTGCCCTCGCGGCAGGGCCCTCGGCGGCACGAGGCGCCCGCGTCCATGAAGATGTAGGGCGCGGTCGGCTCGGCGAGGTCGAGCATCGCGAGCGCGAGCTCGCGGATCTCCCACTGCGCGCGCTTGCAGCAGCGCAGCTCGAGGAAGTGCAGGAGCTCGCGCACGTTCATGGTCACGACGATCTTGGTCTCCATCGCGTTGGGCAGCAGGTAGCGCGCGTCTTCGGGCGCAACGCCCGCGTCGAGGAGCGCGCGGTACGCGAGGAACGCAGCGCCGCACGCCTCGAGGTAGGCCTGCGCGAGCATCCGGGTCGGCGTCAACGGCCGGCGGGACGATGAACGCCGGCTCGCTCGGCGTAGGAGACGTAGCGCTGCGACTGCTGGTTGTAGCTCGCAAGCCGATGCCGCACCAGCTGGTGCGTGAGCGCGCGCGAGACGCCGTCGATCGCGAAGGTGTAGCTCGCGTGCTCGAGCGCCGAGAAGTGCCCGCTCGTCATGATCGTGCGGAGCACCTTGCGGACGGCCTCGTCGCTCATGCCCTCCATGAGCTCGGCGGCGCCGACCGGCGCGTAGCAGAGCCGCGCGGCCACAGCGACGGCGCGCTCGGGATCGGGCGTGTGTGACAGCAGACGGACGTCCATCGGCTACTGCGAGTCCTTCGGCGACACGCGACCGCGGTGGTCGGCGGAAACGAAACGGGGAGGCGCTGGGCGCGCCTCCCCATTCTAGTCGTGCATACGAGGCGACGCGACTACTCCGCGCTCTCCTCGGCAGGCGCCTCCTCGGCAGCGGGCGCCTCGGCGTCCGCGACCTCAGCCTCGGCGACGGGCTCGTCGGCGACGGCCTCGGCAGCCGGCTCTGCGGCAGCAGCGGCGGCTTCAGCGACGGCGGCCTCACGGCGCGCGTCCTTGGCGGCCTTCTGCTCGAACTGCTCGGCCTTGGCGGCCTTCTCGGCGGCCTTGGCGTCACGCTCCTGCTTGAGCTTGGCGGCGGCCTCCTCGGCGGCCTTGCGACGCGCGTCCTTCTCGGCGGCTTCCTTCTCGAGCACGGCGGTCGCAGCGTTGCCGAACTTGTCGGAGAAGCGCTGAACGCGTCCACCGGTGTCGACGAACTTCTGCTGGCCGGTGAAGAACGGGTGGCACTGGTTGCACAGCTCGACGTGCAGCTCGCCGCCGGCGGTCGAGCGGGTCTCGTAGCGGTTCCCGCACGAGCAGACCACCGTGGCCACCTCGTAGTTCGGGTGAATACCCTGCTTTCACGTCTCACACCTCCGATAGTGCCCTGGTTTCCGACCAGGGCGGTGAGGACAGCCGCGAAAGGATAGCACGCGTGGCTAGGGCGCGCCACGGACTACCTTCGCGGACGGCCTCCGGCGGCGCCGTTCGCTCGAAGAGCTCGGGTCGCTACAGATCGACCCCGTTGCGCTTGTCGCCCGCCTTGCGCGCCATCTTGGCGAGGAACTCCATGTTGCTCTCGGTCTGCTTGAGGCCCTTGAGCAGCATGTCCATCGCGCGCTCGGGGTTGTCGATGCCGTGCAGGATGCGCCGCACGCCCCAGACGAACGGCGCCTCCTGCTGGTCGAGCAGCAGCTCCTCCTTGCGCGTGCCGGAGACGATGACGTCGATCGCCGGGAAGATGCGGCGGTCGGCGAGGTTGCGGTCGAGCCGAAGCTCCATGTTGCCGGTGCCCTTGAACTCCTCGAAGATGACCTCGTCCATCTTGGAGCCGGTGTCCACGAGCGCGGTGGCGAGGATCGTCATCGACCCGCCGTGCTCGATGTTGCGTGCCGCGCCGAAGAACTTCTTGGGCGGGTAGAGCGCCGTGGAGTCGACGCCGCCGGAGAGGATGCGGCCCGGACGCGGGCTGCGCCAGGTTGTAGGCGCGCGCGAGTCGCGTGATCGAGTCGAGCAGGATCACCACGTCGTGCCCGCTCTCGACGAGCCGCTTCGCGCGCTCCATCACGAGCTCGGCGACGGCGATGTGGTTCTCGCTCGGCATGTCGAACGTCGAGGAGACGACCTCGCCGTGGATCGAGCGCTCCATGTCGGTGACTTCTTCGGGCCGCTCGTCGACGAGCAGGCACATGAGGTGCACCTCGGGGTTGTTGGCGGTGATCGCCGCCGCGATGTCCTTGAGCACCGTGGTCTTGCCGGCCTTCGGCGGCGAGACGATGAGGCCGCGCTGGCCCTTGCCGATCGGCGCCACCAGATCGATCGTGCGCGCGGTCATGAACTCCGGGCCGTGCTCCATGCGCAGACGCTCGTCCGGGTAGACCGGCGTGAGGTCGGCGAACTTGCGGCCGGTTGCGGCGAGCCTCGGGCTCCTGCGCCGTTGACGGCGTCGAGCCGCTGCAGCGCCGGGTACTTCTCGCTCTCCTTGGGCGGCCGGACCTGCCCGCGCACGAAGTCGCCCCGTCGCAGCTCGTTGCGACGGATCGGCGACATCGAGACGTAGACGTCCTTGTCGCCGGGCAGGTAGCCGCTCGTGCGCACGAAGCCGTAGCCCTCGGGCAGCACGTCGAGGATGCCGGAGATCTCAACGAAGCCCTCGGCCTTGACCTTGGCTTCGAAGACCGCCTCGACGAGCTCGTCCTTCTTCTTGAGCGCCTTGACGTCGATGCCCGAGCTCGTCGGCGATCGCCCGGAGCTCGGCGACGGTCAGCGCTGCGAGTTGCTCGCGAGTGATGGACGGCTTTGGGGGCGCATCCTGATGGCCGCCGGTACCCCGGCGACCGCGCTTGCGTGGACGCGGTGTCACGCGTTCTTCACCTTCTCCCAGTCGGCAAGGAACGACTCGAGCCCGCGGTCGGTCAGCGGGTGCTTCACCAGGTTCTTGAGCACGCCGAACGGCACGGTCGCGATGTCGGCGCCCATGAGCGCCGCCTGCGTCACGTGGTTCGCCGAGCGGATCGAGGCGGCGATGACCTCGACGTCGTGCCCGAAGTCGTAGTTCGAGAGCGCCTGGACCACATCCGAGAGCTGCGCGATGCCGTCTTCGGAGATGTCGTCGAAGCGGCCGACGAACGGCGAGACGTACGACGCGCCGCTCCGGGCCGCGAGCATCGCCTGCGGCACCGTGAAGCAGAGCGTCATGTTGACCTTGATGCCCTTGGCGTGGAGCGCCTTGGTGGCGGCAAGGCCCTCGGGCATCGTCGGGACCTTGACGATCAGGTTCGGCGCGATCGCCGCAAGCTCCTCGCCCTCGCGGACGATCTCGTCGCGCTTGAGCCCGACGGTCTCGCCGCACACCGGCCCGTCGACGATGTCGCAGATCCGCTTGAGGTGGTCGTGGAAGTCGGCGAGCTTGCCGCCGACGCGCGCGTAGAGCGTCGGGTTGGTGGTCACCCCCGAGAGCACGCCCCAGCTGGCCGCCTCCTCGATCTCGGCGATGTCGGCCGTGTCCAGGAAGAACTTCACGTGCATCCTCCTCGTTCGTCGTGCGGGCGCGGTTGCGCCCTACTGCTTGTCCTCGACCGCGACGGCCACGATGTGCTCGAGCACGTCAGCCACGGTGCGGTCGAGCTGGTGGCTGCAGATGACCGGGATGTCGTGCTCGCGCGCCATGTCCTCGATGTAGCGCCCGAGCATGCGGATCTCGTTGAAGTTGCTGCGGTACCTCTCGAGCGGCCGACTGCCTTCGGTCTGGACTTCTCGGATGTAGAAGTGGCTGAGGTGCGACTGCTCGTCCTCGACCGAGATGACGAGCTGGATGACCTTCGCGCCGGTGAATGGCGCTCGCGTCGAGGTATCCCGGTACGAGGTGGATGCCCTCGATCACCATCGACAGCCCTTCGAGCACGGCGCGGTCGATGAGTGACTTGACCCCCGTGGTCACGACGGCGGTCTGCTCGCGGAAACCGACGATCACGGGATTGGCGCCCTCAGGCACCGGGATTCTCAGACCCTGCCACGCGTTGAACGCGCTTTCGTAGATCGCGGGCATGAGGTCGCGGGTGAATATACCACGCATGACCTCGCGAATGGAATCGGTCGAGGAGATGCGCGTGATGCCGAGCCGGTGCGCGACCTCGGTGGCGATGGTGGACTTGCCGACGCCGGTGGTGCCGCCGATGAGGACGATGAGCGGCTCGCTCGAGCTTGGTGAGGTCGCGCATCTTCAGGTAGCGCGCGGCGACCTCGGGCGATGCCAGGCGCTCGAGGTACTCGGCCGCCATCTCGCGCAGCCGGTCGGTGGTGATCTCGAGCTCGCTCGCGCTCGCGCAGGTCGTCTTGGACCGCTGCGCGATCTCGTAGGCCTTGCTCGGGGCAGCCCGGTCGACATGAACGACATGCGCGAGCAGGCCCTTGCTGAACGGCAGCCCGTGCGCCTTGTCGGTGATCGTGATGGTGGGCGCGCGGTCCGGGCTCATCGCCGACCTCCCCTTCTCGTCGGCGCCGCGCTCGATCGCCAGTCCGCGCGACGTCGGTCGACGAGGGCGGCCAGGTCGGCGCCGTCGACGGCGACCGGGACGTTGTCGCAGAGCACGGTCGGCACGCCCGCCGCCTCGCCCTCGGCGGCCACGACGTCGATCGCCGCGGCCTTGAGCTCGGTGACGATCGTGTCGAACGCGCCGCGCATGGCGCGCAGGTCCTCGCGCAGCAGCGCGCGGTTCGACAGGCTCGACGTCGTCGCCACGACCTCGCAGCCGTACTCGGTCTCCAGGTGCGCGGCCAGCCGCGGCGCGATGTCGGCCGGCGCCGTGGTCGCGAAGAGGACGCGGCGTCCCGCGATCGGCTCGATCGGCTGGGGCCGGAACGTCGTCGCGACGACGGTGAGATCGGGGCGCAGCCCGGCGATCGCCGCGCGCATCGCGGCGATGTCGTCGGCGGTCGCGATCGGCTCCTCGGCAAACGAGATCACGGCGAGGTCGGCGCGCGCGAAGCGGTACGGCCCGAAGAAGTCGGTGACGTAGCCGGTCCCGCGCCCGGCGCCGACCACGAGGACCGCGGCGTCCGCGTGCACCGGCGGGATGGCGGCGCCGCAGCCCTCGAGCACCATGAGCTGCTTGCCGAGCTGGTCGGCCACGCGCGCGCCCTCGGGCACGTTGCTGAAGAACGTCTCGCCCGCCAGCCCGCCGCCGCAGCGGCGACAGCCGACCGTGGTCACGCGGCTCATCACCGCGTCCTCGTAGTTGTCGCTCGACGCGTGCTTGCCCTCGCGCGCGAGCGCGAGCAGGTCCGGCGTCGTCAGCGCGACCTCCTCGCCGTGGATGAGCTCGGGCTCGCTCGGACCGCCGCGGCCCATCGCCAGCACGACGAGGTCGGTGCCCGCGGCCTTGAGCTCGCGCGCGACGTAGGCCGAGATCGCGGTCTTGCCGACGCGCTTGCCGGTGCCGATGACGCCGAGCGTCGGCGTGCAGGGCGTGACGCGCGCCCTGCGGCGGCGTGAACACGAAGTCGGCGCCGCGGTACTCGACGCCGAGGGAGAGCACGAGCGAGCCGAGGCGCATGCGGTCGGTCGCCGAGAGGACCGGCTCGTCGGAGAGGTCGACGACCGCGTCGGGCGCGTAGCGCTCGATCGCCTCGCGCGATCCCGGCGGCCGCGGTCGCTCGCGCGCACGACCGGCACCCCGTAGGCCTCGGCGTCCTCGGCGTCGACCTTCTCGGTGCCGCCGACGAAGACCGCCGCGGCCACCTCGTGCTCGTCGCCGAGCGCCGTGAGCGCGAACCGCACCACCGGCGGGTAGTGCTCGCCGTCGATCAGCGCGACGACGCGGCTCATCTCGGCTCCCCTCCGGCGGCTCGGGCCGTGCGTACGGCTCGCTGCCCTCACGCCAGCGACAGTAGCGGCGGTTCACGTCGTGAAGTCGGCGACGATCATCGCGTCCACGTAGGGCTCCTTGAGCAGCACGCGGACCTCGTTGCCGTCGATCTCGATGATGTTGTAGCAGGGCCGCACCTTGCCGCGGAGGCGATGCGTGCAGCAGGTGCCGGCGTTCACGATGAGCATGTCCTCGAGCCGCCAGACGTTGGGCACGTGCTTGTGCCCGCACAGCACGAGATCGATCCCGTTGGTCGCCAGCACGCGGAGCAGGTCGCCCGCGTCGTGCACGATGTTGCGCTCGCGGCCGGTGCCCGGGCACCGGCACGAGGTGATGGTGCATCGCCACGATCGTGAAGTCCTCGCCGGCGACCGCGGCGCGCTCCTCGATCCAGCGATACGTCTCGCGTCCGATGCGGCCGGTGTCGAGATCTGGCTCGGTCGAGTCGAGGCCGAGCAGGCGCAGGTCATCGGCCACGAGTTCGAAGGTGCGCTTGCCGAACAGCTCCGTGAAGTGCTCGTCACCGACGTTGCGCGCGTCGTGGTTGCCGAGCAGCACGCCCACGTGCTCGCAGTCGATGGCGTCGATGAGGCGGTGAGCCGCCTCGAACTCCTGCCGGAAGCCCATGTCGGTGAGGTCGCCGGTGATGACCACGAAGTCGGGCTGCAGTTCGTTGAGCTCGTCGACCACGCGCTTGGCAAGCGAGGGGATGTGGTACCGCGACCCGCAGTGCAGGTCCGAGATGTGCGCGATGACCGTCGAGTCACCCATCCGGCGTCCTTCCTGCGCCTACTTCGGCAACGACATCCGTGAGGCGGCATCGCGCGCCGCCTGGGCGTCGAGCCCACCGAACGCGCTCTTCAGCGAGAGCAGCCTGCCGAGCAGCTGCTGGATGTCCTCCTCGTAGGTGATGACTCGGTAGTCGCCCTTGATGCCGCCGAGCTCGGCTGCGGCGTCCAGCGCGTCGCGATATGTTCCGACCTCATCGACCAGACCGAGCTCCTTGGCCGTGACACCGCTCCACGTAAGGCCGGTAGCGAGCTCCTCCACCTTCGCGCGGTCCATCTTGCGGCCCTTGGCCACGATGTCGATGAACTGGTCGTACGCCTCGTCGACCTCGCCTTGGATGAGGCCGCTCTCTTCCTCGGTCAGCGGTCGATACGGACTGCCGGCGTCCTTGTACTTCCCGGCTTTGATTATCTGAAAGTCGATGCCCACTGTGTCGAGAAGCTTCTGAACGTTAGGGATCTGGGCGATGACCCCGATGCTGCCGACCGAGGAGCCGGGATTCGCCCAGATCTCGTCGGCCTGTGACGAGATCATGTACGCGCCAGACGCACCCACGTCACCGACGGAGACGATCACCGGCTTGGTGCACTCCTCCACGTAGGTCGCGCACTCCTCGCTCGCAGCGACGGTGCCTCCCGGCGAGTCCACGCGCAGCAGGATCGCGCGTACCGCCGGGTCGTCTCTCGGCGCGCTCGATCTGGGCGAGGAAGTCCTCGGGCGTGACGTAGGTGTACGAGTCACCCGTGCCGGCGATGGCGCCATCGACGCGGATGACCGCGATGCCGTTGCCGCGCATGGCCGGACCCATCGACGAACCCATCGACGACCGCCGCGCATGAACAACGCGTACGGGATCATGCAGCTGCCGATGGCGAGCAGCAGCAGCACGACGATGCCGATCGTCCACCAGATCCACGCGCGGCTTCGGCGCGCGAGGCGGCGCCGGCAGCGGACTCGGGAGCCGCTGGCGGCACCGGAGGTACGGGCGGGTAGCCTTGTTCGGCCATGAAGGACGCCTTTCGGGGATTCGCGGCCTCCGCCATCGGCGTTGGCAGCGCGGGGGGATACACGGATTCTTTCCCACACACGGGTGCGGGTCAACCGCAGTTGCGCGCTAGAGCCGACGCGCTCCGGTGCGGTCGATGCGCAGCGCCTGCGGTGCGTGCCTCGTGCCGAGCGCCCGCACGCCTGCCTCCGCTCGCGCCGCGACCTGCTCGGCCACCGCGTGAGCGGCCTCGTCCGTATCGCCGGCGACCAGCCCGATCACCGTCGGGCCCGGCGCCCGAGAGCGCGACTCCGGCCGCGCCCGCATCGTGCAGGATGTCGTGGACGGCGCGCAGGTCGCCCACGGCGGACGCACGATACGGCTCGTGCAGCCGGTCGGACAGCGCGGCGCCCAACAGCTCCGGGCGCCCCGCCACGATCGAGGCGGCGAGCAGCCCCGCGTGCGCGACGTTGAACGCAGCGTCGACGTGCGGCACGGCGTCGGGCAGCATCGCCCGCGCGACCGAGGTCGCGAGCTCCTCGAGCGCGGTCACGACGACCGCCGCCAAGCCACGGGCAGGCTCGAAGCGCGCGCAGCGCGGCGCGCCCCTCGTCGGTCCAGCACACGGTGAAGCCGCCGAAGAGCGCGGCGGCCACGTTGTCGGGGTGGCCCTCGAGCTCGGCAGCGATCTCGAGCCGGCGCGCGTCGCCGAAGTCAGCTCCGACAAGCGCCTCGCCGAGCAGCAGGCCGCCGACGATCGCCGAGGACGAGGAGCCCAGGCCGCTGCCGGTCGGGACGTGGTTGTCGCAGCGCACGGCGGCCCTGCAGCTCGGGCCGCCCGGCCTCGGCGAACGCACGCGCCATCGCCAGCGCGACGACGTTGCCGCCGTCGGTGCGCAGCACCCCCGCGCCCTCGCCGACGACATCGACACGCCACTCGTCGGCGAGCTCGGCCTCGAAACGGTTGTGCAGGTCGAGCGCGAGGCCGAAGCTGTCGAAGCCCGGCCCGAGGTTGGCCGAGGTGGCCGGGACGAGGACGGCGGCGCCCACCGGCTAGAGGTCCTCGACGCGGATGACGGCGGCCACGTTGCGCACGGCGTCGTGCGCCTCGATCTCGGCGAGCGCCGCCCGCACCGCGGATTCGCGCGCGACGTGCGTCACGTACACGAGCTCGGCGGTGTCGTCCTCGGCACCGCGCTGGATGACGCTCGCGAGCGAGACGCCCTGCTCGCCGAAGACCTTCGCGGTCGCCGCGAGCACGCCGGGCTTGTCGGCGACGATGAGCCGGACGTAGTAGCGCGTCTCGAGATCGGAGATGTCGCGCAGACCGAGGTGCTCGGTGCACGTGCAGCCCACGAGCGGCGCGCAGCCGGACTGGATGCGGCGTGCGACCTCGATGAGATCGCCGACGACCGCTGAAGCCGCTGGCAGCGAGCCGGCACCTTCGCCGAAGAACATCGTCTCGCCCACCGCGTCGCCGACCACGTAGATCGCGTTGTAGACGCCGTTGACACTCGCGAGCGGGTGCGAGGTCGGCAGCATGGTGGGGTGGACGCGTACGTCGACCTGGCCGTCGACGCGACGCGCGATCGCCAGCAGCTTGATGGCCGAGCCCATCTGCCGCGCGTAGTCGATGTCGACCGGGGAGATCGCGCGGATGCCCTCGGCGGGCACCTGGCTCATCACCACGCGGCTGTTGAAGGCGATCGACGAGAGGATCGCGATCTTCGCGGCGGCATCGAGCCCGTCGACGTCGGCGGTCGGGTCGGCCTCGGCGAACCCGCGCTGCTGCGCCTCGAGCAAGCGCGCTGTCGTAGTCGAGCCCGTCCTCGGCCATGCGGGTGAGCATGTAGTTGGTGGTGCCGTTCACGATGCCCACCACGCTCGTGATCTCGTTGCTGACGAGCGAGTGCTTGAGCGGCTCGATGATCGGGATGCCGCCGCCGACGCTCGCCTCGAAGCGGATGTCGACGCCGTTGGCCTCGGCGGCCTGCATGACCTCCTCGCCGCTGCTCGCAAGCAGCGCCTTGTTGGCGGTCACGACGCTCTTGCCGCCGCCGAGCGCGGTGAGCACGATGTCGCGGGCGACGCCGGTGCCGCCGACGAGCTCGATCACCACGTCGAGCGAGGGGTCGTCGATGAGCGCGAACGCATCGGTCGTGCACGCGTCGGCCGGCAGGTCCGAGGTCGATGAAGCGCGCCTCGTTCTTGTCGGCGAAACGAGCAAGCTCGATGTCGACGCCCGGAGCGGCTGCGGAAGTCATCGCGGTGCCGCCGCAGGATCTCGATCACGCCCGATCCGACGGTGCCAAGGCCGATGAGGCCGACACGAACAGTGCGCATGAGAGAATCCCTCCGATGATCGCGCTCAGGGGCGCGCCGCCCCGGCAGGCGACGCACCTCATTGTAGCGCGTGTGCGCGAGCCGGCGTGCGCTATGCTCACGTGCAGTGACTCAGTAGCGGGGAGGCGCCATGGACGTCCTGTCGTTGTGGATCTGGCCGCTCGCGACCGCGATCGTCACCGGCGTCTTCACCGTGCTGCTCGCGCGGCAGTACCGCGAGCGCCGCAAGGCGCACCAGCTCGCGTGGACTATCGGGTTCGCGATGTGGACGGTCGCTTCGCTCGCCGAGGTCGTCGCCATCGCCACCGGTGCGTGGCCGCCCTTCCTCTACCGGGTCTACATCGTGACGACGGCCGCGCTCGTGCCTGTGCTCGGCTACGGCACCATCCGCCTGATGGCCAAGCGTCCGATCTGGGGGCGCGCCTACATCGTGCTGAACGTGGCGCTCGTCGGCGATCTTCGCGTACGGGGTCTTCACCGCGCCCCTCGACGTGGCTGCGCTCGCCAAGGGTGAGGTCGCGAGCTACGCGGGGCTTGGCGCGAAGGGCACGTTCCCGCGCATGCTCTCGGCGTTCATCTCGATTCCCGGTGCGCTCGTGCTGTGGTACGGGGCGGTCCACTCGATCTTCCTGTTCATGCGGAAGAAGGAGTACGCCTACCGCGTGTGGGCGAACGTGCTGATCGCGACTCGCGACCTTCGTGATCGCCGCCGCCGGAGGACTCGCTGCGACCGGCTCACCGCAGCTCTTCTACATCGCCGAGCTCGTCGCCGCCGGGCTCTTCATGTGGGGCTTCTTGCTTGCCAGCTCGCTCAAGAAGGGCGCCGAGCAGATCCGCGCGAACAAGGCGGCGGAGCGTGGAGTCGGCGTCGCGACCGACGGCGAGCGGCGATACCGCCGGCGGCTAGCGGTCTGCCGACGCCTGCCGCAGGAAGTCGCGGAGTCCCGCCTCGTCAGTCCCTCCGATGAGGCGATCGATCTCGGTACCGTCCGGCGCCACGAGCACCATCGTGGGGATCGCGCTCACCCCGTGCTGCGAGGCGAGCTGCCCTGCTGAGGAGTCGGAGTTCACCTCACCGTAGACCGCGAAGTCGACGATGCCCTCGTAGTCGTCCTTGATCCCGTCGACCACGGGAAGCGTCTTCACGCACGCCGGTCAACCGGGATCGCCGAAGTAGTAGAACGTGGGCCGGCCGGTCGTCGAAGGCGCCCACGGCTCTGCACGGGCGGGCGCAAGCAGCGAGCAGCCCGCAAGGGCGGCCAGTGCCACGAGCAGCGCGCCCACCCAAAGCCATCGCATGCCTCGACAGCCCGGCATCAGACCTCCGCCCGCATGAGGTCGTCGTAGGTCTCGCGGCGAAGCACCCAGCGCCACTGCCCGTCGCGCACGAACACGACGCCGGGTCGTACCTGCTTGTTGTAGTTGCTCGACATCGACTGGCAGTACGCCCCGGTCGAGCACACGCAGAGCACGTCGCCGACCTCGGGGCACTGCAGGGGGGCGTCCCGGACGACGAGGTCGCCGCTCTCGCAGTGCTTGCCGGCGACGGTGCCCACCATCTCGCGCGGCTGGTCGGCCTTGTTGGCGATGAGCGCCTCGTAGTGGGCGTCGTAGAGCGAGGTGCGGATGTTGTCCGACATGCCGCCGTCGACCGCGACGTAGGTCCGGATGTTCGGGATCTCCTTGATCGAGCCGACCGTGTAGAGCGTCACGCCGGCGTTCGCGACGATCGAGCGCCCCGGCTCGACCGCCATGCGCGGCACCGGCAGCCCGTGGCGCTCGCACTCCTCCTTGATGCCGTCGACGACGACCTTGCCGAACTCCTCGACCGTGCTCGGCTCGTCGGGAACGCCGTACGCGACACCGAGGCCGCCGCCCACGTCGAGCATGCGGACCGCGACGCCGGTCTCCTCCTTGATCTCGTGCATGAACGTGACCATGCGCTCGATGGCGGCGTGGTAGCTGTGGAGCGCGTAGATCTGGCTGCCGATGTGCATGTGCAGGCCGTCGAAGTCGATGCCGGGCAGCTCGACCGCCCGCTTGACCGCCTCCATCGCAAGCCCCTGGTTGAGCCCGAAGCCGAACTTGGAGTCCTCGGCGCCGGTCATGATGAAGTCGTGGGTGTCGGCCTCGACGCCGGGCGTGACGCGGATGAGCACGCGCTGCGAGACGCCGCGCTCGGTCGCCATCGCCGAGAGGCGCTCGAGCTCCACGAAGTTGTCGACGACGATGCGGCCCACGCCGGCCTCGAGGCACTCGGCGAGCTCGGCGGGCGTCTTGTTGTTGCCGTGCACCTGTACGCGCTCCATCGGGAAGCCGGCACGCAGCGCGTAGGCGAGCTCGCCGCCCGAGGCGCAGAGCAGGCAGCAGTCCTCCTCGGCGACCAGACGCACCATCGCGAGCGAGAGGAACGCCTTGCCGGCGTAGACGACGTCGACATGCGGCCAGTGGTAGCGCGTCCACTTCACGTACTCGGACAGCTGGTGGCGGATCGTCGCCTCGTCCATGACGTAGAGCGCTGTGCCCGCCTCGCGCAGCGAGCTCGACCATGTCCACGCCACCGATCCACAGGTGCCCGTCGCGGACCTCGGCGGTCGAGGGCAGCACGCCCATGAGGTCGCGGCCGGTCTTCAGGTCGGGCGCCACCGGCGGTCGCGGGTCCGGTCGGCCTGCCTGCCATCGCTCGCTCCTCGCTCCGTGCACGAAGGCCCCGCGCTCGCGGGGCCTCGTTCGACTGCTACATCCGTTCGGGTGCGCTCACGCCGAGAAGGCCGAGCACGCAGCGCAGCGCTCGTCGGGTCGCATCGACCGCGTACAGACGCGCGCGCCGTGAGTTCGGGCGCATCCGGGTCGACCACGCGACACTGCGTGTAGAACTGGTGGAAGCTCGTCGCCAGGTCCTCGGCGTAGCGCGCAAGCCGGTGCGGGGCGAGGTCGCGCGCGGCGATCTCGGCAACGTCGGCGAACTCACCGAGGCGGCGCATGAGCGCAAGCTCGGCATCGGCGGTGAGCGGCGCCAGGTCGACGTCATCGGCAACGAGCGCCGCCGGCGATCTCGTCGACCGGAGCCTCGGCGGCAAGCCCGCGCGCCTCCGCGGCCTTGCGCAGGATCGAGCAGATGCGCGCATGCGCGTACTGCACGTAGTAGACGGGGTTGTCGTTCGAGTGCTGGCGAGCGACCTCGATGTCGAAGTCGACCTGCTGGTCGGTGCGAGCGACGCAGGAACCAGTAGCGCGCGGCATCGGCGCCCACCTCGCCGAGCAACTCCTCGAAGGTCACCATCTCGCCCGTGCGCTTGCTCATGCGCACCGCCTCGCCGTTGCGGTAGAGGTTCACGAGCTGACCGATGACGACGTCGAGCTGGCCTTCGTGGCCGAGTGCCGCGACCGCAGCCTTCATGCGGGCGACGTAGCCGTGATGGTCGGCGCCCCAGATGTTGATGACGCGATCGAAGCCGCGGACGTCGAGCTTGTCCCAGTGGTACGCGACGTCCGCGGCGAAGTAGGTGTACTCGCCGTCGGACTTGCGCAGCACGCGGTCCTTGTCGTCGCCGAATGCGGTCGAGCGAAACCAGATCGCGCCCTCGTGCTCGTAGATGTGCCCGCGCTCGGTCAGACGCGCGATCGCTTGCTCGATCTCGCTCGGCCCGCCGTCGG
>CAVVUM010000002.1:0-68196 GCA_963751505.1 uncultured Coriobacteriia bacterium
GCTGCTCGAACGAGGGCCGGCGCAGGAGGCTGCGCCCAAGTTCGAGCCGGGGCCCAGGCCTCAAGCCCCGTCCGAGGCGAGACCCGATCAGGACGCCGCCAACGCAGGAGGCGCTCTTCTGATGCCGGACCTCACGTTGCACACCGAAGGGGATGTCGCGACCGAAGCGCTCGGTGAAGCGCTCTCTCCACTGCTCGAGGCGGGCGACGTGGTGCTGCTTGCGGGCGACTTGGGCGCAGGAAAGACACAGCTCACCAAGGGTATCGCGCGCGGCCTGGGCACGAGCGACCCGGTGACGAGCCCCACGTTCAACATGATGCTCGTACACGACGGCCGTCTGCCTCTCTATCACTTCGACCTCTATCGCCTCGATGCGGCGTCCCAGCTGGAGGACTTGGACTATGCGGCGACGCTCGAGGCCGACGGCGTGAGCGTTGTCGAGTGGGGCGATCGGTTCGCAGAAGCGCGCCCGGCCGACGGGCTGCTCGTGCGCATCTTCATCGAGGGTGACGAGCAACGGCTGTTCGCGCTGCACGCTCTGGGTGACCGTGGGCGGCAGCTCACGGTCGGTTGGGCGCGTGCCAGCCGGGGTATCCCGCGGGTGCGGGTCGAGGAGACGAGCCGTCCGTGAGCCGGACCGTGCTGGCCTTCGACACGGCGACCGAAACGCTCGCCATCGGTCTCGGTTCGCGCAAGGGTGACGAGATCGAGGTACTGCGCACTCTCGGCGAGGACAGCCCACGCAAGGCCAACTCCGTGCTTCTGCCGCGTGTGGTTGCGGAGATGGAGGCCGCGGGGCGGACGGTGAACGACATCGCCGAGGTCGTGGTCGGCTGCGGCCCCGGGTCGTTCACAGGCGTGCGCATCGGCGTCGCAACCGCAAAGGGCGTGGCTGCGGGGCTCGAGGCCCCGCTCTACGGCATCAGCACGCTCGATGCGGTCGCCTGGCACGCGCTACTCGTCGCGCGGCCGCCCGACGGCAGCCTGATCGGCGTTCTCGGAGACGCGATGCGGGGGGAAGTGTACCCTGCGCTGTTCCGCGTGCGCGGCGGGCGCGTCGAGCGGCTCGGCGTCGACAGGGTCGCGCATCCCGCGCGGGTCGCCGAGGCGTGGGACCGTGACGTGCCCGGCGAACTGTTGCTCGCCGGCAATGGGCTGCGCAAGTACTCTGAGTCGTTCCGCGACGCCCTCGGCGTTCGTGGGGTGTTCCTTCCCGAGTCCGCATGGGTTCCCGACGGCGCCAGCCTGCTTGCGGCGTACGCGGACGCGCGGTTGCGTGGCGACGTCGGGCCGGGGGAGCCCGCACTCGTCCTCCCGATCTACACGCGACTGTCCGACGCCGAGGAGGCAGAGCGGGTGCGTGAGGGCGCGGTTCGTACGGACGAGAGCGACAGCGGACGTGCCGAAGGAGCCCGGCCGACGCTCTCCTGGGACCTGGGCGGGCCGTCGCCGCTGCGACTGCGAGCGATGGTTGCCGATGACATCGAGCGCATCCTCCCGATCGAGCTCGCCTCGTTCCCAGACGCCTGGTCCCCTGGGGTCTTCGCCGACGAGCTCGTCGCGCCGCGGCGCGCGTGGATCGTCGCCGAGCAAGCCGACGAAATCATGGGCTTCGGCGGTATCGCAGCGCTGGGTGATGAGGCCCACGTGATGAACCTGGCGGTCCGGCCCGATCACCGCGGTGAGGGCATCGGGCGCAAGCTGCTCGAGCGACTGATGCAGTGCGCGATCGAGCTCGGGCCGGAGTTGCTCACGCTGGAGGTGCGCGAGAGCAATCGCGCCGCGATCGGACTCTACGAGTCGGTCGGGATGACCCTGCTAGGCAGACGCTCGGCGCTACTACGCTGACTCCGGCGAGGACGCGCTCATCATGAGCGGCTCCATCCCCGGGCGGAGGCGTCCCTCCTCGCGGCGCGCCTGCGCGGCGCTCGGCGAGCCGAATGAGCGCAGCTCAGCTGACACCGTCATCCTCGCGATCGAGACCTCTTGCGACGAGACGGCCGCCGCGGTCATGCGCGGCTCCAGCACACTCGTCGCCGACGTTGTGGCGAGCCAGGTCGACTTTCACGCGCGCTTCGGTGGCGTGGTGCCCGAGATCGCGAGCCGCAAGCACACCGAGGCGATCGTCGGCGTGGTTGACGAGGCGCTGGAGCGTGCCGGGGAGGTTCTCGGCTGCCGGGGGCCGCTGCCGTACCATGCGCTCGATGCGATCGCCGTGACACAAGGGCCGGGACTCGTGGGGGCGCTCGTGACCGGGCTCGCGTTCGCGAAGGGGCTCTCGTTCGCGACACGGTGTGCCGCTCGTCGGCGTGAATCACCTCGAGGGGCACATCTTCGCCAACGTGCTTGCGGATCCGCAGCTGGGACCTCCGCTCATCGCACTCGTGGTCTCGGGCGGCCACACCTCACTCGTGCACATGCCGCGATGGGGGGAGTACCACACGCTGGGGGAGACGCTTGACGACGCCGCGGGCGAAGCGTTCGACAAGGTAGCCAAGGTGCTTGGGCTGGGCTATCCCGGTGGGCCCGTGCTGTCTCGACTGGCCGAGGAAGGTGATCCGACAGCCATCGACTTCCCTCGCGCGATGCTGCACAGCGGGGACTACCGCTTCTCCTTGTCTGGGCTCAAGACGGCCGTGATAAACCATATCCGCCACGAGCGAGAGGCGGGGCGCGAGATCTGCGTGCCGGATCTCGCTGCGAGCTTCCAGGCGGCGGTCGTCGACGTGCAGGTCGCCAAAGCGGTCCGAGCGGTCAAGGAAACCGGTGCCACGTCGTTCTGTCTCGCGGGCGGCGTGGCGGCCAACCCGTCGCTGCGCGAGGCGCTGCGCGAGGCGATCGAACCGCTCGGTGTGAGCGTGCGTGTGCCGCCGTTCACGCTGTGCACCGACAACGCTGCGATGATCGCAGCCGCGGCCCACTACCGGTTCATGGCGGGGGAGCGACTCGATTTGGCCGCGGAGGCCGACCCCGGCCTGAGACTCGACACCCCGCGCTAGCAGCGACTCCGTCGTGCGTCGGGCAGAATCTAAGTCGGTCGCACTCAACCCCCTGCGCAAAATCGCAGCTAGATGCTCTTGAAACCTGTCCGCAAGAGTGGGTACACTAGCCTCCGCTTGGCACTCGGAGTGGGTGAGTGCCAGCAGTCTCGGGAGGACATCGCGCGCATTCGTTGCGAGTGGGTATGTACTCCCGCGGCATGAAGTCACGGGTATTGTCCGGACGCCACAGTCCGGGAACGAGCATCGATTAGACGAGGAGGACGCCGATGAACCTGAAGCCTCTGGGCGATCGCGTGATCGTCAAGCAGGCGGAGGCCGAGACGCAGACCAAGTCCGGTCTGATCCTGGCCGACACCGCTAAGGAGAAGCCGCAGAAGGGCACCGTCATCGCGGTTGGCGACGGAAAGTGGGACGAGGACGGCGAGAAGCGCATCGCGCTCGACGTCAAGGCTGGCGACACCGTCATCTACAGCAAGTACGGCGGCACCGAGGTCAAGGTGGAGGACGAGGAGTATCTCATCCTGCGCGCCGACGACATCTACGCAGTCGTCGAGGGCTAGGCCCTGACCGCTCACGAATCCGATTCAACCTGTACCTGAGGAGGTAACCCCAGCATGGCCAAGGAGATTCGTTTCGACGAGGAGGCCCGCCACGGTCTCGCGTCCGGCGTCAACAAGCTGGCTGACGCCGTCAAGGTGACGCTCGGCCCCAAGGGCCGCTACGTCGTGCTCGAGAAGAAGTTCGGTGCGCCGACCATCACCAATGACGGCGTGACCATCGCCAAGGAGATCGAGCTCGATGACGCGCTTGAGAACATGGGCGCGCAGCTCGTCAAGGAAGTCGCCGTCAAGACCAACGACGTCGCCGGCGACGGCACCACCACCGCGACCCTGCTCGCGCAGGTCATCGTGAGCGAGGGCCTGCGCAACGTCTCTGCGGGAGCCAACCCGCTCGCCATCCGCCGCGGCATCGAGAAGGCCGTCGACGCGGTCGTCACCGAGATCAAGAAGCACGCCAAGGAGATCGAGGACCGCGACGAGATCGCGCACGTCGGCGCCATCTCGGCCGCCGACGACGAGATCGGCGACAAGATCGCCGAGGCGATGGAGGTCGTGGGCAAGGACGGCGTCATCACCGTCGAGGAGTCGCAGACCTTCGGCATCGACATCGAGACCGTCGAGGGCCTTCAGTTCGACAAGGGCTACGTCTCGCCGTACATGGTCACCGACCCCGATCGCATGGAGGCCGTGCTCAGCGACCCGCTGATACTGATCGCCAACCAGAAGATCGGTAACATCCAGGACCTGCTGCCCGTGCTGGAGAAGGTCATGCAGTCGGGCAAGAACCTGCTGATCGTCGCCGAGGACCTCGAGGGCGAGGCGCTCGCGACCCTGATTCTCAACAAGCTGCGCGGTACGTTCACTTCGGTTGCCGTCAAGGCGCCCGGTTTCGGTGACCGCCGCAAGCGCATGCTCGAGGACATCGCCATCGTGACCGGTGCCACCGTGGTCACCGAGGAGCTCGGCTACAAGCTCGACTCGGTCACGCTCGAGATGCTCGGCCGCGCCAAGACCGTGAAGATCACCAAGGAGGACACCACCATCATCGACGGTGGCGGCTCCGAGGACGACATCAAGGCCCGGATCAACCAGCTCAAGGTGGAGATCGAGAACTCCGACTCCGACTTCGACCGCGAGAAGCTCCAGGAGCGTCTGGCCAAGCTCTCCGGTGGCGTGGCGGTCATCAAGGTTGGCGCCGCGACTGAGGTCGAGCTCAAGGAGAAGAAGCACCGCATCGAGGATGCGCTCCAGGCGACTCGCGCCGCGGTCGAGGAGGGCATCGTCGCCGGCGGTGGCGTCGCGCTCGTGGACGCGCTTCCTGCGCTTGACTCGCTCTCGCTCGAGGTGGACGAGATGGTCGGCGTCTCGATCATCCGCAAGGCCCTCATGGAGCCGCTCAAGATGATCGCGTCCAACGCCGGTTTCGAGGGCTCGGTCGTGGTCGAGAAGGTCAAGGAGCAGGCGACGCCGGGCTTCGGTCTGAACAGCGCGAGCGGCGAGTACGGCGACCTCATGAGCATGGGCGTCATCGACCCGGTCAAGGTCACCCGCTCCGCTCTGCAGAATGCCGCGTCGATCTCGGCGCTCATCCTCATCACCGAGGCTGCTGTCAACGACGTTCCCGTGAAGGACGACGGGGCTGCTGCCGCGATGGCCGGCATGGGCGGCATGGGCGGCATGATGTAGCAACGCGCTCACGCGCGACACACCTGGTGTGTCACGACGGGCCCCGGCTGCCACGCGGTCGGGGCCCGTCTTCTCGCTCCGGCAGGGCGCGGACTGCTATCGTTCAGTCGGGCATCGAGGGCAGGGCTGACCGAGCGAGGAGAGAGCCATGACGGCGAGGGGATGCGTGCTGCTGACGGGCGGGGCCGGCTACGTGGGCTCGCACGTCAACAAGGCGCTCGCCGAGGGTGGCGTCGAGACTGTGGTCGTCGACGACCTGTCGACCGGGCACCGCGAACTCGCGCGCTGGGGCCACCTCGAAATCGGATCGATTCTCGACGCCGCGTTTCTCGACGACGTCTTCGCGCGCCACTCGATCTCGGCGGTCATGCATTTCGCCGGCAAGACCTCGGTGGCCGAGTCGGTGCGAGAGCCGGAGCTGTACCACCGTGTCAACGTCGAGGGCAGTGCGTGCTTGCTCGAAGCGATGCGGCAGGCCGGCGTCGGCACGATCGTCTTCTCGTCCTCGGCCGCCGTGTATGGTCACCCGGACATCGATCCGATCCCCGAGAGCGCCGCGCGCGCGCCCATCAACCCGTACGGCAGAGACAAGGCCGAGGTGGAGGACCTGCTGGCCTCTGCTGCCGAGGAGTGGGGCCTGAGCCACGTCTCGCTGCGCTACTTCAACGCGGCCGGCGCTGCCGTGGACGCCGAGATCGGCGAGTGGCACGACCCCGAGACCCACCTCATACCGCTTGTGCTCGACGCGGCATCGGGCAGACGAGAGGCGATCGAGGTCTTCGGCGACGACTACGAGACGCGCGACGGGACTTGCGTCCGCGACTACGTCCACGTGGTCGACCTGGCCGAGGCGCACCTGCTCGCGCTCGCGCATGCCGAGGGCGGTGGCTGCGGCGCCTACAACCTCGGCACGGGGGGCGGCTCCTCGGTGTTCGAGGTGATCGCCGCAGTGCGAGAAGTAACTGGGCGTCCCGTGAAGGTCGACGTGGCGCCGAGACGGGCGGGCGACCCGCCGTCGCTCGTGGCCGACAGCGCACGTGCTCGCGCGGAGCTCGGCTGGGCGCCGAAGCGCGAGTCACTCACCCTCGTCGTCGAGGACGCCTGGCGCTGGCACCAGAAGCGGCGCTAGTCGGCGCCGACAAGCCCCATCACGAGGTCGACGACATCGCGCGTAGCGTCGGGGCGTGGCGTGCTCGGCGGCCGCCTGCCGCATCTTCGCGAGGCGGGCGGGCTTCGAGACCGCCTTGCGGACGTACTCGGCGAGCAGGCGCGGATCCGACTGCGAACGATGCAGCGCCCGCCTGAGTGAGCGCGCGGGCGTTCGACCGCTCCTGGCCTGCGGCCGGGCCCACGAGCACGAGCGGCACGCCTGCCGCCAGGCACTCGGCGCTCACCACGCCACCCGGCTTGGCGATCGCGAGGTCTGCGCAGGCCATGAGCGGCGCCATGTGGTCGATGAAGCCGAGGACCTGCACGTTCGTGGTGCCGAAGCCGGCAGCTCGCGTGCGCATCTCCTCGGCGTAGATCTCGTCGTTGCCGCAGACGACCGCGACCGCAGTACTCGGCAAAGAGGCGAGGGCAGGCAGCGAGACCGCGAGCGACTCCTTGAGCCGTTCGTAGGGGCCGGCCATCGTGGAGCCAGCGAGTGCGAGTACGATCCTGCTCTCGGACGGCAGGCCGAAGTGCTTGCGCGCAGCGTCGCAGTCGTACTCGATCGAGAACTGGCGGCGCACGGGGATGCCGGTCGCGACGACGCGCTCGGGCGCGTAGCCGCGACCCAGGAGGGTCTCTTTGCAGGGCTCGTCGGCGACGCAGGTCAGGTCGACGCCCTCGCGCGGCCAGAAGCCGTGCAGCCCGAAGTCGGTCGCGACGTTGACGAGGGTGAGCTCGGGGAGCGCTCGGCGCTTCACGTGCACCCCGAGCAGCGCCGGCATCGCGTGGGTGCTCACTAGCGCGCTCGCGCCGATGGTGCGCAGGTGCTCGGCGAAGCCGGGGAAGAACGGAGGCAGGAGCGGCCTCGGCGAGCGCGCGCCCGAACGCACCGGCGCCGGCGCTGCCCCACACGGCGTCGTAGAGCCCGAGGTGGGGCCGACGAAGGTGCGGCTCAGCCAGTCGCCGGAGATGCCGCGGGATGCGAAGTCGAGCGCGTCGACGAGTTCGGCGTGGACTCCCGATCCCGAGCGGCTCTCGATCTCGGTCGCGATCGCCTCGGCGGCGATGCGATGGCCGGACCCGACCGAGGCGTAGCCGACGGCTATCGTTACCGAGTTTGTCATGGGTGGTACTATACCGCAGGCGCGGGCGCCAAAATGCCGCCTGCGACCTGCCGAAAGGGGTCTGGCGTGTCACTTTCGATCGGAATCGTCGGACTTCCCAACGTGGGCAAGTCCACGCTCTTCACGGCGCTCACGAAGAACCAGGTCGACGCCGCCAACTACCCGTTCGCGACGATCGAGCCCAACGTCGGGGTGGTGCCCGTACCCGACTCCCGGCTTGGCGTGCTCGCCGAGATGGTGAGTCCGCAGCGCGTCGTGCCGGCGGCCGTCGAGTTCGTCGACATCGCGGGCCTGGTCAAGGGCGCGAGCGAGGGCGCGGGACTCGGCAACCAGTTTCTCGCCAACATCCGCGAGACCGACGCGATCGCCGAGGTGGTTCGCTTCTTCGAGGACGAGGACGTGATCCACGTCGACGGCAAGGTCGATCCCGGCTCGGACGTCGAGACGATCAAGTTCGAGCTGGTGCTGGCGGACCTCTCTACCGTCGAGAAGGCGCTGCCCAGGCTCGAGAAGGATGCCAAGCGGGACAAGTCGCTCGAGATCAAGATCGACTTGGTCAAGCGCATGGCCGCCTGGCTGGGCGAGGGGCATCGCGCGGTGCGCATGGAGATGGGTGAGGACGAGCGGGCGCTGCTGCCGACCTCCACCTGCTGACGATGAAGCCCATGCTCTACGTCGCGAACGTCGACGAGAGCCAGGCGAGCACTCGACTGCCCGAGATCGACGGCGTGCGCCCGATACCGATCTGCGCGAAGGTGGAGGCCGAGCTCGCCGAGCTGGAGCCTGCGGAGGCCGCCGAGTACCTCGAGTCGATAGGGCTCGCGGAGCCCGGACTGAACGCGCTGATCCGCGAGGCGTATCGCCTCCTCGGCCTGCAGAGCTTCTTCACCGCCGGCGAGAAGGAGGTGCGGGCGTGGACGGTGCCGATCGGCGCGAAGGCGCCGCAGGCCGCCGGCGTCATCCACACCGACTTCGAGCGCGGCTTCATCAAGGCCGAGGTCATCAGCTTCGACGACTACGCCGAGCTCGGCGGCGAGAAGGGCGCTCGCGATGCGGGCAGGCTGCGCCTCGAGGGCAAAGAGTACGTGATGGCCGACGGCGACGTCGTGCATTTCAAGTTCAACGTGTAGGACCGCTTGGGCCGTCAAGTCGTCTCGCGACCCTACTGCTACTCCGCATCCATCTTCCGCAGAGCGTGCTCGAGGTTGGGCGGGATGCCTGTCTCGGCGTCGAACACTTCGAACCCGACTATCTGTCTGCGCAGTCTCGTGATCCACAGCCGGGTGTAGGGCGCTACCGTCTGTCCGCTCACGGGCAGCACGGGGCGCAGGGGGCGTGCACGCATAGCAGGGCCGCGGTAAGGTAGCCGGCGCCCGAGCGCGTGTCCGCAAGCAAAGGCTTGAGGCGCGTGCCGGGCGTCGCGGGGTAGTATCGTGCGTTCAGAAAGCCGACCCGCTGTGACAGGAGGCCGTCGCAGCGCATGATGCGAGGAATACCCTCGTGCGGTGCTGGCGGGCACTTGGGTGCCGGTCCGAATAGCACGGCAACGCTCGGCCGACCAAGACCCTCGCTCAGTGCAAGGCTCGCCTCGGGGGTGAGCGACCCGTCGCGGCTCAGAAGCAACGGGATGCCTCTGTGCCGCAGCGGCCGGCGCCAAGGCCAGCATCGAGCTCGTGTCGCCCTCGTCGGCGATGAAGACCTGGACACTTCGGGAGGGTCCGTGTAGGTGCAGGCCTTGGCAGCGAGTGCGACCCGATCCGGCGCCTCGATCGTCTCGATCGCTGGCGGTGGGCGCGGCAGCGGCGATCGAGGCCGCCAAGGGGGCATCAAGCGAGCCGACCAGTCCGGCGAACACGATCCGCTTCGGGGCGAGTCGCTTGAGCTCGTCGGCTGTATGGGTGGAGATGGCGCTCGCGTCCGACCAGAGCAACGGTGCCTGCAACTGCGCTGCAAGGGTGGGGGCGAAGGGCACATCTTGCCAGGACTCTGAGCGCGTGAAAACGACGGTGTCGGCGCCCGACGGTGAAGCGGGCCCGCGATGCTGCGACGGCTGCCGCGCTCGCACTCGGAGCGCTCACCGGCCGCTGAGAGGCCGAGAAGGGCCCGTCCCGCATACCACTCGTCGAGTCCCTCGGCGATACCGAGCGCTGAGGCGCCGTCGAAACGTCGGACTGGCAAGCAGTCGTGCGTCCGCGCGATTCGAGATGTAGCCGCCCTCTACGAGCACCGCGGGCATGTTGGTCCAGCGGCACACGAAGAAGTCCTTCGAATGCGAGCCGCGATCAGGGAGTCCAGTGCGCACGACGATGCGGCGAAGCACTCGCGCGGCGAGCGCTCGTCCCAGCCGGTCGCGGGGAGAGGCGTAGGTCTCCGTGCCGCGGGCGCTTCGCCTGACCGAGCCGTTGTTGTGGATGCATATGAAGACGTCGGCACCGAGGCGATTGGCGAGGTTCGCTCGCGCTTGGAGGTCGTCTTTGGGAAGGCCTTTGACGTACCCACGCCTTCCGTCGCGCCCATAGCGCCAGAGGTATGCGCTCGAGCTCCAGTTCCAGGTACTGATGTCGCCGAGCGCGACGGCGCGATCCGTGGTGCGGGTCATTGCGACGCGATAGCCCCGCGCGGTCAGGATGCGTCGCAGTTCGAGCCCGATCGCAAGGTTGACGTTCTTCTCTCTGAGCCCGTTCGCATTCGCGTTCGAGTAGGGACCGCCGTGCCCGGGGTCGATCACGACGAGCGGGGTCGTCGGCTCGAGCGCCTGCGCGGGCGCGGCCGGCCCGCCGAGAAGGCGGGGCTGCCAGAGCGCGCTAGGACGATCGAAGTGCACGTCAGCGAGGCCCTGATCAGAGAACGCCTGGATCGCACAGACCACTCCTGTCGCTCGGGCGAAGCCGCTCCGCAGATTATGCCACGCGGTTGAGGACCGAATCCCCTGAGCGCGGTTCACGAACGCCCCGCGCTCCACTAGAATATCGGCACCGGGGGCGCGGTCGCAGACTCTCGACCAGGGTCTGCGTGGGCACGTCGCAGAACTCATCGGACCAGGCAGCTCGCCCGTGCTTCTCGGCGAAGGATGCCTGGCTTCGCCGTATCTGGGACCCGGCGCAGAAGCGTGACCAGTCGCCGCGATGCGCGGCGTGACGACTCTGAGAGGATGCGTCCAGCATGGAGATCGAGATCGGACGGGGCAAGACCGCTCGGCGTGCGTACGGATTCGACGACATCGCCATCGTGCCCTCCCGGCGCACGCGCGACCCGCGCGACGTCGACATCTCCTGGACGTTCTCGCACAAGGGCAAGGACTTCGACTTCCCGCTGCCGGTCCTCGCGTCCGCGATGGACGGCGTGGTCGACCCGGCATTCGCGGTGACGATGGGCAAGCTCGGCGGCTTGGCCGTGCTCAACCTCGAAGGCATCCAGACCCGCTACGACGACCCCGCCCCCCTGCTCGACGCCATCGCCTCCTTCGACAAGGAAGAGGCCACCGCCAAGATGCAGGAGATCTACGCTGCCGAGCAGGTCAAGCCCGAGCTCGTGCGCGAGCGCGTGAAGCAGATCAAGGACGGCGGCGTGCTCGCGGCGGCGTCGCTCACGCCTCAGAACGTCGAGCGATTCATCGAGCCGGCGCTCGAAGGCGGCCTCGACATCCTCATCATCCAGGGCACGGTGGTCTCGGCCGAGCACGTCTCGAGCTACGACAAGCCGCTCGACCTCAACGCGTTCGTCGAGTCGCTCGACATCCCGTGCATCATCGGCGGCTGCTGCAGCTACCAGGGCGCGCTCCATCTGATGCGCTCGGGAGCGGTCGGCGTGCTCGTGGGCGTCGGCCCGGGCCACGCCTGCACCTCGCGGCGCGTGCTCGGCATCGGTGTGCCGCAGGCCACAGCGATCGCCGACGCCTCCGCCGCGCGCACGCGCTACCTCGAGGAGACCGGCCGCTACGCGCACGTCATCGCCGACGGCGGCATGCGCACCGGCGGTGACCTCGCCAAGGCGATCGCGGTGGGCGCCGATGCGATCATGATCGGCTCGCCGCTCGCGAGTGCCTCCGAGGCCCCCGGGCGTGGCTATCACTGGGGCATGGCGACGTTCCATCCCGACCTGCCTCGTGGCACCCGCGTTCGCGCCGGGTATCCGCGGCTCGCTCGAGGACATCCTGCTCGGGCCGGCGCATCAGAACGACGGCACCTTGAACCTGCTCGGCGGACTGCGCACCTCGATGTCGACGTGCGGCTACGAGAACCTCAAGAGCTTCCAGAAGGCCGAGGTCATGGTGGCCCCGTCGCTCCAGACCGAGGGCAAGGTCCTGCAGAACACCCAGGGCGTAGGGATGGGCCGCTAGGCGTGGCGGACTTCCACGATCAGCAAGCTGTCGTCCTCGTCCTCGACTTCGGCGCCCAGTACGCCCAGCTGATCGCGCGACGTGTGCGTGAAGCGCGCGTGTACTCCGAGATCGTGCCGTTCGACATCTCCGCCGAGGAGGTGGCGCGCCGCAAGCCGGCGGCGCTCATCCTGTCGGGTGGACCGGCGAGCGTGTACGCCGAGGGCGCGCCGCACATGGACCCGGCGATCCTCGATCTGGGGATCCCGGTGCTGGGCTTCTGCTACGGCATCCAGGAGATGGCGCTTCACCTGGGCGGCGAGATCCCCAAGACCGACGTCGGGGAGTACGGCTTCGCCGAGCTCACGGTGCTCGAGCCGGCATGCCGGCTGCTCGAGGACGTGCCCGAGACCTCGCAGGTGTGGATGAGCCACCGCGACAGCGTGGGGACCGCGCCCGCCGGGCTTCGCGGTCACCGGCGCGCACCGCCACCACCGCGATCGCCGTCGATGGAGGACCCGGCGCGCAAGCTCTACGCGACGCAGTTCCACCCCGAGGTCGCGCACACCGAGTTCGGCCAGCAGATCATCCGCACGTTCCTGCACGACATCGCGGACATCCCGCCGACCTGGACGATGCTCAACATCATCGAGGAGACCGTGGCGGCGGTGCGTGAGCAGGTGGGGACGGACCGCGTCATCTGCGGGCTGTCCGGCGGCGTCGACTCGAGCGTGGTGGCCGCGCTGCTGCACCGCGCGATCGGCGACCAGCTCACGTGCGTCTTCGTGGACCACGGCATGATGCGTCTCGACGAGGCCGAGCAGGTCGTGCACACCTTCCGCGACACCTTCCACGTCAATCTCGTCCACGTCGACGCCGAGGAGCGCTACCTGTCGCTGCTCGCCGGCGTCGACGACCCGGAGCTGAAGCGCCGAATCATCGGCGAGGAGTTCTGGCAGATCTTCTTCGAGGAGGCCACGAAGCTCGAGGGCGTGAAGTGGCTCGCGCAGGGCACGCTCTACCCCGACGTGATCGAGTCGGGCAACAAGCACGCGGCCAAGATCAAGAGCCACCACAACCTCATCCCGTTCCCGCGAGGGCGTGCACTTCGACCTGATCGAGCCGCTCAAGGCGCTGTTCAAAGACGAGGTCCGGGCGGTCGGCAGCGAGCTCGGACTCCCCGACGAGATCGTGCACCGACAGCCCTTCCCGGGGCCGGGTCTCGCCGTGCGCATCATCGGCGACATCACCCACGCCAAGCTCGAGAAGCTGCGCCGCGCCGATGCGATCGTGCGCGAGGAGATCGGCGACTGGGACACCGATCGCGAGGTCTGGCAGTACTTCGCGGTGCTGCCCGACATCAAGAGCGTCGGCGTCATGGGCGACGAGCGCACCTACGAGAACCCGATCATCATCCGCGCGGTCGCCTCGGCTGATGCGATGACCGCGGACTGGGCGCGCCTGCCGCACGACCTGCTCGCCAAGATGAGCAACCGCATCATCAACGAGGTCGACGGGATCAACCGCGTCGCCTACGACATCACGAGCAAGCCGCCCGGCACCATCGAGTGGGAGTAGCGCGCTTGAGCCCAGGTACGCCCACGATCTCAGTAGTGATCCCGGTGTACAACATCGAGAACTACCTCGATGAGGCCGTTGAGGGCGTCGTCCGGCAAGTCGACTCGGCTTCCGCGATCGCGTCGAGCTGATACTCGTCAACGACGCGCTGCACCGACGGCAGCGAAGCGATCTGCCTGTCGCTGGCGGGACCGCCGACCCGGACAACGTCATCTACGCTCTGCCAAGAGAACGCTGGCGTGAGCGCGGCTCGCGACATCTGGGCGCTGAGCATGCCAGCGGCACATACGTGAACTTCCTTGACGGGGACGACATCGTGGGAACGCGGACGCCCTGGCAGACGGCCTGCGCCTTCTTGGACACGAATCCGTGAGACTCGATGTCGTGGCGGCCAAGGATCGCGGTTCTTCGGCGGCCGAAGACAGGACCGCACCCGCTCGACTACAAGTTCGAGGGGGGAGACCGCATCGTGCGATGTGCGGAAGCAGCCCGATCACGCGCAGCTGCACGTGGCGTCGACTGTTCTCAGGCGCTCAGCGCTCGACGGTCACCGCTTCGACACCGGTAAAGTACTCGGAGGACTTCCGGCTTTCTTACCGCCGTGATCATGCGCGCCGAACGGTACGGGTCCTCGGCAGGCGTCGGTACTGCTATCGCAAGCGACAGGGAGACGACTCGGCCCTCAGCGAATCGACGCTGTCGCGCTCTTGGTATCTGCGACATGCCGAAGTACTGTCACGCAGCGTTGCTCGCCGAGTCGAAAGCCGCAGTTCGGTACGCGCATCCGTACGTGCAGCGGCGTGATGACGAGATTCACTGGCGCTTTCGCTACGAACTGAGCCCGAACTCCGAGATAGCGGGCCGAGTATCGCGCGGCGATTGCAGGGCTGCTGCACGACATCGACGAAAGCGTGATCCTGCGCCAGCGCCGGTTCGAGGTCGAGTACAAGATCTACGCACTGGCGCTCAAGCATGACTGCACGGTTGCGCAGATCAGCGAGCGCTTCGAGCTACTGGCCGACGGACGAGTGCGGTTTGGCGGGCTCACGCTCCGGAATCTCAAGACGCAGGGACAACCGGTTCGAATCGAGCTTCTCCAACGCCGTGGCGACGAGCTGCCTGGTTCGAAGGCCACGTGAACTCCGTCTTCGGACCGGGAGCGATAGAGCTGTTCGCACAGACGCTCGAAGGTGACCAGCGAGTTGCATTCCACACGCGGCCCGACCTCGATCGCATGTCGCTTGGCGAGACGATCCACAGATACCCCGGATTCCGCTTCAGGGTGCCGCTGGGCGATGCTCAGAAGGTCTCGCTCGAGATGCGGATCCAGGGGCAGGCGATCGCGCCGACCCTCACCTACGGAGGACTCTCTCGGCTGACGCATCTGGTGGAGCGGTCGTACTTCTGTGCCGGCGACCAGATAGTCTGGCGAGACGGCGCTACGATCAGGGCGCGCCGGGAGGCGCGCGTCGGCCGTCGTCTCAAGCGCGAGCTTCTCTACCTGCGTGAGCTTCGCTCGAGACGGCAAGCTCGGCGGAGTGCTCAAGTACCGTGTGCCCGTGTTCGTACTGCGCGAAGTCCTCGGCATCACGCGAGCCATATGGCTCGTGTCAGATCAGGATGGCGGCGAGGGCGGCAGCAGCGAGGCCTTCTACCGATGGATTCAGCAGCATCATCCCGATGACCAGCGAGCGTACTTCGCGGTATCGAAGCACGCGCGTGAGCGGCCTGAGCTCAAGCGCGTCGGCCGCGTTGTGGATCAGAAGTCGTTCCGCTACAAGGTGCTTCTCTTGCTCGCGGACAAGGTCGTCGCTCAGACATCGGACGAACGCGTGATCGACCCGTTCGGTGTCAGCCGCGACTACCTGAAGGATCTACGGTCGTCGAGTGTCGTGTCCCTTCAGGGTCGTGCCTGTTCGGAATCGGTCAGCTGCGAGGCAGCGTACCGCGAGATACTGGCGTCCGACGACGTGCCTGCATCTGCATGGGAACCCGTGCGATAATCACCAGACCGCGAACTCACGGCGGATTCGATGCGATGACGAAGGGGGCATGTGCGATGCCCGATGAGACCACCGACGCGCAGGCGCGGATCACCGAGATCCGACAGCGCATCGACGAGATCGACTGTCAGCTGGTCAAGCTCCTCAACGAGCGGGCAGCCTGTTCGCTCGAGATCAGGAGCCTGAAGCCGCAGGCCCACCAGGGTCTCTATGACCCGCGGCGCGAAGAGGAGATCTTCACCAACGTCGCGAAGTGCAACGAGGGCCCGCTCTACGCGGACGACCTGCGCGAGATCTACGAGGCGATCCTGCACGTGGCCAAGGAGATGAGGGGCTGATGGCCGCCCAGACAGCGCCTGCGATCGGCGCCGTCAGCCGTGACGGCGGGATGACGATCATCGCCGGCCCGTGTTCGATCGAGAGCCTCGAGCAGATGCGCGAGGTCGCCGCGACCTTGAAGGAACTCGGCATCAAGGTGATGCGCGGGGGGGCCTACAAGCCGCGCACCTCGCCGTTCTCGTTCCAAGGGCTCGAAGAAGAGGGCCTCAAGATCATGCGCGAGGCGGCCGACGAGTACGGCCTGCTCGTGGTGACCGAGGTGACCGACTCCGCGCACGCCGAGACCGTCGACGCCTACTCGGACATGCTGCAGGTCGGCACGCGCAACATGGCCAACTTCTCACTGCTCAAGAAGCTTGGCGAGGTCACCGCAGATAGCGGCAAGCCCGTGGTCTTCAAGCGCGGCATGGCCGCCACGATCGAGGAATGGCTGCAGGCCAGCAACTACATCACGATGGGCGGCAACGAGAACGTCGTCCTGTGCGAGCGCGGCATCCGCACCTTCGAGACCGCCTACCGTTTCACCCTCGATATCACTGCGGTGCCGGTCGTGAAGAGCCTCTCACTCCTGCCGATCATCGTCGACGTGTCGCATCCGGCGGGTCGCGCCGACCTCGTACCGGCGATCAGCCGTGCTGCGGTGGCGGTGGGCGCCGACGGCATCATGGTCGAGGTGCACCCGAACCCGCGCGAGGCGCTCTGCGACGGGCCGCAGTCGCTCGACCTTGCAGGGCTTCGTTCGCTCGTCGTCGAACTAAGGTCGGTAGCGGAGGCCGTGGGCACCTCGCTTGCGTAGCGCACGCTCTCGCAGCCCCGAGCCCCGCGCTCTACGTGCTTGGCGTGAGGACGATGGGTGGCCGACGCAGCGTACTCCCACAACACATGCATGCACTGCCACGCCGAGAAGGTCCGGCACCTCGGCCGCTGCTCGGTGTGCGATCGCGATGTCTGCGACCGGTGCGGGAAACGTGCAGTACGTCAGCGGCAACCGCAAGGTCACGCACAACGAGTGCCTGCACAAGGACGAGGACGGCTTCACCATGATCAAGTTCGTGCGCTAGAGTCGAGCGGTCACGTTCGCAGCGCAGCCGCTCGTCGGCAGGGGGACTGGCCATGGCCGACCTCGTGTTCCCCGAGGGCTTCTTGTGGGGCGCGTCAACCTCCTCGTACCAGATCGAGGGCGGGATAGCCCACGCTGATTGGGCGCGCTGGGAGCAGGCCGGTGCGGTGCCCGACAGCGCTGCCCAAGCCGCCGATTCGTGGAACCGCTTTCGCGAGGATGTGGACCTTGCGGCGTCACTTGGGGCACTCCGTGTACCGCATCTCTACCGAGTGGTCGCGCATCGAGCCGGAGCCCGGGCGCATCGACCCGGAGGCCGTGAGTCGCTACGCCGAGTGGCTTGCCTACGCCCGAGAGCGCGGCATGCAGACGATGCTCGTGCTCTGGCACTTCACCAACCCCGCGTGGCTGACCGAGCGAGGGGCCTGGGCGTGGTCGGAAGCGCCCGCGCGATTCGAATCGTTCGTTCGTGCCGTCGTGCCCGCACTCGCGCCGCACGTCGACTGGTGGGCGACCATCAATGAAGCGAACACGTATGCGCAACACGGGTGGCTCATGGGCGACTGGCCTCCGGGCAAGCGCAACGACTACCCTGGCGGCTTCGCGGCCTACGCCGGGCTGGCAGAGGGACACGTGCGCGCACGGCGCGTCATCAAGGAGCTCCTCGGCGAGGCGACTCCGGTCGGGCTCACCCACGTCTTCCCCTGGACGCATCCCGACCGAGAAGAGCGGCGTCCTGACCGGGCCGTGCCAGGCGTACTGGAACTGGCTCTCGGCGTGGAACTTCCTCGATCGCGTGCGCGGCAGCGTCGATTGGCTGGGTGTCCAGTACTACTACGACGTGCCGTGCACGGTCTTCGGCTACGACTTGGACGACGGGTCGCCTCCACGCACCGACATGGGCTGGCGCATCGCCCCGCGCGGTCTCTACGAGGCCGTACGGGCCTGCTGGGCTCGCTACGGCGTCCCGATCATCGTGACCGAGAACGGGCTCGCGGACGCCAAGGACTCCCAGCGGTCGCGCTTCATCATCGATCACCTTGCCTGGCTGCACCGGGCCATTGAGGAGGGCATCGACGTGCGGGGGTACCTGCACTGGTCGCTTGCTCGACAACTTCGAGTGGGCGTTCGGCTACGGCCCGCGCTTCGGGCTCGTGGAGGTCGACTACGAGACGTTCGAACGCCGCCCGCGGCCGTCGGCGGACCTCTACTCGCGCATCGTTCGGGCCAACGCGATCAGCGATGGGCTGGGTGCGGATCTGCGGTACGCCGACGGCTCCGGCAGCCTCGCTCCCTAGGGCCGGCCGGGCACGGCGGTCGCGCCTCCCGCGAGTGCTACACTACCTCGGCTATGCCTATCGATCTCAGCTCCCTGAACCCCGCTCAGCGCCAGGCCGTCGAGACCACCGACGGCCCCCTGCTCGTGCTTGCAGGCGCGGGCAGCGGCAAGACGCGGGTGCTCACCTACCGCATCGCGCATCTCGTCGCCGACCTCGGGGTGAGCCCGCACGAGGTCCTCGCGATCACCTTCACCAACAAGGCCGCCGCCGAGATGCGCGAGCGGCTCGGCGGGCTTCTCGGCTACGGCGTGCGCTCGATGTGGGTCATGACGTTCCACGCGATGTGCGTGCGGATGCTTCGCGCTGACGCCGAGCGCGTCGGCTTCAAGCCGTCGTTCACGATCTACGACGATGACGACACGAAGCGCATGATCAAGTCGGTCATGGCCGAGCTCGAGCTCGACGACAAGCGCTACCCGATCAACGCGGTCCGCGGCCGGATATCGTCGGCCAAGAGCGAGCTCATCGACGCCGAGGCGTTCTCGGTCAAGGCGTTCACGCCGCTCGACAAGGCCGCCGGCCGTGTCTTCGCGCGCTACCAGGAGCGCATGCGCGAGGCGAACGCGCTCGACTTCGACGACCTGCTCGTCGAGGCGCACCGCCTGCTCGACGAGCACGAGGACGTCCGGCGCGCCTACCAGGAGCGCTTTCGCTACATCAGCGTTGACGAGTACCAGGACACCAACCACGCGCAGTACCGGATCACGAACCTGCTTGCCTCGGCATCGCGCAACCTCATGGTGGTGGGCGACGACGACCAGTCGATCTACTCGTGGCGCGGCGCCGACATCACCAACATCCTCGAGTTCGAACGAGACTATCCCGAGGCGGTCGTCGTGAAGCTCGAGCAGAACTACCGCTCCACGGCGCGCATCCTGATCGCGGCGAACGCGGTCGTGGCGAACAACCCCAACCGCAAGCCCAAGACGCTCTTCACCGAGAACGCCGAGGGCGAGAAGATCTCGAGCTATCTCGCGAGCGACGAGCGCGACGAAGCCCGCTTCATCGCCGCCGAGGTCGAGTCGCTCGTCCGCCGAGAAGACCGCGCCTACACCGACTTCGCGGTCTTCTACCGCACCAACGCGCAGAGCCGCGTGATCGAAGACGCTCTGCTGCGCGCGGGGGTGCCGTACCGCATCGTCGGCGGCACGCGCTTCTTCGACCGGGCGGAGATCCGCGACGTCACCGCGTACCTCAAGGTCGTGGTCAACCCCGCCGACGAGATCTCGCTCAGGCGCATCATCAACACGCCTCGCCGCGGCATCGGCGACACGACGATCGACCGCATCGAGTTCGACGCGCGCGAGCGACGCGTGGGCTTCGAGACGGCGATGCGCGACGCGGTCGGCAACGAGGAGCTGCAGGCGCGCACCCGCACCGCGCTTCGGGCCTTCGTGGATCTGCTCGACGAGCTGCGGGCGATGGAGGGCGATCTCCGCGACCTCGTGGAGCTGGCGATCACGCGCACCGGGCTGATCGAGGCACTCGAGGCGGAGCGCACCGAGGAGGCGGCAGGGCGCGCCGAGAACATCCGCGAGTTCTTCGGGGTGGTCTCGGAGTTCGCCGCCGCGCACGAGGAGCCGGACCTGCCGGCGTTCATGGAGTGGCTCGCCCTGCGCACCGACCTCGACACGCTCGACGCGGGCGACGACTACGTCACGCTCATGACGGTGCACACCGCGAAGGGCCTCGAGTACCCGGTCGTCTTCGTGGCGGGCCTCGAGGAGTCGATCTTCCCGCACGCGAACTCGATGTTCGAGCCGGCCGGTCTCGAGGAGGAGCGGCGGCTCGCCTACGTCGCGATCACCCGTGCGCGGGAGCGGCTCTACCTGACGCACGCCCACGCGCGCTCGATCTACGGCGCCACCCAGCACAACCCGCCGAGCCGCTTCATCGGCGAGATCCCCGAGGACCATGTGGCCGCTTCAGGGGTCGGCTCCGTCGGCATCCACGGGACGGGCTGGGCGAAGCGCGGCGACCGTGGCGGCACATTCGGCACCGGGGGCGGTTCTGGGGGCGGGCGCGTGTTCGGTGCGGGCGGGGGAGGTGGTGCAGCGCGCGTCACGGCGCGGGTTCCGAAGCCGCCTTCCGAGACCTTCGACGTCGGCGATCTCGTGGACCACAAGGCGTTCGGGCGCGGGCGCGGTGGTGGCCGTCGACGGTGACGCGCTCTCCATCCGGTTCGACCGCACCGGCGAGACGAAGAAACTGCTGGTGGGGTACGCTCCGATTGTGAAGATCAAGCAGTAGCGGCCGACACGCGGTCGCACGGCGGAAGGCGTCGGCACTCATGGGTCCCATCCTGGTCTTCGGGCACCGCAACCCCGACAACGACAGCATCTGCTCGGCGGTCGCCTACGCGCACCTCAAGAACCTGACCGACGACGCGAACGTCTACGTGCCGGCGCGACTTGGCCCCGTCCCGCGCGAGACCGCCTGGGTGTTCGAACGCTTCGGGCTTGAGCTGCCCGAGCAGGTCCCGCACGTGCACACGCGGGTGCGCGACGTGATGACCGAGGATGTCGCTACCGTTCTGCCGGACCTGTCGATGCTCGAGGCGGGCCGCCTGATGCGCGAGCGTGACGTGCGCGCGCTGCCGGTGGTCGACGCCGACGGAGGGCTGCTCGGCCTCGTGAGCCAGCGTATGCTCGCCGAGCGCTACCTCGACGAGACCGACATCGCCGGGTTCGCAGACATGCCGGTGTCGGTCGGCCGCTCGCGCGTGTGCTCGAGGCGGAACTGCTGGCGGGCGATCCGGCGGCAACGATCGCGGGCGACGTGCTGATCGGCGCGGCGGAGCCCGACGACGATGATGGCCCGCATCGCCCCCGGCGACGTGCTCATCGTCGGCGATCGCGTGCGCACCCAGCCGATGGCGCTCGAGGCTGGCGCCGCATGTCTCATCGTGACGCTCGGCGAGAGGCCGCCCGCCGAGGTCGTCGAGCATGGCGGCCGCGCGCGGCGCGGCGCTGCTGCTCACCGATCATGACACCTA
This sequence comes from uncultured Coriobacteriia bacterium, assembly GCA_963751505.1. Taxonomy (GTDB): domain Bacteria; phylum Actinomycetota; class Coriobacteriia; order Anaerosomatales; family PHET01; genus CAVVUM01. Next base: position 21,158 of record CAVVUM010000002.1, read on the forward strand.
CTCCGCCGCCCGGCTGGTCTCGCTTGCGCACGCCGCCGGCGACCTGATGGAGACCGACGTACTGCGCTTCGGTCCAGAGACGCTGCTCTCCGAGGCCGCCGAGGACCTGCTCGGCTCGACGCATCGCGAGGCGGTCGTCGTCGACGACGAAGACCGCGTGATCGGCATCCTGACCCGCACGAACGTCGCCCGCGGGATCCGGCGCCGAGTCGTGCTCGTCGACCACAACGAGGCCTCGCAGTCGGCGGCGGGCATCGAGGAGGCCGAGATCGTCGAGATCGTCGATCACCACCGGGTGGGCGACATCGAGACGCCCGGCCCGATCATGTTCCTGAACCTGCCGGTCGGCTCGACGGCGACGATCGTGGCGACGCGCTTCGAGCAGCTGGGGGTCGAGGTGCCGCCCGCGATCGCGGGGGCACTGCTCGCGGCGCTGCTGACCGACACCGTGATCCTGAAGTCGCCAACCACGACCGACACCGACCGGCGGGTATGCGGCCTGCTGGCGTCGGCCGCGGGAGTCGATCCGTCGGGTTTCGGCATGGAGGTGTTCCGCTCGCGATCGGCCGGCGAGGTGTTCTCGGCGGAGCGTGTCTTGCGCGGGGACGTCAAGGAGTACCGCGTCGGTGACGTGCTCGCCTCGATAGCGCAGTACGAGACGGTCGACCTCACCGACCTCATGGACCACGCCGACGAGTTGCGCGAGGCGATGGAGGAGCGCGCGAGTGGCCCGCGGGGCCGACCTGTTCGTGCTGATCGCCACCGACATCGTGAAGGAAGGCTCCGAGATCTTCGCGGTGGGCAAGAGGCGGCTCGCCGAGCGCGCGCTCGGAATCGACCTCAGCAGCGGGTCGGCGTGGATGCCGGGCGTGCTGTCGCGCAAGACCCAGGTCGCAGCGCCGCTCGTACGCGCCGTCGGGCAGTGACCGACCGGCGAGTCCTCGCGCTCTGGGCCGTCTCGGGCGTGCTGCTCGTCGCCTTCTGGGAGCTTGCGGGTGAGTTCTCGTCCTCGGCGGCGGTCAGCGCGTTCGATCTCGCACTCAGCAATGCTATCCAGTCGCTGCGCGCGCCGTGGCTCACGACGCTGATGCTCGCGATCACGGCGCTCGGGTCATGGCCTGTGGTCACGGGCGCAACCGCTTGGCTCGCGGTCATCGCAGTGGCGGTCCGGCCGTCGCGCGGCAGCAGTGTACTCGGTCGCCGTCGTCGCGGGCGGCGCGGCGCTGTCACAGCTCTCGAAGTACCTGTTCGAGCGCGCGCGGCCGCCGCTTGCCTCGGCGCTCGTCACGCTTCCGGCGTCGTTCAGCTTCCCGTCGGGGCACACGATGGGGTCGCTCTGTCTGGCCTGGGCGCTCGGCGTTGCGCTGCTCCATGGGTCCTCGCCGCCGAGCAGGAGACGCCGGGGGCTGCTGGCGCTCGTCGCGCTCTACCCGGTGCTGGTGGGTGTCTCGCGCGTCTACCTCGGCGTTCACTGGCCGAGCGACGTACTGGCGTCGTGGCTGCTTGGCGGCGCTTGGATCGCGGCGGTGTCCGCGGTCGCGCTGGCGCGATCGGCGCGCGGTTCGTTGCCGAGCAGCCCGCAGCCCGCGTAGGCCGCTTCAGCTGGCCCGCGGCAGCGTGAGGGTGAAGGTCGAGCCCTCGCCGAGCTTCGAATCGACGCTGATCGCACCGCCGTTGCGCTCGGCGACGTGACGGACGAGCGCGAGCCCAAGCCCGGTGCCGCCGCTCTCACGTGACCTGCCGGCGTCAACGCGGTAGAAGCGCTCGAAGATCCGCGGTAGCGCATCGGCCGGGATGCCCGACCCGGTGTCTGCCACGACGATCGTGACCGCCGAGTCATCCGCCCTGACCGTCACGGTCACCGAGCCCTGGTCGGTGTAGGCGATGGCGTTGTCGATGAGGTTGTCGAGCGCTACCGCGACGTCGGTCACGTCGGCCGCAGCGTAGACGTCGACGTCGCGCACGGCCGCGAAGTCCGCCGAGAGCGTCAGCCCCGCCCGAGATGCTGCCGCTGCGTGTGAGACGAGCGCGTTCTCCACGGCCACACGGACATCCGCGAGCGCGTTGCCGGTTGGTGCGGTCTCGAGGCGCGAGAGGTCGAGAAGGTCGCCCACGAGCTGCTGCAGCCTCCGCGTCTCACCCGCGATCTGGCGGGCGAAGAGCACCGCTTGCTCGGCGTCGCCGTCCGCAGCCGCGGTGGCCGCGGAGTCGGCGAGCAGACCGATGCCAGCGACCGGGGTCTTGAGTTCATGGCTTGCGTTCGCGACGAAGTCCCGACGCACCCGGTCAAGGCGCGCACGCTCGGTCACATCGGAGATGACGACGACCGCGCGCTGCGCCCTCGGTACCCCGGCCCAGCGGCGCGACCGCGAGTCGCAGGGTCCGCCCCGTTGGATCGGGCTCGAGGTCCGATGGTGCGGTGTCGCCCGCTGCGATGCGCTCCCTGACGGCCGCAACAAGCGAAGCCGGCAGACCCAGGTCGTCGAGGCCAAGAGCCGAATCGGCGCCCGCCGCCGACGCGCACGAGCGAGGCGGCGGCTGCGTTGGTCGAGCCGAACCTGGTCGCCGTCCAGCAGCAAGACTGCGTCCGAGAGTCCGTCGAGGGTGGCGCGAAGGGTGCGGCGCTCGGCCTCGAGCGCCTCGATCCGCGTGCGCATCTGCTCCCTCAAAGAAGCGAGCGCCGAGGCGAGGACCTCGAGATCGGCGGGTACTTCAGGGATGCGGACCGACAGGTTCCCGCCGGCCATCGCCTCGGCTGCCTCAGAGAGCTCTCCGACCGGCCGGCTCGCCGCTCGCGCGGCTGGAATGGCGACAGCGAGGCTTACCGCCAGTGCGAGGGTGAGCAGTACGATCCCGACGCGCCGCGAACGTGCGGCGATACGTTGTATCTCATCGAGCGGTTGAGAGACGCGCACGACGACACGCTGTCCGTCGAGCGTGCCGGGTACCGCGACGTAGAGCTGTTCGGTGCCCTCGGTCCTGGAGGCACGGCGGCTCTTTCCGATCTCGCCCTCGAGCGCCGCGATCACCTCGGAACGGTCTCCGTGGTTCTCCATGGTGGCCGGGTCGGCGTCTGAGTCTGCCAGAACCGTGCCGTCAGCCGCCACGATGGTGAGACGGACATCGGTGCGAGCCACCAGCTGTCGTGCTATGCGACCGGGGGACTCCGGTGACTGCATGACGTTGAGTGCCGCTGACTGGGCGACAGCGGTGAGGTTGCGCTCCTGCTGCCCTATCACGGCGTCGGTGAGCGGTCCTGAGAGCGACCACAGCCATGCCGCGGCGAAGATGACGGCGACCAGCACGTAGCCGCCAACGTTGCGCACGAGCACCGAGCTTGTGAAACGTCGGACTCTGGTCACGAGGAACTCGACTCGTGCTTGGGTGTCGCCTCGAACCGATACCCCATACCGTGCACGGTGTGGATGAAGGTGAACGCCGAGGGCACCTCGACCGCCTGGCGCACGCGACGGATGTGTACGTCGATCGTGCGCGATGAGGTCAGGTGTTCATAGCCCCAGACCTCCTCGGCGAGCATCTGCCGGGTGCAGAGCCTGCCGTCGTTGCGCGCCAGAGTGAGGAGCAGCTGGAACTCCTTGAGGCGCAGCGATACCGGAGTGCCGTTCACGAGCGCCTTGAAGCTGCTCGGCTCAATGACGAGGTCGCCCTTCTCTAGGGGAGCGTCGTCGGAGAGCGTCTCGCGTGCGCGTACCCGACGCATATTCGCGCGCACCCGTGCGAGCAACTCCTCCATGGAGAACGGTTTGGTTATGTAGTCGTCGGCGCCCGCGTCGAGCCCGCGCACCTTGTCGCGCTCCTGGTCGAGCGCGGTGACCATGATGATCGCCATGTCCTTGCCTGCGGCCCGCAGTCGTTCGGCGACCTGGTAGCCGTCGATACCGGGCAGCATGAGGTCGAGCAGGACCAGGTCGGGAGCTACCGCCTCGGCGGCCCTGAGGGCGTCCGGACCGTCCGCCGCCGTGCTCACGTCGAATCCGGCACGTTTGAGTGCGTACTGCATGGTCTGTCTGATGATCGGGTCGTCCTCGACGACGAGGATCGATGACATCTGGCCACCCTTCGTGTACCGGCTCGCGTGACGGCGTCATTGTAGGCGGGCAGAAGGCGAATGACAGCGGCATTTCACAATCAGTTTACATGCGTTTTGCGGAGTTAACACCCGTGCAACCACCTGCCGGACGCTGTACCCCACCATCGCAGCAGAGGCACCGCCCGAAGGTGCCGACGGATGTGACACCTTCAGTGAAGGGGAGATGTACGTGAAGCTTTCGAAGTGGATGGGTCTGACCGCAGCGGCGATCGCGCTTGTCGCGCTCGTCGGGTGCGGCGGCACTCAGGACAACGCCGGGACGGAGACGGGTACCGGGCAGACCGGGACTGAGGAGCTCTCGGGCTCGCTGACGGTCCAGGGCTCCGACACGATGGTGAACCTCGCGCAGGGTTGGGCCGAGGCCTTCCAGGCCGTCAACCCGGGCGTGACCATCTCGGTCACCGGTGGCGGCACTGGCACCGGGATCGCCTCGCTTATCAACGGGACTGTGGACTTCGCGAACGCCTCGCGTGAGATGAAGCCCGAGGAGATCCAGCAGGCGAGCGACGCGGGAGTCGACGCGGTCGAGACCGAGGTCGCCAAGGACGGTATCGCGGTGATCGTCAATCCGGGCAACGGTGTCGAGGGCCTCACGCTCGACCAGCTCGGCAAGATCTACCGTGGCGAGATCACGAACTGGAAGGATGTCGGCGGCCCCGACGCGGAGTTCGTGCTCCTGGGCCGAGACACCGCCTCAGGTACCTACGAGTACTTCTTGGAGGAAGTCGTCATGAAGGACGACGAGAACGCCAAGTACTCCAAGTCCATGAAGAACCTGCAGTCGAGCCAGGCGATCGTCGACGAGGTCTCGAAGAATCCGACCGCCATCGGCTACGTCGGCGTGGGCTACGTGTCCGACGCGATCAAGGTCATGCCGATCGACGGCACCGCCGCTTCGGTCGACGCTGTGCTCGGCGGCAGCTACGTCCTCAGCCGCGGCTTGTACATGTACAGCAACGGTCAGCCTGACGGCGCGGGCAAGGCCTACATCGACTGGATCATCAGCCCTGACGGCCAGAAGGTCGTCGAAGAGCAGGGCTTCGTGCCGCTCTCGAAGTAGTTCCTGAGGTCCCATGACGCAGCCATCTCCCACACGGATGGCGCGGCGCGGCCGCCCGGCGTTCAGCCGGGCGGCCGACGTTGCGGCCAGACGTCTCATAGCACTGTCCGGCTGGGTAGCCATCCTGATCCTGGCGGGCATCTTCGTCTTTCTCGCGCTGAACGCCACCAAGGCGATCCGCGAGATCGGACTGGCAAGGATGCTCGCGGGCACCGACTGGTTCCCGACCTCCGATCCGCCGTCCTTCGGGTTCCTCCCCTCCGAGGTCGGCTCGATCTGGGTCACGCTTCGTCGCGCTCCTGATGTCGGTCCCGGTGGGCATCGCTGCCGCGGTCTACCTCTCTGAGTTCGCGCGGGGCGCCGTGAAGGAGCTCGCGAAGGCGGTCGTGGAGTTCATGGCTGCCGTGCCCTCCGTCGTACTCGGCCTGCTCGGCCTCGCGTACGTCGTCCCGTGGGTCAAAGTCACGTTCGACGTCTCCAGCGGCCTCACCGCGTTCGCCGCTGGGCTCGTCGTGGGCATCCTGTGCCTGCCGACCATCATCACGATCTCCGAGGATGCCCTGCACAGCGTGCCTGACGCGCTGCGCCAGGGCTCGCTCGCGCTGGGCAACACGCGCTGGCAGACGGCGTACAAGGTCGTGGTACCGGCGGGCGGATCGGGCATCTTCGCCGCGGTGATGCTCGGCCTCGGGCGCGCGATCGGCGAGACGATGGTCGTCCTGATGCTGGCCGGCAACTCCGGCTTGATCGTCCGCACGCCGTTCGAGTCCGCGCGAACGCTCACCGGCACGATCGCCGGCGAGATGGCCGAGGTGGTGCGCGGCGGCCTGCACTTCTCGGTGCTCTTCGCGATGGCGCTCGTCCTGTTCGCTGTCACGTTCGTCGTGAACCTTGCCGCCGACTGGGTGCTCGAGCGCCAACGTCAGAGGTGGCGCCGATGAGCCGGCAGGCGCGGATACGCCGCGCTCGGACCGTCGAGCGCATCGCGAAGCTCGTCACGGGCGCGTGCCTCGTGGCCACCGCTCGGCGTGACCCTCGCCATCTTCGGCGTGATCGTGTGGCGCGGAGCGCCCTCGATCTCGGCCGAGTTCATCTTCGGGATGCCGAAGAACAACATGACCGAGGGGGGCATCTGGCCGGCCATCGTCGGCACCTTCTGGCTCACGTTCGGCGCCGCGCTGTTCTCGGTCCCCATCGGCGTCGCCACCGGCATCTACCTGGCGGAGTACTCGGCCAAGGGCCGACTGTCGCGCATCATCCGTCTTTCCATCGCCAACATGGCGGGCGTGCCTTCGATCGTCTACGGACTGTTCGGCCTCGTCGGTGTTCGTCATCGCGATGGGGCTGAACCAGTCCTTGCTCGCTGGCGCGCTTACGCTTGCCTGCCTCACGCTGCCGGTCATCATCACCGCCACCGAGGAGGCGCTCCGCCAGGTCCCGACGGACCTGCGCCAGGCCTCGCTTGCGCTCGGCGCGACCCGGCTGCGTACGATCACCCGAGTCGTGCTTCCGGCCGCCGCGCCAGGCATCATCACCGGGGGGATCCTCGGCCTGTCGCGCGCGGCGGGCGAGACGGCGCCGATCCTCGTGACGGCGGTCGCGTTCTCCGCGCCGCTGCCGCAGACGCCGCTCGACCGGGTCATGGCCCTGCCGTACCACCTCTACATCATGGCGACTCAAGCGGTGAAGCCCGCGCCCGGCGTCGTGTGGGGTACCGCGCTCGTTCTCATCACCGGCGTGGCGGCGCTTGGCGTCGTCGCGTCTGTCTGGCGTTCTCGGCAAAGGAGCAAGATCAGATGGTAGTCGGCACCGACACGGCAGTCGCCACGAGCGGCGTGTTCGACCTCAAGGACGTCTCGGTCACCTACGGCAAGGAGACGGCCGTCGCGGGCGTTTCGATGCACATTCCGAGCAAGGCGGTCACCGCGCTCATCGGCCCGTCGGGGTGCGGGAAGTCCACCCTTCTGCGCTGCCTGAACCGGATGAACGACGAGATCGGCAACGTGAGCGTCGGCGGATCGATCAGGCTCGACGGCGTGGACATCCACGACAAGACACAGGACCCGGTCGATCTGCGCATGCGCGTCGGCATGGTGTTCCAGCGGCCCAACCCGTTTCCGATGTCGATCCAGGACAACGTGGTCTACGGCCCCAAGACCCAGGGAGTGAGACGCCGCTCGGAGCTCGACGACCTCGTCGAGTCGTCGCTGAGGCGAGCTGCGCTGTGGGACGAGGTGCGCGGCTCGCTCAAGAAGCACGCATTCGAGCTCTCGGGAGGTCAGCAGCAGCGCCTGTGCATCGCGCGTGCTCTCGCGACGATGCCCGAAGTGATGCTGATGGACGAGCCCGCCTCGGCGCTTGATCCCATCTCGACCCAGATGATCGAAGACACCATCGCCGAGCTCAAGCAGAGCGTCACCATCGTGATCGTGACGCACAACATGCAGCAGGCCGCGCGCATCTCGGACCAGACCGCCTTCATGCTGCGCGAGTCGATGGACACGCCGGCGGCGCTCATCGAGACGGGTGACACGAGGCTGATGTTCACCAATCCCTCAGACAAGCGCACCGAGGCCTACATCACCGGCCGCTTCGGCTAGAACCCGGCGTCGGAAGGCCCCACAAAAAGCCAGGACGCGCCTGAGGGGGGTAGGCGCGTCCTGTATGTTCGGAGGGGCGTGTCCCGCCCGAGGGGGGGAGGGGGAGGCGGGTCGCCCAGCTCTCGACCGATAGTGAGCAACGTGTGTGCCACTTTGTAACCGCAAAGGTATGATTCAGGGCGCCGATCACCCGTCATTCGGAGGAGCATGGAGCCCATCGCGATCAAGGCGCGCGACCCTAGACGATGCTCCGGCCATCGCCTCGATCTACAACCACTACGTGCGCACCTCGACCGTCACCTTCGACACAGCCGAGAAGACCGTCGACGACCGGCGCGCGTGGCTCGCGGCATCATGGGGATCGGCACCCGGTCATCGTTGCCGAGCGCGATGGCGATGTCGTGGGCTTCTCGGTGTCTCGCCCTACCGCGCGCGGCCCGCGTGGGACCGCACCGTGGAGGTCGGCGTGTACCTCGCGCCGGATGCTACAGGCGCCGGAATCGGATCGCGCCTGCTCGCAGCCGCACTCGATGCAGCCCGCGACGCTGGGCATCACGCGGTGGTCGCGCAGATCGAGGCCGAGAACGCGCCGAGCCTCAGACTCGCCGAACGCGCCGGCTTCGAGCGCAAGGGTACGCTGTCCGAGGTGGGGTACAAGTTCGACCGATGGCTCGACGTCGTGATGCTGCAGCTGACTCTCGGCTCAGAGGAGGCCTAGTGGCCCGTCCGGAACGCACGAACCCGATCGTCCACGTGCGCCACAACCTCGCGGAGTTCATGCATCAGGAGGTGGCCGGCGCGATCGTCCTGGCGATCGCTACGGTGGCGGCGCTCCTCATCGCCAACTCGCCGCTCTGGGTGGGCTACAACGAGTTCTGGCACACCTACGCCGGCTTCCACATCGGGGGTCTGGAGTTCGAGCAGTCGCTGCTTCACTGGGTCGACGACGCGCTCATGGCGCTCTTCTTCTTCGTGATCGGCCTGGAGATCAAGCGAGAGGTCGTTGTCGGCGAGCTTTCCACGATGAAGGGCGCCGCGCTGCCGGTCGTTGCCGCCATCGGCGGCATGATCGCCCCCGCCGCCATCTACCTCGCTCTCAACGCGGGCACCGCGACGATGGAGGGGTGGGGCGTGCCGATGGCGACCGACATCGCCTTCGCACTCGGTGTGCTCGCGCTTCTCGGCGATCGAATCCCTTCGCCGCTCAAGGTGTTCCTCGTTGCGCTCGCCATCGCCGACGACATCGGCGCCATCCTGGTGATCGCGCTGTTCTACACCGATGACATCGAGGTCGTGTGGCTGCTTGCCGCCCTCGTCCCGCTCGCGGCTGCTGATCCTGATGAACCGCATGCGCGTCGACGAGCCGCTCGCCTACCTCGCGATGGGAGTCGTGCTGTGGTTCGCGATCCTCAACTCGGGGATACACGCGACGATCGCCGGCGTCATCGCCGCACTCACGGTGCCCACGGTCGCAAGGGTGTCACCCACCCAGTTCACGCAGGCGTGTCGCGCTTACTCTCGACGAGATCGACGCCATCGATGTCCCGGGTGCTCACACGCTGGAGGACGATCGGCAGCAGAAGCTCGCGCTCGCGCTTGCCGAGGACGCGCAGCTGGCGGCCTCGCCGCTGCAGCGCCTCGAGTTCGCGCTTCACCCCTTCACCACCTTCGTGGTGCTGCCGCTCTTCGCGCTTGCCAACGCAGGCATCAGGTTCGTCGGCACGGGCGGCTTCGACTTCACGACGCCCGCCGTGCTCGGGGTCATGCTCGGCCTCATCGTCGGCAAGCCGGCCGGTATAGCACTCGCGAGCTACCTGGCGGTTCGCTTCGGCAAGATCCCGCTGCCACCAGGAGTCGGCTGGCGTCACGTGCTCGGTGCGGGCATGCTCGGCGGCATCGGCTTCACCATGTCGATCTTCGTTGCCAACCTGGCGTTCGACGCGAGCGGGCCACTCTACGAGGTGAAGGCGGCGATCCTGATCGCTTCGGTGATCGCGGGCACCGTCGGCTACTGCTGGCTGCGGTTCATAGCGCCACGGCCCCGACAGTCCGGATCCTGAGACCACGAAGGGACCACAGTGGCACACCAGAAGTTCGACGTGACCAAGCTCGAGCGGCTTAACGACCCGGGACGCTTCGAGACCCTTGTACCCGACGCGATGTGGGAGGCCTTGGGCGAACCGGAGCCGAATGCGATCGTCGAGATCGGCGCCGGCACGGGCCTGTTCGCCGCTGAGTTCGCACGCCGAGCGCCCGAGGCAGTCGTCTACGCCGCGGACACCGAGCAGGTCATGATCGACTGGATGACCGAGAATCGCACAGAGGTTGCGGCAGGTCGCATCGTGCCGGTACTGTCCGCCGAGTCGAGCGTGCCCCTCGAGGACGAGATGGCCGATCTCGTCGTGATGATCAACGTGCACCACGAGCTTGCCGAGCCAGCCGCGATCTACGCCGAGGCCTTCCGGTTGCTTCGCCGGGGTGGGCAGCTACTCGCTGTCGATTGGGCGCCGGTGGAGACGCCTCGCGGCCCGTCGCTGGCTGTCCGAGTGTCGGCGGATACCGCGATCGCCGTCGCAGCGGCCGGCGGGTTCACGAATGGCGTCGCGCATGACTCGATTGCCTTGGAGCTGGCTGGTCACGGCGAGCGAAGCCCGGCTAGTCGCGGCCGAAACTTCGCTCGCGGTCAGCGCCGGGCACCCTATTCGACCGTTCCGTATGCGCCGGTCCAGCCGTGGCCCTTCAGTGCCGAGTTCAGCTGGTTGCAGAGGCGCTGCCGGGTGTAGGTTCCCGGCGGCAACAGCTCCACGATGCCGACGAGGTCGTCGGGCAGGTCGAACGCTTCGGCCTTCAGCACCGCATCGAGGCGCTCGACGCGACGGGCGCCGGCGAACAGCGACTCAACGAAGCGTTGCAGGATCTCGCGATCGTCGTCGGAGGTCGGCGTCAGGCGAGCCACTCCCTGACCGCGGCCTCGACAGCTTCGCAGCCCGCGTCGACCGTGCGGTCGAAGCGCACCTCGGCGTCGTCGAGCTCTGCGAGGGCCTTGGGGACACATGCGCCGTCGGGCACCAGCTTCTGCACCTCGGCGAGCAGCTCAACGCCCGTGTGCTCGGCGTACTCGGCAGGGAGAGGCTCATCATAGGGGAGCTCGCGCAGCGCCTTGAAGACGTCGGCGCCGAACTTCGCCCAGTGCGCGGTCGAGACGACGAGCACGGGGTTCTCGCCGCGCAGTGCGCTCGGCGACCTCCCACGCGACCGCCGTGTGCGGGTCGAGCAGGTAGCCGTGCCTCGTCGAGCACGCGCCGGATGGTGGCGAGCGACTCCTCGTTGGTCACGAAGTCGCCGACGAAGAGTTCGCGCATCGCGCCGAAACGTCTCGCGGTCGACCTGGAACCGCCGCTTCTCGGACGAGGTCGACCATCCATCTCGCCGCACCCGCTCGGCGTCCGGTGAGGTGGTAGAGCAGCCGCTCGAGGTTGCTCGAGATGAGGATGTCCATCGACGGGCTCGGGGTGGTGACGAACGTCGCGCCCGGAGATGTCGTAGACGCCGGTGGCGATGAAGTCGGCGAGCACGCGGTTCTCGTTGCTCGCGCAGATCAGCCGGCCGATCGGCACGCCCATCTGCTTCGCGTAGTACGCGCCGAGGATGTTGCCGAAGTTGCCGGTGGGCACGCACACGTCCATCTCGGTCGCCGGCCTTCACGCCGCCGCTGCGCACCATGTCCGCGTACGCGCTGACGTAGTAGACGATCTGCGGCAGCAGGCGGCCCCAGTTGATCGAGTTCGCCGAGGAGAGGCGCAGACCCGTGTCTGCGCGTGCAGCTCGTCGTTGAACGCCGCGTCAGCGAACGCGGCCTTGACGGCGCTCTGGCAGTCGTCGAAGTTGCCCCGCACGCCGAACACGGCCACGTTGTCGCCGCGCTGGGTGACCATCTGCTTGCGCTGGATGTCCGAGACGCCGTCGGCGGGGTAGAAGACGACGATCGAGGTGTGCGGGCGGTCGGCGAATCCCTCGAGCGCGGCTTTGCCGGTGTCGCCGCTCGTCGCGACGAGCACGAGGTAGTCGTCGGTCGAGCTCGCCGCGCTGCTGCTTGAGTCTCGACCGCCGCCGAGAAGAAGAGCGGCATGCACTGGAGCGCCATGTCTTTGAACGCCTGGGTGGGCCCGTGCCACAGCTCGAGCACGTGGATGTCCGGCCGCGACCTCGACCACCGGCGCGATGCGCTCGTCGTCCCACTGGTCGCCGTAGGCCTGCTGCATGAGCGCGGCGACGTGTTCGGCGGCACAGGTCGACGCCGAACCGCTCGAAGATCGCGGCGGCTCGCTGCCAGTAGGGCAGGTCGGCGAGGCCGAGCGATCTCGTCGAGCGTGAGTGTCGGCAGCGAGTCCGGAACGTACAGGCCGCCGCCCGGCGCGATGCCCTTGACGACGACGTCGGTGAAGGCCGGATGCTCGTCGGCGGCCAGGCCGCGCGTGTCGTGGTAGGTGAGCGTCATGCTCGGCATCATACCCGAGCGCCGAGTTCAGCGCGCTACCGTCCCTCGCGAGAACGCGCGTGCGGACGTCGAACCTGCGCGAGCTGCGCGGACAGGGTCGCGTCGAGTGTCGCACTCGGTACGGGCCTGAGAACGCCGCCTGCTGCGCTTTGGGTACCCACTCGTGTCTTCACAGGAGAGGTAGCGCTATGAAGTACGTCGTGGTGATCCTGGACGGGGCATCGGGGTGGGCGCTCGAGGAGCTGGGCGGCAAGACCACGCTCGAAGCCGCACACACACCGAACCTCGATGCGCTCGCCCGCGAGGGTCTCGTCGGTCTGGCGCAGACGGTGCCGGAGGGCGCCGAGCCGTCATCGTCGGCGGCCTGCACGTCGATCCTCGGCTACGACCCCGTCGCCGACTACGTGGGTCGTGGCGCCATCGAGGCCGCCAGCATGGGAATCGAGCTCGGGCCCGACGAGGTCGCGCTTCGACTCAACCTCGTGACGATCGCCGACGGAGTCGATGGCGAGCTACTCGGCGGGGCACATCACGACCGAGGAGTCGCGCGCGATCGTGACTGGGCTCGCCGCGGCCTTGGACGACGACGACGTTCCGCCTCTATCCCGGCGTCGCCTACCGCCACATCCTCGTGGTCACCGGCCATCCGGAACTGCTTGATGTGGCCTACACACCCCCGCACGACATCTCCGACAAGCCGATCGCCGGGAACCTGCCGAGCGGAGCGGGCGCCGAGCTGCTTCTCGACTACCAGGAGCGCGCTCGAGTCGTTCTTGCGAACAGTGGCGTGAACCAGTGTCGGGCGGCGCGAGGGCGCGCTTGCCGCCACCGACGTCTGGCCGTTCTGGCCCGGCGTCGCCCCGGAGGGGATGGTCCCGTTCGCCGAGAAGCGGGGCGTGTCGGCCGCCATGACGAGCGGCGTCGATCTGCTCAACGGCCTTGCGGTGCTTGCGGGCATCGATCGCCTTGAGATCGCGGGCGTGACCGACGGCGCGGACACCGACTACGCCGCACAGGCCGACGGTGCGCTCGCAGCGCTCATGAACCATGACCTGGTGGTCATCCACGTCGAGTCGCCCGACGAAGAGGGCCACGCAGGCAGCGTCGAGGGCAAGGTGACGGCGATCGAGGCGATAGATCGTGAGGTGATCGCGCGCGTGCGGCGGTGCAGCGAGGAGTTGCGGCTGCTCGCGATGCCCGATCATCCGACCCCGATCGCGATCAAGACCCACGTGGGCGAGCCCGTGCCGTTCCTGCTCTGGGGACCGGGTGTCGCGTCGAACGGGGCGCGAAGCTTCGACGAGAAGGCCGCGCGGAGCGTCGGAGCTGCTCCTCGATCCCGGGCGCCAGGTGATGGACCGGCTGCTCGGCTAGTCGAGCCGCGGCGCCTAAGCGGATCGTGCTCAGCCGGCGAGTCTGCGCCGCGCCTCAGATCTTGCCTGCGAGCACCCTGCCGAGCGAGTCGCGCCTTGTCGCTCTCCCACTCGTCGAGCTCGGGGCGCGACCACGTGCCGGCAACGGCGAGTGAGCCCACGGTCTTGATTCCGCCGCTGCTCAGGGCCTGCCGAAGCTCGCGAATGGGCCCAGTGGTGTAGCCGAAGAACGTGGCCATCGGTTCGGGGGCAGCGCAGGCGGTGATGATCACGGCGCGCTTGGCGGCACGGGCGGTCGGCGTGCGCGGCACTTCGGCCTCCGAGAAGCCCGGGAGGCGCAGCTGGCGGTCGTCGGGGAAGAAGCTGGCGAGGCGGTCGAGCACCGCCTGCACGCGGCGGTCAGCTCTGCGGAAGTACGAGGGCACTCCGAACAACACGCCGTCGGATTCGACGATCTTGGCCGTGAGATCGGCCAGGTCGTCGTCGATCTTGCAGGCGCCCGTGAGGTTGCACATCTTGCACCCGGTGCAGTACCGGATATCGAGGTCGGCGAGTTGGACGCGCTCAACCGTCGCGCCTGCCGATTCCGCAGACCGAGCCGCCAGATCAACTGAGCGGCTCACCACACTACGCTTGGGACTCGCGTCGATCGCGATGATCCTCACGCGCAACCCCTTTCGTCACGCCGACGCTATTGTAGCGTCGACCTACGTTGCGAACAGGTGTCTTTGCCCTGTTCCTGTCTCAGATCCGGGAAGAGCTCCGTCGCGCACCGCTTCGATGCACTCGTCCAGCCAGTCGATCGTGGCCCGGTGGTGCGTCATCGCGCCCTCGAGCGCCGTCTGCCGCAGCACCGTCACGCGGGCGTTCACTGGCTCGGCGCCTTCAGCCGAAAGCGCACTGGCGTGTTCACGCAACTCGTCGAGCTTCGACTGGTGCTCGGTACGCCGAGTCTCCAGAACGGTCATGAGCGACGCGTCGTCGCACGACGCCGAGAACAGCAGCCCAACGAGGAACGAGTCACGCAGGGGAGATAGGCACGTCGGTGTCGCGACGCGTGCAGCCAGCTCCTCTTGGCCTGCGGCGGTGATTCCATAGACGCGGCGATCAGGGCGGGATATCTGGCGGCGTCGCGTCGCAGAGACTAGTCCCGCGTCGTGCAGGCGCTCGAGCGTCCGGTAGATCTGAGCCTGATCGGCGGTCCAGATGACACTGATCGGCCCCGCGAAGCAGCGGGTCTTCAGGTCGTAGCCCGAACAGGGGACGCTCGGCCAAGAAGCCAAGTATCGCAACCTCGAGAGACACCTCCCGCTACCTCCATCGCTGTATATGAGTACAACATATAATAGTCAAAGCATATACCAAGAGCAAGAGGTCAACCCATGCTTGAGACTTCTCAAGAAACCGCTGATAGGGATGCAAGAATCGTACTCATGCCGAGGTTGACCCCGAGGGCGGGCTGGTGAGAGGAGCGTGGGTGCGGCAGAATGGCCAGAGAAGGGCGGGCGGTGAGGAGGACGACGTGATACTGGGCGAGAAGGTGGTGCTGACGGCGCTCGATCGCAAGAACGCGGAGACGGTGCGCGCGTGGATCAACGACCCGGCTGTCCATCGCTACATGCTGAGCGGTCACGTGCCGGTCACTGCCGAGAGCGAGCTGGCGTACTACGACGAGTCCGAAGCCTCGCCGGCCATCTACAACTTCGAGATTCATGTAGCCGAGGACATGCGGCTAGTCGGTCACTGCGGCCTGGTCGGTGTCGACCTGAGGCACCGGCGGGGTGAAGTCGGCATCATGATCGGCGACCTCTCGGCACAGAATCAGGGCTACGGGCGCGATGCGATCGTGACGGTGCTGCGTTTCGCGTTCGACACGCTCGGCCTCAACGCGGTCAGCATCTGCGCGCGCGAGGACAACGAACGCGGGCTGCACCTCTATCGCTCCATCGGCTTCAAGGATGCCGGGAGGACGCGCGACACCGACTACGCCGAGGGCCGCTTCTGGGACCTCGTCATCTTCGACATGCTGGTCGGTGAGTTCCGAGAGCTGTACCCCGGCAGGGGAGCCCTCGGCTAGGACCGCACCGTAGTTCCCTACAACAGGGCCAGGTAGGACTCGCGCTCCCACTGCGTGACGCGGGTGCGGTACTCGTGCCACTCCATGCGCTTGTTGCGCAGGAACCACTCGAAGACCTGGTCGCCGAGCGCCTCGCGCACGAGTTCGCTCTTCTCCATCTCCGCGAGGGCCTCGTTGAGGCTTTCCGGCAGCTGAGTGATACCACAGGCGGCCCGCTCCGCGTCGCTCATCTCGTAGATGTTGTCGGTGACATCGGGCGGCAGTTCGAGTCCTCGGCGAATGCCGTCGAGGCCCGCGGCGAGCATGACCGAGAACGCGAGATAGGGGTTGCACGCCGGGTCGGGGGAGCGCAGTTCGATCCGGGTCGCCTTCTCCTTGCCCGGCTTGTACATCGGCACGCGGACGAGTGCGGACCGATTACGATGCGCCCAGCAGATGTAGACCGGCGCCTCATAGCCGGACACGAGTCGCTTGTACGAGTTCACCCACTGGTTGGTCACCGCGCAGATGGCGCGAGCGTGGTGGAGGAGGCCCGCGACATAGGCCTTGGCGGTCTCGGACAGGTGGTGCTCGTCGTTCGGGTCGTAGAACGCGTTCGAGTCTCCGCGGAACAGCGACTGGTGCACGTGCATGCCGCTCCCGGCCTCACCGTAGATGGGCTTCGGCATGAAGGTGGCGTACAAGCCGTTGAGCTGGGCGACTTCCTTCACCACGAGCCGGTAGGTCATGACCTTGTCGGCCATCCGTAGCGCGCGGTCATAACGAAGATCGATCTCGTGCTGGCTCGGACCCACTTCGTGGTGGCTGTACTCGACCTGGATGTCGAAGTTGCGCAGCGCACGCACGGTCTCTTTGCGCAGGTCCACGGCAAGGTCGCGCGTGGTCATATCGAAGTAGCCGCCTTGGTCCAAGCGGCACCGCGTCGACATCGTCTTTGAAGTAGTAGTACTCGAGCTCCGGTCCGATGAAGAAGTCGAAGCCCATGTCGGCCGCCGCCTGCGACGTTGCGCCGCATGACGTTGCGAGGGTCACCGGGATAGGGGCTCCCGTCGGGCCGGACGACGTCGCAGAACATCATCGCGACGAGTTCCCCGCCTTGACGCCAGGGCATGATCTGGAGCGTCTCGGGGTCGGGAAGGGCGACCATGTCGGACTCTTGGATGCGCGCGAAGCCTTGGATCGAGGAGCCGTCGAAGCCCATCCCCTCGGTCATCGCGAGTTCGAGTTCGTCGATGGTGATGACGAAGGTCTTGAGGAACCCGAGCACGTCGGTGAACCACAGGTGGATGAACTCGACTTCGGCATCCTGCACGGTCTTCATGGCTTCGATCCTGCGGCCGGCGTCTGTCACGAGCTTCCCCTCCGTCAGCGGTGACCCTCCATTTCGACCAAGTGTCGCATATGTTTCCAACAGGTTTCAGAGAACGGCTATTATGCAACGCACGATGAGAGAGCGTGGCTGCTTGATACGGTCGCGCGCGTGAGGGGCGAGGAGCAGGCGCATGAATCTACAGAGCCCGCGCGGCAGTGATGCCACCCAGACCGCGAACCGCTCGAGGGACGTCGTTCCCGGCTCAGGGCTGTGTTCGCGGTGTCTCGAGGACTGCCGGGGCAACTGCGAGGTCTTCAAGTCCTCGTTCCGCGGCCGTGAGGTCATCTACCCTGGTCCGTTCGGCGAGATGACGGCAGGCGGCGACAAGGACTATCCGATCGACTACTCGCACCTCAATATCCAGGGCTACGCGCTCGGTGCGAAGGGTCTTCCCGATGGCGTCGTTGGCGACCCCGACAACACGCTCTTCCCGATGGTGAGCACCGAGACCGAGTTCGGCGACAAGAACAAGGTCAAGATGAAGGTGCCGATCTTCACCGGCGCCCTCGGCTCGACCGAGATCGCCCGCAAGAACTGGGAGCACTTCGCGGTCGGCGCCGCTATCTCAGGCGTCTCGCTCGTGTGCGGCGAGAACGTGTGCGGCATCGACCCGGCTCTCGAGCGCAACGCCAAGGGCAAGGTCACCCGTTCGCCCGACATGGAGCGCCGCATCGAGACCTATCGCCGCTACCACGGCGGCTACGGCGACATCCTCGTGCAGATGAACGTCGAGGACACGCGTCTCGGTGTCGCCGAGTACGTGGTCGAGAAGCTCGGTGTGACTACGATGGAACTCAAGTGGGGTCAGGGCGCCAAGTGCATCGGCGGCGAGATCAAGGTGAACTCGCTCGATCGCGCCCTCGAGCTGCAGAACGCGTGGCTATCTCGTCACACCCGACCCGAGCGACCCGGCCGTCCAAGCTGCCTTCAAGGACGGAGCCATCCGCCAGTTCGAGCGCCACAGCCGCCTCGGCTTCGTCGAGGAGGAGGCCTTCTACACTGAGGTCGAGCGCTTGCGCGGCCTCGGCGTCGAGCGTGTCACCCTCAAGACGGGCGCGTACCCGATGCGCGAACTCGCGATGGCCATGAAGTGGGCCAGCAACGCCCGCATCGACCTGCTCACGATCGACGGTGCTCCCGGCGGCACCGGCATGAGCCCGTGGCGCATGATGGAGGAGTGGGGTGTTCCGACCTTCTACCTGCAGTGCATGGCCAACGAACTCGCCGAGAAGCTCGCGAGCCAGGGCGCCTACGTCCCCGACATCGCGATCGGCGGAGGGTTCTCCACCGAGGACCACGTCTTCAAGGTCATCGCGCTCGGCGCGCCGCACACGAAGGCGGTCTGCATGGGCCGCGCGCTGATGATCCCGGGCTTCGTGGGCAAGAACATCGAAGTCTGGATGCAAGAGCAGGACCTTCCGAAGTCCGTCGCGGCGTTCGGCGCGACCAAGGAGGAGATCTTCGTCACCTACGAGACGCTCAAGGCCGAGTACGGCGCCGAGGTCGACAAGTTCCCGATGGGCGCTCTGGGCATCTACACCTACTCAGACAAGATCAAGGTGGGCCTGCAGCAGCTGATGAGCGGCTCGCGCAACATGAGGGTCGACACCATCGCGCGCGCCGACCTCATGGCGCTCACGCGCGAGTCCGCTGAGATCTCCGGCATCCCCTTCGTGACCGACGCCTACCGCGAAGAGGCGATGCGGATCATCGAGGGGTAGCGGCGCGACCTACCAAGAGTCACTGAGACGCGAAGCGGCCCGGTCATCTTGACCGGGCCGCTTCGCACAAGGAGGGAAGAGAAGGCGTGGGCGCGCCTTGAAGGGGGCTATCGGCGAAGCACCGCGAGACTGCGCTGGTACTCCTGCGCGGAGAGCGTGCCGCGAGCGTAGCGGGCGGCCAGAATCTGCTCGGCGCGCTCGCGGGGGGTAAGTGCACGCGCGCCGCCGCGGGACACGGCAGGCTCGGGACGAACAGAACGGGCAAGCAGGAGCATCGTGGCCACTGCTACGAGTACGATCATGAATGCGGCTGTCACTTCGGTACTCCCCTCGGTAGGCGTCTCAAGCCTGCCACCTGAGTATCTGCGTGGGCTGCGGAAGCCGAATGAACCGCTTGTGGAGATGGTGTGTGGAGGCGCTCCGGCGGAGAGCTGGGCGGGCTGCGCTCAGGCCTCGCTCAGACCTCGCTCGGCTCCGGCTCGACGAGCGGCTCGCGAGCAAGGCGCTCGTCCTCGGCCGAGACCGGCGGTCGACGGGGCGGCAACGTCGGAGCCGCGGTCGTGAGCGCGACGCCTGCGACGATGACCACCATGCCGACGAGTGTGGGCACGCGTGATCGGCTCGGCGGGGACAAGCCCGATCGAGCCTGCCGCGAATCCGGCGAATACCGCGATCACCGGGTTGACGTACGCGTAGGTCATGACCTTGCTTGCCGGCAGGTTGGCGAGCGCGAACACGAAGGCGCTGAATGCGATGCAGCTGCCGAAGACGATCAGGTAGAGCAGCGCGCCGGCCGCCTTGGCGTTGAGATCGAGGCGACCCCATTCGCCGAGCACCGTGCCGATCGCGAGCGTGACGGCGCCGGCTGCGAGCATCTGGTAGGCGGTGACCACCATGCCGTCCACCTTCACCGGGTGCCGCTTGCTATAGACCGTGCCGGTCGTCCACAGCCACGTGCCGAGTACGACGATGCAGATGCCGAGCAACTCGGTCGCGCCGGTCTGCACGCCGGCGAGGCGGGGAGCGAGCAGGACGCCGAGTCCCGAGAAGCCGATCGCCAGCCCCAGCCAACCGAGCCTGCTCGGCCGCTGCATGTCGGGGAAGATCGACTCGGCCAGCGCGATCCAGAGCGGCACGAGGGCGACCACGAGCGCCGCGATCCCGGAGGGGACGTACTGCTCGGCGACGATCATCCCGTACTGCCCGCCGACGAGCAGGAGCACGCCGACGAGCGAGACCGTGCGCAGTTCGTGGCGGGATAGCCGCAGCCGGGCACCTCGGAGTCGTGCCAGCACGAACATGATCGCAGCGGCCGGAACGAGCCGCAGGCCGGCGAAGAGCGCCGGCGGCAGCCCGGCGTCGACCCCTACCTTGATGGCGAGGTAGGTCGTGCCCCACACCACGTAGAGGGTGAGCATCGCTATGACGATCTTCGCCCGGTGAGACACGGACTGCCCTTCAGATGAGATGCGAGCCGGGACGCATCAGTCTAGCCGACCCGCGTCGGGTGGCGGACAGCCGGGCCGTCGTGGACTACACTCGATGTCATGCAGTACACCTACGACTATCCGAGGCCGGCTCTCTGCTGCGACACCGTCGTGTTCTGTGGGCCGTCGGAGGCACGCAAGGTCCTGCTCGTTCGTCGCGGCGCCCCTCCGTTCCAGGGAAGCTGGGCGCTGCCCGGTGGCTTCGTCGACGAAGGCGAGCGCCCGGTCGAGGCCGCACGCCGTGAGCTCGCCGAGGAGACCGGACTGATCTGGGAGGGCCCGCTCGTTCCGATCGGCACATTCGCGGATCCGGGACGCGATCCGCGGGGCTGGACGGCGAGCGCAGCGTACCTCGCCGATATCGGGCTCGAGGAACCCTATGTGGTGCCCGGCGACGACTCAGCCGACGCGCGGTGGTTCTTCGCCGACGAGGTCGGCGAGGAGCTCGGATTCGACCACGCTGACATCATCACTGCGGCGCTCTGGCGCCTTCGGTGCCTCTGACCGCTTCGGCTACACTGACCACCTACCGGCCGGCGCCACCCGCGCGAAGGAGACCCTCGATGCCCATAGCCTGGCGCACCGACTACGCCATGAGGCTCTTGTATGAGACGGCTCGCCTCGGGCCGGGTGCGCAGGAGAACGTCGGGGTGCTCGCCGAGCGCGCAGGGGTTCCCTACGACTTCGCGCGGCAGATCGCGAATCGGCTCACCCACAAAGGGCTCCTGATCTCCAAGCGCGGCTCGAAGGGCGGCTTCTTGCTCGCCCGCCCCGCCGAAGAGATCACTCTGCTCGATATCTTCGTGGCCATGGACGAGCTGCCGACGATGTCGCTCTGCACTCACGAGGCGAACTCCTGTCCGCGGGCCGATCTCTGCCCATTGCACTGCGGGGTGTGGTTGCCGCTGGACGCCATGATCGAGGCGCAGCTCAAGTCCCTCACGCTCGCGGAGGCGGTCGTCCGGGGGCGCGGTATGGAACTGGCGGTCGCTTCGGCGACTCACTAGGCCACTCGGTGGTTCTTTGACCACGTGAGCGCTCGGCGAGTATCATGCGCTGCAACTCTACAGTCGGCCGTCGATGGGGATGAGTACGCGACAACCACGGTCATCAGAGAGCCGCGCGTGATGGTGAGAGGCGGCGACCGCAGGACAGCGGAACATGGCCCCGAAGGCCTCCGGAGGAACGGCGCTCCGCGCGCCCAGTAATGCCGGACGGAAGCCCCCGTTATCGCAGGCTCTTGAGCATTCGGACCACGCGCCGGACTTGGCTTGGGCGCACCGAGACAGTGGGTCCCGTGCTCGAACACGAGGTCGCGCCGCACTTCGGGCGCGACGAAGTCGGGTGGTACCGCGGGAACGCAGCAGCGCGTTTCTCGCCCTGACACAGATGGTCAGGCGGGAGGCGCGCTCTTTCGTGCGCCGACCCAGGCACCGGGAGGTGACCAGCGGTGGCGAAGAGCTGGGAAGAGATCAACGCTCGGATCGCGGCGGGTGAGGCGGTCGTGATGACCGCCGAGGAGTTCGCAGCGCTCGCCGCCGATGAGGGCGTCAAGCGAGCCGCGAAGAAGGTCGACGTCGTGACGACCGGGACGTTTGGCCCGATGTGCTCGAGTGGCGTCTTCTTCAACTTCGGGCACGCGGACCCGCCGATCAAGATGGGCACGATCTCGCTTAACGACGTGCCCGCCAGCGGCGGACTCGCGGCCGTCGATACCTATCTCGGCGTGACGGAGCCGTCGGCGACCAAGGGCATCGAGTACGGTGGCGCTCACGTCATCGAGGACCTGATCCGCGGCCACGCCGTGCGGCTCAAGGCGACGGGTCCGGGCACCGACTGTTACCCGCGCACGGAGATCGACACGTGGGTGACCTTGGACGACCTCAACCAGGCGTACTTCTTCAATCCGCGCAACGCGTACCAGAACTACGCCATAGCAGTGAACTCGAGCGACCGTACGCTCTACACGTACATGGGGCCGCTCCTGCCTCACCTCGGCAATGCGACCTACTGCTCGGCGGGCGCGCTCTCGCCGCTCTTGAACGACCCCACGTACCGGACGATCGGCGTAGGTACCCGCTGCTTCGTGGCGGGTGCTCCCGGCTACGTCGCGTGGCAGGGCACCCAGCACAACCCGAACCAGACACGCGACGACAACGGCGTGCCGGTCGCGCCGTCGGGCACCCTCGCCGTGATCGCCGACCTCAAGCGCGCGAACGCCGAGTTCTTCTCGGCGGCGACGATGACCGGCTACGGCGTCTCGAGCTTCGTGGGCATCGGCGTACCCATTCCGGTGCTCGACGAGGAGATCGCGGCGACGCTCGCGCTCACTGACGCCGATATCTCGGCCACCATCTTCGACTACGGTGTGCAGCGGCGCAGCAGGCCTGCGCTCGGGCGCGCGACCTACGCGGAGCTACGCAGCGGGCGTATCGAGGTCGAGGGCAAGAAGGTGCCCACAGGGCCCCTTAGCTCGCTGAAGGTCGCGCGGCGCATCGCCGAGGAACTGAAGTCGTGGGTGGCCGAGGGCGGCTTCACGCTCGTCCCGCCGCTGGAGTCGCTGCCGCAGCCGGGCGAGCAGGGCGTCAAGCCGCTCGAGGTGCGTACCGAGGAGGCGATCTGACATGCCGCGCAAGAGACTCGACCTGACGTTTCCGCCGAGGCAGTCGCTGAAGCCGGTCGTGTACCACCTCGTCAAGGACTACGACATCGTCCCCAACATCCTGCGGGCCCAGATCCAGCCGGGTCAGGAGGGGCGCATGCTGGTGGAGGTGACCGGGCGCAAGGAGGACTTCGCGCGCGGCATCGCGTTTCTGGAGGAGCAAGGGCTCGCCGTGCGGGAGGCGGCGAGCGACATCTGCCTGGACGACGACCTCTGCGTGACCTGTGGACTGTGCACTGCCGTCTGCCGGCCGGGGGCTCTCTACCTCGACGGTCGAAGCGCTCGTGTTCGATAAGGACAAGTGCGTCTACTGCGAGGCGTGCGTGCAGGCGTGCCCGCGTCGCGCGGTCACGCTGCGGTTCTAGAAGAAGGGGGCCGAGCGGTTGTACTTCGGCTATGCGCAGATCTGGGAGTTCACCTTCATCCCGGTCGGGTTCGCGATCGTGATGGCGACCTTCGTGGCGCTCTGTCTCGTGTACGCGGTGGGTGCGAGCAAGGGCAAGCGCGCTGCCGAACGCTATCTCGGCTGGGTCGGTCGGCTGTTCGTCTGTCGCCGCGGCGGTCGACGTGGTCGTTGCGGCCGTCAACGGTCAGTTGGCGTCGTTCCTCACGGCCTTCGGGTGGGCGCCGCTCGTGGAGATGGGCGCGCTTGCGCTGATGTGCGTGGGATCGATGTGGTTCATGGGCACACGGTACGTAGCGGACAAGCGCGACGACGAGTCGCCCGCGATCGGCTCGGAGGGCTGAGAAGTGCCCGACATCATGATGAGGCTCGGCAAGCAGATGCTCGTTCTCGATGGAGCGATGGGAACCATGCTGCAGCGCTTCGGGCTGCCTGCCGGCGAGTGCCCCGAACTGCTGAACGTCACCGCGCCTGATCTCGTCGGGCAGGTGCTCGACCTGTACAAGCTGGCAGGGAGTGACTGCACGCTCACCAACAGCTTCGGCGGATCGGCGCCCAAGCTCGCCGAGTATGGCCTTGCCGATCGCGTTTCCGAGCTCAACCGCGCCGCGGTGCGGGTCGCTCGGCACCACGGCGGCCCCCACGTACTCGCGGACATGGGGCCGACCGGCCTTGTGATGCAGCCGCTCGGAACGGCGACCTTCGACGAGGTCTTCGCGGCTTTCGCCGAGCAGGCATCTGCGCTGGCCGCCGAGCACCCTGACGCGATCTTCATCGAGACGATGACCGACATCGCTGAGGCGCGCTGCGCGGTCTTGGCGGCCAAGAGCGTCACCGATCTGCCGGTGTTCGCCAGCGTGACGTTCGGACTGGCGGGCGTGATGGACCTGTCGGGTACGCCACCGGAGGCCGCCGCGGTGATCCTTCAGGCCGCAGGTGCCGACGCGATCGGCCTGAACTGCGGTCTTGGCCCGGAGCAGATGCTCCCGTTGCTCACGCGCATGGTCTCGGCAGCATCGGTGCCGGTGATCGTCCAGCCGAACGCGGGTCTGCCCACGTTGAACGACGCTGGTGAGACGGTCTTTCCCGGGACCGCCGACGAGATGGGCGCGTTTGCTGACGCGGCGTGCACGGCCGGTGTCGCGGCGGTCGGATCGTGCTGCGGCTCGTCGCCGAGCTACACGGGCGCGATCTATGACGCCGTGAACGGCCGCGAGGTCGTTGCGCCTGAGGCGCCCGCCGCGCGAGGGACGTTGATCGCCGGGCCGCGTCGCGTCGTCTCGCTCGGCGCTGGTGCTCCGCTGCGCGCGATCGGGGAGCGCATCAACCCGACGGGGAAGCCCGCGCTCAAAGAGTCGCTACTCGCCGGTTCGATGAGCGTCGTGCGCACCTACGCGGCGGAGCAGCAGGAGGCGGGTGCCGACCTGCTCGACGTCAACGTCGGAGCTGCCGGTGTCGACGCCGCCGAGGTGCTGCCGCAGGCGGTGCTCGCCCTCGTCGGGACGACGGACCTGCCGCTCGTGCTCGATACCACCGACGCTGCGGCACTCGAGCGAGCGCTGCGCCTCTATCCGGGCAAGGCGCTCGTCAACAGCGTGAACGGCGACCCCGCATCGATCGAGGCGGTCTCTGCCGCTCGTCGCGCGCTACGGTGCCGCGGTCGTCGTGCTCGCGCTCGATGACGCCGGAATCCCGGCGGACGCTGAGGGACGCGTGAAGGTAGTCGAGCGGGTCAGGACGGCCGCACGCCGCCACGGCATCGCCGATGCCGACCTGGTCGTCGATGCGCTCGTGATGACTGCCGCCACCGATGCTGATGCCCCGGCCACAACCGTCGGGGCCATGAGGGCTGCGAAGGCAGCCGGGCTCTCGACCGTGCTCGGCGTGTCGAACGTGAGCCACGGCCTGCCGGATCGGCCGCTCCTGAACGCGGCGTTCCTTGCCGCGTGTGCCGAGGCGGGCCTCGACGCGGCGATCGTGAACCCGAACGACCGCGTCGTGATGGAGGCCGGTGCGACTGGCGAACCAGGCGCATCCCGCGACTGGCGCGACCGATGCGGCGCATGAATCGGCGTGGCCCGCGTGGGTGGCCGCGTACGAGTCGGCGATCGCGAAGGCTGCCGCCGGCGTGAGCGGCGTGACGGCGGCCGAGGGTGCCGAGGCAGCAGGCACGGCGGCGAAGGACCCGCGCATGGCGCTCGAGGCAGCGCTGTTGCGCGGTGACGCGGACGCCGCCCCCACGCTGGTCGACGCCGTGATCGCGGCGGGCACGCCTGCCGAGAACATCATCAGCGAGCTGCTCACTCCTGCGATCCAGCGGCTTGGCGACGCGTACGGCCGCGGTGAGGTCTTCCTGCCGCAGATGATGGTGGCCGCCGAAGCGATGAAGGCGGCGGTCGCACGCGTCAAGGAGCACCTGCCCGAGGGCTCGGCGAGTAGCGAGGGCAAGGTCGCCTTCGCCACGGTGAAGGGCGACATACACTCGATCGGCAAGGACATCTGCGTGTCCTTGCTCGAGAGCCAGGGCATCGACGTCGACGACCTCGGAGTCGACGCTTCGGTCGAGCGCGTGGTCGAGGCGGCGGGCAAGGCAGACGTGGTGTGCCTCTCGGCGCTCATGACCACGACATTGCCGTCGATGCAGGCCACCGTCGAGGCGGTGCGCGAGACCGCGGGCGTGCCGGTATTCGTGGGCGGAGCGGTTGTCACGCGCGAGTGGGCCGAGTCGATCGGCGCCGGGTACTCCGAAGATGCGCCGGGCTGCGTGGAAGTCGTGCGCGAGGCGCTCGGCAGGTAGGCTGGTAGGCTGGTAGGCGCGATTGTCCGGGCAGGAGCGCTCGGGTAAGGTCGCGTGACGTTGCGGATGCGAGGCACGGCGGGAGGCGAGCAGGCCATGATCATCACGAAACCGCGCGACTGGACGCGCATCCGCGCGAATCTGGATAGCATCTCTGCCGAGCGCGTCTTCCTCATGGGCTGCGGGCAATGCGCGACCGTCGCCGGCACCGGCGGCGAGAAGGAGATCATGATTGCCAAGTCGCGGCTTCAGGCCGAGGGCTACGAGGTCACCGGTTGGGCTGTGGGCGAGGTCGCGTGCCATCAGGGCGGCACCCGACTTGAGTCGCGCAAGCACTACGGCGACATCGACCGGGCCGACGCGGTGGTCGTGCTCACGTGCGGCGCTGGCGTGCAGACGGTCGCAGACTCGGTGGGCAAGCCGGTGTTTCCGGGTCTCGAGAGCGCGTTTCTCGGCAACGTGGTGCGCCACGGCGTGTTCGAGGAGCGCTGCCAGATGTGTGGCGACTGCGTGCTGGACCTCACGGCCGGCATCTGTCCGGTCACGACCTGTCCGAAGGGGCTGCTCAACGGCCCGTGCGGTGGCATGTGGGACGGTCGCTGCGAGGTCATGACCGATCGCGAGTGCACGCACGTGCGCATCCATCACCGACTCGCCGAGCAGGGGCGCAGCGCTGCCGGCATCGTGCCCGCCAAGGACTACTCGGCCAAGCTCAAGCCCGGCTCGGTGAACATTCGAGGCGAGCGCGGCGCGCGGGGCCAGGGTCGATGAGCCGACTGCGCGAAGCACTCGAGCGTGGCGAGTTCGTCGTCACCGGTGAGGTTGCGCCTCCTCACGGCACGGACTACTCGGCAATGCTGGCGAGCGTGGGCAAGATCGGGCCGTACTGCCACGCGCTCAACGTCACCGATAACCAGGGCGCGACGCTTCACCTAAGCTCGTTGGCCGCCTCGCGCGCGGTGCTCGACGCCGGGCACGAGCCCATCTTCCAGCAGACCTGCCGAGACCGTAACCGGCTGGGGCTGCAATCCGACCTGCTCGCCGCCTGGACGCTCGGGCTCGAGAACGTGCTGATCGTGACCGGTGACGATCCGCGGGGTGGCGACCACACGCAGGCAAAGGGCGTGTTCGACCTCGACTCGACGCAGCTGCTTGCCGTGGCACGCGGGCTCAACGAGGGTGCCGACATGAACGGCGCCGCGCTGACCGGATCCACTGGCTTCTTTCTCGGAGGCGCCGCGTTTCCCGAGGCCGAGCCATGGGACATCCAGCTCGAGCGCATCGTCCAGAAGGTGGACGCAGGCGCGGTCTTCCTGCAGACGCAGGCCGTCACCGACGTCGCCAAGTTCGTTCGCGCGACTGAGGCGCTCGCACCGCTCGGCGTGAAGCTCATCGCCGGCGTCCTGCTGTTCAAGAGCGGCCGGGTCATCGATTTCATCAACGAGAAGCTCGCCGGGCTGATGGTTCCCGAGCACATCGAGGCGCGCATCAAGGGCGCCGCCGATCCGCTCGCCGAGTCGATCGCGCTTGCGACCGAGCAGGTGCGCGAGCTGCGCGAGGTCGCTCACGGGGTGCACATCATGCCGCTCGGAGCCGACGATGCGGTCGGACGGATCCTGGACGGCGCGGGGCTCGCGTAGGGGTCTCTGGTGTAGAATCGTCCGACGTTTCGGCGGTCTCTTCGAGTACCGGAGGGTGCTTCATGCGTATCGCAGTCCTGGGCGGCGGTCCTGGCGGCTACTCGGCCGCGTTCGAAGCGGCGCGTCTCGGCGCTGATGTCGTGCTCGTCGAGCGCGAGCGCCTCGGCGGCACGTGCCTCAATTGGGGCTGCATCCCCACCAAGACCATCCTGCGCTCCGCGCACATCGTGTCCGACACTCGGCACGCCGCCGACTACGGGCTCGAAGGCTTCACCCGCCGAGGTCGACGTCCCTGCGCTGCGCGCGCGCAAGGAGGGCGTGGTCGACGAGACTCGTCGGCCAGGTCGAGGGCAGCGCCAAGCGTCTGAAGGTCGAGGTCGTGTACGGCGCGGGCCGGCTCACCGCACCCAAGACGATCGAGGTCACGGGGGAGGGCGGCGAACCGACTGTCGTCGAGGCCGACGCTGTGATCCTCGCGACCGGCTCCGTGCCGTTTCTTCTGCCGAGCATCGACCACTCGCTCGAGCGCGTGTGGACGAGTGACGAGGCGACCGCGCTTCATGACGTGCCCGCCGAGATCGTCATCATCGGCGGCGGGGTCATCGGGCTCGAGTTCGCCGACGCCTACGCGAACTTCGGCTCGACGGTCCACGTCGTCGAGCTCACGCCCGACGGTCCTGCCGGGCAACGACAAGCGAGTCCAGCGCGAGATCGGCAAGGCGCTCGAGGCGCTCGGCGTCACCTTCCACCTTGGTGTCGCGGTGGCGAGCGTCGAGCAGCGCGGCGAACGCGTGGTCGCGACGCTGACCGACGGCTCGACGCTCGAGGCCGACGTCGTGCTCTCCGCACCGGGCCGCAAGCCGAACTCCGAGGGCCTTGGCTATCCCGAGGCCGGCATCGAGATGGACCGCGCCGCCGTCAGAGTCGACGAGTTCTACCGCACCAACGTCGCCGGCGTCTACGCCATCGGCGACCTCATCGGCGGCATGATGCTCGCGCACGTCGCCGAGTGCGAAGGGGAGGCGGCCGCGCGCAACGCGGTCGCCGAGCTCAAGGGCGAGGCGCCGCGCGCGACCGTGAACCTGGCGCACGTGCCGGCGGCGGTCTACACCGAGCCGGGCATCGGCGTCGTGGGCTCGACCCGCGACGCGGCCAAGGAAGCCGGTCTCGACGTCGTGCAGGTCGTCATGAAGTTCGCAGGCAACGGCAAGGCGCTCGGCGAGGGTCACGCCGAGGGCTTCGTGCAGATCGTTGCCGAGAAGGGCACGGGACGCATCGTCGGGGCGCAGATCGTCGGACCGAGCGCGGCCGAACTCATCCAGGAGATCAGCATCCCGATGGCCGGCGGCATGACTGTGGGGCAGGTCGCGCACAGCGTCTTCGGACACCCGACGCTCTCGGAAGTCATCAAGTTCGCCTGCATCGAAGCTGCGAGCAAGGTCTAGGGCCGCGGCCGGTGAGCGACGCGAGCGCCTACGCGCACGGTGCGAGCGAGAGCACGAAGAGACTGCCCGCGTGGCTGAGGCGCCCGATCGCGCGTGCCGGTGCGGTTGCGACCGTCGATGAGGTCCTTGGCGAGCTGCGGCTGAACACGGTGTGCTCGAGCGCCAAGTGCCCCAACCGGGGCGAGTGCTTCAGCGAGGGCACCGCGACGTTCCTGATAATGGGTGGCGTGTGCACGCGCAACTGCCGGTTCTGCGCGGTCGAGTCCAGCCCACCGGCACCGCTCGACCCCGATGAGCCCCGCCGAGTCGCCGAGGCAGCCGAGCGCCTGGGACTGCGCCACGTCGTCGTCACCACCGTCACCCGCGACGACCTGCCCGACGGCGGCGCCGCGCACTTCGTCGCGGTGATCGAGGCGGTCAGGGGCGCGGTTCCCGATGCCGCGGTCGAGGTGCTCACGAGTGACTTCGGCGGCCGAGCGGCTAGCGTCGACACCGTTGCGGCGGCGAGGCCGGACGTCTTCAACCACAACGTGGAGACGGTCCCACGGCTCTATCGCGAGGTCCGTCCCGAGGCCGACTACGAGCGGAGTCTGTGGGTCCTCGAGCGCGTGCGGATGACGCAGCCGGACCTGCCGACGAAGTCGGGGCTGATGCTGGGGCTCGGCGAGCGACGCGACGAGGTCGTCGAGGTGATGCGAGACCTGCGCGCGCGCGACGTCTCGATGCTGACGCTCGGCCAGTACCTGCGCCCGAGCAAGCAGCACCTTCCGGTCGCCGAGTTCGTCGAGCCCGCCGAGTTCGCGTCGCTCGCGCGCGAGGCGTACGCGCTCGGTTTCTCGGCGGTCGCGAGCGCACCGTTCGTGCGCTCGAGCTACCACGCGGGAGAACTCGCGAGCTCAGAGCGCGGCAGCTGAGAGCGCCGTACCCGCACGGTTCCGACCGAGCGTCTTTGCCTCATAGAGCGAGCGGTCGGCCTGCGCGATCAGCCACTCGGGCGTGATGGCGACTCCGCCTGGTGCCCACGCCGCCCCGGCCGAGACCGAAACGCCGTAGGCGGCACCTTGCGAATCGAGCGCGAGGTCGTCGACGGCTGCGACCAGTCGGCCCATCAGGGCCTCGAGTTCGGCGCCGTCGGTCTCCGGTGCGAGCACGACGAAGGAGTCGCCGCCGAATCGGCCCACGGTGTCAGACGCCCGGACCGCGCCTGTCAGGGTCGACGCGACCGCGCCGAGCGCCTGGTCGCCGGCGTCAGTGCCGTAGACGTCGTTGACGAGCTTGAAGCGGTCCACGTCGAGCAGGACGATCCCGATCGGACGGCCGTAGCGTTGCGACCATGACAGCCACTGGGCGAGGTGCGTGAGCGTGTCGTGCCGAGCATGCAGGCCGGTGAGGGCATCGCGCCGCGCGCCGGCCAGCAACCGCCCTTGGTCGCGCAGTGCGGTGCGGAGCACGCCGGCCAGGAACCGTGCGGTGCCCGAGCGCGTGTAGCGTCGCTCGACGAGATCGACGAGGCGCAGGACGTGTTGAGAGTACTGGGCGCCGACGTCGACGTCGGCGCCGGGTCTCACGAGGTCGAGCAGCTCGCCGAAGACCGGGTCGAGCAGGTAGAACTCGTAGCGGACGGCGAGGTCCAGCGCGTCGTCGACCGACATCGTCGCGCAGTCGATCGGCGCGGTCGGCGCGAGTTCGGCGCGGATCGCGTCAAGGCGGTCGAGCAGGCCGTGCTCGTCCGCGATGTCGGGCACGAGGCCCGCCTCCCATGCCGCGAGCAGATCCGACCACCACTCGGCGTGCAGGTCCTCCTCCTCGGCGAGCTTGGCGAAGCACGCTGCGAGCTCGGGATCGGTGCAAGACGCTGCGAGTGCGGTGTAGGTGTCGAAGGCGAGTCGGTCGAGGTCGATGCAGTGCTCGAGAATCGCGCGCATGACGAAGTCCCTCCCTAGAAGAACGCCACCAAGAGCATTCCCGTTCGCGGGTGCGTTTATGGGGGTATTGATGCGCATCTGCCGCCGCGAGGGGTATGATTCGACTCGTGGGGGCATGGGGCTGGGGCAGGGCCCCGCGTCTTCTTCATGTTAAGGGGCGCTCGCACACGTTGCGGGCGCCCCAATCACTGGAGGGCAGTCGTGGGCTACGAGCCGAGGGTCTATCGGCGCCACGTGGACGCGGGCGGCCTCGTTGCCTTCGAAGTGGTCGTCGCCGAGACCGACCTGCACGTGCTTGCCGTGCGAGACCTTGCCGAGGAGGGCGCGCGCGCTGCGCGCGAGATCCGTGCCGCGCTGGAGGGCTACATCGCAGGTCATCCGCGGTTCGCCGCGTCGTTCGTGCCCGTCGAGGTCGAGGACGCGGCCCCTCCGGTCGTGCGCCGAGATGGCCGCGGCCGCGTACGTCGCCGGTGTGGGGCCGATGGCGGCGGTGGCGGGCGCTGTAGCCGAAGCGGTGGCGCGCGTGCTGGAGCCGCTCAGTCCCGAGGTGAGCGTCGAGAACGGCGGCGACATCTTCGTGATGGGCGCGCGCGAGCGGGTGGTGGGGCTGTGGGCGGGAGAGGACGGCGTGACCGGCATCGGTCTCGCCCTGCCGGCGGAGATGCTGCCGGTGGCGGTCGCGACCTCGAGCGGCACCATCGGGCCTTCCGTCTCGCTCGGCACGCGCTGACGCCGCGACGGTGCATCGCGCGCTTCTGGCGCGCTCGCCGACGCCGCCGCAAGCGCGGTGGGGAACCGCGTTCACGGCGCCGGTGACATCGAGGCGGCACTCGACGTCGCGCGCGGTATCCCCGGGGTGCTCGGCGCCGTCGTGACGGTGGGCGGGGCACTGGGGGCGTGGGGCCAGGTCGAGCTCGTACCGACCGTGCCGCTCGGGTAGGCGCGGAGCGCCTCGTTTGCGGGATAGAATGGAGGCGGCGGTTCGCGCGCTCGTGGTCGCGGCTCCGCACCGTACGGTGATCGAGAGGGGTCTCTTCCTGTGGACAGCATCGACGAACTGGATATGTACGAGGCGCAGAAGCGCCTTGCCCTCTACAACGAGTATCGCGACGCCATCCGCGTCTTCACCTACTACGTCGAGACCGAGCTGCGCGCCTACCTGTGCAACGAGGTCGACGTCGAGCCGGTCCCCGCGCCCGGTGGCACGTACTTCAAGGTCACGCTTTCCGACACGTGGATCTACGAGGCCGAGCGCCCGCAGCGTTTCGTGCCCGAGGTCGTCATCTACGAGGTGGGGCCGGTCCACGTCCAGCGCCTGCGCACCGAAGACGAGTAGGGTGCGAAGCCGCTGATGACGTCGCCTGCCGAGGACTTCGAGGCCGCGCGGCACCGCACCGAGGAGCTGCGGCGGGAGATCACGCAGCACGACTACCGCTACTACGCGCTGGACGCGCCGGCGATCAGTGACGCCGCCTACGACTCGCTCGTGCGCGAGCTGCGCGAGCTCGAGGAGCGATTCCCCGAGCTTGTGGTTCCGGACTCGCCCACGCAGCGGGTGGGCGTGGCGCCGAGCGAGCTGTTCGCGCCAGCCGGCCATGCGTCACGGATGTACTCGCTCGACAACGCGATGGACCTCGACGAGCTC
Organism: uncultured Coriobacteriia bacterium; assembly: GCA_963751505.1. GTDB lineage: Bacteria > Actinomycetota > Coriobacteriia > Anaerosomatales > PHET01 > CAVVUM01. The sequence continues at coordinate 53,974 of CAVVUM010000002.1, forward strand.
GACGCCTGGCTCGCCCGAACGCGCGCTGCCGTCGGCGAACGGCCGTGCGCCTTCACCTGCGAGCTCAAGATCGACGGCTCTTCAATCGCGCTGACCTACGCGGCGCGGCGCACTCGTGCGTGCCGCCACGCGCGGGGACGGGCGGACAGGCGAGGACGTGACCGCGAACATGCGCACCGTGCGCGACGTGCCCTTGAGCCTGCGCGAGGAGGCTCGGCCGGCCGCCGCTGCGGACACGCTGTTCGCAGCGCTCGGCGAGGGCGATGCCGCAGGTGCTGGCGCGGCGAGCTGGCCCGAGATAGAGGTGCGCGGCGAGGTCTACCTGCCCAAGGCGAGCTTCGAGCGCCTGAACGAGGAGCAGGAGGCCCGCGGGGCGGCCGCGTTCGCGAACCCTCGCAACGCCGCAGCGGGAAGCCTCAGGCAGAAGGACCCGGCCGTGACCGCATCGCGCGACCTCGCGACCTTCATGTACGCGATCGCCGACCCCCGAGCGCTCAGGCTCGCTCGGCAGAGCGAGGTGCTCTCCTGGCTTCGGAACGCGGGCTTTCACGTGAACCCCGACGTCGTGACCTGCGCCGACGGGCAAGCGGTGCACGACTACTGTGCGGGGGCTCTCGAGCGCCGCGAGGAGCTGCCCTACGAGATCGACGGCGTCGTGGTCAAAGTCGACGAGTTGGCGATGCAAGACGAGCTCGGCTTCACGAGCAAGGCGCCGCGCTGGGCCATCGCCTACAAGTTCCCTCCGGAGGAGCGCACGACGCGGTTGCTCGACGTACTCGTGAGCGTCGGTCGCACGGGCGTGCTCACGCCGTTCGCGGTCTTCGAGCCGGTCCTCGTGGCCGGGTCGACCATCCGCAAGGCGACGCTGCACAACGAGGACGAGGTCGCTCGCAAGGGCGTGCTCATCGGCGACACCATCATCGTGCGCAAGGCCGGCGATGTGATTCCCGAGGTCGTTGGACCCGTGACCGGACTGCGGGACGGGACGGAGCACGCGTTCGTGATGCCGACGGAGTGCCCGAGCTGCGCCGGGCCGGTGTGGCGCGAGCCGGGGGAGGCTGCCGTCAGGTGCACGAACGTCGCGTGTCCGGCCCAGCGCTGGGCGCGGCTCGTCCACTGGACCAGCCGCGGAGCGATGGACATCGAAGGTCTGGGCGAGGAGATCATCGCTCGACTGATCGATGCCGGCCTCGTCTCCGACATCGCCGACTTCTACCGGCTGACCGCCGACCAGCTCGCCGGCGTGGATATGGGCCGCGTGAAGCAGGACGGCGAGGCGGTGACGCTCGGTCCGGTGGTCGCCGCCAAGCTCGCCGAGCGAATCGACGCCAGCCGCGCTCGCCCGCTCGCCCGGCTGCTGTTCGGGCTGGGGATACGGCACGTTGGAGCCTCGGTCGCCGAGGCACTCGCTGACGCGTTCGGCTCCGTGGACGCGATCGCCGCGGCTTCTGCCGAGGAGATCGCCGCTGTCGAGGGCATCGGGCCCAAGATCGCGGCGAGCGTGCGCGCGTTCTTCGACAACCCGGACAATCTCGCGGTGATCGAGCGCCTGCGCGCGGCCGGCGTGTCGCTCGCGACTGAGCGGAGTGAGCCCGAACGTCCCCAGACGCTCGCCGGGCTCACCTTCGTGCTGACCGGAGCGCTCGAGCGCTACTCGCGCGACGAAGCGACGGCCGCGCTCAAGGCGCTCGGAGCCAAGGTCGCGAGCAGCGTGAGCAAGAAGACGTCGTTCGTGGTCGCCGGTGAGGCCGCCGGCAGCAAGTACGACAAGGCGGTGGAGCTCGGCGTTCCGCTACTCGCAGAGGACGATCTCGTGCGCGTGATCGAGTCGGGCGAGCCGCCGTCGGTGAGCGCGGTTGGGGACGACGCCTCGTGAGCGGCGCCTCGCAGCTCGCACTGCGCCCGGAGCTGTGCGATCGCTGCGGGAAGTGCGTTGCGGCCTGTTCCGAGGGCAAGCTGCGCGTGGGGGCTGGCTACATCTACGTCGACGCCTCCGCGTGCACCGGGTGTCACTCGTGCGTCGAGGCCTGCAAGCGTGGGGCGATCCTGCGCCGCAGCGTCCCTACGCGCCCGACGGCGCATCGGGCCGGGGCAGGCGACGCACACGACTCCGCGCCGCCGAACACCTCAGCGGGTTCGGCTGCGGCCGGGAAGGTCGTCGTTGGCTCCCGCGCCGAAGCCAAGTCGGTGCGTCGGGCGGCGGCGGCCTCCGAGAAGGCACGCGCGAAGGCCCGTCCCGCGACGACGTCGCCCGCGGCCGACCGCGCTGCCGCCTCGCTGAGCGAGGGCGCTGCCTGGACGCTTGCCGATGCGGCGGTGGTCGCCGCGGTGCTCCTTGCGACGCTGGTCGCGAAGGAAGCCGTGCTCGGCTCGAAAGCGGTTGCGGTCATGCCAGCCACGGGTCGTGTTGCCGCGCGCGCAGCGGTGCTCGGCGTCTTCTACATAATCCAGGGGGCGGTGCTTGCGTTCCTCGCGCGCAGGCGGGGTCTGACTCTGGCTGCCGCATTCCGACTCAGGGCGAAAGCGGTCGTGACTCGCGATGCGCTGGTGAGCGCCGGTCTCGTCGTCGCCCTGCTCGTCGCGACGCGCGCCCTTTCGACCGCATGGGGCGCGATCTCCCAAGGGCTTGGCTGGACACCGCCGGCCACGGACGCGCTGACCGCGGTGTTCGGGAGGGGCGGAGCGGGACTGGTGCTCGCTGTGGTGATGGTGGTGGTGGTCGCGCCGTTTCTCGAGGAGCTCGCGTTCCGCGGCGTCATCGCCGGTGCGCTCGGCGAGCGCTACAGCCTGCCGGTGGCGGTTCTGGGATCGGCTGCGGTGTTCTCGGCATACCACCTCAACGCATGGATCATCGTGCCGACCTTCGTGCTCGGCTGCGCTCTCGGCTGGCTGGCGCTCACGCGCAAGACTCTGTGGCCGGCCATCGTGCTGCATGGCCTGTACAACGGCGTGGTGGTGGCGGCGGCGTTCTGGCTGCCGGGGAGGTAGCGGGCGAGCGGCCCGCGGGGAAGCTGGTATCGTGAGGACGTCAATCGGCGGGGTCCCTCGAGGAACGGGGAGAGCGTGGAACTGACCGAGCGCATCAAGTCCGGCACGGCCGTCTTCGGCGTCGTTGGCCTGGGCTACGTGGGGCTCCCGCTTGCGGTCGAGATGGCCGCAGCCGGCCACAAGGTCGTGGGCTTCGAGGTCTCACCCGACAAGGTGAGCAGCGTCAACGCCGGAGAGAGCTACATCGGGGACGTGCCCTCCGGCGCGCTGGCTCCCCACGTGCGCAGACGGCCGCCTGCAGGCGACGGAGGACTTCGCTCGCGTGGCCGAGTGCGACGCGATCGCCATCTGCGTCCCCACGCCCCTGAACGAGACGAAGGAACCCGACGTCACCTACATGGTGGCGGCGGCAGAGGCCCTGGCTCCGCACCTGCGTGCGGGCGTGCTGGTGACGCTCGAGTCGACCACCTATCCGGGCACCACAGAAGAGGTGCTCAAGCCCATTCTCGAGTCTCGCTCGGGTCTCGTGGTCGGGCGAGACCTCTATCTCGCCTTCTCGCCCGAGCGCGTGGATCCCGGGCAACGTGTCGCACACGACGAAGAACACGCCCAAGGTGGTCGGAGGCGTGACTCCCGAGTGCACTGAGGCCGCCGTCGCCTTCTACGCGAGCTTCCTTGACGAGATCGTCACGGTGTCGACGGCCCGGGCCGCCGAGATGACCAAGCTGCTCGAGAACATCTTCCGCTGCGTGAACATCGCGCTCGTGAACGAGTTGCTCGTCTTGTGCGAGCGCATGGACATCGACATCTGGGAAGTGGTCGACGCCGCCAAGACCAAGCCGTTCGGCTTCATGCCGTTCTACCCGGGCCCGGGCTGGGTGGCCACTGCATTCCGATCGACCCGTTCTACCTGTCGTGGAAGGCGCGCGAGTATGACTTCCACACGGAGTTCATCGAGCTTGCCGGCAAGGTCAACGAGGACATGCCCTACTACGTCACACGCCGCCTGATGGACGCGCTGAACGGTGCCGGCAAAGCGCTCTCGACGTCACGCGTCCTCGTGCTGGGTGTTGCCTACAAGGCCGACATAGATGACCTCCGCGAGAGCCCGGCGATCCGCATCGTGGAGCTCCTCGCCAAGAAGGGCGCCGACGTCGTGTACCACGACCCTCACGTCGAGCGGTTCGAGGCCGGCGGCAGGGAAATCGCGCGCGTGGGCCTGACCACAGAAGAGCTCGCGGCGGCCGATGCCGTGCTGGTCGTGACCGCCCACCGGAACGTCGACTATGGACTGGTAGCGAAAGAGGCCGCCTTGGTGCTCGACACGCGCAACGCACTGGAAGGGCTCGGCGCGAGCAACGTCGTGCGACTCTAGAGAGGTCGACGCTTGAGAATAATCGTCGTTGTCGGGGCGCGCCCGAACTTCATCAAGGTGGGGCCGCTCATGCCCGCCCTGGCCGCAGCCGGCCACGACGCAGCGCTCGCTCACACCGGCCAGCACTACGATGCCGCGATGTCTGACGTCTTCTTCTCGGACCTCGAGATACCCGAGCCGCGGTGGTTCCTCAGCGTCGGCAGCGGTACGCACGCCGTGCAGACCGGAAGGGCGATGATCGCGCTCGAGGAGCTGTTCGAAGCCGAAAGGCCCGACGCGGTGATGGTCGTAGGCGACGTGAACTCGACCCTGGCCGGCGCGCTCGCCGCGAGCAAGCTGCAGATACCCGTCGTCCATCTGGAAGCCGGGCTCCGCAGTTTCGACATGCTGATGCCCGAGGAGATCAACCGGCTCGTCGCCGACCAGCTGTCGAGCATGCACCTCACACCGACGCTCGAAGCCGGCGCGAACCTGCGTACCGAGGGAATCGAGCCCGACCGCATCCACTTCGTTGGCAACATCATGGCCGAGAGCCTTCTGAAGCACCTTCCTCTGGCCGAGAGCCGCCATCCTGCCGCGCTCCAAGGCTTTGGCGCGGGGCAGTACGCGCTGGCCACGATCCATCGCCCGGAGAACACCGATCATCCCGAGCGCCTTGCGGGGGTCGCGGCCGCGTTCGAAGCGCTGCCGCTTCCGGTCGTGCTGCCGATCCATCCGCGGACCCGCGCGAGGATCGAGCCGCTCATGGCTGCCGAGAGCAACACGCTTCTCGTCGACCCGGTCGGCTACCTCGACATGCTTGCCCTCCAGCGTGATGCCGCGGTCATCATCACGGACTCAGGAGGCATCCAAGAGGAGAGCTGCATGCTCGGTACGCCGTGCGTCACGGTGCGGCGCAACACGGAGCGCGGCATAACCTGCGACGTCGGCTCCAACCAGCTCGTGCCCGCCGACGAGCAGGCGATCGTCTCGGCTGTCGAGCGTGCTCTCACTTCGGACCGCGCGTGGGCGCGGCCGGAGCGGTGGGATGACCGGGTGTCGGCTCGTGTCGTTGAGGCACTGGAAACGGGGACGCTCGGGCTCAGGGGGGCGTAGCGCACCGGCAAGGTGCCTGCCTGAGGCGAAGCGCGTCAAGTATGATGTGTCGCGTCGTCCGCGCCGTCTCTGGCGCACGCGGGCCGGCGCTCGCAGATCCGCTTCTTCGAAAGAGGACCTCGCACATGGCCCTTTCCGACGCCGAGGTGCGCCACGTCGCCATGCTCGCCCGCCTGGCTCTGACCGACGAGCAGGTGGCGACGCTGCGCGTGGAGCTCAACTCGATCCTCGGGCACATCGACACGATCCAGCAGCTCGATCTTGCCGACGTCGACGCCGATGACGCACGCGATACCGGTCGTGAACGAGACGCGCTCCGACGTCGTGCGCCCCGGCCTCTCACGCGAGCAGGCGCTGCTGAACGCGCCCGACGCCGAGGACGGGGCGTTCAAGATCCCGCGGATCGTGGGCGGGGGCGATGCGTCGTGAGCGCGTCGATCAACCTCTCCAACCTCACCGCGCCCGAGATTCGCTCGGCGATCATCCGCGGCGACTTCTCGGCACGCGAGGCCGCAGAGTCGGCGCTCGCGAGGATCGACGCTGTTGATGGCGAGGTGCACGCCTTCAATGAGGTGACCTCGGCGCTCGCATTCGAGGCCGCGGGCCGCGTTGACGACATGGTGCGCAGCGGCGCGTCTCCTGACGAGCTGCCGCCTCTTGCGGGCGTGCCGGTCGCGTTCAAAGACAACATGAACCTCGTGGGAACGCACACGACCTGCTCCTCGCGGATCCTGGAGAACCACCGGAGCGTGTACGACTGCACCGCCGTCCGGCGTGTGCTCGATGCGGGCGGCCTGCCCATCGGCAAGCTCAACATGGACGAGTTCGCGTTCGGTTCCTCGACCGAGAACTCGGCGTTCGGCGTGACGCACAACCCGTGGGACCTCGACCGCGTCCCCGGCGGCTCGAGCGGCGGCTCCGCGGCTGCGGTGAGCGCGGGCATGGCGACGATCGCGCTCGGCAGCGATACCGGCGGTTCGATCCGGCAGCCGGGGGCGCTCTGCGGCGTTGCGGCGATGAAGCCGACCTACGGACGCGTCTCCCGCTACGGCGTCGTGGCATTCGCGTCCTCGCTCGACCAGATCGGACCGTTCGCCAAGACCGTGGAGGAGTGCGCGCTCGTACTCAACGCGATCTGCGGCAAGGACCCGATGGACGCGACGAGCGTCACGCGTCCTGCCGAGGACTTCACCGACGGCCTGCACGACGGCGTTAGCGGGCTGCGCATCGGGATCGTGAGCGACATGCTGGCGATGGAGGGGTGCAGCGACGAGGTGCGCGAGGCGGTCCATGCGGCCGCCGAGACCTATCGCTCGCTCGGTGCCGAGGTGGGGGAGACCACGCTGCCCGCCGCGCAGCACGGCCTTTCGGCGTACTACATCATCGGTCCGGCCGAGGCGAGCAGCAACCTCGCACGCTTCGACGGCATCCGCTACGGCCTGCGGGTGCCTGATGCCGAGGACGTGCTCGACCTGTACATGCGCTCGCGCGCCGAGGGCTTCGGGCCCGAGACGATCCGCCGGGTGATGCTCGGAACCTACGCGCTTTCGGCCGGCTACTACGACGCGTACTACGGGCAGGCGCAGAAGGCCCGCACGGTGATCGCGCGCGACTTCGACGCGGCGTTCGCGGACTTCGACGTGCTGCTGACCCCGACCTCGCCGACGACGGCGTTCAAGATCGGGGAGAAGGCCGCTGATCCGCTGTCGATGTACCTCTCGGACTTCTACACGATTCCCGTGAACCTTGCGGGCAACGTGGGCCTGTCGATTCCGATCGGGCTCGGTCGCGAGAGCGGGCTGCCGGTGGGGCTGCAACTGATCGGCGACCACTTCGCCGAGGCGACCGTGCTTCGGGCTGCGGCGGCGATGGAAGAGGCGGTCGGGTTCGACTTCACGCCGCCGACGGTGAGGGCGCTCGCCTAGCCATCCTGCGCGAGCGCTGGGTGCCGGGGTACTAGTACTAAAGGATGAGGGAGAGTACAGGTAGGATTACCCACCGATGGGGCTATATTCCTTCTATCGGTGACCTTTTGGATACGCAGCACTGTCAGGCCACCGCAATAGGGGGCTTTGATCTGCCGGGCATCATGCGGTCACCTTATCCGGTAGGGAGCTAATGGTGAGACCGACCCTTGGGTTGGTCTCTTTGCGTTTGTGGCGGAGGATCTCAGGAGTGTGGGGTCGGAGGGAGGTACGAGGCGTCGTCCACGCGCAGGACCGTGCAACTGATGAGTCGAACAGGGGGAGCGTCATGAGAAAGACAACCGCGTTGATGGTCATCGCGGCGATGCTTGCCGCGATGGTGGTGTTCGCCTTGCCGGCGATGGCTGAAGAGGTTGTGCCGGCCGAGCCGACACTGACAAGCAACATCGAGAGCTTCAAGTTCTACGACGTCAACATGAACGGCATCTGCGATCCCGACGAGCAGTCAGACGGCTTGACGTGGGTCGGGGGTTGGCGGATCGAGCTTTGGAAGGACGGCGTGCTCTACGACTCCAGCCTCACCTACCCGGGCGGCTGGTACCAGTTCTGGAACCTTCCCCCCGGAACCTACCAGATCAAGGAGGGTGTGCCCTGCGGACGTACCTGCTGGGTGCAGACGGCGCCGTTCGACCCCAACTACTACACCATCACCGTCACGGGCGACGGCTACAACTGGAGTTGCCAGACGAGGTTCGGCAACGTGTGCAAGCGCTGCGTCAAGGGCTACACGATGGGCTTCTGGAGCAACAAGAACGGTCTGAAGCTGCTCAAGGCCTACGCCGGCGCCGACGGCATCATCGAGAACATCCCGAAGTACGGCCCGATGTCGGTCGCCGAGATCCAGGCGATGGCTCAGGCTGCGAACTCCGTCGACATGTGCGTCATGCTCAAGGCGCAGTTCGTCGCGCACTGGCTGAGCGTGAACGTGGGCGCGGACTACACCGGTGCCGGCATCGTCTTGTCGCCGGCGAGCTCAAAGACTACGACGATGCCATGGATGAGTTCTGGGCATTCGACTGCGAGACGGCGACGCGTGCAGAGTCCGAAGAGTGGAAGAACTTCTTCGACGGCCTGAACAACAACCGGTTCCCCGTCGTCGAGTACCTCGAGAACGCGTGTCCTGTCCCGACTCGCTGGCAGTATCGAATCGCTCGGTCTCCGACGCATGACGTCGCAGGGAGACCTGTGGAACGGACCGAGAAGGGCCCGCCCGGATCGGGCGGGCCCTTCGGCGGGTAGGGCGCACTTCACGACCCCTAACCGCCTCCAGCGCCAGATGGTCTATGCGCGGTCGGGCCTTCTAGTCCTGCTGGGTCGGCCAGTTTCATCCAGCGTTCATCCCACGGCATGATTCCGCTCCGCCGCCTCTCATGTTCCACTTTGGCTGTTAAGGCGCATCTACGCGCAGGGAGGGAATCCGACATGCGGCTTCGTAGACTCGCAGGATGTATCGCTGGCCCTGATGCTCCTGTTTCTGGCTTCATCGTCGGTGGCGGCGATAGCGGCACCTAGCCCAGAGCCATGGACCGTTACTCAGCTCGTCGAGGGCGGTGTGTCGGGGTTGTCGGGATCGGGCAACCGAATGGCCTGGTCGCAATCCGATGGCACGTACGATCAGATCTTCACGTGGGCAGTCGGGGATTCCTCGCCTATGCAGCTCACCTTTGAGGCCTGCGATCACAGCGAGCCACAAGTCTCCGGTGACCGTCTCGCATGGCTGGCTTGGCATGTGGAGTTCTGGAGCCCTCGAGGACAGCCGGTATTGTCGTCCGAGGTCTTCACCTGCAGGTTGGGGGATGCCGCTCCCACGTCGTTGACCGCTGGTCTTCACGGTGAACGGCCGAGGGTCGCCGGTGACCGGGTCGTGTGGACACAGGTGGTCGACGGGTGCAGTCAGGTCTTCACTTGGGAGGCCGGTGATGCCGCGACCACGCAGCTCACCCCCTCAGATGGTCTCAATCGCGACTACCCTGAGGTTGATGGCGACCGAGTCGTGTGGCAGCTCGACGACTTCACCTACCCCATCGAGAACGAGCTCTTCACCCAGGTGGTCGGAGTGGACGTCGGGCCCGAACGACTTGCGAGCGGCAGTCGAAACAACTACGGCGCACAGGTCTCGGGTGACCGCATCGTGTGGTTCCAAGGCTCGGCCGAGGAGTCCTCGTACGAGGTCTACACGTGCGAGGTCGGGGACGCCGCGCCCACCCTTCTGACGGGGGGTGATGCTAGCGGCTACAATCCCCGTGTTTCGGGGGATCGAGTCGTCTGGGAGGGCTACGACCGATACGTGGACGGTCCCGATTTGCAGGTATTCACGCAGAAAGTGGGGGTAGATCCCGCCCCAGTTCGGCTAACCCTCGACGCGCAGGACCACCGCTGGCCTGTAGTACTGGGAGACGCAGTCGCGTGGCTCAAGGTGGACGAGTCCGGTCGTCATCAGGTCTTCACCCAGCGGATCGGCGTTGACCCCGAACCGATCCAACTGACTGTCGATGCGAACGTGGCCCAGACTGCGCCCCTGGTTTCGCAAGGCGGGGTCTTCTGGCGCGACCTCGCCACACCCGGAGTCTTCGCTGCCGCGCCGATTTCGAGCAACGCGACGGAGCTACTTCGGTTCGTTCAAGCGAGCGCGGCGAGCGGGCACCTAATGGGAGCGGGAAGCGGCAAGGCAGCAGCGACGAAGCTGGCGGTGTTCGTAGAGAGGCTTCGTAGCGCCGAGGCCCATCTCAGTCGTGGAAGGTACCATCAAGCGCTGGGGCGACTGCAGACTGCCTACAAGGCCTGTGATGGATTGAATGAGCCCGGGGACTCGTCAAAGGCCCGGCGCGACGCGAGGTGGCGGCCAGAACGAAGGTCGTTGTCGACCGACTCGAGGGTGTATCTCGTAGCGAGAGCCCTGCACAAGGTTCCGACGCGTCAGCGGCAGGGCACTCGGGCAGACTAGCGTGGAATGAACCAGACCCAGCGTTCGGCACGCCAGTCCGGTGTCTCGACGCTCACGCGTATCCTCGTCACGCGCCCGAACTCGCTGACGGGTATCCAGCGCCGAATGCGCGCCACGCCCTGCGCGTCGGTGGTAGTGCGCAGCTTGCGGCTGCCCCGCTGGTCCTGCCAGTCACAGAGGACGTCCGCGTTGCGGACCGCCCTACCGTCGTTCTCGTGAACGAACAACGCCAGCTCGAGGGGCCGCTCGCACTCGACCGCCTTGCGCTCGATCGTGAGGATCTCGGTAGCGGCGTCGAGACGGGTGGCTTCGAGGGGACCGAGCGAGTCGCCGGCGTCGGTCAACCACGGGCGGAAGTCGGTGCCCTCGTACGCGCTCTGGCTGATTGCCTCGACGGTCGAGGTTTGCGCGCCAGCACGCGATGAGGGCCGGACCCAGAGCACCGCCATGACGAGTACCGCCACGCACAGCAGCGCGCGCGCTGCGACATCAGCGCGCGTCGACTTGAGCGCAAACTCGTATGCGGTCGAATCTCTCACGACTACCCCCCGCGTCGTCCCTCTGGTGTGAGTGTCGGCACGAAGGGGGTAGGAACTTTAGCGCGGCATCCATTGGCGCGCGGTCGAGAGCGAGCTCAGTCACGAGTACTAGTCCGACCAGACGACCCGTGAGTCCTCCCGGAGATTGATTATGTGATGGTTTCATGCTCTGAGCTGCGACCTTAATGCTAGGATAACGAAGCTGGAGTGGCGCTAGGGGAGCGCTCCTGTCATCTCATCGGGGGACCAGATGCGCGACCGCACCGACATCGCGCCTTCGCAGCCGACAATCCAATTCGTGGACCTCGGCAGAGCCCACGCGAGCATGGGCGATTCTCTGGCGACCACGTTTCGCCGTGTCATAGGCGAAGGGGGTTTCACGCTTGGCCGTGAGGTCGAGCGCTTCGAGGGCAGCTTCGCCGACTATGTCGGTGTCGCGCACGCCGTGGGCGTCGGATCGGGAACTGACGCACTACACCTGGCGCTCAGAGCGTGCGGGATTGGGCCGGGCGACGAGGTCATCACGGCGGTCAACACCTTTGCCGCGACGGCGGAGGCCATCATGATGGCCGGCGCGCGCCCCGTCTTCGTCGACGTTGACCAGCACACTCTGCTCATGGACCTCGACGCCGTCGAGTCCGCCTTGACGGAGCGAACCCGGGCGATCATCCCGGTCCACCTCTACGGCCAGACCGTGGACATGGACCGGCTCCTGCCGCTAGCCCGAAAATCCGGCGTGCGCGTGATTGAGGATGCCTGCCAGGCTCACGGGGCTCGGTGTGGCGAGCGGCGGGCTGGCGCTCTGGGTGATGCGGGTTGCTTCAGCTTCTACCCGAGCAAGAATCTGGGCGCGCTGGGCGATGGTGGCATGGTCACGACGGACGACGCCGGGATTGCCGAGAAGGTTCGCTCGTTGCGCAACCATGGCGAGGACCATACTCGGCTCCACGTTGAGGCGGGGTACTGCAGCCGGCTGCACGGACTGCAGGCGGCGTTTCTCAGCGAGAAGCTCCCACTTCTCGATGCTTGGAACGTGATGCGGCAGCGTGCAGCCAAACACTACGATGAGTTCCTGGGACCCTCAGACGCGATCTTGCCGGTGCGGCGTCGTGGCGCGACGCACGTCTTCCACCTCTACGTGGTGCGCGTCGAGAACCGCGATCACGTGCGTGAATCGCTGGCCGCCAAAGGGATTCAAACAGGTATCCACTATGCGGTTCCGTTGCACCTGGAATCGGCCTTCTCAGAATTTGGGTATTCACAAGGTGAGTTCCCGGTTGCCGAGGGAGCAGCCGGCACCATGGTTTCGCTGCCGATTCACCCGTTTGTTGAGCGCGAGGAGATCGAGCGGGTTTGCGAGGCCTTCGAAGAAGCGGTCGCCTGTGGATGATCTCGTGAGGGGAGCACTTAAGTCGAGTCCGGAGTCGCTTGCGGCTTCGGGCGTGCTTGACCGTCCTGTCACGAGTCTGATGCAGGGAAGAGTGGCCTACGCGGCCAAGCGGGCGATTGACGTGGTCGTCTCGTCGGCATTCCTAGTACTGTTCTGTCCGTTTCTCTTGCTCACGGCCGCCGTCATCAGGATCGAGACGCCGGGTCCGGCGCTCTTCAAGCAGGAACGCGTTGGTCGAGGCGGGACGCCGTTCATCTTCTACAAGTTCAGAACCATGGTCGACGGCAACGATCCTGCGATTCACAAACGTTACGTCACTAGTCTGATCACCGACGGATCGCGTCAACTCGCTGGCGACACGGGCTCTTTCAAGATCGAGAAGGATCCGCGCGTAACCAAGTTCGGAAGGATATTGCGGCGAACGAGCATGGACGAGCTCCCGCAGCTTATCAACGTGCTCAAGGGCGAGATGTCGCTGGTGGGGCCTCGGCCTCCACTTGACTATGAGGTGGCGCTCTACTCTGAGCGGGCCCAGGGCAGGTTGAACTGCTTGCCCGGTATGACCGGACTCTGGCAGGTCAGCGGACGCTGCCAGCGGACATTTGAAGAGATGGTCGATCTCGACCTCGAATATCAGGACAACTGGTCCCTGGCGCTCGACTTCCGGATTCTTGCCGGACGATCCCGGTCGTCTTCGGTCGGAAGGGGGCCTGGTGATGCGCGACGACAAGCCCGTCGTTGTGGCCTTGGTTGGATACGGTTATGGGGTCCCAACATCCTGCGCAACTACATGGAGTTGCCGACCGCTCGGGTCAAGTGGGTTTGCGACCAGGATGCAGGCAAGCTTGCCAAGGCGAAGAAGCGGTATCCAGCCGTGCAGGCAACCGCCGACTACTTCGACATCTTGCAGGACCCGAGGTAGAAGCCGTCCTGGTCGCGACACCGATTTCAACCCACTTCGGACTGGCACTTGCTGCGGTCGAAGCGGGCAAGCACGTGTTTGTTGAGAAGCCCATGACAGCCAGCGTGCTCGAAGCACGGGCACTGGTCGCGGCGTCGTCTGTCAAGGGCGTCACCCTCATGGTCGGGCATACCTTCGAGTACAGCTCACCCGTCGTGGCCATCAAGCGCATGATTGCTTCCGGGGAACTAGGCGAGGTCTACTACATCTCCTCGAGCCGCATCAACCTCGGATTGCACCAGAAGGACGTGAGCGTCATCTGGGACCTCGCGCCCCACGACTTCTCAATCCTGTTTAGCTGGCTCGGGGAGGAGCCGACTGAGATTTCCGCGACCGGCCGCGGGTGCGTGAAGTGTGACATCCCCGATGTGGCATTCGTCACGATGCGATTCCCCTCGGGGGCCGTCGCCGAGGTGCAGCTGTCCTGGCTGTCGCCCGTCAAGCTTCGCCGCACGCTAGTGGTCGGCAGCAAGAAGATGCTCGTCTACGACGATACTGAGAGCGTCGAGAAGGTCAAGGTCTTCGACCACGGTGCCGAGCTCGTCGAACCGGGTTCCTTCGGTGAGTTTCAGCTCTCCTACCGCACCGGCGATATCACGTCCCCACACTTGGAGGGGTGGGAACCGCTCTCGGCTGAGGCTGAACACTTCGTCGAGTGTGTGGCGACGGGGCGCAGACCGAAGACCGATGGATACAGCGGTCTGAGAGTCGTGCGTGCCCTCGAGCGTGCCGAAGAGTCCATGCGATCCAGTGCGGCCGCGACCGCGGTCATCCCGCGATCGGAACAGACGTCGATTCCCGGTCTGGAGATGACGGTTCCCGGCGGGGGGGCGGTCGCGCCACTGCCCGGGCTGTATCACTCCTGAGGCGTCGGATGCATAGGCAGAGGGTTGATACGGCTACGCGAGATCGAGGTCACTCTGGCGTGACGCTCGGCACGGGCACG
>CAVVUM010000003.1:0-38699 GCA_963751505.1 uncultured Coriobacteriia bacterium
GCTCGCTGGCCTTGGCCGGTCGCCATCGCCCTACAATCGTCTTGTCCAAGAGTGTAGTCCCGCAGGCCAGCGGCCCGGCCATAGCGCGGCTGCCATCGCCGACAACCTTCACCGCACCCGCCCGCGGCATTCACACCGCATTCAAACCGCGCGCGTAGTGTCGGCAGTGCAGAAACGCACAAGCTCACGAAAGGAGCGCGCAAATGAACCTCAAGAAGAGCGCACCGTTGATGATCGCGGTGCTCGTGCTCGGACTCGTTCTCGGCAACGTCTTGTCGAGCGGCGCAACGCCGAGCGCCGACACCACGGCGCCAGCAAGGGTCACCGGTATGGGACTGCGCCTTGGCAGCGCGATGCGCGACGCGGGTGGACGGCTGTCCGATGTCGTCGCCAAGCTGACCGGGCTTGACGCCGATGAGGTCGAGGACCAGCACCAGGCCGGCACGTCGTTCGCGGCGATCGCCAAGACCAAGGGCGTCACCTCGGACGAACTCGTCACCGAAGCTCTCAAGGTGCGCGAGCAGCTGCTCGATGCGAGGGTCAAAGCCGGGGACATCACCCAGGCGCAAGCAGATGATGCACTCGCTCGCATGAAGGACCGGCTCACCGACCGGGTCGACTCGACTGACGTTGGGCGCGGCATGGGCGGACGTGGCATGGGCGGACGTGGTCAGGGCGGCTGCGGTGGCGGTGGCGGGCGCATGGGCGGCGGCCGTGGCGCGGGCAGCGGTGCCTGCGACGGCTCGTGCGGCACCCAGGCACCGGTCGTGACGCAGTAGAGCTCGACCCAGCTGGGCATCAGACGCGAGGCGGCGTCCGATTCGGTGCCGCCTCGCGGTCTGGATGAAGCCGGGATGTCGCGAGGTGGGATACTGAGAGGAGGTCGAGCATGATCGGAGAGGCGATGGCCACCGTTCTGGTCGTCGACGACAACGCGAAGATCGTCGAGGTACTCGTCGAGTACCTGTTGGCGGCGGGTTACGACGCGGTGTCTGCTTTCGATGGCCCGAGTGCGGTCGAGCGCTTCGAGGAGCGCAAGCCCGACATCGCGCTCCTCGACGTCATGCTGCCCGGCATCGATGGGCTCGATCTCACGAGGCGATTCCAAGCCGAGGGCGTGCCGGTCATCCTCGTGACCGCCCGTGGCGATGAGGTCGACCGTCTGGTCGGCCTCGAGCTCGGGGCGGACGACTACATCACCAAGCCCTTCTCGCCCCGCGAGGTCGTGGCTCGCGTGAAGGCGGTGCTGCGCCGCTGCACGCGCACTGAGACCTCGGGCCGGTGCGATTCACGTTGGCCGGCTCGGCATCGATCCCGAGCGACGGGAGGTTCGCGTCGGCGATGCCCTCGTCGAGCTGACCCGCACCGAGTTCGACATCCTCTACACCCTTGCCGAGCACCCCGGCCGCGTCTACACGCGGCTTCAGCTGCTCGAGGCCGCCTCGGGCGACGCCTTCGACGGCTACGAGCGCACGATCGACGCGCACGTGAAGAACATCCGCAGCAAGCTCGGCGGGAGGCCGATGGCGAGCGGTTCATGGGCACGGTCATCGGCGTCGGCTACAAGGTGGAGGCCTGACGGTGCGGCAGACGCTTCGAGCCTCGGCTCTTCAGGTGTTCCTCGCCATCCCGGGGTCGCGCTGGCGACCGCTCTCGTTGTCGGGCTGTTCGCGCGCAGTGCGCTCTCGGCGGCGTTCGACCGCTATCTCGCGAGCCTGCCCGCGGCTGGTGCGGGCATGGGCGGGACGCGGTATGGGCCGCATGATGCTTGGCGCGGCCGAGCAGACGTTCGTGAGCTCGGTCGACCGGAGCGTCTTCGGCGCCGCGCTGCTTGCGATCGCCATCGCGACCGTCGTGGCCGTCGTGCTCTCGGCATACCTGAGCAACCCGCTCGCCGCCTGGACGATCGCTGCCGAGCAACTTGCCGCGGGCGACCTTTCGCACCGGGTCGACGTGAACGGACCGGCGGAGGTCGAGGTGCTCGGTGACTCCTTCAACCGGATGGCCGACTCGCTCGAGAGTGCCGAGGAGCTGCGCCGCCAACTCGTCGCGGACGTCGCCCACGAGTTGCGCAACCCGATGGCTGCGGCGCGCGCGCAAGCCGAGGGGATGGCCGAGGGCGTGCTCGTCGCGGACCCGGACGGCTCGACTCGCTCGTCGACGACCTCGTACACCTCTCGGCGCTCATCGACGACCTGCAGGAGCTCGCGATCGCGGATGCCGGCCGCCTGCGCTACGAGATGCGCGCGATCGATCTCGCCGCGGTCGTTGCGCGCGAGGCGGATCGGATCGGGCCGCTCGTCGCCGAGGGCGTCATGCTCGTTCGCGAGATCGGGGCCGGACCGCTCACGGTCATCGGTGACGAGCGGCGTCTGGCGCAAGTCGTGCGAAACCTGCTCAGCAACGCCGTCCGGCACACCGCGCAGGGCTCGGTCACCGTGGCGGCCGTCGTCGAGGACGGGCGGGCGGTCGTGCGCGTGACCGATACCGGTGAGGGCATCAGTGCCGAGGACCTTCCGCACGTCTTCCAGCGCTTCTACCGCGCCGATGCCGCTCGTGCGGCCGACACCGGGGGCGCGGGTCTGGGGCTCGCGATCTCCGAGCGGATCGTGCGCGATCACGGCGGCGAGATGTTCGCACAAAGCGAGGTCGGTCGGGGCAGCTCGATCGGCTTTGCCTTGCCGCTCGAGGGCTTCACGACGCGCGCCTGAGACACCCCGTCTGCGGTACAGCCTCGCTGCTTGGCACCCGATACTTACACCAGAGGCCCGCGTGGTATGGTTCGGTGCGCCGTTGGCAGATGTCTCGCTCTAGGTAGGACCGTGCCTGTGGGGCCCTCAGTGGAGGCCGGTTTGAGACGCGCAGCGACATATCTCGGAGGAGCGGTGCTGGCTGCTGCCGGCGTCCTCTTCGTGCTGCTCGTGCTGGCAGCCGGACCCGCCGGCGCGACCCCGGGAGGCTCCTGGGAGGAGTCCTCGGCACTCGAACTCAAACAGGGCGAGCGCACCGAGGTCCTCACCGAGGTCGAGCAGATGAAGCGCGATCTGGGCGCCCAGATGGCGAAGTACGCTGCCAACGGTCGCCGCATCGCCAGCACCAAGGCCGACATCGAGACGGTCACCAGGGAGCTCGAGGAGCAGGAGGGGTCGCTCTCCAAGGCGCAGATCGCGCTTACCGATCGCGCGGTCCAACTCTACCGCACCGACCGTCTCGGCATGATGGAAGTGCTGTTCGGCGCCGAGTCGATCCGCAGCTCATGAACCGCATGAACTACCTCGCTGCCGCGAACCGTCACGACTCCCAGCTCATCGACGAAGTGCGTCTCGAGCGGCAGGAGAACCTGTGGCTGCACGAGAGCCTCACCGAGCGGGTCGATCTGCTCACCGAGCTGCAGTCCGAAGCCGACCAGCAGCGCTCGCGCATCGAGAGCGATCTGGCCCAGCAGCAGGAGCGGCTCGCGATCATCGGCGCCGACATCGACCGCCTCATCGTCGAGGAGACGGTCCCTGGGACCTCCACACCCGGCGCGCCCAAGGGTTCCTACCGGGCCGACACGGTCATCTCGGACGCGCGGTTCCGCGCAGCCGGCTCGATGACGGTCGCCGACATCCAGGCGTTCCTCGAGGATCAGTCCGGCTCGCTGAGCCTACTACCGTGCGCCGGACCACGCGGGCGTCACGAAGAGCGCCGCTGAGATGATCGCGGACGCATCGGTCGCCTGGGGGGTGAGCCCGCAGGTCGTGCTCGCCACGCTGCAGAAGGAGCAGAGTCTGCTGAGCAAGAGCGGCCCGTCGGGGCGCGCGCTCGCGTGGGCGATGGGCTGCGGCAAGCTCGATGGCGGCCGGACGCTGTCCAAGTACTACGGTTTCGGCAACCAGATCTGGTACGGGACCAAGAGCCTGCACAAGAACGCCGAGCGCTGGAGGCCCGGCGTCTACCTCACCATCGACGGCAACAAGCTCATGCCGAGCAACGCCTCTACGCACGGGCTGTACAAGTACACGCCCCACGTGCGCGGCAACATGTCGTTCTGGATGATCTTCTGGCGCTACTTCGGTGATCCTGTGGGCGGCGCGTCCTCGGCTAGCACGCAGAGCTCAGGCGCTACCCGGCCGCTCGTCGCCATCCGGCTCAGCGCGCATCTACTCGAGGGACGAACGAGACGTCGACGACCGGTTCATGCCGCCCGACTGCGTCTGCGCCCGCACGTACACCCGGTAGCCGCGGCGGCACCACCGATGTTGCGCGCCTGGCGCGCCACGCCGCGCGCGTCGGTGACGGTGCGGTAGGTGACCGTCGTGGTGAGGTGCTTCCAGCAGAACGTCACCGGCAGACCGGCGACGGCTCGCCCGGAGCTGTCGCGGCACACCGTCGAGACGCGTGACGGTGCTGTAGCGCGGCGGGCGAATGGTCCGACGCGCTGGTTCGTATCCCCTCACGTCCGTCGTCGAGAACCGGCGTCGCCATGAACCACGTTCCGTCGGAGCGGGTGGCTCCGCTCGAGCGGGCGCTTGCCGTGACGGTGGTCTTGCGCATGAGCGGTGACTTGCCGGCATTGTTCCAGTGGTGCGCGACGCCCTTCGAATCCGTGTAGGCGATGGCGCTGACCGGGCCGGAACTCAGGTTCCAAGTGAAGCGCACCGCGACACCCTGCATGGGGTTGCCGTTCGCATCGAGGCACTTGGCGTAGGCGCACGCCTTGCCGTGCGCGCTGGATAGTAGCGCTTCATCGTCGCTCTGACGGTGGTCGGCGCCGGCGCAAGACCCCTGCCCGGTGGGTATGGAGGCCACGATGTCGGCGAGGTCGTTCGAAGCGCGGCTCATGACCTCTCGCGTGACAATGTTCGCGTCACCGGTCGTCGACCGATCGCGATTGCTTGAGCGCGGCGAGGAGCCGACCGAAGCGGGCGCGCGAGTAGTGGGCCGCCGACACGGTCTTGCGTCTCACGTCGGTCACGCCGACTCGAGCACGCGGCGTCACCCACGACGCTCGCTCGGCCGGGATGGCGGTTGTAGATCGTCGACGGCGAGTTCGTAGCGGGTGTGGAGGTTCGAGCTACCGGACTGATACGCCAGCGCGCGGTAGTCGGCATGGAAGGGCTGCAGGGTGTCGGCGTAGTAGTGGGACAGCAGACCCGACGTGCTTGCTCGCCGCTTGCCTGTCGCCCCTCCGGTAGGCGATCACGGCTTGGTAGTAGAGGTCGGCGACCTTCTGCGCTGAGCCCCGCGCGACGCCCTGTCGCGGAACAGGTGGTAGTAGTTGTTCGTTCCGTACGAGTCGGGGTCGTCGCTTGCAAGCAGCGCGGTGCGCGAGTCGACCCACTCGCCCTTCTCGCCAGCCATCCGGATCGCGTTGTCGAGCACCCAGTCGTGCGTTCCGTAGCCGTTACGCCGTAGGGCCCGTTCGCCCAGGCGAATGCCTGTGACGGCAGGGCCGCGAAGGCCCGCGCACGCGAGCAGCACCGGCCGTGGCGAGTGCCCCCAGCGACGAGCGCCGGCGCTTATCGATCGCGTCCGACCTGCCGATACCTTAGGCGAGGAGTCGTGCGCGGCGGGGGAACGACGAGCTGCGCACCGCCCGGCTCCACTCCTCACCGGTAGCGGTACGGGGTCAATGCCGCTACGCAGGAGCGCCCGCTGTGGCGCTCCTGTGCTTTGCGTCAGCGTGTGCTTGCGCCCGAATCATGGCTATAGATACTGCCAGACGTCGTCAACGCCCGCCTCGACTGCGGGCACGCACTCCGCGATCGAGTGCAGTGCGTCGCCGGTCTCCGGGTCGATCAGGCGCAGGTCGAGGATCTCGGGTGCTCGAGCCAGCGCCCGGCCGAGTCGGCGAGGACCTTCACGCGCGGATGGAGCAGATCGTCGTTGTTCACGCGGTAGACGACGGCGGTCGAGTCGTCGTCGAGCGTGACGACCGCGCCCATCGGGTAGATGCCGAGCATCGCGACGAGCGCCTTGGTGACGCCGGGTCGTACGCCTTGTCGCGGCCCTGCATGAGCACGGCGAGCGCCTTGTCGGGCCGGATCTCCCGGCGGAACGGCCGCATCGTCGTCATCGCGTCGTACGCGTCGCACACCGCGACGATCTTGCTGAAGAGGTGCTGCTCGCTGCCGCCGATCGCCTCCGGATAGCCCAGCAGGTCGTGGCGCTGGTGGTGCTCGAAGGCCACGATCATCGGCATCTTGTCGGCGAGCTGCAAGGCGCTTGAGCAGGTCGGCGCCCTCCTCGGAGTGCCTCTTCACGGTCTGCCACTCCTCGGCGGTCAGCGGGCCCTCTTGCCGAGGATGTCCTCGGGGATGCGCACCTTGCCGATGTCGTAGAGCAGCGCGGCCAGGCCGAGCGAGCGCAGCTCCTCGGCGTCGAGCCCGAGTGCTGAGCCGAGCGAGAGCGCGAGGATGCAGACGTTGATCGCGTGGTTGAGCGTGTAGTCGTCGTGCCCCTTGATCGCGGTCAGGCCGAGGACCGCGGCCGGGTCCTGGAGCAGGTTGTCGAGCAGCGACTCGACCACGCGCTGCAGCGGCCCGACCTCCATCGCCTTGCCGAGCTTGGCCTGCGTCTCGATGTCGCGCATCGCTGTGACGCCGGCGTCGTAGCTCTCGCGCGCCCGCGCACGCACCTCGCGGTTGCGCTCCTCGTCGCCGCTCTCGTCGAGCGTGGTCGTCTCGGCGATCTGGATGTGGCGCACGTCGCGGGCGTCGAGGAAGTCGTGCGCCGCCTCGATGTCGGTCACGAGCGGCTCGCCGAGCAGCTCGACGAGAGCGGCGCACTCGTCGGTGGTCAGGCCGTCGGAGAAGGTCACGGCCGAGATGCCGCGCGCGAGCAGCTCCTCGATGAGCTTGCGGTAGGTGACGCTCTCCTCGGGGAAGACCTGGTTCTCGACGAAGAGCGTCTCCTTGTAGATGTTCACGGTGACCGAGAGGAAGCCGGATTCCGCGAGCGCGACGGTCGAGGCCACGAGCTCGTTGAGCGACTGCGCGACGAGCGGGTGCGTCGTCGGGTAGAGCGCCGCGTTGGTGTGCGCGACCGCGAGCGTGCGCACGAGCTCGCGCGCGCGCTCGAGCTTCTCCGGCGTCGCGAACGGCGCCTGGACGGCGATGAGCGCCGGGCCTCCTGACGCTGCCTCGGTCGCGAGTTCGGCGGGACCTGCGAGCGGGCCCTCGTTCTCGGGGCGGTACGGTGCGTCACTCACGTGTCATCGACTCCTCGGTCATGGGCGCGGCCTCCACGGCGGTCTTCGACAGCCGCTTGAGCTCGCGGGCCTTTCGTCCGAAACTCGGACGCGATGCGAACCGCTTGAGCGCCTTCTCGGCTTCCGGCGTGCCGATCGAGCTTAGCGCGGCGATGATGTCCTTGCGCATCTCGTGGCTCTTGGCCAAGACGTTCACGTCGTCGAACGTGCGGACGAGCGCCGGCACGGCTGCGGCAGCCTGGATCCTGCCGAGCTCGCGCACCACGTAGCGCTGCGTCTCGATCTCGCGGTGGCCGAGCGCGCGGATGAGGTAGTGCGTCGCCTCGGGCGCCTGGATGTTCGCGAGCGCGTTGGCGGCGGCGAAGCGGACCTGCTCGTCGAGGCTGCTCTCGAGCGTCCCGGCGATGACGGCGGCCGCACGCCGGTCGCCGAGCACGGCGAGCGCGCGCACGATCGCGACCGCCACGGCCGGCTCGGCCGTGCGCAGCCGCGAGCGCGCCACGCCGAGCACCATCTCGCTCGTGCCGCGCAGGACGGGCCGGAAGAGCGAGCGCTGGGGTTCGGGCATGCGGATGTAGCTGTCGAGCAGCGCCTCGGCGCCCGGCTGACCCGCGGCCTGCAGGATCTCGCCGGCGATCGCCGCGTCGGCGTCGGTCCGGCAGGCGCGGCAGACGTCGCGGAGCACCACCGGGTCGGCGAGCGTCCTGCGCGCCATCTGCACCGCGTCGGCGAGCGACGGCTCGGCGCCCAGCTCGTCGAGTCGCCGCAGCGCCTCGCGCACCGTGGGAAGCGCGCCGTCGCGCGCGGCATCCGGCAGCACCTCGCCGATGGCGGCGACGGTGTCGGCGTCGGGGCGGGTGCGGGAGACCGCGGTCGCGGTCGCAAGCGCGCGGCCGGTCGCGAGCGACGGCGAGGCGAGCGCGACCTGCCGCTCGATGGGTCCGGGGTCGACCGGGCGCGCCATCTCCTCGGCGATCTGCGCGGCCTGCGTCGTATCGGGAACGCCGAAGTCGGGCGCGACATCGGGCATCGGGGTGAGCAGCAAGGTGAGCGCCTTGGCGGTCTCGGGTGGCAGTGACATCGCCGCGGCGATGCGTCGCGGGTCGGTGTCGGCCTGGGCCGCGACGAGCGTGAGCAGGCGCGCGAGTGCGGCCGGCTTCATCCGCGCGATGACGGTGAGCATGCCGTCCATGCGCGCGCCGTTCGCGTCGGAGGCGAGCGACAGTCCGAGCAGCCGCTCCCGGGTTCGCTCGTCGACGTGCATGAGCGCCGAGGCGACCCGCTCCATCGCGAGTTCGCGGGTCGCGTCCTCGAGGCGGGCGATCGCCTCGGCCATCTCGTCGTGGGCCGGACCGTTCTGGGCCTCGACGGCGCGTCGCTCGACGGCGGCGACGACCTCTGCGGCGATCTCGTCGAGCGGTGCGGCGGTGAGATCGATGCCGAGCAGACCCGACTCCTCGGACGCGCGCAGGGAGACCTCGATGACGGCGATGTGGCGGACGCCCTCGCGCGCGAGCACGGCGCGAGCGCCGCCAGCGGAGCGGACCTGGGCGGGTTCGGAGTTCGCGAGGGCGACGAATGCCTGGGTCTCGGCGAGTGAGGTTCCTGGCGCGATGACGAGCTGCCCGACCTGGGCCGCGTGGAGCGCCTCGGCGAGCGCGGTGGTCTGGCTCTGACCGGGCGCGAGCTCGACGTCGGCGATGCGGATGCCGTGAGGGTCGATCGTGAAGCGCAGGGGGCCGGTGACCGTGAGGTCGTTGACGCGCGAGACGAACTTCTCGGCGGCCTGCATCGGCAGTGCGGAGGCAGGCGGATACAGCCGCGCGGCACCTACCGCAGCAGCGAGCAGCCTCAGCGCCTCCTCGGCGCGGGGGAAGCCTTCGGCCTCCACCTTCGAACCGCCCTCCTTCGATCAGACTCTCGTCACAGTTGGTATATCGGGTCGCGGGGCGGTTCGCTATATCGCAACCTGTGATAGCGCGCACAGGAGTGCGAATGTCGGGAGGCGTGTCTGCCGATACTGTCAGTACGAACATCCGATGCACGCCTAGCAGAGGCATTGTGTCGCTGAAGACCGACGCATACTACCGAACCATCGCTGCCGATGCGCTCGAGCGGATATCCGTTCCCGAGCCACCGGTTCCTGTCGACGTGCTCGTGACCGCCTTCGGCATCCCCATCCGTGCAGTGAGTCTCCCGGCCTTCTTCACCGCGGCGACTGTCTACGAGGACGGTCTGCCGGTGATGGTGCTCAACTGGGCGCGGCCCGAGCCGGAACGCCGCCGGGCGCTCGCGCACATGCTCGGCCACGTGCTGCTCGTGCTCGCCGACGGCGGCAACTCCTACCCGCGCGCGGCCGGCCCGCATCTCGAGGCCGACGTCGTCGCTCGCGAGCTGATGCTCCCGGGACCGATGGTCGTCGAGCAGGCGCGGCTGTGGTTCAACGACCACCGCTATCTGGCGCGGCTCTTCGGCGTCGAAGAGGCGGAGATGGTCGAGCGGATGCGCCAGCTCGGCCTCGTCAAGAGCGCCGCGGCACCGGTATGGGACTACTAGCGGTCCGCGTACGGCAATGCGCTTCAGGTGTCGCACCGAGCGGTATCATCGCATCAGCGGGTCCGTCTGGCAGGCGGGCCGCCTGCATGTTGCGGCTGGAAGGACCTTCTTGATGCGACCGAACTACGCCATCGGCGTGGACGTCGGCGGCACGCGTATCGCCGCCGGGCTGGTGGAGCGCAAGGGCCGCGTCGTCAAAGACGCCAAGCTCTCCACTCCCAAGACCGGACCGTTCGCGGTCATCGACACGATCATCGACCTGGTCGAAGAGGTCTCGGCAGGCGTCACGCGTGCGGAGACGGCCGGCATCGGCATCGGCCTTCCCGCCCAGGTCGACTTCCTCAAGCAGTCGGTGGAGTTCTGCACGAACCTGCCGCTCGCAGGGGTCGACGTGCGCTCGCTCGCCATGTCGCGCACCAAGCACGAGGTCACTATCGACAACGACGGCAACCTCGCCGCCTACGGCGAGTCTCGCTACGGCGCGGCCAAGGGCGTCCGCGACTTCCTGATGATCACGCTCGGCACCGGCGTTGGCGGCGGCATCTTCATCGACGGCGAGCCCTACCGCGGTTCACGCGGGATGGGTGCCGAGGTCGGGCACGTCGTGGTCGACCTCGAGGGGCCACCGTGCCCCTGCGGCGGCACCGGGCACCTCGAGGCGTTCCTCGGCCGTCCCGCGATCGCGGCGCAGGGGCGTGCGCTCGCCGACGGGTATCGCGGCCACGCGATCCTCGAAGCCGCGGGCGGTGACGCCGACGGCGATCACCGCCGAGGCCGTGATCATCGCAGCACAGCGAGGCGACGAGGCCGCACGGCAGGTCCTCGTCGACGCCGGCGAGATCCTCGGCAGGGGGCTCGTGGGCTTCGTGAACCTCCTGAACCCTCGGCTGATCGTCATCGGCGGTGGCGTCGGTGAATCGGCGCCGGCGCTCGTCGAGCGTGCGGTCGAGGTCATGGCGGGCGAGGCGCTCGCGGGTCGGCGAGACGTGCGGGTCGTGCCGGCGGTTCTGGGCAACGACGCAGGCATCCTCGGCGCCGCGGCGCTCGCATTCGACGAACACGATGCGCGAGAGGGGCTCCACCGATGAGCGAGAAGGCGACCGTCTAGTTCGCGCCCGTGCGCACCGAGAAGAAGCAGTCGCTGGTATCGCGCGCGGGCCTGCTGCTCAAGCGCGCGGGGCTGTCCTCGGCGGTCGAGGACGGCGACCTGGTCGCGATCAAGCTGCACTTCGGCGAGGAGGGCAACACCGGGTTCGTGCACCCGGTCTTCCTGCGCGAGGTCGTGCGGCGCGTGCGCGATGAGGGCGGCAAGCCGTTCCTCACCGACAGCAACACCCTCTACCGGGGCAAGCGCTTCAACGCGGTCGACCACCTCGCGTGCGCGGTACACAACGGCTTCTCGTACAGCACGGTCGACGCGCCGATCATCATCGCCGACGGCCTCGATGGCCGAGAGGGTGTTGACGTCGGCATCGACGGGTTCGATCACTTCGACACGGTCCGCATCGGGGCCGCCGCGGTGCATGCCGACGCGATGGTCGTGGTCACGCACGTCAAGGGGCATGAGGCGACGGGATTTGGCGGAGCGCTCAAGAATGTCGGGATGGGCCTTGGCTGCCGCAGCGCCAAGCAGCGCATGCACGCCGACTTCGAGCCGCACCCCTCGGCCGAGAAGTGCACCGCCTGCGGCCGCTGCGTGCAGTGGTGCCCCGTCGACGCGATGACCATCGGCCCCGACAACGTCGCGGTCGTCGACTACGAGCTCTGCTACGGCTGCGGCGAGTGCGTCGCCGCGTGCCCCTACGGCGCGATCGCGATCAGCTGGAAGACCGACGCGGCCTCGATCCAGGAGAAGATCGTCGAGCACGTTGCGGGCGCCGTCGCCTGCAAGGACGGGCAAGGTCGTCTACCTGTCGTTCGTCACCAACGTCTCGCCGGACTGCGACTGCTGGCACTTCTCCGACGCGCCGGTCGTGTCCGATCTCGGCGTGCTGGCGTCGACCGACATCGTCGCGATCGATCAGGCCGCCTACGACCTGGTGACCGCTGCCGAGGGCCTTGCGGGCTCTCGCGGCGAAGGGATGACCGCCGGCGTGGACAAGTTCACCGAGATCACCGGCATCGATGGCACGCGCGCGCTCGCGTATGCCGAGGAGCACGGACTCGGGTCACGCTCCTACGACCTCAAGACGGTTTCCTAGCAGCGCGCGAACCGGCCTTCGGCCAGGGGAGGGCATGATGGACTACGGCGCGATCATCAAGCGGGCTTGGCACGTCACCTGGCGCCACAAGGCGCTCTGGGTGCTCGGCATCTTCGCCGGGGTATCGGGCTGTCAGGGAGGCGGAAGCAGCGGTGGCGGCGGTGGGGGCGGCGCAACGACTGGAGCACCCTGTCGGGTGGCGGAAGCCGCATGGCATCCGACTTCCTCGAGACGTTCATGCGCTTCCTGCCGGTCATCATCGCGGGAACGCTGCTGCTCGTGGCGCTCGGGATCATCTGGTCGGTGCTCTCGATCGCCGCGCGCGGCGGACTCATCGCCGGCGTGAACGAGGTCGAGGAAGGGCGCAGCTCCCCGGCTCGGTGCTCTGTGGAGCGCGGGCTTCGGCCGCTTCTGGACGCTCGTGGGTCTCGGGCTGCTGCTCAACCTCCCGGTCTTTGTGGTCGCGCTCCTGATGGTCGCCGTCATGTTCGTGCCGCTCATCGGAGCACTGGCCGCGGGCCGCGAACCGGGCATCGAGATGATCGCACCGATATGCGGCAGTCTCGTCATCGGGATACCGCTCCTGCTCGTCATGTCGTTCGTGCTCGGCATCATGTACCTGGTCGGGCAGCGCTACGTCGTGCTCGGCGGGCAGGGCGCCGTCGAGTCTGCGGGCAACGCGTGGCGCTTCTTCCGGGCGCGCTTCAAAGACACCTCGCTCATGTACCTCATCAGCGCGGCGCTCAACATCGTCGCCGCCATCGCGCTGATCATCCCGGCGGTGGCCATCGGTATCGTGGTCGCGGCGCCACTCGCGCTGGGTGCGCTGCAGGAGTCGTGGCCGACGATCGGTGTCGGCGTCGGCATAGCGATCGTGGCCTTCGCCGTGCTCGGCATGGCGTATTCGGCGATCTGGGGCACCTACACCTCCGCCTTGTGGACGCTGTTCTTCCGCAAGGTGACCGGCATGGACGTGCCTGCGGCCTCGCTGGTCGCGACGCCTCCCGCGCCGCCTGGCCCGCCGGCAGCCGCACCGCTGCCACCCGAATCGCCGTCACCGCCCCAGCCGCCGCCACCACGAGCCGCCGCTGGTGGCCGATGCCTGACGGCCGCCTGATGGTCTGCGCGACGCCGATCGGCAACCTTGGCGACGTGACGCTGCGGGTACTCGATGCGCTCAAAGACGTCGACGCTGTGCTTGCCGAGGACACGCGCGTGACCCGCAAGCTCTTCGCGCGGCACGGCATCAGCGCGCCGCTCGAGCGCTACGACGAGGCCGTCGCCGCCAAGCGCACCGGCGAGTTCGTCGACCGCTTGCGCGCCGGCGCGCGCCTGGCGCTCGTCTCCGACGCCGGCACGCCAGGCATCAGCGATCCTGGCGCGCGCCTGGTGGACGCCGCGCTCTCGGCCGGCGTCGCGGTCGAGGTGCTGCCGGGCCCCTCGGCGATCGTCGACCGCGCTCGTCGCCAGCGGGCTGCCGACACACGCGTTCTACTTCGGGGGCTTCCTGCCCAGGAAGGAGGGCGAGCGGCGAAGGCTCCTCGCGTCCGCTTGCCGAGCTCGACGCGACGCTGGTCTTCTACGAGTCGCCGCGGCGCACCGCGGCCTCGCTGACCACACTCGCGTCGGCCTTTCCGCTCCGGCGCGGTGCGATGGTGCGCGAGCTCACGAAGCTGCATGAGGAGGTCGTGCGCGGCCCGCTCCCCGAGCTTGCCGAGCAGGTTGCGAATCGCGACGTCACTCAAGGGCGAGGTCGTGCTGCTCGTTGGGCCACCGGTGGCGGGGGAGGCGGTGCTCGACGAGGACGCGGTGCGCGAGAGCGTCGAGGTGCTCGTGGCCGGGGGCACCAGCCGGGCGGCTGCCGTGAAGGAAGTCGCCGCTCGCTACGGGGCGCCCCGCAACACGGTCTACGAGATCGCGCACCGGCGAACCGCCGACTGACGCGTCAGTCGAGGTGCGGCTTCTGCCAGCGGGCACGGACCGTCGCCGTCTAGACCGCCGACTTGATCGCGGCCACGCACGAGGCGCAGACCGGACGGTCGTTGAGGTCCACCATCTCCGAACCGGTCTCGCCGCACAGCGCGCACGAATCGCGGTGCCTCTCGAGGATGATGCGATCGCCCTCGACGAAGATGGCCATGGGGTCCTTGACGTGGATGCCAAGCGTTCTGCGCAACTCCATGGGCAGCACGATGCGCCCGAGGTCGTCGACTCGCCGGACGATTCCTGTGTCGTGCATCGTCGTCACCCCTTCAGGTGAGGCACGCCTGCCTACGACGCGGAAACGGTTAGAATCACGAGGGGTATGCGCGATGCCCGTTCACGCCCCGCCTTCCGAGAACCTACCCCCGGCTACGGAGTCCCGAAACAAATGTCACCCTCGTTCTATCTCACGACCCCCATCTACTACGTGAACTCCGTCCCGCATCTCGGGACCGCGTACACCACGGTGGCGGCCGACGCCCTCGCACGATACCGCCGCCTCATGGGCGACGACGTCTTCTTCCTGACCGGCCTGGATGAGCATGGCCAGAAGGTCGAGCAGGCCGCTGCCGAGAACGGTCTTGCACCGCAGGAGTGGTGCGATCAGCTCGCCGAGAAGTTCCTCGCGACCTGGGAGCTGCTCGGCATCAGCAACGACGAGTTCATCCGAACCACCGAGCCCCGTCACGAGCACGCCGTGCAACAGCTCGCGCAGACGCTCTACGACCGCGGCGACATCTACAAGGGACACTACGAGGGCTGGTACTGCGTACCGGACGAGACGTACTGGGCCGAGTCCGACCTCGCCGAGGGCCAGACGTGTCCGCAGTGCGGGCGGCCTCTCGAGTTCGTCCGCGAGGACAACTACTTCTTCCGCCTCTCGGCCTACCAGGAGCGGCTGCTCGAGCTCTACGCGCAGAACCCTCACTTCATCCGCCCCGAGACCCGCCGCAACGAAGTACTGAGTTTCGTGAAGGGCGGGCTGCGTGACCTGTCGATGTCACGTGCGAACGTGAAGTGGGGCATCCCGCTGCCGTGGGACGAGTCGCACACGATGTACGTGTGGTTCGACGCACTCATCAACTACATCACCGCAGTCGGCTATGGCGACCCGCGAGGCGGAGGCTTCGCTCAAGGCGCTGGCCGGCGCAGGTCCACTTCGTCGGCAAGGACATCATCCGGTTCCACTGCGTGATCTGGCCCGCGATGCTTATGGCCGCCGGCCTTCCGGTGCCTGAGAGGCGTCTTCGCGCACGGCTTCCTGCTCACCAAGGGCGAGAAGATGAGCAAGAGCAAGGGCAACGTCATGGCGCCCGCGGAACTCGCCGAGCAGTTCGGGGTCGACGCGTATCGCTACTACTTCTTGCGCGACGTACAGTTCGGGGCCGACGGCTCGGTTTCGCTCGAGTCGATGGTTCAGCGCTACAACGGCGACCTTGCCAACGACTGGGGCAACCTGTGTTCTCGGCTGTTCAACATGGTCGGCAAGTACTTCGACGGGCAGGTGCCCGAGCCGCGGAGAGATCATCGCCGAGGACGCGGCACTGACCGCGCCTGCGGCCGCGCTGCCCGGGCGCTACGAGACCGCGATGCACAACCTCGACTACGCGGGCGCGCTCGACGCAACGTGGGACCTCGTCAAGGCCGCGAACCGCTACATCGAGGACTCCGCGCCGTGGAACCTTGCGAAAGCCGAGGACACGCGCCCGCGCTTGGCTGCGGTCATCTACAACGCGCTCGAGGCGGTGCGGATCGCCGCGCTGTTCACGGCGCCGGTGATGCCGACGACCTCTGCCGAGGTCTGGCGGCGGCTCGGGCTCGCCGATATCGGCGCGATCACCGATCTCGCTGCCGAGGCCGCGTGGGGCCGGTTGCCGGTGGGCAGCCCGGTAGAGAAGGGCGAGCCGCTGTTCCCGCGCATCGTGGAGGACGCCGACGCCTGAGGGGAGACCGATGAGCCCGGAACCGCTGTTCGCGGACTCGAAGGGCCGGGAGGTCGAGGCCCCGGCTTCGGCGGGCCGATCGCCGACACGCATGCCCACCTCGACATGCTCGACGATCCCGCGCTGGCGCTCGCGCGTGCAGGGCGGGCCGGCGTCGGCTTCGTTGCGACCGTCGCTGATGTGACCGAGGACGCCTGGCGCACCTACGACGAACTCCCGAGTTGGCGCTCCAACGCCGCGGAGCTGCTCGGGCACGACGGCCTCGGGGCGGTCGAAGTCCCCCGCGTCCGGGTGATAGTCGGCGCCCACCCGCACAACGCCAAGGACTACAGCGCTGACGCGGCAGCAGAGCTGCGCCGTCTCGCCGCCGACCCGGTCACCTGCGCGCTCGGCGAGCTCGGCCTCGACTACCACTACGATCACTCTCCCCGCGAGGTGCAGCGAGACCGCTTCGCCCGCCACCTCGAGCTCGCGCACGAGTTCGGGCTCCCGGTCGTCATCCACCTGCGCGAGGCCCACGACGACGGCCTCGAGATCCTCGCGCGCATCGGCGTGCCCGAGGCGGGCGCGATCCTGCACTGCTACACGCTCGGTCCCGAGGCGATGCGTCCGTTCCTCGAGCTCGGTTGTCACGTGAGCTTCGCTGGCCCGGTGACCTTCAAGAAGGCCGAGGAGATCCGCGGGGCCGCCGCGCTCGTGTCCGGCCGGTCGCCTCCTCACCGAGACCGACTGCCCGTTCATGGCCCCCGAGCCGTTCCGCGGTAGGCACGAACGAGCCGGCATGCGTCAGCTTCACCGCGGCCCGGATGGCCGAGGCCCGTGGCGAGGGCGCCAGCGCGTTCGCCGAGCACACGTATGCTGCGGCGCTCGCACTGCTCGACAGGGACCGCTCGTGAGTACCGGCGGCGAGCGCGAAGGAGCGCCCCGGGTGCTCTGCATCGCGGGGAGCCCGCGACGGGACGGGAACTCCGACCGGCTGCTCGAGGCGCTCTCACGGGGCGTGCGCGAGGAAGGCGGAGTCCCGGTGCGCATCGTGCCCGCCGCCGTCGGCATCGCGCCGTGTCGTGGGTGCAACGCGTGCTCCTCGACCGGCGAGTGCGTCGTGCGCGACGCGATGGACGAGGTCTACCCGCTGCTGGATTCGGTTGATGCTGTGGCCGTCGCGAGCCCCGTCTACTTCGCGACGGTGCCGGCGGTACTCAAGTCCCTCTACGACCGGTGCGAGCCCTACTGGGCGCGGCGCTACATCCTGCACGAGGAGCGACGCGCGACGGGCGCCCTGGGGCGTTACTGCTGGTAGGAGGCGGTGGAGACCCGTTCGGCACGCAGTGCGCGGTGACGCCCACGCGGAGCGTGTTCGGCGTGCTCGACGTCGAGCTCACCGAGTGCTTCGAGTTCGTCGGCGCGGACTCGCCGAGCGACATCGGTCGCCATCCGGAGGCGCTCGCTCGGGCCGAGGAGATCGGCCACATCCTCGTCCGTCGGGTCACTCGAACCGTAGCGACCTGCGCGTTTGCCTGCCTCTTGGGGTAGCGGTAGTCTTCAAGGTCCCCGTCTTCACTGGCGGGCGACCGCAACAGACCATCGGAAGGCAGCGCGTGAACCCTCGGCCGAGACGGCCGGCACGACCCTCCAAGAACCCGTATCTCATCGCAGCTCTCATCCCAGCACTCATCGTCGTACTCAGCGTCACTGGATTCGTGTGGGCACAGGACTCAGTCACCCTCATCGTCGACGGCTCGTCGCGACGTATCGCGACGCATGCTGCGACTGTGGCAGAGGTGCTTGCCGCGTCCGGGGTGCACGTCACCGAAGACGATGTCGTCAGCCCTGCGCCTGAGGCCGAGGTGGACGATGGCATGACCGTCGTCGTGCGCCATGCGATCCCGGTGACCGTCACGATGGGCGCACGAAGCATCCAGCTCGACGTGGTGGGCACTCGTGTCGCTGACGCTCTCGTGGCCGCAGGAGTCGACCCAGCGAACGCCGAGCACGTTCGCCCGGCTGTCGACGCCCCTCTGAAGTCCGGGATGACCATCGACGTTCCCGACGTCGTCGTACGTGTCGAGCGCACGGAGTCCTCGGTCAAGCCCGCGGTCCGCCGCGTGCGCGACGCATCGCTCGCGAAGGGCCACAAGCGCGTGGTCGAGCGCGGCCGTCCCGGTACGCTGCTGCGCGTCTATCGTGTGGTCGTCGCTGACGGCGTGGAGGCCGCGCCGGTGCTGACCGCCGAGGAGGTCGTCGTGGCCCCGGAGCCCAAGGTGGTCGCGGTGGGCACCGGCACCGACGGTGCGGGCGGTGGGAGTGACGCGGCGACGCCCTCTGCGGGGGAGGTCCGTGTCGCGGCGATGCCGGCGGGGGGCAGGCGCATGGCGGTCACCGCGACCGGCTACTCGGCCCAGCAGCCCGACCTCGACGACACGACGGCGACCGGCGCTCGCGCGCGCAGAGGCGTCATCGCGGTCGACCCGCGCGTGATCCCCCTCGGTACGCGGGTGTTCGTGCCAGGCTACGGCTTCGCTGTAGCGGCCGATACGGGCGGAGCCATGGATGGCGCTCGCATCGACCTGTGCTTCGATACCGTTGCCGAGGCCGTCCGTTGGGGCCGCCGGCGCGTCACCATCAGCATCCTGGACTAGAGATGCCCACCTCACCGCTCGCCAGCCCCTCGGCGACGATCGCCGTGCTCAAGCGGCACGGCCTGTATACCAAGAAGTCACTCGGCCAGCACTTCCTGGTCGACGACAACACCGTGCGCCGCATCATGGACCTTGCGCGCCTTGACGGTTCCGAGACGGTCCTGGAGGTGGGTCCCGGCGTCGGCACGCTTACCGTCGCGCTCTGCGATGGCGCGTCCGCCGTGGTGGCGGTGGAGCGCGACGACGCGCTGCTGCCCGCCCTCGAAGAGACGACCGCCGACTGCTCGTCGTTCGCGCTCGTGCACGCCGATGCGCTCACTGTGAGTGCAGCCGATCTCTCGCGGCCCCTCGGCCCCCCCGATGCGCTCGTCGCCAACCTGCCCTACCAGGTTGCGGCGACGGCCGTCTTACGCTTCTTCGAGCTGTTGCCGAGCGTGCGCCAGGCTACCGTGATGGTGCAGGCTGAGGTCGCCGACCGCATGGCTGCCGTCCCCGGCACGAAGGCGTACGGCGCCTACACAGTGAAGCTGCGGCTGCTCGCCATGCCGGCGGGCCGGTTCGCCGTCGCGCCCGGCTGCTTCCTGCCACCACCGCGCGTTGACTCGGCGGTTATCCGGCTCGAGCGCTGCGAGTACCCCCTGGGAGAAGGGGAACGGGTGGAGATCGTCCGGGTGGTCGAGGCGGCATTCGCCCAGCGACGCAAGACGCTCCGCAACTCGCTCAAGGGGACGCTCGATCTCGCGACGCCGATCATCGACACGGCGCTCAGTGAGGCCGGGATCGACGGTTCGCTTCGAGCGGAAACGCTCCCGCCGGAGTCGTTCGTCGAGTTGGCCCGAGCAATCGCACGCAATCGTTGATCTTCTCGGTCAATTGTCTCTCAGCGCTGGCAAATGCGCTGCTCATAGGCTATACTCGCTCCTTGGACAAAGGAGGCTCGTTTGATGGACCTTGTACGCCAGGCCGAGGTCGTAGGACGTATACGCTCCTACCTTGAAGAACTGACCGGCACCCGCATCAAGGTGCGCGCCAATATGGGCCGCTCGAAGATCATCGAGCGCGAGGGGATTCTCACACAGACACATCCTGCGTTGTTCGTCGTTGAAGTACAGGAGAAGCGCGAGCGCACCGCTCGGGCTTCGTATCAGTACGTCGACGTGCTGACCGGGACGGTCGAACTCTCCGATCCCGACAACGGGGAGACCCTCTTCCCGTTCCTCAACTAGGGCGGATTCGCCAACGGGCATGACCGAGCGCGGGGCCTGTCGTGGGCTCCGCGCTCGTGGTTACAAGGGGGTTCCGGGTGTCGGCGGCCACGCGGGTCATCGCTCCGGCGAAGGTGAACTTGTTTCTCGGCGTCGGTGCGTCGAGGCGGGACGGCTACCACGCGCTCGACGCCGTGTTTCACGCGCTGGAGCTCCACGACGACGTCGCGATATATCCCAGTTCCGCGACCGGTGTGACGGTCGAGTGCGACTCGGCGCTCGACTGCCCTGCGGAGGAGAATCTCGCAGCGGTGGCCGCGACTGCCTTATCGGTCGCCGTGGGCAGAACGCCCGCCTTCTCGATCGAGCTCGCGAAGCGCATTCCCCACGGCGCGGGTCTCGGCGGCGGCTCGAGCGATGCAGCGGCCGTCATCACCGGGCTCGCGCACATGCTTGGGACCGAGAAGCACGACCCGATGTGTATCGCCGCAGCCCAAGCTGTCGGAGCCGACGTACCCTTCTTCCTGCATGGCGGCGCCGCGCTTATGACCGGCCGCGGCGACCTGCTGGTGCGCAGACTCCCCGCGCTCGATACGCCGCTTGTTCTGGTGCGTCCCCCGCTGCCCGTCTCGACCGCTGCCGCTTACCGGGCGTTCGACGCCGCGCCGGTGCCGCCGGGCGACCCGATCCACGTGATCGCGGCGCTTGAGGCCGGGGACTCCGAGGCGCTCGGCGTGGCGCTCTCCAACAATTTCGAGACGGTCTCTGCAGCGCTCGTCCCGCAGGTGGGCGAGGCGCTTGAGTGGCTGCGACAGCGCCCCGGCGTTCTCGGTGCGACGGTCGCGGGTTCGGGCTCGGCGGTCTTCGGGCTGGTAGGCTGCGAGGAGACCGCGGCCGACATCTCCGCGCACGCCACCGCCGAGGGCTGGTGGTCGGTTGCGACGCGGCTCGGCTCCGAGGGCTCGAAGGTAGTGGAAGGAGAAGGCGCCCGATGAAGGTGGACGCGGTGGTGCTGGCCGGGGGTGACGGCGCCGTCATCGATCCGGCGATCCACATCAAGGGTCTCGTACCGGTCGCGGGTAAGCCCATGGTGGAGTGGGTCGTCGACGCCTTGCGTCGTGCCGAGACCATCGGGGAGATCGCCGTGGTGGTCCCCACCGCCGGCAACCTTGGCGCCTGGGCTGACAAAGTCGACAAGCTCGTAGTCTCAGACGACTCCGTTCTCAACAATCTGGCAGCGGGTGTCGCGTCGTTCAGGAACGACCGCTCCGTGCTCGTTACCACCGGTGATCTACCGGC
This sequence comes from uncultured Coriobacteriia bacterium, assembly GCA_963751505.1. Lineage (GTDB taxonomy): Bacteria > Actinomycetota > Coriobacteriia > Anaerosomatales > PHET01 > CAVVUM01. The sequence continues at coordinate 21,019 of CAVVUM010000003.1, forward strand.
GCTTCTTCCTGAGGCGATAGATGACTACGTCATGCGCTCGCTCGAGGCGGGGGCGGACTTCAGCTACCCGCTCGTGCCGAAGACCGCCATGGAGGAGCAGTTCCCCGGCTCGCAGCGCACCTACGTCAAGCTCGTAGGCGGGCCGATCACCGGCGGCAACATGATGGTGATGGCACCGGGGCTCGTCGAGCGCAACCTCGAGATCGGCCAGAGGCTCTTCGACACGCGCAAGAGTCCCGTGCGGATGGCCCGCGTCATCGGCATACGCTTCATCATCAAGCTTCTTGCGGGGCGCTTGGACCCGACCGATGTGGAGAACAAGATGGGTGAGCTGCTCGGAGGCAGCTGCGCGGCGATCTGGACCACTCATGCGTCGATCGGCGCGGATATCGACAAGCCCATCGACGTCGTCGTTACCGAGCGAGTCCTATTCCAGCGGGTCAACGGGTAGGAATCGGCGGCACCTGAACGAAGAATAGCGATAGGCGAGCGCCATCATGTGTCATTGCGGTTGGGGGACCGCCTGGCCCGCGCCCAGCAAAGAGGGGGAGACGTGGAAATCACAAAGGTCACACTTCGGCCGGTCGCGATGAACAAGGTAGTCGCCATCGCCAGCATCGTGCTCGACGAGTGTTTCGTCGTCCACGATCTGAGGATAGTGGCCGGCGACAAGGGTACGTTCGTGGCGATGCCTTCACGAAAGCTACCCAACGGTGAGTTCCGCGACATCTGCCACCCGATCAACACCGAGGCGCGTAGCGCGATCCAAGACGCCGTTCTCGCGCAGTTCCAAGCCGAGGGCGGCGTCGAGTCGTTCATGGCCGCTGCAGAGGCGCAACCGCAGGTGGTCGAGGCCTAGGTTCACTCGGCTCGGCGAGGGCGGCGCGGGCGAACTCAGGATCGTCAGCTGGCCACAGCGGTCAGGCAACTCTGGCGTGCGCTTGTTGACGCGCCTTTCGGGCACTACCTACACTGAGCCGCGCGCTGATGGGGCATCGTCTAATGGCAGGACTCGGGATTTTGGTTCCCGGTATCCAGGTTCGAATCCTGGTGCCCCAGCCAGCGCGGGCCGCCCGCGCCGCGAGAAGCGGCGGGTCCTGCACGCAACCGGAGGGGGCGCACGCTGATGACGGCCACCGCTCTGATACTCGCTGCGGGCGAGGGTACGCGCATGAAGTCGAGCAGGCCTAAGGTGGTCCACGAGATCCTGGGCATGCCGATGGTGCGCTACGTGGTACGTGCAGCGCAGGACGCGGGTTGTGAGCGTGTCGTCGTAGTCACCGGTCACGGGGCGGAGCTCGTCGAAGCCGTTCTCGGCGACCTTACAGCGGTACGCCAGGACCGCCAGCTCGGCACGGGGCACGCGGTCATGTGCGCCCGCGAGGCGCTCGCGGACGTGACCGGGTCGCTCGTCGTGCTCTCCGGCGACGTGCCGCTGCTGTCGGCCGAGACCATCGCCGGGCTGATCGCGATGCGCGAGAGCTCGGGAGCATCGGCGAGCGTGCTGACCACGCGGATGATCGATCCCTCGGGGTACGGACGCATCGTCCGTGACCGCGACGGAGCGGTGGCAGCGATCGTCGAGGACAAGGACTGCACCACCGGACAGCGCCGGCTCGACGAGATCAACACCGGCACGTACTGTTTCGACGCCGCTGTGCTCTTCGCCCATCTGGAACGACTCGGTACCGACAACGCTCAGGGCGAGTACTACCTCACCGACATGGTCGAGGTCTTCAACGCCGAGGGGCTGACCGTCTCCGCGCTGCTCACGGAGGACCCGCTGGAAGCGCTGGGCGTGAACTCGCGCGCGCATCTCGCCGAGGCGACCAAGATCATGCAACGCCGCACCAATCAGCGGCTCATGGCCGACGGCGTCACGATGACCGATCCGGATCTGGTGTGGGTCGGGCCGGACGCGACACTCGGCCGAGACGTGGAGCTGCTGCCTATGACCATGGTCATGGGCGAGACATCGATCGCGGACGGCTGCTGTCATCGGCCCCAACACGCGGATCACCGACTCGGTGGTCGCCGAGGGGGCGACTGTCGACTCGAGCGTCGTGCTCGGCGCAAAGATCGGCCCGCGGGCGAGCGTCGGCCCGGTTGCGTACCTGAGGCCCGGCGCGATCCTCGAGGCGAACGCCAAGGCGGGCACGTGTGTCGAGATCAAGAACTCCGTGGTCGGTGAGGGAAGCAAGGTCCCCCACCTGTCCTACATCGGGGATGCCGCGATCGGCCGGAATGTGAACGTCGGCGCCGGATCGATCACCTGCAACTACGACGGCGAGCGAAAGCATCGGCACCGAGATCGGCGACGGGGCCTTCATCGGCTCTGATACGATGCTGGTTGCGCCCGTGCGCATCGGAGAAGGGGCCGTGACGGCCGCAGGAAGCGCGATCACCCGCGATGTCCCGGCCGGGGCTCTTGGCGTCGAGCGCTCGGAGATGCGCACGATCGAGGGCTGGGCCGACAAACGGCGCAGTCGCCAGAACGGAAGCTAGGGACTACAGCGTCTTGAAGGAGTCGGTTCGTCCCATGTCTGAGAAGCGCATGATGGTGTTCAGCGGAACCGGCAATCCCGAACTCTCCGAGGGGATCGCTCGTCACCTCGGCGTGGAACTCGGCAACGTCAGGATCCGCAAGTTCGCCAACGGGGAGATCTACGTGCGCTACCTTGAGAGCGTGCGCGGTGCCGACGTCTTCATCGCGCAGTCAGTGTGCGCCCCGGTGAACGACACACTCGTGGAGCTGCTCATCATGGTCGACGCGGCCAAGCGCGCCTCGGCCGAGAACATCACCGCGGTCATCCCGCACTACGGTTACGCCCGGCAGGACAAGAAGAGCGCGGCCCGAGAGCCCATCACGGCGAAGCTCGTTGCCGACATCCTGACGACCGCCGGCGTCAATCGGGTGATTGCGATGGATCTGCACCAGGGCCAGATACAGGGGTTCTTCGATCAGCCGGTCAACCATCTGACAGCGCTTCCGATCCTTGCCGACTACTTCGAGTCGCTGGGCATCGAGAACATCGCCGTCGTCTCGCCCGACGTCGGCCGCGCGAAGGCCTGCAAGAAGCTCTCGGACATGCTCGGGGCGAGCCTCGCGATCATGCACAAGGGGCGTCCCGAGCACAACGTCGCCGAGATCACTCACGTCATCGGTGACGTCAAGGGCAAGACCTGCATCGTCGCCGACGACATGATCGACACCGCGGGCTCGATAACCGAAGGGGCCAAGGCGCTCATACAGGCAGGTGCCGAGAAGGTGTACGTCACGGCGACCCACGGGGTATTCTCTCCTCCGGCATTCGACCGGATCGAGTCTGCGCCGGTCGAAGAGGTCGTCGTCACGAACACCGTGCCCGTTCCGGCCGAACGCCAGCATGGCAAGATCAAGGTCCTCTCGGTCGCTCCGCTGTTCGCCCGGGCGGTCCAGAACGTGTTCAGCGACGAGAGCGTGTCCGAGCTGTTCGACCCCGATTTCCAGCTGTAGGTCCCACCGAGCGGCATGCTCGCCGCACCGGACGGGTAGTATGAGGAAGAACACAGAGCCATCGATAAGGAGCATGTCCCATGACCGCAGCCAGTTCGCTGACTGTCACCCCACGCGAGAAGATCGGTAAGGCCAATCGCCACCTCGCGGCCGAGCAGCAGATCCCGGCCGTTCTCTACGGCCCGGGTTTCGAGACCGTCTCGCTCTCGCTCGATCGCCACGACTTCGAACTGTTCATCGCGCATCACGCGGTGGGTTCGACGATCGTCGACCTCGAGATCGCGGGCACGAAGAAGCCTGTTCCGGCGATGATTCGCGAGATGCAGCGCTCTGCTGTCAAGGGGACGATCCTGCACGTCGACTTCCTTGCCATCAACGTGAACAAGCCGGTGCACGCCACGCTCGCCCTGCACCTCGTGAACGATCCCGAGGGCGTCAAGGCGGGCGGCAACCTGACCGTCAACCTGCACGAGATCAGCGTCGAGGCCAAGCCGGCCGACCTGCCCGAGGCCCTCGAGGTCGACGTGGCCGCGCTGCAGATCGGCGACTCCCTGCACGTGAGCGACATCGCCGCTCCGTCGGGCGTGACCATCCTCGACGACGCCGACGCGATCGTCGCTTCGGTCCAGGCACCGCGCGTCGAGATCGAAGAGGTCGAGGAAGAGGTCGCCGAGCCCGAGCTCATCGGATCGAAGGACGAGTCCGAGGAGGAGTAGCCTCCCCGTGCGGGCGCTCGAAGCGTGGCTACTGCGATGAGTCGCATGGTCGTCGGTCTCGGCAATCCCGGGGCCGACTACGAGGACACCCGTCATAACGTTGGGTTCAAGGTCGTCGACCTGCTCGGCGAGAACCTTCGTGCTTCCTACTGGAAGGACCAGGCGGGCTCTCAGGTCGCCATCGTGAGGCTCGGTGGTGAAGACCTGGTGCTCGCGAAGCCGCAGGCGTTCATGAACGTCTCCGGCGGGCCGGTCTCCAAGCTGGCCGCCGAGTATGGCGCGCGGCGTCGAGGACCTCATCGTCGTTCACGACGACATCGACCTCGCGCCGGGCCGCGTGCTCTGCAAGCGGGGCGGCGGCCACGGCGGGCACAACGGACTGCGCTCCTTGCACGAGAGGCTCGGTAGCGATGCGTATCTGCGGGTCCGCATCGGCGTGGGGCGCCCTCCCGGCCGGATGGACCCCGCTGACTGGGTGCTACAGCGACTTCGCGGCGACGCGCTCGAGGAGCTTGAGGCCTCGGTGCCTACCGCCGCGCAAGCGGTGCTACACGTTCTTGAGCACGGTATAGACGACGCTATGCGGGAGTACAACGCCGACTGACGCGCTCGAGATGCGGGGGCGTCGCGAGCGACGCCGCGGGGCGCCTACATCCACTGCATGGGGTTCTTGGCCGCGCCGTTGATACGCACCTCGAAGTGCAGGTGGGGGCCGGTCGAGTTGCCTGTGCTGCCAACGGTACCGATGCGCTGCTCCTCGCGACACCTGCGCACCGGTGCCGACGCGGAATCCCCCCGACTTCTGGTGCGCGTAGAGCGTGACAACGCCGTTGCCGTGGTCGACCATGATCGTGTTGCCGTAGCTTCCACGATAGCCGGCGTAGATGACGGTGCCGGAGCCGGCGGCAACGATCGATGAACCCTGCGGCGCTCCCACGTCGATCGCCTTGTGCAGCTCGCGGCCGTGGAAGGGGCAGATACGCCAGCCGTACGGCGAGGTGATCCGCTGCGACGCCGGGACGGGCCAAGCCATGATCCCGCCGTAGACGCCTGAGCCTTCGCCGGCCGCCGCGAGTTCGGCGGCGATGCGCTCGGACTCGGCCTCTTCCTCTTCGGCAAGCGCGCGCAGGCGCTCTGCGTTGCGCTTGTTGTCGACCATCAGGTCGGCCTTCTGGCCCTGGACGGCCTCGCGCTGTGCGGCGGCGCGGTCTCGGTCGGCCTTGAGGCCCCTGAGATGGGACTCGACCTTCGCCGCCTCTTGGCGCTTGAGCTTCACGGCCTCGAGCGAGCGGTCGAGCTTCACCTTGGCGCGGGAGAGCGTCTTCTCGGTGTGGTCGAGCTCGGCCGCGATGCCGTTGTTGCTCTCGATGACGCGGCTCACGAACTCGGTGCGCGTGATCAGGTCTCCGATATCGGACGAGCCGAGCAGCACGTCGAGGTAGAACCAGGTCCCCTGGCGGTACGTCTCCTGGACGCGGTCGCTGCAGCAGCTTCTGCTGCTTGTCATACTCGGCCTGGGTCTGCTCGATCTCGCGTGAGGTCATCGCGACCTCAAGCTTGAGGTCGGTCACCTCGCTCTGGATGCGGTCGGTGCGCTCGGCGGCCTTGCGGATCTTGGGTTCGAGCGCGTCCGCCTGCGTCTCGATGCGCTCGATCTCCTTGTCGAGACCGGCGACCTCCTCGGCAAGCTTCTTGGCCGCGTCCTCAGCCTGCTTGGCGCGTTCGCGCGCGTTGTCGGCGGCCTTGCGGTGCTGCTCGAGCTCGGAGCGTGTGGCGCCGGCCGCGGGCACGGCGGCAGCGGCCGCCAAGACAAGCGAGAGGAGGATGGCGCTGAGGGCGCGGCTGCGATGCATTGGTCCAGTTCCTCCGGAGGACAGCTTCGGTCAAGGTGTGTTCGCCGCCGGAAGGCGCACTTCGCGGACATGATACCAGCCCTGTCCGGTCGGCTCAAACACCAGCAGGCCTGCGCAGACCCGCTGCTATACTGTTTCGACCAGCTCGGCGGCGGTGATTAGCCCCTTCCCACGGAGGATCCGTGTTCCGCATCACACATACGCGTCAGCTTTCGGACGCGGTCTTCGAGATGGGCGTCGAAGCGCCTCAGATAGCGCGGAAGGTGCGTGCCGGCCAGTTCCTGATGGTTCGCGTTGCCGAGGGCGGAGAGCGCATCCCGCTCACCTTCTCGGACTGGAACGCCGACGAAGGCTGGATCCGCTTCATCTACATGCGGGTCGGCAAGACCACGCACGCGTTGTCACACCTGGCGGTCGGCGAGTCGCTCGCCGACGTCGTGGGCCCGCTCGGCGTTCCGAGCCACGTCGAGGGACTCGGTCGTGTCGCGGTCGTCGGCGGAGGGGTGGGAGCGGCGGTCGCGTACCCGGTCGCGCGCGCGATGGCGGCTGCCGGCACCGAGGTGCACGTTGTGCTCGGCGCGCGAAACGCCGATCTGCTCATACTTGAGGATGAGTTGCGAGCACTGCCGCTCGCATCCCTCACGGTGGTCACCGACGACGGGTCTGCAGGCGAGAAGGGGCTTGTGACCGCGCCTCTGAAGCGGCTCGCGCAGGCAAGCGCTATCGACAGCGCGTTTGCGGTGGGACCGGCGATCATGATGAAGTTCTGCGCCGCCACCGCCGTCGAGCACGGCGTGCCGATCATCGTTTCCCTGAATCCGATCATGGTGGACGGCACCGGCATGTGCGGTGCCTGCCGCGTGAGCGTGGATGGCGAGACGCGGTTCGGCTGCGTCGACGGACCCGACTTCGACGGTGCAGCTGTCGACTGGGAACAGCTCATGAGTCGCCAGCGGATCTACGTCGACGACGAGCGTCTTGCCGATGCCGAGTACTCACGGAGCTGCTCGTGCCACACCTAGACGACGAGGGTCGCCGCGTCTTCGACGAGCGTGAGCGGCATCGCCCGACGCGGGGTGTGCGCACGCCGATGCCCGAGCGCGATGCATCCGCACGCGCTGCCGACTTCGACGAGGTCGGCTATGGCTACTCGCCCGACGAGGCGCTCGCCGAGGCTGCGCGCTGTCTGCAGTGCAAGAACCCGACGTGCCAGCAGGGCTGCCCCGTCAACATCGACATCCGAGGCTTCATCCGCGAGATCATCGACGGCAACTGGGCCGACGGGGTCACGGTCCTCAAGGAACGCAACGCGCTGCCGGCGGTGTGTGGCCGTGTCTGCCCTCAAGAGGAGCAGTGCGAGAAGACCTGCGTGCTCGCCAAGAAGGGTGAGCCCATCGCGATCGGGCGTCTCGAGCGCTTCCTCGGCGACTACGATCTCTCGTGCGACCTTGAACACCGGTGCGTGCCCGAGACCGACGCGCCCAGTGGTTTTCGCTGCGCCGTCGTCGGCAGTGGACCCGCAGGTCTCGCGTGCGCTGGCGAGCTTGCCCGGCTCGGCCACGACGTGACGGTCCTCGAGTCGCTCCACGCCCCCGGCGGCGTTCTTTCGTACGGCATCCCGGAGTTCCGGCTGCCCAAGCACATCGTCGACGCCGAGATCGAGGCGCTCACCGCCATGGGGGTCAAGATCGTCACCGACTACGTGGTCGGACGCTTGGCCAGCGCCGACGAGCTGATGGCCGAGGAAGGCTACGACGCGGTGTTTCTCGGCGTCGGCGCGGGCCTCCCCGTCTTCATGGGTATTCCGGGCGAGAACCTTAACGGGGTCTACTCGGCGAACGAGTTCCTCACGCGTGTCAACCTCATGGGCGCCTACGACTTCCCGCACGCCGACACGCCGGTGTGGCGTGGGCGTAAGGTGGCCGTCGTCGGTGGCGGCAACGTCGCAATGGATTCCGCGCGCACCGCGCTCAGGCTCGGCGCTGAGGAGGTCTTCCTCGCCTATCGACGTACCGAAGATGAGATGCCGGCTCGTCGCGAAGAGGTCCACCATGCCCGCGAGGAGGGTGTCGAGTTCAAGATGCTTTGCTCGCCCGTGGAGATCACCGGTAGGGACGGGTGGGTCACCGGGCTCGTCGCCACCGCCATGGAGCTCGCTGAGCCCGACGCGAGCGGGCGCAGGGCCCCGGTCTGCGTGCTGGACTCGGAGTTCGCGATCGACTGTGACACCGTGATCATGGCGGTGGGCACTCGCGCGAATCCTCTGGTCGGGGACGCCGCGCCAGGGGTGGAACGCAGCACGCGCGGCTACATCATCGCGGATGCCGACGGCGCTACTTCGACGCCGGGAGTGTGGGCGGGCGGTGACATCGTGACCGGCGCCGCCACCGTCATTCTCGCCATGGGCGCGGGCAAGCGCGCTGCCGCCGCCATGGATCGCTGGTTGCGCCGCTAGCTTTCGGCTAGTTGTCGGTGCCTTCGGGTACAATCCCCGCATGACGAACGGTTCCGATGACCGCCCAGGGGGCTAGAACGACTCCCCTATCGGTTGAGCAAGGGGTACGAACGGTGTCTGAAGAGCACATCCGGGTACTCGTCGTGGATGACGACCCCGAGATCATCGAGATGATCCGCATGGGCCTGGCAGCGGATGACATGGAGGTCGTTGGAGCGTCGGACGGCGAGGCGGGCATCGCTGCACTGGGCCGCGATCACGTCGACGTCGTCGTTCTCGACATCATGATGCCGCAGGTCGACGGCTGGGTTGCGCTCATGGACATCCGAGGCAATGCGGCGACCGCCGGCGTCCCGGTCATCGTTCTCACCGCCAAGACCGAGGAGCTCGCCAAGATCCACGCCTTCAAGCTGGGCGTACAGCAGTACGTGACGAAGCCCTTCAGCGTCCAGGAGCTTGCTGCGCGCATCGAGAGCCTCGTACACACTCTTCGCCGCGGTGTCGGGGGTGCGGCGGCCCCCGCCGAAGCGGAGTTTCGCAAGATCGCGGTGCGAAAGGGCGGCCGCACGGTGCTGCTAACCATCGACGACATCGTGTATCTCTCGGCGCGCAACAAGTCGACGTATGCGCACACGTTCGAGAACCAGTACCTCGTCGACCTCACGCTCGGGGAGCTGGAGTCGCGCCTTGCAAGGGACTCGTTCACACGCGTGCACCGAAGCTATCTCGTCAACTTGAATCGCGTGCGCGAGATCCTTCGCGTCGACGGCTCGTACGTGGTCGTGGCTGCGGACCGCGACGAGACGCACGTACCTGTGGCCCGCAGGCAGGTACGCACGTTCCGAGAGGCGGTCGGCATTTGATCAGGCGAGCAGCAGTGACCGCGACCTTGCTCGTCGCGGTAGTTCTCGGCGCGGTGGTGCCGGCGTTCGGCCAAGGTGAACGCTCTATCGGCGTGTCGGCTGCCAGCTTCGATTTCGGCGCGGCGGCAGGTGAAGCGGGCGAAGGTGAAGTCTGGGTCTCCAACGACGGAGAGGAGCCCATCACTGTTCGGGTCTACGCTGCCAACCAGGTGGTCGACGATCAGGGTAACGTCACCTACGTCGCTCCGAGCCCTGAGGCGAATCCACTCCAGAGCCCGGCATCGTGGATGACAGTCGCACTCCCACCTGACGCGAAGTCCATCGGCAACGTGCCGTACGTGGCTCTTGAGCCGGGAGAGAGGGCGAAGGTCGACTTCCGCGTCGACATCCCACAGGGCGCGCTCCCAGGCGACCACAACATCCTGTTGTTCTTTGAGATGTTCGACCCAAACCCATCCGGCGATGCGGGGGAGGCGCGCAACTTCGGACGCCTGGGTACTCGCGTCAAGGCGAGGGTCGAGGGCGAGATCATCGAGAGCATCGAGGCCGCACCGTTTGTCATGCCGGCCTACGTACTCGGGTCGACCGTTCCCTACGACCTTACGGTGAGCAACAAGGGCAACGTTGACGAGCGTGCGAACGTCCGCCTGATACAGCTGGATCGATCCGACACCGAACTCGCAGCTAGTGACGTCATGACCGACACGGCGGTCTATGCGGGCAGTAGTGTTCGGCGGAAGAGGGCAGCGTGGAGAACGCGGGACCTGGTTTGGGAGCCGCGCACTTCAAGTTGGTGGTCACCTACCCCAGCCGGGTCGAGGGTGCGAACGGGCTGGTCAAGTCGGTGGAGGAGGAGCGCACAGTCTGGGTCATACCAGCGTGGCTACCCATCGCGCTCGCGGCGAGCGCTCGCGGTCCTGATCGGCGCTGCAATCTGGGCGGCCGGCCGCAGATCCGCCGAGCGAAAGGCCGCCAAGGTGCAGGCCAGCGAGGCTATCGAGCCGTTGGGGCCGGTAGGAGTCGACCCGCCAAGCGCACGCAGTGGGTATCCGAGATTGGATCGCGAATGCAAGGACCCCGGCGGGTGCCGGGGTCCTTGGTAGATTCCTATCGTAGTGCGGCTTGGGGAATCTAGTAGGTCGCCGTGTAGAGGGTAGGAAGAGGTGAAGCTGCCCGCATCGCCCCAGTCGCCGGCGGCACCGGGGGTCTAGATCGAGGGTGTAAACCTGGGCATAGTCGCGACCGCCCGCACTAGGACGGCGCCTTGTTCTGCGAGGAGCCGTCCATGCCGGAGGCAAGCGGGAACCGTCAGCATGTTGGTGGGGAACGTGTTGACCGGATTAGTGCGCACCAGCGTGAACGGTACGTTGGAGCGGACGTTGACGTTGCCCGAGTAATGGGCAGGGTTGGCGTACATCCGGCATGAAGGCGCCGAACGCGTGGTTCGCGGGGACGGTGAGAACCAGTCTCGAATTGACAGATGCCGTGATGATGGTGGTGCCAGTCTCGGTTGCGGCGTAAGTGCTGGCGACGACGCCAAACACCATGACCACAGCCAGCGCGACGATCAAAGCCGCTTGTTTCATGGGGCCATCCTTTCCTGGTAAGCCTGAGCGCGGAGCCTTGATTGTCCTGCGCTTCATACACGCAAATCGGCATCGCAAAGCGCCACCTTTAGCGATACTGGGCGCGTCCGGCTTACATTTCGGGGCATCGCGTGTGCGAACGCGGGGCGGTCGCATCGCTTGCGGGCGCCGCGCGTGATAACTTTCACCGAAGGGGCGGCGGTCCCGATGAGGTCCTGACGGATTCGGATGCCCTCTAGATCACCAGCACCTGGCGCAGGGGTTGGAAGGGCGCGTGGGCGCGCCTGAGAACTGGAGGACGATGAGCCGAACGGTCGCATTCAGCGGCATCGCAGCTGATGGGGGGAGTCTGCACCCCGCCCGGGCTGCTTGGGTTCGGCGCATCTCCGTCTGGGCAGCGGTCGCGATCGCTGCAGCGCTGGCCGTCGCAGTCACCGTCCCAAGCACCGCAGAGGCCGCCGGGCCGAATGCGATCATGACGCCGGCCGGCTTCAACACCAACGCGGTGGCGCGCGGTGACGACACATCCAACCTGATCGTCAGCCTGCCCTTCTCCATGAACTGGAACGGCACGACGCTACAGCCAGATGTACATCAACATGAACGGCAACTGCACGTTCGGGGCCGGCCTACTCCGGCTACAACCCGAACACGTACGCTTGCCGGCTCTCAATCGCAAACATCATGGCGCCGTTCTGGGCGGACATCGACACGAGGAACACAGCGACATCGCAGGTCACCTACAGCAGCACCGTCGCGGGGAGCATCCCGCAGTTCAACGGTCGCAACGCGTTCTTCGTCAACTGGATCAACGTCGCCGCCTACAACAACCAGGCGGCTCCGCTGAACTCGTTTCAGCTCGTGCTCGTGGATCGCTCCGACACGGGCGCCGGCAACTTCGACTTCATGTTCAACTACGACCAGATCACGTGGGACATCGCCACAGCAGCCTCGACGCATCAGGGCGCGCGCTGGGCTGGGGGCGGGCCGGCACCGGCTTGGAACTGCCCGGTTCCGGGGATCGGCTCAGGCTGAATGCGAGCGCCTTACTCAGACGTCGCGGCCCCCGGCACCTCGCTCATCCAGAACTCGCTTCAACTCCGGCGGCCAGCTCGGGCGCTACGTCTTCCAGGTGCGAAGCGGGGTGGTCCCCCAACACGCCGCCGAGTGATCACCGTCGTCAACCGCGTCCTCGAGGGCAACGCCCCCAACAGCTACACCGGCTACACCGGCGTGGGCGACGCCACGGCGAGCGACCCCGACGGCTCGATCGTCGGGGCTCACGAGCAACAGGCCCTCCACGCTCCCGCTCGGGTATCGACCGACGGTCCAAGTGGACCGCCACCGACAACCAGGGTGCCGTCACCACTCGCCAACCAGTCGATCGTGGTCACTGACACGACGCCGCCCTCCAACCCGCCACTCGCCTCGCCGAGCCCTACACCATCAGGCTGGGGTGTGGACGAGTGACACCACGGTGACGGTGAACTCCTCGCATCGGCGCCGAACGACACTGTGCTCGGGGGTCTGCCGGCTTCTCGTACGTCGTGGACCCCGAGACTCGGCGGCGCACGCCCGATACGATTCCCGACGCTTCTGCGATGACGATGACGGTCACTCACCACGACGACCACAACCGTGGACAGCCAGACGTTTCCCGAACTGCTACCTGGCCGGCAGGGTGGACGCGTTCCGACGCCACGTACGTCCGACTGACGAACGCCGCTGGCCGCAGCCACGGCACGTACGCCGCTGAGGTGTGGGCGAACAACAACAACGCGCCGGACGGTCAACTTCTACCGCGACTACGACCTGAAGCGGCTACACGAGTGCCGAGCTGGACATTCTGGGACCAGGTGTCCGCGTTAAGTACCTCGGCGCAGGACTACGCGAGGGTTGAGTATTCAGCACCAACGGCGGCGGTGCGTTGGACGCACGTTGCGGACCACCACGCGGGAGCCAGCGGTAGCGCAGGCGTGGACCGCAGCGCGGCTACGTCGCTGCCCGTCGGCGGAACGGTACGCGTGCGGTTCTCCGCCGTCGGTCAACAACACCGCCGAGTACGCGGACTGGGACGACATCGAAGTGCACCGGCTACGTGACCACGACGACCGACGTGGGGCTACACCATGAGCAGCACGAGTGCCCGCCCGGATGGGACGTGGTACTTCAACCTGTCGAACCGTCGATGTCGTGGGGAACTGGTCGGCGCCTCAGCCTCTTTGGGCCCCTTCCTCATCGACACCACCGCGCCCGTTCACCACCGACGACGCACCGTCAGTGCGTGGAGCACCGGCTACGGTCTCGGTCACGCTCACGCGCCATCGACGCCGGCGTGCATCGCGTATACCCGATTACACCCTCAACGGCGGCGCGTCCACCCTCTACTCTCGGCGCGATCGCCGATCTCGGCCGAGGGGGACGAACTACGCTTGCGGTACTTCATCGGCGGATGCGGCGGGGCATGTCGAGGACGACCAAGACGTGTCTCGGTCCGCGTGGACACCTCAGCCACCGACCGTGCCTGACGGGGCTCTCGGCGAGCGCCATCAGCATCGAGCGCTGTCGAGCTGTCGTGGAACGCTGCGACCGATGCGATCATCGGGAATGGCAGTCCTACGCGGTGTACCGGGACGGCACGCTCATCGACACGGTGGACGGGGACGACGATACGAAGACTCCGGTCTCGTCGCTCGGCAGCAGCCTATGTCTACCGTGGTCGACGGCGATCGACATCGCCGGTAACGAGTCGGCGCGCAGCGTGTAGCGCGAGCGAAACGGTGCCGTCCGTCGCGTCTTGTGGATTCTCGCTGACGCCGACCAGTGTGGATATGGGTAGCACCGATCCCGGCAACGACTCCTCGACGGTCACGAGCGAACGACGGTCGTCACCGGTCGGCGGCGTAGGTGCAACCAGCAGTACGACCTGTTTGTGCAGCGCGTCAGGACTTCGCGAACACAGATCCGCTTCGCTGCGATGCCGACGCTTCCCGGCAAGCGCGCTCTCCTTCGCCGGGACGCGGCTTCGACGACGATTCCGTTGTCAGCCGTTCTCCACCTCGCCCTGTTGGCATCGACACGGCGGGCGGCAACAGATGTTACGATTGGACCCATAAGTACGTGTTCGACTACACGTTCAACGCGCCGTGGACGTTTGACGCGGGCTCGTATACGACGACGGTCATGTACACGGTCGTTCCCGACTAGCTCAACGGGCTGTGACGGGCTCGCGACGCGCTGCCGGCCGCCGGCCCTAGTTCCTCAGCGACTGCAGCGGCGCGGGAAGCGGCCGCCGCGGCGCGCGAAGACGGTGCCCGCCCACTCGTTGACCGCCATCACCGGCGCCTCGCCGAGCAGGCCGCCGAACGACGACCCGGTCGCCCACGCCCTTGCCGAGCGCGGGGATGAGGCGCACGGCGGTCGTCTTGCTGTTGATGACGCCGATCGCGCACTCGTCGGCGATGATGCCGGCGATCGTCTCGGCGGGCGTGTCGCCGGGGATCGCGATCATGTCGAGGCCCACCGAGCACACCGCCGTCATCGCCTCGAGCTTCTCGAGCGTGAGCGCGCCGGACTCGGCCGCGCGGATCATGCCCGGCGTCCTCGGAGACGGGGATGAACGCGCCCGACAGGCCGCCGATCGCTCGAGGTGCCCATCGCGCCGCCCTTCTTGACCGCGTCGTTGAGCAGCGCGAGCGCGGCGGTCGTGCCGGGTCCGCCGCAGCGCTCCACGCCCATCGCCTCGAGGATGTCGGCGACGCGAGTCGCCCTCGGCGGGCGTGGGCGCGAGCGAGAGGTCGACGATGCCCATCGCGACGCCGAGCCGGCGCGCCGCCTCGCGGGCGACGAGCTCGCCGACGCGCGTGATCTTGAACGACGGTGGCCTTGATCGCCTCGGCGACCGCGGTGAGGTCGGCGTCCTGCGGCAGCGACGTCGACGACGGCGCGCACGACGCCCGGGCCCGGAGATGCCGACGTTGATGACCGCGTCCGGCTCGCCGGTGCCGTGGACCGCGCCCGCCATGAACGGGTTGTCCTCGACCATGTTGGCGAAGACCACGAGCTTCGCGCAGCCGATGCAGTCGCGGTCGGCGGTCGCCTCGGCGGCCGCCTTGATCGTCTGCGCCATGCGCAGCGACCGCGTCCATGTTGATGCCGGCGCGCGTCGTGGCGACGTTCACCGAGGCGCAGACGCGCTCGGTGGTCGCGAGCGCCTGCGGGATCGAGTCGATGAGGCGCCCGTCGCCCGTCGCCGATGCCCTTGTGCACGAGCGCCGAGAAGCCGCCGATGAAGTCGACGCCGACCTCGGCGGCCGCGCGGTCGAGCGCCGCGGCGAGCGGCGTGACGTCGCAGCGCCGTGCACGCCGGCGGCGAGCTGGGCGATCGGCGTGACCGAGATGCGCTTGTTCACGATCGGGATGCCGTACTCGGCGCTCGATGCGCTCGGCGACGGGCACGAGGCGCTCGGCGGCGCGAGGTCACGCGGTCGTAGACGCGGCGCGCCGCGACCTCGATGTCGGCGTCGGCGCAGCCGGCGAGCGACAGGCCGAGCGTGACGGTGCGGATGTCGAGGTTCTGCTGCGTGATCATCAGCAGCGTCTCGACGATCTCCTCAGGGGTGATGTGCACGCGGGGCCTTCTCGGCGGGGGTGGGCGGTCGCGGCGCGCTGCGGTGCGCGGCGCCTCAGATGCGGTGCATGTAGCGGAAGACGTCCTCGCGCTGCAGCGTGATCTGCACGCCGAGCTCCTCGGCGACCTCGGCGAGGCGCGCCTGCACCTCGTCGAAGGGGGTGGCGTCCTCGTCGACGGTGACGAGCATCGTCATCGAGAAGATGCCGCCGATGATGGTCTGGCGGATGTCCTCGATGTTGGCGCCGGACTCGGCGAGCACGTCGCGACACGGCGGCGACGATGCCGACGCGGTCCTCGCCGAGAACCGACAGGATGGCGCGGGGTCTTCATGGCTGCCTCCGCGTGTGCTCGGGCGGCGGTATACTCCCTTATACCGTACACCCGCGATTCGCGCTTCGGCAGCCGATCGCGGAGGACCCGTGGCCGTTCCGATCACGCCCGTGAGGCTCGGCGACGTCGTGCGCCTCAAGAAGCCGCACCCCTGCGGCGCGAACGAGTGGGAGATCACCCGCGTGGGCGCCGACATCCGGCTGAAGTGCCGAGGCTGCGGGCGCAGGTCATGCTCGAGCGCTACGAGTTCGACCGCCGTTTCCGCGGCTTCGTCGAGCGCGCGGCCGAGGTCGGCGACAGACGCGCGCTCGCGACGGAGAAGCCCTAGACCGCCGAGTGACCCGTTCGAGCCTAGGGGTACTGCGCTCGAGCCCCTTGTAGGTGGGATCGGTCGCGTCGTTGATCTGCAGGTGGACGTGATCCCCGCCGCCCTTGGTGAAGTGCTCGAGCTGCAGGTTCATCTTGTCGGAGAACTTGCGCACCACACCGATCGGCGTGACACCCGCCATCACGCGGTCGCCGGCCTTGACCGTCGGCTGTCGTTACATGGATGATCACGAGGTCGAGTTCGGGACGCCCGTCGGGCCGGATGTGGACCTGGAAGTCGTCGTAGCTGCCGTAGAGCTTGTAGCGCTTGACGAGCAGGACCGTGCCGTCGATCGGCGCCACGATCGTCGTTCCCGGCTCTGCGCCCACGTCGACTGCCGTGTTGGGCTTGCCCGGCCGGTCGCGCCACATCCTGAGCACACTGCCCGTAAGAGTGGCATCCGCCGAAGCGCCCTGGGCGTCCAGGTCTCGGTGCGTGGTCTGTTCCTCCTTGGCGGCCTTCATGTCCGCGTCCGGCAGGGGCGTAGTGAGGGCCAGAGCATACCCGTACGCCGCCTGGTGAAAGCCGAGCTCAGTAAGGTCGGACGGCGCAACGGGAAGCCGGAGCAGGGTGCTCTTGTAGCGCGCGAAGTAAGGCGTCGCGGGGTTCTGCGTGACCACGGGTAAAGGCTCGGAATCTTGGCGGCGTTCGCCCGGGTGGGTGCTCGGCTTTTCGGCCGCCCGGTTCTCGATGTCCACCGCCAGCCGAGTCCCGCGAGCACCAGCGCCAGTGCGACGGTACCCACGCCGATCAGCCGGTTGCGGCGCGTCACCTCAGCTCGCCGACGTTCGCGGGCGCGTCGGCGCTCGATCGAGATGCCGGCGTCGCGCGCGGGGCGCAGTCTGCGCGCCCGACCGTTCGGTCGGACGTAGGGGTTCTCCGCGCTGGGCGGCTCATCCACGCCAGGGTAGTGGACGCGATCGGACCGGATCACGCTGCGGGGAGCACTATCCGAGGTGCCGTTGGCGCCCTGCGGAGCCGTGCTCTTCGAACCGGTGCTGTCGTAGTCCCTGGGCGTCATCGCGTCCTTGTAGTCGCTGCTTCGCATGCGGGCCGAGCCAAGGGCGTGAGAAGGCTGCTCGCAGTATAGTCGGCACCCGCTATTTCGGCGCGAGCGAAGCGCTATACTATCTCGAAACTCAGGGCCTGCCTCGCGAGGCGGGAATGTCTTTCGGCGGGGGATCCGGTGCAGAAGCTCGAGGAAGTCATGCGCGCCGAGGAAGGCGCGCGGCACATCGTCGCGGACGCGCGCGAGCGCGCCGCGGCACTCGTTCGAGACGCCGAGCGAGCGGCATCCGAGCTCCTGGAGGCCGAACGCCAGGAAACCGCACGCGATGCGACGGATGCGCGCGAGGACCACCTCAGGGATGCGCGCTCTCGCG
>CAVVUM010000004.1:0-39237 GCA_963751505.1 uncultured Coriobacteriia bacterium
CGATCAGCAGGCTGAGGGCGGTGAGGCGAGCTACCAGACGCATAGGAGACTCCGATTGTGCGGGGCTTGTCCGTACTCGGATTATCGGCGTCGCCCACGCGTGCTTGAACTGCGTGAGCACGGTCACAATAGGGCACGGCACGGCCTTCCGGGCCCGCCCTTTGCTATGATGGGGAGCCGTGCTTCACGCGGGCGTGGCGGAACTGGCAGACGCGCCGGGTTTAGGTCCCGGTGGGGAAACTCGTGGAGGTTCGAGTCCTCTCGCCCGCACCACACAGCCAAGCGCCGACTCGGCATCGGCGTGAACCATGTCGAAAGGAACGCGCCCGTGCTCAAGACCACCGTCGAGCGCCTCGACGGCGTCATCCGTGAAGCTCACCGTGACCGTGCCCGCCGAGGACGTCGATCGCGCGATCGACGCGACCTACAAGTCGCTCGGCAAGAAGTACCGCTTCCCGGGCTTCCGCCCCGGCAAGGCGCCGCGCCCCATCCTCGACCAGCAGCTGGGCCGCGAGTACATCCTGGCCGAGGCCACCGAGGCGGTCGTCAACACGAGCTACTCGCGCGCGCTCGACATCGAGTCGCTGCGCCCCATCGAGTCGCCCGAGCTGGAGGAGCTCGACACGGTCGAGCCGGGCAGGAGTTCACCTACTGGGCCGAGGTCGAGGTGCGCCCCGAGCTCACCCTGTCGGACTACGAGCCGTTCGAGGTCGCGCTGCCCGGCGCCGAGGCGACTCAGGACGAGATCGACGTGCAGCTCGAGATGGCGCGCGAGCGCTATCGCGACGCTCGAGCCGGTCGAGGACCGCGGCGTCGAGCCCGACGACTTCGTGCTGCTCTCGTTCACGGGCACCGTCGACGGCGAGCCCTACGAGGGCAACGAGGTCGACAAGTACCTCTACGAGATGAGCCGCGGCCTGATGCCGCCGGAGTTCGACGCCGGCATCGTCGGCGCCAAGCCGGGCGACGAGCGCCACGTCGAGTTCGAGATCCCCGAGACCTCCTCGAACCCCGAGTTCGTCGGCAAGACGGCCGGCTTCGACGTCACGATCCACGAGATCAAGGCGAAGGTCCTGCCCGAGATCGACGATGAGTTCGCCACCAACGTCGGCGGGTTCGACTCGGTCGAGGAGATGGTCGCCGACCTGAAGAGCCGCATCGACCTGCAGAAGGGCAGCCGCGATCGAGCGCCTGCAGGAGGAGCGCACGCGCGCGATCCTCGCCGAGCGCCTCGAGGGCGAGATTCCCGAGGCGATGATCGACCTCGCGCCAGAGCACGATGATGCGCGACTTCCTCGCGATGCTCGAGAGCCGCGAGATGCCGATCGACCAGTACCTGCCTCCGCGGCATCGACATGGACACGCTCGAGGCCGACATCAAGGAGCAGGCGATTCAGTCGGTGCGCGAGGAGCTGGCACTCGAGGCGCTCTTCCGCGAGCGGGGCATGGAGGTCACCGACGAGGACATCGACGCGGAGCTCAAGGAGATCGCCTCGTCGACCGAGACCTCGCCGGAAGAGGCGCGCAAGCGCTGGGAGGAGCTCGGGCTGATGTCGGTCGTGCGCGAGCAGATCATGCACCGCAAGGCGGTCCTGTGGCTGCTCGACAACATCACCGTCGTCGAGGAGGCAGCCCGCCGAGGCCGACGAGAAGCCCGCGAAGAAGCCGGCCAAGAAGCCGCGAGCCGAAGAAGGCGAAGCCGAGCCGAGAAGCCCGCCGAGAGGCCGACGAGCCCGAGCCGAGCCCGAGAAGACCGAGGAGTAGCCGATGCTTCCTGAGATAACGCCCTCGTCCCGATCGTCGTCGAGCAGACCTCGCGCGGCGAGCGCAGCTTCGACATCTACTCGCGGCTGCTCAACGAGCGCATCGTCTTCCTCGGCACCGAGATCGACGACCACGTCGCGAACCTGCTGATCGCGCAGCTGATCCACCTGGAGAGCGCCGATCCCGAGAAGGACATCAACCTCTACATCAACTCGCCGGGCGGCTCGGTCACCTCGGGTCTTGCCATCTACGACACCATGCAGTTCATCAAGTGCAGCGTCTCGACGATCTGCGTGGGCCAGTGCGCCTCGATGGCCGCGGTGCTGCTGGCTGCCGGCGCGCCGGGCAAGCGCTTCGCGCTCCCGCACTCGCGCGTGCTCATCCACCAGCCGTGGGGCGGCACCCAGGGCCAGGTGACCGACATCGAGATCCAGGCCAAGGAGATGCTGCGGATGCGCGCCCAGCTCGACGAGATCATGTCGCGGCACACCGGCCAGACGGTCGAGAAGGTCCACACCGACACCGAGCGCGACAACATCATGATCGCCGAGGAGGCCAAGGCCTACGGTCTGGTCGACGAGGTGCTCGTGAGCCGCAAGGCGACGGAGGGCTAGCGTGGCACGCCACGACGAGCTGAGGGCTCCGAGCAGCTGAAGTGCTCGTTCTGCGGCAAGAGCCAGCGCCACGTGCGCAAGCTCATCGCGGGGCCGGGCGTCTACATCTGCGACGAGTGCATCGACCTGTGCGACGACATCGTCGAAGACGAGCTCGCCGAGGAGGCGATCGTCGAGCCGCTGCTCGAGGACCTGCCACGCCCGATCGAGATCTACGAGGCGCTCAACGGGTACGTCGTCGGCCAGGAGCGGGCGAAGAAGGTCCTCTCGGTGGCGGTCTACAACCACTACCGGCGCGTCACGCTGCCGCCGAGCCTGCACGACGACGACGAGGTGGAGCTCGCCAAGAGCAACATCCTGCTGCTCGGCCCCACCGGCTGCGGCAAGACGCTGCTCGCGCAGACGCTCGCCCGCGTGCTCAAGGTGCCGTTCGCGATCGCGGACGCCACCGCGCTCACCGAGGCGGGCTACGTGGGCGAGGACGTCGAGAACATCCTGCTGAAGCTCATCACGGCGGCGGACTTCGACGTGAAGCGCGCCGAGGTCGGCATCATCTACATCGACGAGATCGACAAGGTCGCGCGCAAGGCCGAGAACCTCTCGATCACCCGCGACGTCTCCGGCGAGGGTGTGCAGCAGGCGCTTCTCAAGATCCTCGAGGGCACCGAGGCCGCCGTGCCGCCGCAGGGCGGGCGCAAGCACCCGCAGCAGGAGCTCATCCAGATCGACACCACCAACATCCTGTTCATCCTCGGCGGCGCGTTCGTCGGCCTCGAGAAGATCGTCGCCGACCGCATGGGCAGGAAGGGCGTCGGCTTCACCGCCGAGATCAACGAGCGACGCCGACACCGCCAAGGCGAGCTGCTCGGCGTGGTGCTGCCCGAGGACCTGCAACAAGTTCGGCATGATCCCCGAGTTCGTGGGCCGTCTGCCGGTCATCACGCACGTCGAGGAGCTCTCCGAAGACGACCTCGTGCACATCCTCACCGAGCCGAAGAACGCGCTGGTGAAGCAGTATGCAGCGCCTGTTTGCGCTCGAGAACGTGCGGCTGCGGTTCACCGATGACGCGCTGCGCGCGATCGCCCGGCAGCGCCATCAAGCACGGGACTGGCGCGCGCGGGCTGCGCTCGATCTGCGAGCACGTGCTGCTCGACACGATGTACGAGCTGCCGAGCGCCGACGACATCGAGGAGGTCGTCGTCACCGCCGAGACCATCGAGAGCGGCACGGGGCCGACGATCGTGCGCCGCGGGCAGGCCGAAGCGACCGCGTAGCGGCGAGTCTCGCGGTGGCCGACGCGGGGACGACGACACGAAGAGGACGCGCGCGTGAGCGAGTTGCCCAGCACCTACGATCCCAAGGCGGTCGAAGGACCTATCTTCGCGTCCTGGACCGAGGGCGGCTACTTCGGCGCCGAGATGGTCGAGGGCGTACGCCCGTACTCGATCGTCATCCCGCCGCCCAACGTCACGGGCTCGCTCCACATGGGCCACGCGCTCAACAACACGATCCAAGACGTTCTGATCCGCCGCCAGCGCATGACCGGGCGCCCGACGCGCTGGGTCGTCGGCACCGATCACGCCGGCATCGCCACGCAGAACAAGGTCGAGCAGAAGCTGGCCAAGCCAAGGGCTCTCGCGCCACGACGTCGGTCGCGAGGCGTTCATCGAGGCGTGCTGGGACTGGCGTCGCGAGCACGGCTCGACGATCATCAGCCAGCTCAAGGCGATGGGCTGCTCGTGCGACTACTCCGACGAGTGGTTCACGATGGACCCGAGCTACCAGACGGCGGTCAAGACCGTCTTCGTCGACTGGTTCGACAAGGGGCTGATCTACCGCGGCAAGCGCATCATCAACTGGTGTCCGCGCTGCTCGACCGCGCTCTCGGACATCGAGGTCGAGCACGAGGACGTGAACAGCCACCTGTGGCACCTGCGCTACCCGCTGAAGGAGCCGGTCGGCGGCGTCGACCACGTGGTGGTCGCGACCACGCGGCCCGAGACGATGCTCGGCGACACCTGCGTTGCGGTGCACCCCGACGACGAGCGCTACGCCGCGCTCGTGGGCGCGACGGTCGTGCTGCCGCTGCTCGGCCGCGAGATCCCGATCGTCGCCGACGACTACGTCGATCCCGGCCTTCGGGTCGGGCGCGGTCAAGGTGACGCCCGCGCACGACCCGAACGACTTCGAGATCGGCGAGCGGCACGACTGCGCCAAGATCAACATCATGAACGCCGACGCGACGATCTCCGCCGAGGGCGGGCCCTACGCCGGCCTCGATCGCTACGAGGCGCGCCAGCGCATCATCGCCGACCTCGACGCCGCCGGGCTGCTCGTCAAGACCGACGACCACGTGCACTCGGTGGGGCACTGCTACCGCTGCCACACGGTCATCGAGCCGTGGCTGTCGGACCAGTGGTTCGTCGACATGAAGCCGCTCGCCGAGCCCGCGATCGAAGCGGTGCGCGACGGTCGCGTGACCTTCCATCCGAAGCGCTGGGAGAACGTCTACTTCCACTGGATGGAGAACATCCGCGACTGGTGCATCTCGCGCCAGCTGTGGTGGGGCCACCGCATCCCGGTCTTCTACTGCGACGCGTGCGGCGCGATGGCCGCCTCGGTCGACGACGTGACGGTCTGCTCCACGTGCGGCAGCAGCGCCGTGCGCCAGGACGAGGACGTGCTCGACACCTGGTTCTCATCGCAGCTGTGGCCGTTCGCGACCTTCGGCTGGCCCGAGCCCGATCCGCGCGTCGACTACTTCTATCCCACGAGCGTGCTCTCCACCGCCCGCGACATCCTGTTCCTGTGGGTCGCGCGCATGGTGATGAGCGGCATGTACTTCGATGACGGCGAGATCCCCTTCGACGACGTCATCATCCACCCCACGGTCTTCAACGCCGAGGGCAAGCGCATGAGCAAGTCGCTCGGCACCGGGGTCGACCCGCTCGACCTGATGGAGCACTACGGCGCCGACGGCATGCGCTTCGGCCTCATGCTCCAGGTCACGGGCAACCAGGACATCCGCTTCTCCGAGGACAAGCTGCTTTCGTCACGCAACTTCGCCAACAAGATCTGGAACGCCAGCCGCTTCGTGCTCATGCACCTCGACGGCTACACGGCCGGCCCGCCGGTTCCGGCGACCGTGGCCGACCGCTGGATCCTCTCGCGCCTCGCCGGACTCGCTGCGCGCGTGAGCGAGGGGCTCGACACCTACCAGTTCGGCGACGTCAGCCGCGACCTCTACGACTTCTTCTGGAGCGAGTTCTGCGACTGGTACATCGAGCTTGCCAAGGCGCGTCTGGCAGCCGGCGGGGAGCAGCGGCTTGCCGCGCAGCGCAACCTCGTGTTCGTGCTCGATCGCGCGCTGCGGCTCCTGCACCCGATGATGCCGTTCGTCACCGAGGAGATCTGGCGCCGCTTGCCGCTGCCTGAGGCCGACAGGGCGCCTTCGCTCATGGTGGCCGCGTGGCCCGACCCGTCCGCGCTCGTCGAGTTCGAGGACGAGGGCGCCGAGCGCTCGATCTCACGCCTGATCGAGGTCGTCACCGGCATCCGCGCCGTGCGGGCTCGCTACAAGCTGTCGCCACGCCAGTCGCTCGACGTGGTCTTCAAGACGGCGGGTGACTCCGAGAACGAGTGGGTCTCCTCCGAGTTCGGCGACATGGCCTCGCTCGCGGGCGTGGCGAGCTTCTCGGCGGGTACTGACGCCAGCAAGCCGCCGCACTCGGCGACGGTCGTCGCCTCGGGCCTGGAGGTCTACATCCCGCTCGAGGGCCTCGTGGACTTCGAGGCCGAAGCGGCGCGCCTCACCCGCGAGCGCGACAAGCTCGCGGGCGAGCTCGAGCAAGCTCGAGCGCAAGCTCGGCAACGAGGGCTTCCTCGCGAAGGCTGCTCCCGAGGTGATCGAGAAGGACCGCGCCAAGGCCGCCGACCTCGCCGAATCGCTCGCGCTCGTCACGGGCCAGCTCGCCGAGCTCGCCTGAGCCGGCGGCCGCACCGATGGCCGAGCGGACGTACTCTGACGCGCTCGGCGCGCTCGAGCGCGCGCTCGTCTTCGGCATCCACCCGTCGCTCGACGGCATACGGGCGCTGACCGACGCGCTCGGCAGGCCGCAGGACGCCTTCGCGTCGGTTCAGATCACCGGCACGAACGGCAAGACCTCGACCGCGCGGCTCACCGCTGCGCTCCTCGCCGCCGAAGGCAAGCGAGTGGGGCTCTACACGAGTCCGCACCTGGAGCGGTACACCGAGCGGATCGAGGTCGACGGCGTGCCGTGCAAGCGACGAGGAGTTCGCTGCAGCGGTCGGCGTCGTGCTGGATGCGGCCGAGGCGCTCCGGCCCGGCGCCGCCGGAACCGCTGACGGCTTCACCGAGTTCGAGCTGCTCACCGCCGCCGCGCTCTGGCACTTCCGAGAGCGCGGGGTCGACTTCGCGGTGCTCGAGGTGGGGATGGGCGGGCACGTGGGACGCCACGAGCGTGGTGAGCCCCGCCGTCGCCGTCATCACCGGCGTGGGGCTCGACCACATGGGCGTGCTCGGCGACACCGTGGAGGAGATCGCCGCCGAGAAGGCCGGCATCATCCGCCCGGCGAGCGCACCGGTGCTCGGCCCCGGCACGGCCGGTCTCGAGGCCGTGTTCCTCGAGCGGGCCGAGCACGCGCACACGCACGCACGCGCGGTTCGCGAGGGCGCGATCGCCAAGCCCGGTCTCCGAGGCGCTCACCGTGCGCTTCGACGTGCGTGCGCGCCCGACGGCGCCCGGAGGTCCGGTCGCCGTCGACGTGCGCGGCGTGCACGCGGCCTACGAGGGGCTCGACGCTCGCCGCGCCGAGCTACCAGGCCGCCAACGTTGCGACCGCCGTCGCGGCGAGCGAGGCGGCGCTCGGCCGCGCGCTCGATCGCGCCCGCGTCGCAGGCGGCGCTCAGCCGCGTCGCGCTGCCCGGGCGCTTCGAGCTCGTGCGCGTCACGCCCGCCGATCGTGGTCGACGGCTCGCACAATCCGCAGGCGGCGGGCGTGCTCGCGGGCGCGATCGCTGAGGCGTGGCCGGATGCGGGCAGGCGGCCGGTCCTCGTGCTCGGCGTACTGGCCGACAAGGACGTCGCCGGCATCGTGCGCTCGCTCGAGCCGGTGGCTGGCGGCTTCATCGCGACGGAGCCGGAGTCGCCGCGAGCGCTGTCGGCGGCCGATCTGGCCTCTGTGATCGCCGAGGTCACCGGAGCGGGACCGATCGAGACGCTCCCGCTCGTCGCCGCGCTGGAGACGGCGGCGAGCCGCCCCGCCGGTGCCGTCGTCGCAGGGTCGATCACCACCGCCGGACAGGCCCGCGCGCTGCTGCGGCGGGGTTCTCGGCAGGGGAGTAGGCGCCGTGCTCCTAGCGGTCGAACGGCGGGACGTTCTGCTAGAATCCGTGCGTGATACGCGCGAGGGACGCGAGTAGCGGAAAGGACGCCGATGGGCGAGCTGATCACCCCGATAATCACCCACCCGCTCTTCATCCTCGTGCGCAACCTGTGCACGTTGTTCTTCATCGTCCTGCACATCGCCTTGGTCTTCTGGACGTACCGTGACGCCGCTCGTCGCGGCGCGATGGCGTGGCTCTGGGCGATCGCGGCGCTCCTGTTCCCGATCGCCGGCTGGATCGTCTACTTGGTGGTGCGTCCGCCCGAGTTCGTCGATGACGCCCGCGAGCGCGATCTCGAGATCCGCGCCAAGGAAGTCGCTCTCGCGCGCGACTACGAGAGCTGCCCGGCCTGTCACCGACCGGTGGAGCGCGAGTTCCTGCTCTGCCCTTACTGCATGAAGAAGCTGCGCAAGCCGTGCATCGCCTGCGGCAAGGCGCTCAAGCTCAACTGGGGCGTGTGTCCCTACTGCAAGACCAAGCAAGAATAGGGGAGACACCGAAAGGTAGGACGTGGGACTCCGACCGCCCCGCCAGCAGCGGGGCGGTTCGCGCTTAGACGATAGGAGCACGGCGAAGATGCCCGAGATCATGGTGAAGTTGCCCGACGGCAGCGAGAAGCAGGTGGCCGAGGGCGCGAGCGTCGCCGACGTCGCCGCTTCGATCGGGCCGCGCCTCGCGCAGGCCGCCATCGCCGGCAAGATCAACGGCGAGATGGTCGACACGTTCAAGGTCGTCTCGGACGGCGACACCATCGAGATCGTCACCGACAAGAGCCCCGAGGCGCTCCACATCTTGCGCCACTCGGCGGCACACGTCATGGCCGAGGCGGTCAAGGACCTCTTCCCGATGGCCAAGTTCGGCATCGGCCCGGCGATCGAGGACGGCTTCTACTACGACTTCGAGGTCGGCCGCCCGTTCACGCCCGAGGACCTCTCGGCGATCGAGGAGCGCATGCACCAGATCGTCGCCGAGGAGAAGAGCTTCGCGCGCACCGAGCTCGACCGCCTCGAGGCGTTCGACGCGTTCGAAGAGCAGCCGTTCAAGCGGGAGCTCATCGCGGATCTGCCCGAGGGCGAGACGATCACCACCTACAGCCAGGGCAGCTTCACCGACCTGTGCCGCGGCCCCCACGTACCGAGCACCGGGCGAATCGGCGCGTTCAAGCTCATGAAGATCGCCGGCGCGTACTGGCGCGGCGACAACGACAAGCCGATGCTTCAGCGCATCTACGGGACCGCGTGGTTCACCGAGAAGGACCTCGACGCCTATCTCACGCGCCTCGAGGAGGCCGAGAAGCGCGACCACCGCAAGCTCGGGCAACGAGCTCGACCTGTTCTCGCTGCACGAGGAGGCCGGCGCCGGCCTGCCGCTCTACCACCCCAAGGGCGCCCGCGTCCTGCGGATGATCCAGGAGTGGCTGCGCGCCGAGCTCTACCGCCGCGACTACGTCGAGGTCATCACCCCGCACATCTACAAGGCCGACGTCTGGAAGATCTCGGGTCACTGGGACAACTACCGCGAGAACATGTACTTCTTCCAGGTCGACGAGGGCGACGGGCGCGTCAACGACTACGGCATCAAGCCGATGAACTGCCCGGGCCACATCATGATCTACAACGACGACGTGCGCTCCTACCGCGACCTGCCGATCCGCATGTTCGAGTTCGGCACCGTCTACCGCCACGAGCTCTCGGGTGTCGTGCACGGGCTCATGCGCGCGCGCGGCTTCACCCAAGACGACGCGCACATCTTCTGCACCGCCGAGCAGGTCACCCCCGAGGTCATGAAGATGCTCGACCTCGTCGACTACGTGAACGGCGTCTTCGGCTTCGAGTACACCGCCGAGGTCTCCACCCGCCCCGAGAAGTCGATCCAGGGCTTCGACGAGGAGTGGGACCACGCGACCAAGGCGCTCATGGACGCGCTCGAGCAGCGCGGCATGGACTACGAGATCAACGAGGGTGACGGCGCGTTCTACGGTCCCAAGATCGACATCAAGCTCAAGGACGCGATCGGCCGGACCTGGCAGACGGCGACGATCCAGGTGGACTTCAACAACCCGCAGCGCTTCCACATGACGTACCGCACCGCCGAGAACACCGAGGCGCAGCCGTTCATGCTGCATCGCACCATCCTCGGCAGCATGGAGCGCTTCCTCGGCATCCTGATCGAGCACTACGCGGGCGCGTTCCCGACGTGGCTCGCCCCGGTCCAGGCCGTCATCATCCCGATCTCGGACCGCCATCTCGAGCACGCGAAGGCGGTCGCCAAGCGCCTCGCCGACGCCGACGTGCGCGTCGAGGTCTACGACCAGAACGAGCCGATGCGGGTCAAGATCGCGAAGGCGCAGGCGCAGAAGGTCCCCTACATGCTCGTGATCGGCGACAAGGAGATCGAGAGCGACACTGTGGGCGTGCGCGAGCGTACCGCGGGCGACATCGGCGCGATGGGCGTCGCCGAGTTCGCCGAGAAGGTCGCCGCCGAGCTGCCGTAGATCGTGGCCACCGCAGCGATCGAACCACCGCCCGAGTCGGAGTCCGCCCGTCGCTGCGCGGCGGGCAGCCGTGCGCAACGCGCGCGTCGACGCGCTGCGTTTCGTCGCCATCGCGATGGTCGTGATGACGCACGTGCTGAACCTGCGCTGGGAGTTCAAGCTGCTCCCGGGCGCGCCGGAGACGGTGCGCGCGATGATGTCGTTCAACATGCCGCTCTTCGCGTTCGTGAGCGGCTTCGTGCTCCTTGGCCGCGAGGGGTCGCACCCGGTGCGCTTCATCCGCGGCAAGGCGCTCGCGCTGCTCGTGCCCTACTTCGCCTGGGTTGCGTTCGAGATGCCGCTGCGGCGATCACGCTCGCCGAGGCCCCGCTGCGACTCGCGCGCGCGCGCAGTCGACCCGCGAGCCGGCTTCCAGATGTGGTTCCTGCTCGTGCTGTTCGTCTGCTTCGTGGTGTTTGCGCTGTCGCGTTGGGTGAGCTCGTCAGATGCGGTCACCGCGTTGTGGCCGCCGCGATCGGGCTCCTGCCGCTGCTGCCGCTGCCCGATGGAACTTGCTCGCGCGGCTCTGCTGGCTCTATCCGTTCCTCGTCGCCGGCTACTTGGCCGCGACGCACCGTGAATCGCTGCGACGATGGGACGTCGCTGCCGCTGTCGCGGGGCTGGTTGCCTTCCCGCTGCTGTTCGCGAGCGGGTGGGATGGCCCGGCCTATCGCTTCGCGATCGGTTTGGCCGGAACCGCGGCGCTCTGGGGCCTGTCTCGCCCGATGCCGGCGGGCATTCTCGATCGTCTCGGCTGGCTCGGTCAGCGCACGATGGGTGTCTACGGATGGCAGATGGTGATCCTGCCTTTCCTCATCGTTGGCACGGGCTGGCCGGGCGCGCTTGCGTCCTGGGCGCTCGTGCTGTCGCTCTCGGTGCTGCTGACGCTGGTGACTCGAGCGCACGGTCATCACGCGCGCGGTCTTTCTCGGCCGCTGGCCCAGGGAGGGACTGCGCGCGGCGCTTGCCGGGCGCTCGAGGCGGGTAAAGGCATAGCGAGGCGCCGCGTCGGCGCTGTGTCGTCGGCGCCCCATCGACTCGGTCACGAGTTCGAAGAGGGTGTGTGAGATGAACCGCCAGCTTCTGAGGCTGTGGGCTCGCGCTTGCTGTCACTCGTGTCTCTGCCTGATCACCGTCGCCGGAGCTGCGCTCGCGAAACCCTCGCTGCTGAGCCCGGGCAATGGGGCCCAGGTTCCCTACGCCTCGCAGGTCTTCTCATGGACCGACAACTACGCCGAGGGCTCGCTCGACCACTGGTACATGGAGATCTCGACGCGGCCGGAAACCGACTACTACTCCTTCGGGTTCTTCCAGACGCCGCCCGTGTATGCTGCCGGCAGTCTGCGAGCCTCCTCGGTCAATCTCAACGCCCAAGGCGAAGCGCTGCGCGCCCGGCACCTACTACTGGCACGTGGTCGGGTACTACGGCTGCGTACGGGCAGCAATGGTGTCTACTGGTCGCCGGTGCAGTCGTTCACGGTTCAGGGTCAGGCGACTGTCCCCGCGAGCCCGCCAACGATCGTCGTGAACCCGACCTCGCTGAGCTTCACCGTCGCGGCGGGTGACACGACCGAGTACCAGAAGACGCTCGACGTCTCGAACTCTGGCGGCACGAACATGTACTTCAGCTACGTGTCCGAGCTCCAGACGTCCCCAGTGGCTCAAGACTCCCGGTCGGATCGAGCACGGGGACGGTGTACTCGATTCCCGGTCCGGGTATCGGCCGCGGGTCTCGGTGCGGGATCTAGGAGCGCAAGAGTACGAATCGACGAACCAGCTGCAGGCTCCGAACAACACGCTGCCGATCACCAACAGCCCCGTAGGACGTTTGGGTCACCCTCAACGTCCTTGCGGGTGAGACGTCGGCCCCCGCTGGCGCATCCATATCGATCGACGGCGGCGCAGCACGGACGCGGAGCCCCGTCGTGACGCTGTCACCTGTTCGCGAGCTGACTCGGGCTCCGGCATGGGCGAGATGCGACTGAGCAACGACGGTGTGACCTGGTCGCAGTGGATGCCCTACGCCACGTCCAAGACCTGGGAGCTCGCCGGAGGCGCCGGGACCAAGACGGTGCGGCCCAGTTCCGCGACAAGCTCAGGAACGAGAGCGGCGTGGTGTCCGACTGCCATCGTCCTCGACAACGCTGGCCCCGACTGGCCAGCAGCATCGTGATCAACAGCGGCGCGGCGGGCGACCAAGAGCCAGACGGTGGACTCTCAGCGCTCCATGCCGACGGACGCAGCGGTCCGGCATGGGTCGAGATGCGGCTGAGCAACGACGGTGCCACATGGATGCCGGGTGGATGGCGTATGCGACCGCGCAAGTCATGGACGACTCGGCGCTGGCACGGGCACGAAGACCGTGCGCGCTCAGTTCCGAGATGTACTGGGCAACGAGGGCCGATCGTCACGGACACGATAGACCTCGACACCGCGACTCGACCTGCGGCCAACGTGACGACACCGCCTCTACGACACCCTCGACACCGTGGCTCCAGCCGCGGCCAAGGTCACAGCGCCGACCTACACGACGACCCAGTCCAAGACCAGGTCCGTAAGGGTCCGCTGGTCGGCGACCGGACGTGGGCTCCGGGGTCGCCGGCTATGACGTCGACTACCGGCAGGAAGCCAGCGACCGACATGGACGCACTGGGGCGGCCTCAAGACCGGCGGAGTCGGCGACTGTTCACGGGCACACCGGGTGCGACCTACGAGTTCCGAGCCCGGGCGGTCGATCGGGCCGGCAACCTGCGGGCCGTTCTCGGCGGTAGCGCGAACCGACGTTCCCCTACGACCAGACGTCTGGTGAGCTACCTCAAGGCCTGGTGGACGACGAACCAGTCGAGTGCCTATCTCGGCACGGTGAAGTCCACGCGCACGCGAGGGGCGTCGGTCACCTTCAAAGCCACCGGTCAAGTCCTACGAACTGCTGGTGACCAGAGGCCCGGGGCGCTCGCGCGCGAAGGTCTACGTGAACGGGTACATACGTCGGCACGATCGACACGGCCGCCTCGACCACGCGGTATCGACAGCTCCACCGGATCAAGTCGTACTCGACGGTGCAGGTCACGTACCGTCAAGGTCGTGAACTCTCGCTACGAGCGGTCGAGAGCCGCTTGCAAGTCGACGGGCTGGCGGTACGAGATAGCGGCGCTCAGGGGATCTAGCCTTGGGCTGCGGCGGTGCGACGCGGCTGCGTCCTCGTCTATTGCAGCGCGGACCCGTTGCGGCGGCTATACTCCCGAGGCCAATCGAATACCGTTCAAGAGGGACCCCGCCATGCGAGATGGTCCCCACCTACGCGGCGCCGTTTCGGGCAGCTGCCTGGTCGATGAGGGATCGCCGAGGCCACACACGTGGTTTGCTCGGCGGTTATGCGCTCCCGTCGGCCGACGCCGCGGGAGCTTTTTCGTTATGGTGCGGCCGCACGCGCGGTCGCGGAAGGACGACGGAGGTGAGCTGCCTATCAGCAGCACGGACTATCGGATCAACGACCGCATTCGCAGCGCGAAGTGCCGGCTCATCGGTGTCGACGGCAGCCAGCTCGGCATCTTTGTCACCGCCGAGGCGCTCCGGATCGCTGATGATCAGGGACTCGACCTGGTCGAGATCGCGCCGACTGCAGACCCCCCGGTCTGCAAGATCATGGACTTCGGCAAGTACAAGTACGAACTGTCCATGAAGGAGAAGGCGGCTCGCAAGCATCAGTCCAAGGTCGAGATCAAAGAGATGAAGTTCCGGCCCAAGGTCGACAAGCACGACTACGAGACCAAGAAGAAGCACATCCTGCGCTTCCTCGACGCTGGGGCCAAGGTCAAAGTCACGATCATGTTCCGTGGGCGCGAGATGGCCCATCCGGAACTCGGATTGAACATCCTCGAGAAGCTCGCGGGCGAGCTCGAGGAACTCGCGATCATCGAGACGCAGCCCAAGCTCGAGGGTCGCAACATGCACATGCTCCTGGCTCCGCTGAAGAAGAAGGAGCCCAAGGCGGTTGCCGCCGAGACGAGCGCCGATGACGATACCGCCGAGCCGGCGGTCGAGGAAGAGTAGGGAGACAAGATGCCGAAGCAGAAGACGCACAAGGGCACCGCTAAGCGGTTCCGGGTCACCGGCTCGGGCAAGATCATGCGCGGGAAGGCCTTCAAGAGCCACATCCTCGAGAAGAAGTCACCGAAGCGCAAGCGTGGCTTCAGGCAGGAGACCGAGGTCGCAGCAAGCGACAACAAGGTCATCAAGAAGAACCTCGGCCTCGGCTAAGCCGCAAGAAGGCCGCATTACCTTTACCCCCTCAAGGAGTGATGAAGTATGCCTCGCGTGAAGCGCGCAGTAACGGCGAAGAAGAAGCGTCGCACCGTTCTGACCCGAGCCAAGGGCTACTACGGCGCAAAGAGCCGCAGCTACAAGGCGGCAAAGGAACAAGTGCAGCACTCGCTGCAGTACACGTATCGCGACCGGCGCAACAAGAAGCGTGAGATCCGCCGCCTGTGGATCACCCGCATCAACGCGGCCGCCCGCCTGAACGGCGTGTCGTACTCGCAGTTCATGAACGGTCTCAAGAAGGCTGGCGTGACGCTCGACCGCAAGGTGCTCTCGGATATGGCGATCAACGATCCCGCCGCTTTCGCCAAACTCGCCGAGCTCGCCAAGGAGCAGGCCGCGTAGACACGCGACCACACATCTGTGTCGACACCGAAGGCCCCGCCGTTGCGGGGCCTTCGTGCGTCGGGCAGGCCCTCTCGGGCACCGGACGCGCGGCGCACAGCCCGCGGCAAGAACCGGTTAAGGCGTCGCGCGTAGGGTTCGGCTCGACCGGATGGGCCCACCGGTCGACCAGTCCGCTAGGCTCGCCACCCCTCGGCGATCCGTCCAGCCGAGGAGGAAATCATGTTCAGACGAGTGCTGCAAGCAGGTGCGGGAGCGCTGCTCGCCCTCACCATCGGCGCTGCCGGCGCCTACTTCACCGCGCAAGTGCAGGTGGCCGACAGCGTCATACGAGCCGGGCAGGTGGCGATCTCGACCGAGCCCACCAGTGCGCCGCTCTCGATCGACTCGCTCGCGCCGGGTGCGGTCGCGGTGAGGCCGCTCTCGGTTCTCAACGACGGTACGCTCGCCACCGACATCACGGTCACGGCATCCAAGAAGGCGGGCATCACCGACTTCTACGAGGCGCTGACCTGCCGAGCGACCTGCGGGGGACTCGAGTTGTACTCCGGTCCGCTCTCGGCTATGCGCACCGCGCCGCTGAGACTCGCACCGGGCGCGCGCGGGGAACTGCGCTTCGAGGTCGGCCTGCCTGCCGACGCCGGGAACGACCTCGCCGAGGACTACACGAAGATCTCGCTCTACGTCGACGGCGAGCAGGCGCACTGATGAAGCTTGCAGGTCCAGCGATGGCTCTTGCCGGATACGCGGTGCTGGTGGTGATCTGTGTGGCCACCCTGAGGTACTTCGAGCCCGTCCGCGTCGTCGGCGGTTCGATGCGGCCCGCGCTGATGGCGGGCGATCTCGTCCTCGTGGATCGAGCGGTCTCACCGCATGCCGGCGATATCGCGCTGCTGAAGGTCCGGGGCCACGGGCCGGTGCTGCACCGGGTCATCGGCGTCGACGAGGCCGGACGGCTCCGAACGAAGGGTGACGCGAACCAGACCGCTGACGTACGACCCGTCGAACGCCGAGACGTGCGCGGTATCGTCGTGCGGGTCGTGCCGGTCGGCTCGCTCATCGAGCGGTGGCGGCGCTAGCAAGAGGTGCGCTACACTCTCGGCTCAACCGAACAGCGCGAGGCGATGACGGAGAGGCGCCTTCGCACTCGTTGGTCGACCAGCGAAAGGCCCCACGGTGGTGGAAGGGCCAGACGGCCGACGGCGAGGGCGGTTCACTCCAGCAGCCGCGACCTGAACTGCGCCCCACACACGGCGAGCGCACGGTAGGGAAGCCGGATCCCCCGATACAGGAACGCCCGGTGAGATGCCGGGACACAACACCCGCTGAGAGGGTGATATCGAGAGGGTTCGCGCAAGCGGACCAACCGAGGTGGTACCGCGGGAGCCGACTCCCGTCCTTGGGCACAACTACCAAGGGCGAGGGTCGGCTCTCTTGCATTCCTGAAGTGACCGAGCGAAAGGCGTACGACGACATGGGAGTCGTAGAAGAACTGCTTGAGCAGCGAGATGAGGCCCTTGTGGCCGTCGCGGCGGCCAAGGATCTGACCGCGCTCGACGCGGTGCGTGTGGCGGTGCTGGGCAAGAAGGGGTCGCTGACGAGCGTCCTGCGGGGGCTCGGATCGCTTGCGCCCGAAGAGCGCCCCGCCGTCGGCAAGACCGCCAACGAGGTGCGCGTCGCCATCGAGACAGCGCTCGAGGAGCGGCGTTCGGCGCTCTCGGCAGTCGCGCTCGAGGCACGGGTGGCCGCCGAAGCGGTCGACGTCACGCTGCCAGGTCGCGCGCGACCGGTTGGCAGTCGGCATCTGATCAACCGCATCACCGCAGAGGTGATCGACGTCTTCGTCGGCTTGGGCTATCAGGTGGCCGAGGGCCCTGAGGTCGAACTCGACTACTACAACTTCACCGCTCTCAACACACCGCCGGACCACCCGGCACGTTCGCTCGCCGACACCTTCTACGTGCGCGATCTTTCCGGTGATGAGGCGGCTGTGGCCGGCGAGAGCGATGTGCTGCTGCGCACGCACACCTCACCGGTCCAGGTGCGCACGATGGAGCGCGAGGAGCCGCCGATCTACGTGCTCGCGCCCGGCAAGGTCTACCGTCGCGACATCGCCGATCCGAGCCATCTGCCGCAGTTCACGCAGATAGAGGGACTCGTTGTCGACGAGGGCATCACCTTCGCCGACCTCAAGGGCACGCTCGACCACTTCGTGAAGGCCATCTTCGGGCCGGACCGCAAGACCCGCTTCCGCCCGCACTTCTTCCCGTTCACGGAGCCCTCGGCGGAGGTCGACGTGAGTTGCGGCATCTGCGGTGGTGAGGGCTGTCGCTTCTGCAAGAACAGCGGCTGGCTCGAGATCCTGGGGTGCGGCATGGTCGACCCGAACGTGTTCGGCTACGTGGGCATCGACCCGGAGCGCTACACCGGCTTCGCCTTCGGCATGGGCGTCGAGCGCATCGCCGCGCTCAAGCACAATCTGCCCGACCTCCGCATGCTCGTCGAGGGCGACATGCGCTTCCTGCGCCAGTTCTAGACTCCGCGCCACGCGAAAGGACGAACGTAGATGCGTGTTTCGATGAAGTGGCTGACCGAGCTTGTGGACGTCACGCTGCCCGTGCCCGAGCTCGTCGACGTGCTCGACATGTCGGGTACCGCAGTCGAGGCCGTGCACGCGACCGGCGAGGCGCTCGACAACGTCGTCGTCGGGCTGATCGCCGAGAAGGTCCGCCATCCGGAGGCGGACAAGTTGTGGGTCACCAAGGTCGACGTTGGCGGGGACGAGCCTAGGACGATCGTGTGTGGCGCACAGAACTTCGAGGCCGGCGACAAGGTTCCCGTCGCGCTCGTGGGCGCGGTGCTTCCAGGCGGCTTCGAGATCAAGAAGGCGAAGCTGCGTGGTGTGGTGAGTGAGGGCATGAACTGCTCGGCCCGCGAGCTGGGTCTTGGCGAAGACCACGAAGGCCTCATGATCCTACCGCCCGACGCGCCGGTCGGGATGCCCTTCGCGCAGTACCAGGGCTTGTCCGACGTCGTGCTCGAGCTCGAGGTCACGCCGAACCGTCCCGACTGCCTGTCGATGGCGGGCGTCGCGCGCGAGGTCGGCGCGGTGCTGAGTCTCCCCGCGAAGATGCCGTCGCAGTCCCCGACCGAGACAGGCACGGCGGCCTCAGACTCCTGCACCGTGCGCATCGAGGACCCTGAGTTGTGTCCTCGCTACACCGCACGCATCATCCGGGGCGTCAAGGTGGGCCCGTCGCCGCAGTGGCTCGTCGAGCGCATCGTCGCGGCGGGTGCGCGGCCCATCAACAACATCGTCGACATCACGAACTACGTGCTGTTCGAACTCGGCCAGCCGCTTCACGCATTCGACCTGGACACGCTGGCTGCCGAGCAAGGGCGCGCGTCGATCATCGTGCGGCGTGCGCGCGAAGTCGGAGCGGCTGCTCACCCTCGATGGTGTCGAGCGCGCGCTGAACCCCGCCATGCTCGCGATCTGCGATCCGACCGGCCCGGTCGCACTCGCAGGCGTCATGGGCGGCGAGGCGACCGAGGTCTCGGATGCCACCGTCAACGTTCTGCTCGAGTCGGCGAGCTTCGACCCCGCTTCGATCAGCCGCACGAGCCGCTCGCTCGGCCTGGTGAGCGAGGCGTCGATGCGCTTCGAGCGCACGGTGGATCGCACCGGCTGCGTGAAGGCAGCGGATCGTGCCGCTGCGCTCATCGCCGAGCTGGCCGGGGGGGATGTCGCCCCGGGGGTGGTCGACGAATACCCGACGCCACTCACACCGCACACGCTCACCCTGCGTCTTGCGCGCCTCGAGCAGGTGCTCGGCACCGAGGTTCCGGCTCAGGACGCCGCGGCGATCCTGGGGCGGCTCGGCTGCGACGTCGAGGCGCACGCAGACCGGCTCGAAGTGGGAGTGCCAAGCTTCCGACCCGATCTCGAGAGAGATAGACCTGGTCGAAGAGGTGCTGCGCGTCTACGGCATGGACCGCGTGACGTCGACGCTTCCCGGTGGCCGCGAGCGCGTGGGCGCGCTCACCGGTGCGCAGAAGGACCGCGAGCGCATGGGTGCCACGCTGCGGGCCGCCGGGCTCAACGAGACGATGACCTACGCGTTCACCGACCCGGGCGACCTCGAGCGTATCGGGATGGAACTCGGCGGAGACGAGCTGCTCGTGGAGCTCATCAACCCGATGTCGGCCGAGCAGGCGGTGCTACGGCGCACGCTGCTGCCGGGGCTGCTTCGCTCGGCGAGCTACAACCAGCGCCGCGGGGTCGACAACGTGCATCTGTACGAGATGGGCAGCGTCTACTGGACCGCGAGCGGTCGCAAGCAGCCGAAGGAACGGCTGGCCGCAGCGGGCGTGCTCGCTGGCTCCTGGCGACCCGCGCAGTGGAACGAGCCGGCCACAGCCACTCGACTTCTTCGACGGCAAGGGCGTGCTCGAGGTGCTCGCGCACGAGTTCGGCCTGCGCCGCTTCAAGGTGCGCGATGCGTCGCTGCCGTGGCTTCAGCCCGGCCGCTCGGCCGAGGTCGTGGCCGGGGGAGAGGTCGTAGGTTGGCTCGGCGAGGTGCACCCCGCGGTGCTGGAGCGGTTCGAGTGTGACGGCACCGTGGTCGCGTTCGAGGTCGATGCGCACCGATTCATCAACGCCGGAGCGGGTGTCACCGACGCTTGTCGAGCCGCCCAGGCAGCCCGCAGTCGAACTCGACCTCGCGATCGTCGTCGACGAGGACGTGACCGCCGAACGCGTCGAGCAGGTGATCCGCTCGGCCGGCGGCAAGATGCTCGAGGATGCGCGCCTGTTCGACGTCTACCGCGGGCAGGGTGTGGAACCGGGCAGGAAGTCGATGGCGTTCGCGCTCACGTATCGTGCTGCCGATCGCACGCTGACCGCCGAGGAGGTCGAGGGTGCGCACGCTCGGCTCGTGCGTAAGGTCCTCGGGGCCACCGGCGGTGCACTTCGCGCCTGAAATGCACACTGCATGCATAGAGCAGAACCGCTCAGAACGCATACTTCTTGACCGATATGCGTTTCGACGTATAGACTACGCAGCCATACGTTCACGCGAGTGGGAGGTGGATCGTGGTCGAAGTCGCCGTCGTCGGCGCTGCGGGTTACGCGGGTATCGAGGCCGTTCGCTGGGTGCTCGGACACCCGCGCCTGGAGCTTGCGCTCGCCACCTCCGCTGCCGATGAGGGCCGAACGATCGGCGATGTCTACCCGGCGCTCGCGCATGCGACCGATCTTGCGTTCTCGGCCCCTGACGTGGACGCCATCGCGGCCCGTGCCAAGGTCGCGCTGCTTGCCGTGCCGCACACGGCGGCGCTCGCACTCGTGCCTGCATTGCTCGAGCGCGGGGTGCGCGTCGTCGATCTGTCCGCCGACTACCGACTCAAGGCGGACGTCTACGAGGAGTGGTACGCGACGCCTCATACCTCGCCCGACCTGCTCGGCGAGGCGGTCTACGGTCTTCCGGAGCTCGACCGCAGCCGGTTGGCGAAGGCACGGCTCGTCGCCTGCCCGGGCTGCTACCCGACGGCGACCGTGCTGGCTGTACTGCCCGCGCTCGAGGCGGGCGTAGCCATCGGGGCGCGCGTCGTGGTCGACGCCAAGTCGGGGGTCTCGGGGGCGGGCCGCGCGCCTTCGGCCGGAAGCCACTACTGCTCGGCGAACGAGGCGGTCGCTCCCTACAAGGTCGGGGTGCACCGCCACACGCCCGAGATAGAGCAGGCGCTAGTTGCTGCGGCCGGTCGCGAGATCAGCGTCATCTTCTCGCCGCACCTCGTGCCGATGACCCGCGGGTTGCTTTCGACCGTGTACGTCGACGTCGAGGAGGGTTTCACCGCCGACGAGGCTGTCGAGCTCTACCGTGGTCGCTACCACGCCGAGCCGTTCGTAAGCGTGCATGCATCGGGGGCGATGCCTTCGACCGCCGAGGTGACCGGTTCGAACCGCGCCTCCATCGGCGTCTGGGTGGATCCGCGCACAAACACGCTCACTGCGGCGTGTGCCATCGACAACCTGGGCAAGGGCGCTGCGAGCCAGGCGATCCAGTGCGTCAACGCGATGCTCGGCTATCCCGAGACCGAGGGCCTCACCACCCCGGGGCGGGTGGTCTAGATGGCCGGCACCGCGGGCTTCGGGTACGCGGAAGGCGGAGTCGTAGCCGCCGCCGGTTTCGCGTGCGCTGGCGTGTACGCCGGACTGAAGCGAGACGGGCACAAGGACGTTGCGCTCGTCGTTGCCGAGGATGCCGCCGTGCCCGCCGCCGCGGTGTTCACCACCAACACGGTCGCCG
Organism: uncultured Coriobacteriia bacterium; assembly: GCA_963751505.1. GTDB lineage: Bacteria > Actinomycetota > Coriobacteriia > Anaerosomatales > PHET01 > CAVVUM01. Next base: position 21,296 of record CAVVUM010000004.1, read on the forward strand.
CCGCGCCGGTCGAGGTCTCGCGGCGCCACATCGCCACGGGCGTGTGCCGGGCGGTCGTCATCAACGCGGGCAACGCCAACGCGTGCACGGGGCCGCAGGGGGAGGCAGACGCCGAGAGCATGGCGGCCGCCGTCGCGGAGCGTCTGGGTGCCGTGCCCTCGGAGGTTGCGGTCTGCTCGACCGGCGTCATCGGTGTGCCATTGCCGCTCGATCTCGTCGTGGCAGGCATCGCCGAGGCCATCGACGACCTCGACAGTGCGAGCGGCGACGATGCGGCTGAGGCGATCATGACCACCGACACGTTTGCGAAGCAGTCGGCGGTGACGCTCGAGGTCGAGGGCAGACGCTACACGGTCGGTGGCATGGCCAAGGGCTCGGGCATGATCGCCCCGAACATGGCGACGATGCTCGGCGTCATCACCACCGATGCGCCGCTCACGAGCGCGGCCTGCAGACGAGGCGCTGCGTCGGGCGGTCGCCACGACTTTCAACCGTGTCACCGTTGACTCGGACACCTCGACCAACGACACCGTCGTGCTCATGGCGAGCGGTGCCGCGGGCGGTACTCCGATCGCGCCGGAGCACCCCGCGTTCGCTCGCGGTTGCGGAGGCCGTTCGCGTCGTCTGCTTCGAACTCGCGCGCATGCTTGCGCGCGATGGCGAGGGTGCGACCAAGCTCGTCACCGTCACGGTCGGCGGCGCTGCAAGCGAGGCGGACGCCGAGAAGGCCGCACGCGCGGTCGCCGACTCGCCGCTCGTGAAGACCGCGCTCTTCGGTCGCGACGCCAACTGGGGCCGGGTCGCGATGGCGGTCGGGAAGTCCGGCGCCGCGCTCGACCCGCGGGCGCTCTCGATCACCTTCGCGGGTATCGAGGTCTGCGCCGCCGGCACCGCGATGCCCTTCGATGAGGACGCGGCGCTCGCCGCGCTCTCGGCAGACGAGGTCACCATCGAGATCGGCCTCGGCCTCGGCGACGGGTGCGCGTCGATACTGACGTGCGACTTCTCCTACGACTACGTGCGCATAAACGGCGAGTACCGAAGCTAGCGGTCGGGGGCACGCCCGACCGCACCACGCCAGTGCCCGATTCCCGCGGCCGGACCGGTCGCGATGAGACGACCCGGAGGGACCATGAAAGACCTGCTCGCCAAAGCGACCACGCTCATGGAGGCGCTGCCATGGATCAAGCACGCCTGGGGGCGCACGGTCGTGCTCAAGTACGGGGGGGCCGCGATGACCGATGCGGCCCTTCGCGACAAGGTCGCGGCCGACATCGTGCTCATGAAGCTCGTCGGCGTGAACCCGGTCGTCGTACACGGCGGCGGTCCGGAGATCACGCGCCTGATGGACCGGCTCGGCCTTCCCGTGGAGTTCTTCGACGGGCAGAGGGTGACCTCGGACGAGGCCATGGAGGTCGTCAAGATGGTGCTCGTCGGCAAGGTGAACACGGAACTCGTCAGCGCTATCAACTCCCACGGCCGTCTGGCGGTCGGCGTGTCGGGTGAGGACGCGAATCTGGTGCAGGCCACCGCGCTCGATCCGCGTCTCGGCCGCGTCGGCTCGGTGACCAAGATCGACACCACGGTGCTCGACAACCTCATCGAGGACGGGTTCGTTCCGGTCGTCGCAACGGTGGCTGCCGGCGACGACGGGGGCAGCTTCAACGTGAACGCCGATCTCGTGGCGGGCGAGCTCGCTGCGGCACTCGGTGCCGACAAGATCATCTTCCTCACCGACGTGGACGGGCTCTACCGTGACTTCTCCGAGAAGGACTCGCTCATCTCGGCCCTCTCGACCGAACAGGCCGAAGAGATGATCATGAGCGACCTGCTCGAAGGCGGCATGGTGCCCAAGGTCGGCGCCTGCGTGCACGCGCTGCGCGCGGGGGTGCGCCGGGCCCACATCCTCAACGGCCACGTGGAGCATGCGCTGCTGCTCGAGGTCTATACCGACGAGGGTATCGGCACGATGATCGCGGACGATCTCGGTGGAGAGGTCGTCTAGCATGGGCACCGCGCTTCAGGCGGCCATCGCCGCCGACACCAGCTGTGTGATGCAGACCTATGCCCGCAAGCCCGTCCTGTTCGTTCGCGGCGACGGCATGCGTCTCTACGATGATGACGGCCGCGAGTATCTCGACTTCGTCTCGGGCATCGGCGCGGTGAACCTCGGCCACGCGCACCCGGCCGTGGCCGCGGCGGTGACCGACCAGGTGAGCAAGCTCGTTCACGTCTCGAACCTCTACTACACCGAGCAGCGCGCCGAGCTCGCGTGCGATCTGGTCGGCCTGCTCGGCGGGGGGATGAAGGTGTTCTTCGCGAACTCGGGAGCCGAGGCGAACGAGGGCGCCATCAAGCTCGCGCGCCGGTGGGCGCGAGAGGCCAAGCCCGGCGCCTCCAGCGTCGTGACCGCGCTCCGGTCCTTCCACGGCCGCACGCTCGCCACACTCGCGGCCACAGGCCAGCCCGGCAAGCAAGAGGCCTTCGCCCCGGTGCCCGAGGGTTTCGTCCACGTCCCGTTCAACGACGTCGAGGTGCTCGACGAGACTCTCGACGAGACCGTAGCGGCGCTGCTCCTCGAGGTCGTGCAAGGCGAGGGCGGAGTCTGGCTCGCCGACGCGGAGTACCTGCAAGCCGCCGAGCGCATGTGCCGGGAGCGCTCGGTGCTCCTCATCTTCGACGAAGTCCAGACCGGGTTCTACCGCACCGGACCAGCCTTCGCCCACCAGGCGTTCGGCCTGACGCCGGATGTCGTGACGCTTGCCAAGGCGATGGCCAACGGCCTGCCGATCGGTGCGGTTGTCGCCCGCGATGAGGTCGCCGCCGCATTCCAGCTGGGCGACCACGGCTCGACCTTCGGCGGCGGTCCGGTGGTGTGTGCTGCTGGCCGCGCGACGGTCTCGGCGCTCAAGGCCGAGCGGCTCGGCGAGAACTCCATCGTTGCCGGGGAGCGGCTCCGAGCAGGCCTGCTCGCCATCGCCGAGACGACCGGCGCGATCGCTGACGTGCGTGGTGCCGGGCTGATGGTCGGCTGCACGCTGAGTCGGCCGATCGGAGCCGAGGTGTGCGCAGCGCTGCTGGCCCGAGGACTCGTTGTGAACCACATTGGAGCGGATATTTTGCGTTTTCTGCCACCGCTTGTGTGTGGCGACGGCGAGATTGATACACTCTGTGCCGCATTGTCAGATGTTCTCGAGGAGGCGCAGCTGTGATTGGCGACGACGTATTCGCGGGGCGGGACCTACTCTCCATCGCCGATTTCTCACCGGCCGAGATCGCGCGGGTGCTCGACGTCGCCTTGGAGCAGAAGAAGGCGTGGGCCGACGGCGATCGCAGTACGCCGCTCGCGGGCAAGGCCGTCGCGGTCGTGCTGCAGAAGCCCTCGATGCGCACGCGCATCAGCTTCGAGATCGCCTGCAGCCGGCTGGGCGCGCACCCGGTGATGATGACCGGCCCGGACGGGGCCTTTTCCCGAAACGAGAGCGTCTATGACACCGCCAAGGTCATGGAGCGCTACGTCGATGCCATCGTGCTGCGCACCTATTCGCAGACGCTGATCGAGGACCTGGCTCAAGCGGCGAGCGTCCCGGTGATCAACGCACTCACCGACGATCATCACCCGTGTCAGGGCCTCGCCGACTTGCTCACCATGCGCGAGAAGTTCGGCGACCTCGCCGGCCTGCGCTTCGTATACGTCGGTGACGGCAACAACATGGCCCACACCTACCTTCTCGGCTGCGCGTCGATGGGCATGGACGTCGTCGTCGCCACGCCCCCCGGCTTCGAGCCCGATCCCGCGGTCGTGCTGCAGGCACAGCTCATCGCCGAGAAGACCGGCGGGTCGGTGGCCACGTCGCACGACCCCGACGCCGCGGTCGTCGGAGCGCACGTCGTCACCACCGACACCTGGGCCTCCATGGGGCAGGAGGACGAGCACGACGAGCGTCTCTCGGCGTTCTCGGCCTGCACCGTCGATGAGGACATGATGTCGAAGGCTGACTCGTCGGCGGTGTTCATGCACTGCCTGCCCGCCCACCGAGGCGAGGAGGTCACCGACGACGTCATCGACGGCGCTCACTCGGTCGTCTTCGATGAGGCCGAGAACCGGCTGCACGCCCAGAAGGCCCTGCTCTCACTCGTCGTCGCTTAGCGCGGCACGATCGGCTCGGAAGGACGGCACGAGGATGAGGAAGCGCCAACAGAGGCAGGAGGCCATCAGACGCGTGGTGCGCGCCGGACGGGTCAAGACGCAGCGCGCGCTCGTCGAGCTGCTCAAAGACGAAGGCTTCGAGTGCACCCAGGCCACGGTCTCGCGTGACATCACCGAGATGGGCCTGCGCAAGCTGCCGGAAGGCATGTACGTGCTCGCCGAGGACCTCCACCTGCAGCGCATGGTGGCCGACCTCGTGCGCGACGTGAAACGGTCGGGCAATCTGGTGCTCGTCAAGGCGCAGTCCGGCACCGCCCCCGGCGTGGCGGCCGCGCTCGACGCTGCCGAGCTCGAGGGGATCTTGGGCTCGGTCTCCGGCGACGACACGATCCTCGTCGTCATGGAGAACGAGGTGCTTGGCGACGTGTTGGTCGAGACGCTCAACAAGTTCCGAGGCGTCGCATAGCATCCTTAGAACACGCGATCGAAGGGGATCTCATGGCACGCGATAGATGTCTGTTGGCCTACTCGGGCGGTCTGGACACCTCGGTGGCGATCCGGTGGATCCAGGAGAACTATGACCTGGACGTGATCGCGCTCGTGGTCGACGTGGGGCAGGAGCGTCAGGATCTCGAGTTCGTGCGCGACAAGGCGCTCGGCATCGGCGCCGTCGAGTCGATGTGCAAAGACGTGCGCGAGGAGTACGTCGAGGAGTACCTGTCGCGCGCACTCAAGGCCAACGCGCTCTACGAGAACAAGTATCCGCTGCTCTCGGCGATGAGCCGGCCCATCATCGTCAAGCACCTGGTCGACGAGGCACACGCGCACGGTGCCAAGTACATCGCGCACGGGTGCACGGGCAAGGGCAACGACCAGGTCCGGTTCGAGGTTGGCATCGCCGCGCTCGACCCCGACATCCAGGTCCTCGCGCCCGTGCGAGAGTGGGACCTCAAGACTCGCGAGCAGGAGATGGACTGGGCCGAGGAGCGGGGCATTCCGGTGCCCACGACCAAGGACAACCCCTACTCGATCGACGACAACCTGTGGGGCCGCGCCATCGAGTGCGGCGTGCTCGAGGACCCGTGGGTCGAGCCGCCCGCGGACATCTACACGCTCACGAACGACGCGCGCGCGGAGCTCTGCGGTGAGCCCGAGTACGCGGTCATCAGTTTCGAGCAGGGCCTGCCGATCGCGCTCGATGGCGAGTCGATGAGCTTCCACGAGATCATCAATCGCATGAACGAGCTCGCTGGTCGTCACGGTTTCGGCCGCATCGACATGATCGAGAACCGCCTCATCGGCGTGAAGAGTCGCGAGATCTATGAGGTGCCGGGCGCGCTCACGCTCATCACGGCGCACAAGGCCCTCGAGGACCTCTGTCTCGAGCGTGAGGTGCTCCACTACAAGCTCGGCATCGAACAGAAGTGGGCCGACCTCGTCTACAACGGCATGTGGTTCTCGCCGCTCAAAGAGGCCCTCGATGGCTTCGTCGACACCACTCAGCAGCTCGTGACCGGAGACGTTCGCTTGCGGTTCTTCAAGGGCAGTTGCGTCACCGTCGGCCGCCGGAGCCCCTACTCGCTCTACGACTACAACCTCGCGACCTATGATGAGGCCGACTCGTTCGACCACACCGCGGCCAAGGGCTTCATCGACCTGCACGGGCTGCCCGTGAAGGTCTGGGCCCGCCAGCGCCGCAAGGTCGGCAAGGAAGGCGAGGTCTAACGCCATGTACGGGGTCGGGAGCACCGAGTTCGTCATCATCATCGGAATCGCGCTCGTGCTGTTCGGCCCGACCCTCATCGCGTTCTGGCTCGGCTACACCCTCGGCAAGAAGCGGGGCGACGAGGCACCTGCGACCGAGGCACCGATCGCCCCCGGTACGCAGGCACTGCCCCACAGCGAAGACGCAACGGAGGAGACCGACGGTGACTGACGCGAAGACGCCCTGGGGCGGTCGGTTCGAGAAGTCGCCTGGCCGGTTCCTGACCGAGTTCGGCGCTTCGCTGCCGGTGGACAAGCGCATGTGGGCGGAGGACATTCGCGGCTCCATCGCGCACGCGCGCATGCTCGCCGCGCAGGGTGTGATCACCGAGGCGGATGCGGATGCGATCGAGGCAGGGCTCTCGGAGATCTACCGCGAGATCAAGGCCGGCGAGTTCGAGTGGCGGATCGCCGACGAGGACGTCCACATGGCGATCGAGCGCGTGCTCACCGAGCGCATCGGACCGGCTGGCGCGCGCCTGCACACGGGGCGCAGCCGCAACGACCAGGTCGCCACGGATACCCGGCTGTACGCGAAGGGCCGCATCGTCGACCTCGCGTTTCGGGTGCAGTGCCTCAGGCGTTCGCTCATCGGTCTCGCCGAGAGGCACCCCGGCGCCGTGATGCCGGGCTACACCCACCTGCAGAGGGCCCAGCCGGTCCTATTCAGCCACCACCTGCTTGCCTACACATGGATGCTCGCTCGCGACTTCACGCGCCTGCGTCACGCCTATGAGGCCGCCGACGTGTCGCCTCTCGGCTCGGCTGCGCTTGCTGGGACTACCTTTCCGCTCGACCGAGCTGACGTCGCTAAGCGGCTCGGGTTCGCCGAGGTGAGCGCGAACTCGATGGACAGCGTGAGCGACCGCGACTTCCTGCTCGACCTCGTGCACGCGTGCGCAGTCTGTCAGGTGCACCTGTCGCGCCTGGCCGAGGAGCTCATCATCTGGTCGAGCGACGAGTTCGGCTTCGTCACGATGGACGACGAGTTCTCGACGGGCAGCTCGATCATGCCGCAGAAGAAGAATCCCGACTTCGCCGAACTCGTGCGTGGCAAGACGGGCCGGGTGATCGGGGACGTGACCACGCTGCTCGTCATGCTCAAAGGGCTGCCGCTCGCATACAACAAAGACATGCAGGAGGACAAGGAGGCCGCGTTCGACGCGGTCGACACGGTGGCCGACTGCCTGCGCGCAATGAGCGGGATGATCGACAGTCTGCACGTCGATGAGGAGCGCATGCGCGACGGGTCGCTCGGCGGTTTCACAGCCGCGACCGACCTCGCCGACTACCTCGTCGGCAAGGGCATGCCGTTTCGCGAGGCGCACGAGGTGGTCGGCAAGCTGGTTCTCGATCTCGAGCGCGAAGGGCGCACCCTCCAGGGCATGAGCGTTGCGGAGTACCGCGCACACGCCTCGGAGTTCGGCGACGACGTGCTCGGCGTCGTGGACATCGATCGCGTGGTCGAGCGTCGCACGACCGCGGGCGGTACAGGGCACGAGGCGGTGCGTGCGCAGATGGTGCGGGCCGCCGACGTTCTCGCCGCCGATGAGACGTGGCTGGAGCAGGTCTCCGACTAGCGAGCGGGCCCGCGAAGTCGACAGCCGGCCCCTAGAGGATCCCGGTCGCCGTCATTCCCAGCAGGTGGTAGACGATGAGCGCCAGGTAGCCGGCGAGTGTCACTATCGCCAGCAGAAGCACCGAGCGGTGTTGGCGCGAGCGCCACATCACGAGGGTTACGCCGAGCATGACCGCCGTCTTGAACAGCCATGCACCGGAACGGGTCTTGGGCGAACAGCCCGGCCATGAGCAGGTTGGCTTCGAAGATGACGCCGGCCTGCAGCTGGAGGTAGGTGAGTGCGAAGTCGAGTGCCGAGAGCACGTTGATGGCGATGAGCACGCCCAGCAGCAGCCGCGGATCGTCCCTGCAGCGCTCCGGTGTAGGGGTAGCGCCTGCGCCGGTCGAACCCGGTACGACGCTCGGGAAGATGGAACCGCTTCTCAGATCGGCGCTCTCGGCGGCGGCGCGTGCCGGCCAAAGTCGCTGCGACCTCTGCCGTGTCGTCGGTCGACGTGTGCGGGGTGCGGTCTTGCACGGGCGTACTCCTCGGAGCCTAGACGTCCTCGTTCATGCGCTAGCATACGTGCAATGGTGCTCTGGGATTCTATCGGCAACGACCACGGCTTCGGTGAGCCGTTCGACACCGCATTCTACGAGCGGGACCCGCGTGTCGTCGCCCCGGAACTTCTGGGAGCCGTTCTCGTGTCGTGCGTCGACGGTGCCGTGACGGCCGGTCGCATCGTCGAGACCGAGGCGTACCTGGGGGCACACGACCCCGGCAGCCACGCATCCACGAAGGGCATCACCGCGCGCAACGAAGTGATGTACGGCGAGCCGGCCTGCGCCTACGTGTACTTCACCTACGGCAACCATCACATGCTCAACCTCGTGTGCGAGCCCGCAGGGGTTGCAGGCGCCGTTCTCATTCGCGCGCTTGAGCCACTCGTCGGCTTCGAAGCCATGACCGCAAGGCGTAACGGTCGTCGCTTCGCCGAGCTATGTGACGGCCCCGGGAAGCTTGCCGCCGCACTCGGGGTCGATCTCACCGACAACGGCGTCCCGCTCGGCAGCCGACGCCTGCATGTGTATGCTGGCATGCGGTTGGCGGCCGAGGAGATCGCCAGCTCGGGCAGGGTCGGACTCAGCGCCGGCCACGAACTGCCCTATCGGTACTACGACAGCACGAGCCCGTTCGTTTCGCGCGGGCGCACCGGGCAGGTCGAACGAAGGCCTCCGCGCCGGGGCACGGAGAGGAGCACTCGGTGAGGCTGCAAGACATCTACGATACCTGCGTGGCAACCGGCATGAGCAACGACGCACGCAGCCGTGCGGAGCTCGACCGCGTGCTGGCCGAGACGAAGAAGGCCTACGACAAGCTCGAGGAGCGCGACAAGGAGTTCTTCGACTCCGAGAAGCTCACCAACCCCTACAGCGACACGCGCATCGAGGTCGGCGACCCCGACCTCGACGTCCGCGGCATGCTGGTGGGCATCGACATGGAGGTGGGAGAGGTCCTGCTCGCGGACCGCCTGCGCGACAAGGGCGCCCCGATCGATCTGGTTCTCGCTCACCATCCCGAGGGGCCCGGCTACGCCAACCTGCATGAGGTCATGTACATGCAGGCCGACCTGTGGGCCGCGCAGGGTGTCTCGATCGCGGCTGCCGACGCGCTCATCGCGCCCCGCGCCGAGGAGATACGTCGTCGCATCATGCCGAACAACTTCTGGCGCACCATCCAGGCTGCCGAGCATCTGGGTTTCGCGATGATGTCGTGCCACACGCCCGCGGACAACTCCGTCAACGGCTTCGTCCAGCGTTTCATCGATGAACGCGCCCCGGTGACCCTGAACGACCTGGTGCACCTCCTGCGCGAGATTCCCGAGTACGGCGACGCGGCACGCAAGGGCTACGGCCCGGCGCTCGTCGTGGGCGATGCCTCCGCGCGCACGGGGCGCGCGGTCGTCGACATGACGGGCGGTACCGAGGGTCCGAAGGAAGCGCTCGACCGGCTCTCCGCCGCGGGAGTGGGAACGCTCGTCGGCATGCACTACTCCGAGGAGCACAAGAAGCACGCCGAGAAGCTGAAACTCAACCTCGTGATCGCCGGTCACATCTCGAGTGACGTGCTCGGCATGAACCTGATCTTGGATGAGGTCGAGCGACTCGGGCCGGTCGAGATCGTGTGTACGAGCGGGATGGTGCGCGTCAAGCGCAGCTAGAGTGCCGAACCGGGTATCGGTTTCTCCGGACCACTCTACGGCGTCGAGGTTGCGCCTCCGGAGCCGTCCGGGGCGGGCTGCTGAGGTGCCGGCTGGACCGGTTGCTGCAGGCTGCGCCGGTTGCACCGGTTGCACAGGCTGTACCGGTCGCGGCGTCAGCCGGCGCGGCTTCGTAGACCTGGTCTTGGGCTCGACACCCGATGACGGGGCCCATCGATCGCACTCTGCCGCGGGGGATCTTCGCAAACCGGGTCGTCTTGTACGTCGGCTTCGGGTACTCCTTGAAGTCCTTGACAGGCTTACCCTCCAAGGCCGGGCGCATGAACGACGACCAGATGGGGGCACATACGGTGCCGCCGAAGGCCCTGGCCCCCCTGACATAGATGGGTCTCTCTTGCCGATAGCCTACCCAGACCGCAGTGACGAGCTGAGGCGTGTAGCCGACGAACCAGACGTCGCGATGGTCCTGGCTCGTGCCGGTCTTGCCTGCGGCGGGACGGCCGATGTAGGCGCGACGGCCTGTACCGCCGGTGATGACGCCCTTGAGGATCTTGGTGGTCGCGTACGCGATCGAGGGCTTGAGCGCTTGCTTCGTTGAGCGCTTGGCCTTGAGGATCGTCTTGCCGTTGCGGTCAGTCACTTCCGTGATGAAGATCGGCTTTGCATGGCGGCCGTCCGCCGCAAGCGTGCCGTAGGCAGACGCCATCTCGAGCGGCGTCACGTTCTGGGCCCCGAGCGCGATCGATGGATAGGCGCTGAGCGGCGTCGTGATGCCCATCTTCTTTGCGGTTCGCACGACCTTCTTCGGGCCCAGTCCGTAGGCGAGCGCGCGCAAAGACGGTGTTGACGGAGGCCCGCGTGGCGGACTCGAGCGTCATAGCGCCGCGCCCCGAACCCTCGCTGTTGGACACGCGCCAGGGCTTGGGCTTGGTGGGGATCATCGCAGGCGACGACGAGTCGATGCGGTAGTAGGGCGGCATGCCCTCTTGCAGCGCGGTCACCAGCGTGAAGGTCTTGAACGCCGAGCCGGCCTGGCGACGCCCCTGCGTCGCGAGGTTGAACTTGTTCTTGCGGTAGTTGCGCCCGCCCACAAGCGCCTTGACGTACCCCGTCTGCGGTTCGATCGAGACGAGCGCGGCCTCGGGGCCGCTCGGCAGGTTCCTCTTGACGGCGTTCTCGGCATAGCGCTGGAGGCGGGTGTCGAGCGTCGTCTCCACCCGCAGGCCGCCCTTGAACACGACGCGCGGGGTGAACTTCGCCTGCAGGAGCTTCTTCACGTGTGCGACGAAGTAGGGCGCCGCGTAGATGCCGTCCTCCGGGTCCTTCGCTCGCTTGAGCTTGAGCGGCGTCTCACTGGCCTCGGCGTACTCGGCCTGGGTGATGTAGCCGTTGGCGAGCATCGCCGACAAGACAGCAGCGCGCCGCTCGAGCGCGCGCTCGGGGTTGTTGTAGGGATCGAGCCGACCGGGCTGCTGCGGCAGGCCGGCGATCAGCGCCGCCTGCGCCAGCGTGAGTTCGCTCGCGTGCTTCGAGAAGTAGGTGCGCGACGCGGCTTCGGCCCCGTACGCTCCTTCGCCGAAGTAGATGGCGTTGAGGTACATCTCGAGGATCTCGCGCTTGTCGTAGCGCTTCTCGAGTTCCATGGCGAGGTAGGCCTCGCGGATCTTGCGCGCCACGGTGATGTCGGTGCGCTCGTTGAGCAGGATCGTGTTGCGGATGTACTGCTGCGTGATGGTCGACGCGCCCTCTTCACCAAACCCGCGCTGCAGGTTCGCGACGACCGCTCGCGCGAGCCCGATCGGGTCCACGCCGTTGTGCTGGTAGAAGCGCTCGTCCTCGATGGCGACGATGGCGTCGGCGAGGTCGGTCGACATCTTCGAGATGGGCACCACGGTGCGGTTCTCGAGATAGAGGCGGGCGAGCAGCTTGCCGTCCGCCGAGTAGATGCGCGTGGCCTGCGCCACATCGAAGGCCCCGGGTGCGTCGGGGTCGGGGACATCGGCGAGCCAGGCGTTGACCGTGGCGAACGCCATGGCAGCGCCGGACAGGCTCAGATGAGGACGCCGATGAGCACGACGGCGACGACCTGCGCTGCGATCGCAGCGCGCCGACCGGTCCGCCTGCGGGCCAAGCGCCTTCGACGTGCGGTCATTGGGCTCCGAAACTTCGAGGGTGCACTCGATGGTATTGTGCCTCATGGCGCGAATCGCGTGCCATCGCAGTGCCAAGTTGTCAACAGGCCGTTGCCGCCGAAGGGGGTGCCAGGTGTCCGGCATACCCGCCCGCCTTCCCGAGCTGCTTGCGCCCGCGGGCAGCGCCGACGCACTCAGGGCAGCCGTCTCGGCCGGTGCCGACGCTGTCTATCTCGGCGTCGGCGAGTTCAACGCACGGCGCGGCGCCGAGAACTTCACCCTCGACAGCCTGGCCGGCGCCTGCGACTACGCTCATCTGCGCGACGCGAGGGTCTACCTCACGCTGAATGTGGTGCTGCAGCCCAACGAACTGGGGCCGGCGCTCGAGCTGGTCGACCAGGCCTGGGCGCGCGGTATCGATGCGCTGATCGTGCAGGACCTGGGGCTGCTCGATCTTGTTCTGACCCAGCTTGCCATCGGTGCGCGTCCACGTCTCCACGCAAGCTCAACGCCCACTCCTCCGACACCCTCCGAGCGCTGTCGTCGCGCGGGCGTCTCGCGCGTGACGCTCGCACGCGAGACCTCACTTCCCGAGATCGGCGCGCTCTCCGCGGTCGGCCGCGAGGTGGGGGTCGAGGTCGAGTCGTTCGTCCACGGCGCGCTCTGCGTCTGCTACTCCGGCCAGTGCCTGCTGTCCTCGATGGTCGGGAGGCCGCTCGGCCAACCGAGGGCTGTGCGCGCAGCCGTGCCGGCTGCCGTACGAGCTTCAGAACGACGCCGTCCGAGACGCTCGCCGCTGATGCCGGCAGCTACCTGCTCTCGCCGAAGGACCTCGCCGGGATCACGCTGCTCCCCGAGCTCATCGCCTCCGGCGTGGACTCGCTCAAGATCGAGGGGCGCATGAAGAGCGCCGAGTACGTCGCGCTCGTCACCGGCGTCTACCGCTCGGCGCTCGACCGGGCCGGTGGAGGCCCCCGACGCGTTCGAGGTCCGCGACGGCGAGACTCTCGGTGCTCACCGAGGCGTTCTCCCGCGGCTTCACCGAGGCCTACCTGACGGGCGAGCGCGGCAGCGAGATGATGAGCTACGCGCGGCCGAACAACCGGGGCATCCAGGTGGGTCGCGTCGCCGAGGCATCCGGCGGGCGTGCGACGATCGCGCTGACCTCCTCGATCGATGCGGACGACACCGTCGAGTTCTGGACGAGCCAAGGCCGGTTCGCCCAGCGCGTCGGCCCGATCGAGCACGCGGACCGCTCGTTGGAACGCGCGCCTGCCGGCAGCCGCGCCACGATCTCGGTCCAGGAACCGGTCTCGGAAGGCGACCGCGTCTTCCGCGTTCGCAACGCCGAGCTGGCCGCAGCCGCAGAGCGCCTGTACGCCGACCCGCTCGCGCCGAAGATGGCGCTGTCGATGCGGGTGCGCGCGGTGACCGGGGAGCCCCTCGAGGTAGCGGTCACCGACTCGACAGGGTCGGTCGGGTATCGCGCGCGGTCCCGCGCTCGAGCCCGCGCGCACCAAGTCGCTCACTGCCGAGGAGATCGTCGAGCATGTCGGGCGTCTGGGCGGTACGCCGTTCGAGGCGACGTCGTGGGAGATCGACCTCGCCCACGGTGTCGGGGCGGGGTTCTCGGCGCTGCACGCGGTGCGCCGCGCCGCACTCGCCGACTACACGCGCGCGGTGCTCGCCCCGTGGGCCGAGCGCCGCGCAGGCGGCGCGGGCGTGCCGGCCGCGCGCTCTTCGCGTCCCCGCAAGCGCACGGCCGTGCGCCTCGTGGTCGCGGTCGCTGACACCGAGACGGCCGAGCGGTGTCTCGCCGCGGGCGCCGACGAGGCGCACGTGCCGTCGTGGCAGCTCGCCGGAGGCGCAGCTGCCACCGGCGTCGTACCGCTGCTGGGCCGGATCTGCCACGATCGCGAGTACGACGCCGCGCTTGCCCCTGCCCGCGCCGCCGGGCGAGCGGTGGCCGGGACGATCGGCGCCCTGTGGCGGCTCGCATCCGAGGGCCACGCGACGCAGGCGCACTGGTCGCTCAACGCGCTGAATGCGCGCGCCGTCGGCTTGCTCGGCTCGCTGGGCGCGGGTCTGGTATGGCTCTCTCCCGAGCTGTCGCTGCCCCAGATCGCCCAGGTGGCGGGGGAGTCGCCGCTCGACTGCGGGGTCGCGGTGGCCGGCCGCCAGGAGCTGATGGTGACCGAGCACTGCGTGTTGATGGCCGAGGGCCCCTGCGATCGTCGGTGCGGCGTCTGTGCCCGCCGAGTCGGCGCGCGCTGGCTGAAGGACCGCAAGGGGTATCGCTTCCCGGTTGTGACCGACCCCCTCGGCAGGACGCACCTCTACAACGCGGTTCCGCTCGATGTGACGGGGTCGCTCGTCGACGTGCTGGCCACCGGGGTGAGCGCCGTCCGCATCGACCTCGAGACCGAGAGCGCCCAAGAGGCGGCTGAGACGACCGCCCGCGTTCGCTCGGCACTTGCCGCGGCTCGCGAGGGCATCGCCGTTCAGCGGCCCGCAGGCGAGTTCACCACGGGGCACTTCTTCCGCGGCGTGCGCTAGCGGACAGCACCTGCTGCGTAAGCGAAGCCTGAGCGCCGGCATCGTCGGTGACCCACAGCGTCACCTCGAACGTGCCCGGCGAACCCCAGGCGTGTTTCGCCTTCTTCCCCGAAGCGCTTGCGCCGTCGCCGAACTCCCAGTAGTAGGTGACCACCTTGCCGTCGTCGGTCGAGTCGGAGCCGTCGAACTTGGCGTCCTTGCCGACCTCCGCTTCGGTCGGCCCGCTGATGGCGGGTACGGGCGGTTCGTCAGCGGCGCCCTCCACCGAGACCGTCAACGTGACGGTCTTGCCGGGCGCTACCTTGCTGCCGCCCTTCGGGTTCTGCGCGGCGACCACGCCGGGCTCCACGTCCGGCAGCGGCGTCTCGGTCACGCTGGCTTGAAGGTCGGCGGACTCGAGCTTCGCGATCGCCTCCACCTTCGTGAGGCCGACGACGTCGGGGACCTCGATCTCGACGGGCTTGGTGTGGACGTCGCACGTCGTCCGGCTTCGAGGCGCTCAGTACCAGCGCCGAGAACGGCTTCGGGCAGTACTCGGTCACAAGCCCCCCGGTCTCCGAGCAGAGCCGCACTCTGCTGAGCCCCTTCGGCCGCTCGAAGCGGGACTCGGGTGTGTCGGCAAGCGCTGCTTTCGCGAACGCGGCCCAGATCTGTGCCGGGAAGGAGCCGCCGGTCACCTTACGTCCGTGCACCGAGGTCATCTCGCGCTGGGCATCCGGGTATCCGACCCAGACGACCGCCACCAGGTCGGGCGTGTACCCCACGAACCACGCGTCGCGGTACTGCTGCGTGGTGCCGGTCTTGCCGGCGGCAGGCCGGCCGATCTGTGCTGCGGTCCCGGTACCTCGCTTGATCACGCCGGTGAGGATGTCGGTCGTGAGGTACGCGACCGCCGGATCGAGCGCGCGCACGAGCTTCGCCTTGGCCTTGCCAAGGACTTCGCCATCGGCCTCGAGCCACTCGCGCGATGCCGTACGGCGTGGGGCGTCTTCCTCCGGTTGCGAGTGTGGCGTAGGCCCGGGCCATCTCGAGCGGGGATACGCCCTCGGTGAGTCCGCCGAGAGCGATCGCCGGGACCGGCTCGATCCCTTTGCGCACGCCCATCTTCTCTGCTGTGGTGACGACGTCTTCGGGCCCGACGTCGAGGATGAGCTGGGCGAAGACCGAGTTCACCGACTTCTCGGTTGCCTTGCGCAGCCTCATCTTCCCAGCCGAGGAGCCTGACACCCTCCACGTCTGGTCGCCCACGCGGAAGCTGCGGGGCCCGGCGGGGAAGGACTTCTCCGGGCTGACTCCCTCGCCCAGCGCGGTGGCCAGCACGAACGGCTTGAAGGCCGAGCCCGGTTGGCGCCGCCCCTGCACCGCGACGTTGTACTGCTGCTTCTCGAAGTTGCGCCCTCCGACCATCGCGATGACCTCGCCGGTGCTGGGTCGCAGCGCGACGAGCGCTGCCGAAGGATCGCCCTTCTTGTCGAGGACCTAGGCGATGGCCTTCTCGGCCGCCTTCTGGGCCTTGGGGTCGAGCGTCGTCTTCACGCGCAGGCCCCCGCGGTAGACCGCCTGGCGCCCGTACTCATCGATCAGCTGCTGCTTGATCCACTCGACGAAGTAGGGAGCGCGCGCGGGCGCGGGCTTCAGCCCGGCGGTCTTGATCGGCGTCGCGCGGGCCTGTTCGTACTCGGCGGGACTGAGATAGCCCTGCTGCTGCATCTGGAACAGCACGGTGTTGCGCCGAGCGAGTGCCGCCTCGGGATCGAGATACGGGGAGTACCTGCCCGGCGACTTGATGACCCCAGCGAGAAGCGCCGCCTCGGGCACCGTGAGCTTGCCGACGCCCTTGCCGAAGTACGCGCGCGAGGCGGCCTCGACTCCGTAAGCTCCGTGCCCGAAGTAGATGGTGTTGAGGTAGAGCTCGAGGATCTGGTCCTTCGTGTAGCGCCGCTCGACCCGCTGCGCGAGGATCGCCTCCTGCGCCTTGCGGCGCAGCGTCTTCTCCGAGGTCACGAACGCTTGCTTCACGTACTGCTGGGTGATCGTCGAGCCGCCCTGCGCCGACTCGCGACGGACGATGTCGACGACGAGCGCCCGCGCCACGCCGAGCGGATCCACGCCCTCGTGCCGGTAGAAGCGCTGGTCCTCGGTGGAGATCACCGCTTGGCGCACGTACTCGGGCATCTCCGACAGCGCGACGTCCTGACGGTTCTGCTCGGCGAACACGCGGGCGAGCGTCTTGCCGTTCCGGTCAGCGATGACCGTCGACTGGTCCCGGCCGCGGGCGGATCGGATATCGGGGTCGGGGAGACCGGACGCAACGGAGAAGTAGACCGCCACACCGGTCACGAGCAGGGCGAGTGCGAGCAGGCCACCGACGATCAGCAGGCTTCTGCCCCAGGAGCGTCCGGTCGAGCGCGCCGAGCGCGCGCTTCGGGCGCGACGGTGCGCGCTCCGGGACGGGCGAGCGCGCCGCGCGCGCTGTTCGCGGTGCGGCGGTTCGCCATCGGTGCGGCGGGCCGTCGGCCTGGCGACGCAGTCTGACGACGCGCAGCACGCGGACGAGGTCTCGGCTTGTCGCCCGAGCGGTCTCGGCGTTCGGTCAATCCTGCTCCCTGCTTCGGTGGACGTGATCGTGCGCGTCAGTGCGCGGAGTGCGCGTACTCGCCTGCGGGCAGGGCGAATCGCATGCCCAAAGCCTCGTCAAAGCGTCTGCTAGTATGACACGCGAACTCCACACCACCCGCCGCCGGAAGAGCCGCCGTCGCCGCGTTGTTACCCGGTGCGATACGCCAGGAGGACGTACGTGCGCCCAGCCGACGAGCAGCTGCACATACTCAAGAGCGGCATCGCCGACCTCGTGCCCGAAGCCGACCTCGTTCGCAAGCTTGCCGAAGGCCGGCCGCTGCGAGTGAAGCTCGGGGTCGATCCCACTGCTCCGGACCTCCATCTCGGTCACGCGGTCCCGCTGCGCAAGCTGCGGCAGTTCCAGGACCTCGGCCATACGGTCGTGCTCATCATCGGTGACTTCACCGCGTTCATCGGTGACCCGTCCGGCCGCAACTCGACGCGCCCGCCGCTCACTCGGGAGCAGATCGACGCGAACGCGCAGACCTACATCGATCAAGCCTTCAAGATCCTCGACCCCGAGAGGACCGAGCTGCGGCGAAACGCGGACTGGCTCGATCCACTCGGCTTCGCCGACCTCCTCCGGGTCACGAGCAGCTTCACGGTCGCGCGGATACTCGAGCGAGACGACTTCTCGAAGCGGTATCGCGAGGGCGTCGGCATCTCGCTTCACGAGTTCCTGTATCCGGTTGCGCAGGCGTACGACTCGGTGGCGGTCGAGGCCGATGTGGAAATCGGCGGGACCGACCAGCTCTTCAACCTGCTCGCAGGTCGCGAACTCATGGAGAAGAGCGGCATGGCCCCGCAGGTCTGCCTGACCCTGCCGCTGCTCGAGGGCACCGACGGTGTCCAGAAGATGAGCAAGAGCTACGGCAACTACATCGGGCTCACCGACGAGCCGGCCGACATGTTCGGCAAGGTGATGTCGATACCCGACGAGC
>CAVVUM010000005.1:0-125021 GCA_963751505.1 uncultured Coriobacteriia bacterium
GCTGACGCGCAACTACGCGCCCAACGGCGGACCCAAGACCAAGCAGCTCGTCATCGCTGCTGAGCAGCTCGGCAATGCGGACAAGGTCGACGCGGCACTCGAGGCCAACATCAAGCTGCTCTACACGACGGATGCCGATTCGCTCAAGGTCGGCGGCAAGCCCGCCTACGTCGGGACGAACGGTCGGGGCACCGCGGTGCTGGCGATCGCCGATGGACCGGTGCTCGTCATCCTGCAGCTCACCGACGATGGCGGCGCGAAGGCGCTGGCCTCCGAGCTCGTCAAGATAGGCGCAACGCTCCCGCGCTAGGCCTGCTCGCCGCCGAGCGCGTCGGCTATCATGGTCGTGTCCGTTGCGTCGAACTTTGGATGGGGCCGCGTGAACATCTCCCAGCTCAGGGCGTTCGTGACCGTTGTCGACCGTGGCTCGTTCTCGGAGGCGGCGCGCGATCTCGGTGTCTCTCAGCCTGCGGTGACCATGCAGGTCCAGTCGCTTGAATCCGCGCTTGGCGTGCTGCTTCTCGACCGGCGCTATCGGCGGGTCGACCTCACCGAGGCGGGGCACGCGGTGCTGCCCCACGCGCGGCGAGTACTCGATCAACTCGAGCAGGCGCGCATCGACCTCGAGCAGCTCTCGGGCACCATAACCGGGCGTCTCACCATCGCCGCGAGCACCACGCCCGGCGTCTACCTCGTGCCCCGACTGCTCGGGGCGTTCACCGACGCCTATCCCGAGGTGGCGGTCTCGGTCGTGGTGACCGACACCGCGCAGGTCGTCGACGCGGTCGAGTCGGGCTCGGCGCAGATCGGCATCACCGGAGCGACCGTTCGTGCCGCCCGGGTAGCGTTCGAGAAGCTGGGCCACGACGAGCTGCTGCTCATCGCTTCCCGGAAGCCCCTGTCGCGGGGGGCGCGGATCCCACTCTCGGAGCTCTGTGAGGAGCGTGGTGCTGCGCGAGTCGGGCTCGGGCACTCGGCAGATCTCCGAGACGCTGCTCGCCGACCACGGTCTCGACCAGGCGGAACTCCACGTCGCCGTCGAGCTGGGCACGGGCGAGGCGATCGTCAGCGCGGTCGAGGGCGGGTTTCGGCATCTCGATCGTGAGCCGCTACGTGGCCGACAAGGCGCTCAAGCTCGGAACCGTCGCTGTCGTCGACGCACTCGGCCTACCGCTCGAGCGGCCGTTCTACTCTGTCCTGCCCAAGGGCAGCCCCTTTCGCGCCGCACTCGCGTTGCCCGCGACCACCTCGGTGACGCATCTCGCCGAGTAGCCGCTCGCGCTCTGAACTGGAGTTCGCCGGGGTTGGGCATACTTTCCTGCTCGACCATTAGGGGGAGGTGGAAAGGGATGCAGCTATCAGCGCGCAATCAGATCAAGGGCACGGATCGTTGAGATCAAGGAGGGCGCCGTCGAGGCGCTCGTCAAGCTCGACATCGGCGGGCAGCACGTCGCGTCGGTGATCACCATGGACGCGGTCGCGGAAATCGGGCCTGTCCGGTGGCGACGAGGTCGTCGCGATCATCAAGGCCGACCACGTGATGCTCGGCAAGGAATAGGCTGCGACAATCTCAGCGGCGGCGATCGTGTTTGCCGCGCGAGGGAGATGGGCTTACCTAGTGGCGGCCTGGGTGCGGTGCCCCGGCCACCAAGTCTCCGAGTCCGGCCAGCCTAAGGGCAACCGCCTAGGGCGACCGGACCGACAGGGCAGGGTACCGGAAACGTCCCTCGCCTCCCGTGCTCGGAAAGGAGAACTGATATCGCCACTGGAGGCGCCGCGACGCGCGGCGCTCACGCTGATCGCCCTCGTGGCGATTCTGGCCTGGGTCTCGTCGGTTGTGCCTCGCAGCCGCAAGAGCCTGCCGAGAGCACCCAACCCGAGAAGACCACCGAGGTCGTCCTCGCCTCGACCACCTCGACGCAGGACTCGGGGCTCTTCGACGTCCTCATCCCCGCGTTCGAGAAGGCGAACCCCGACTACAAGGTCAAGGTCATCGCGGTCGGCACGGGCGAGGCGCTCAAGCTCGGCGAGACGAAGGACGCCGACGTGCTGCTCGTGCACGCGAAGGCGACGAGGAGGAGTTCGTCGCAAACGGCTTCGGCGTCGAGCGCAAGGACGTCATGTACAACGACTTCATCATCGTCGGTCCAGCCGACGATCCCGCTGGCGTGAAGGAATCCGCGGACACGACGGCGCGATGATCGCCATCGCGAAGGCCGGGAACGCCGGCAAGGCGAGTCTTCGTGTCGCGCGGCGACGACTCAGGGACCAACAAGAAGGAGCTCAAGCTCTGGGCGCAGCGGGCGTCGAACCCACGCCGACCCCGGAGGCCGACGCCGTGGTACCTCGAGACCGGCCAGGGCATGGGCGAGACGCTCAAGGTCGCGTCCGAGAAGCAGGGCTACACGCTGACGGACCGCGCGACCTACCTGTCGCATGCAGGACGCGCTCGACCTTGAGATCCTGATGGGTGCGCCGACGGTCGAAGAGAACACGCAGAAGGCGCTTCTCAACCAGTACGGCGTCATCGTCGTGACCGACGCGAAGAACCAAGACGGCGGGCAGGCGTTCAACGACTGGGTTCTCTCGCGCCGAGGCGCCAGAAGGTGATCGGTGAGTTCGGCGTAGCGGACTACGGGCAGCAGCTGTTCATCCCCAACGCGCAGTAGCCGAGGCGTCGGGAGCCGCAAGCGCCATGAGCATCTACACCGACGCGCTGCGCGAGGGATGGCTGCTCTTGGCTTCCGGCACGGTCGACGTCTGGGCGATCGTCGTCACTTCGCGCCCAGGTCTCTGGGACAGCGACGGCGATCGCCCTGCTCGTCGGGCTGCCAGCGGGGATGTTCGTGGGCGCTCGGCGCTTCATCGGTCGCACCGCTGCGCTCATCATCTTCAACGCCGGCATGGGGCTTCCGCCGGTCTTCGTCGGGCTGATCGTCGCCATGACACTCTCGCGTCGCGGTCCGCTCGGCGATCTGTCGCTGCTCTACAGCAAGACCGCCATGGTGATCGCGCAGGTCATCATCGCCACGCCCGTCATCATGGCGGTCACGGCGGCTGCGGTGGCCGCGGTCCCGCGCGAGCTGCAGCTTCAGGCGAAGCTCGCTGGCGCGCAGCCGTGGCGTGTGGGCATGCTCACGCTGAGTGAGGCCCGCATGGGGC
Organism: uncultured Coriobacteriia bacterium; assembly: GCA_963751505.1. Classification (GTDB taxonomy): domain Bacteria; phylum Actinomycetota; class Coriobacteriia; order Anaerosomatales; family PHET01; genus CAVVUM01. The sequence continues at coordinate 3,163 of CAVVUM010000005.1, forward strand.
TCATCGCCGCGGTGGCGGCGGGGTTCGGCGCGGTCATCTCCGAGGTCGGGCGCGTCGCAGATGGTCGGCGGCAACCTCGCTGGCGACACGCGCGTCATGACCACCGCCATCGTGCAGTTCACGCGCATGGGTCGCTACGGCCCTGCGCTTGCCCTCGCGCTCGTGTCTTACTGGCGATCATCGTCTTCGTGAACATCGTGCTCACGGGTCTGCAGACATCGGCCGAGAAGTGGGAGCGGCAATGAGCGCCGAGCCCGCTCTCTGTCATCGGCGAGGGCCTGGTCAAGCGCTTCAAGCGCAGCTCGTTCGTGCTCGACGTGCCGCGCATCGAGGCGCCGGCGGGGCAGACGCTTGCGCTGCTCGGCCCGTCGGGCTCGGGCAAGACGACCTTGCTGCATCTCCTCGGCCTGCTCGAGCGGCCGGATGAGCGGGCGGGTGCTGCTCGGCGGACCGCCCGGTAGAGCCAGCGAACGGGACGCGCGGCTCGCAGTAGCCGCGGTGTTCCAGCGTCCGTACTTGTTCAAGGGCTCGGTCGGGGAGAACGTCGCGTACGGCCTGAAGGCGCGCGGCGTGCCGGCAGGGAGCGGGCGCCGAGTCGCGCGCTCGCTCGAGCAGGTGGGGCTCACCGGCTTCGAGAAGCGCAGCGCTCTGCTCCTCTCAGGCGGTGAGTCCCAGCGGGTCTCACTCGCCCGAGCGCTCGTGGTGGAGCCTCGCGTGCTGTTGCTCGACGAGCCGCTCGCTTCGCTCGACCCACTGCTCAGGCGGCGCCTCACCCAGGAGTTCGCGACGATCTTGCGCCTCGCAGGCGTGACGGTCATCTGGGTCACGCACGACCAGAACGAGGCGCTGATGGTGGCCGACCGCGTGGCCATCATGAACGCCGGTGGCATCGTGTCGTCGCGGCTCTCCCGACGAGATCATGGGAGTCGCGGGTGACGAGTGGACCGCTTCATTCCTCGGGGTCGAGCCTGCGACGGCGGGCCGGATCGCCGCCGCAGCGGCGGGCTCGTGGACATCGCGGTCGGCGACACGACGATCGTGGCGGGTGGCCCCGGCAGCGTCGGCGCCGATGTGCTGTTCTCCGTCAGGCCCGAAGATGTGCTCCTGTTCTCGTTTGACGCCGAGCTCCCGGCTACCACCGCGCGCAACCGCCTGCCCGCGACCGTCAGCGCGCTCGAGCCGAGGGGCGCGACGTTCATGGCGAGCCTCGACGTCGGCGGCGTGAGACTTGCTTCCTCGGTCTCGCGCGCTGCCGTGAGCGAACTCGGCCTCGAACCCGGTGCGCGCGTGCTTGCCGTCTTCAAAGCAACAGCGGTGAGGTGGCGTCCGGCAACCGACGCCTCGCCGCTAGCACGACTCGTATACTGACTAGGCGCGCTTCCAGCAAACCGGAGCACGCCGACCCCGCGGGGTAAGGGCCTCATGACCAACGCTTCCGAACAGGTGCGCCTGCCGGTCACCGCCGCTGTCTTGGCGGGCGGCCGCAGCCTGCGCATGGGCGTCGACAAGACGCTGCTTGCGCTGGACGGTCGCACCCTGGTCGCACGCGTCTGCGACGCGGTCGCCGAGGTGTGCGAGGCGACGGTGGTCGTCACCAACCGGCCCGAGGCGCTCGAGGGCGCCGGCCTGCCTGAAGGCGTCACGGTCCTGCGCGATGAGGTCGCCTACCAGGGGCCGCTCGGCGGGCTCACGACGGCGCTCGGCGCCGCGAACACCGAGTGGGTGCTTGCGGTCGCTGCCGACATGCCGCACCTCGAGTCGGACATCGTCCGCGCCCTGTGGGAGGCGCGTGACGGCGGCGACGTCGTGGTCCCGATCACCGAGAAGGGCCACGAGCCGCTTCTGGCGCTCTACCGCGTCGCGGCATGCCTGCCGGTCGCGCGCGAGGTGCTCGACTCGGGCCGACGTCGGCTCGTCGCGATCTTCCCGAAGGTCACGGTCGCCGAGGTGCCGCTCGAGGCGCTCCGGCTAGCCGACCCCGACCTGCGCTCGCTGCTCAACGTGAACACGCCCGCCGATCTCGCGGATGCGCGTGAGGCGGTCACCGCCATGCCCTCGCGCGAGCGGCGGCTCGAGGTCGTCCAGGTCCACGAGCGCCGCAGCCGTGGCGTGCCGAGCGAGCGGCCGATCACCATCCACCTGAACGACTGCGAGATCGCCACCACACAGGCGACCCCGCGTGACCTCGAGGAGCTCGCGGTCGGCTTCCTGTTCGCCGAGGGCCTGCTCACCGATCGCGCGGCGTTCGTCTCGGCCGAGGCCGACGCGAAGCGCGGCCTCGTCTGGGTCACCTCGACCGAGAGCGTCCCCGAGGACCTCGCCCAGCGCACCCGCTACCTGACGAGCGGTTGCGGGCGCGGCATCACCTTCGCGAGCATCGGCCACGCTCGCGGGCTGGCGCCGATCGACGCCGGCTTCACCGTCGAGGCCGAGACCATCTACGCGCTCGTTCGGGCACTTGCCGATGCGGCGGAGCTCTATCGCGACACGGGCGGCATGCACGCCGCGGGCATCGGCGTCGACGGGCGGCTCGTCGTCGCGCGCGAGGACGTGGGTCGCCACAACGCCGTCGACAAGGTGCTCGGCCGGGCCTGGCTCGACGGCATCGCCCTCGACAGGGCGGTCCTCGTCGCGACCGGGCGCATCAGCTACGAGATGGCGGTCAAGGCCGCCAAGGCCCGCGTGCCGGTCGCCGCTTCCCGCAGCGCCGTCACCGATCTGGCCGCCGAGCTCGGCGATTCGCTCGGCATCGCGCTGGTCGGCTACGCGCGCGGGGGAAAGCTCACCGTATACACCCACCCCGAGCGGGTGCTTCATGAGCCGGAGGCGTGACGTGACCGAGACGATGACCGTCGAGCAGGCGCGCGAGCTCGTCTTCGAGCGCATCAGCGTCTTGCCCGCCGAGGACGTGCCCATCCTCGAGTCGCTCGGTCGCGTGCTTGCCGAGGACGTCCTGAGCGACATCGACGTGGCCCCGTTCGACAACTCGGCGATGGACGGCTTCGCGGTGCGTGCCGCCGATCTGGCCGGCTGCGACCGAGCGAGAACGCCGGAAGCCTGCTGGTCATCGCCCACATCGCGGCCGGCGACGACGTCGCCGGGCCTCGAGGTCGGCCCCGGCGAGGCGGCGCGCATCATGACGGGTGCCGCCGTTCCCGCCGGCGCCGACAGCGTCGTGATGGTCGAGCGAACCCGCGCCATCGACGGCGACGGCGGCATCGGCTCCCACGTCGCGTTCGAGATCGAGCCCAAGCTCGGCGAGCACATCCGGCGCCGCGGCGAGGAGGTGCGCGCCGGCGACGTCGTGCTCTCGGCAGGCGAGGTGATCGGCCCGGCCGCGATCGGGCTGCTCGCGTCGACCGGCCATGCGACTGCGCGCGTACACCGACGCCCGCGCGTCGCGATCATCTCGACCGGCAGCGAACTCGTCGAGGTCGCCGAGAAGCCCGGGCCCCGGCAAGATCCGCAACTCGAACAGCTACTCGATCGCCGCGCAGGTGATCGCGGCCGGCGGCATCCCGCTGCGCTACCCGATCGTCGAAGACGATCTCGAGGTGACGCGCAACGCGTTTCGGTGCGCTGCGGCCGACGCCGACTTCATCGCCACGAGCGGCGGCGTGTCCGTCGGCGACTTCGACTACGTCAAGCCGGTGCTCGAGGAGCTCGGCGAGCTTGCGTTCGCCAAGGTCATGATGCGCCCCGGCAACCCGCAGACGCTCGGTTCGATCTCGGGCGTTCCGTTCTTCGGCCTGCCGGGCAACCCCACGAGCACGTATGTCGGCTTCGAGATCTTCGTGCGCCCGGCGCTGCGCTACATGCAGGGGTTCTCGGCGATCGACCGGCCGAGGACGATGGCACGACTTGCGCACGACGTGAAGAAGAAGCAGGACCGCCGCTACTACCTGCGCGGGCGCGTCGAGCGCGTCGGCGATGGGTACGAGGCGTCGACGCCGTTCTCGCAGTCCTCGGCGCTGCTCACCGCGGCGCACCGAGGCAACTGCTTCGTCGTTCTGCCCGAAGGTGAAGGGTTGTTCCCCGCCGGCACGCTCGTCGAGTGCGTCCGGCTCGATATGGAGGAGGGTACGCCGTGAGCGACAAGGGACCGAAGGTGCACGACCCGCGCTGGGTCGAGCAGGTGACCGACGAGATGGTCGAGGCGATCAAGGCCAAGGCGGTCGACGGCAAGGTGACCTGCCCGGTGCTGCGCAAGTTCGCCGAGGACTCCGGCGTGCCCTACAAGGTCGCCGGCACCGCCGCCGACATGGCGGGCGTCAAGGTTCACAACTGCGATCTCGACTGCTTCTAGGAGCGGTCGGTATCGCTGACAAAGGGGTTATGCGCATGCACGAAGCACCGAACGCGGTGCCCGTGGTCTCGATCGTGGGGAAGGGCGACTCCGGCAAGACGACCTTCCTCGAGAAGCTGATCCGAGAGCTGACCTCGCGCGGCGTGCGCGTCGCGACGGTCAAGCACCACGTGCACGACTACGACATCGACGTCCCCGGCAAGGACTCGTGGCGCCACGCCCGCGCGGGCGCGGTGGCCACGATGGTCTCGTCGCCGGAGAAGTTCGCGCTCATCAGCCGGGTCGAGCGCGAACTCACGCTGCCCGAGCTCGCCCGCGTCGCTCGCGACAGCGGCTGCGACCTGCTGCTCACCGAGGGCTACAAGCGCGAGGGCGTCAACCGCGTCGAGGTCTCGCGCGCGGCGCGCTCCGACGAGCTCATCTGCGCGCCGGGCGAGATGCTCGCGCTCGTGACCGACAACGCCGACCTCACCTGCGACGGCGTGCCGCGCTTCGGGCTCGACGACGCTGCAGGCGTCGCCGACCTCATCGGCGAGCGCTTCCTCGGCGGCGGCGAAGGCGGTGAGGCCGATGGCGACTGACGCACACGGGCGCCGCATCGACTACCTGCGCATCTCGCTCACGGACCGCTGCAACCTGCGCTGCCGCTACTGCATGCCGGAAGAGGGCGTGGCGTTCAAGCCGCACGACGAGATCCTCACCTACGAGGAGATCGTGCGGTTCACCCGCATCGCCGCCGCGGAAGGCATCGGCAAGATCCGCCTCACCGGCGGAGAGCCGCTCGTGCGCCACGGCGTGCCCGAGCTCGTTCGCCAGATGATGGCGCTGCCCGGCCTCGAGTCGGTCGCGCTCACGACCAACGGCATCCTGCTGCCGCGCTACGCCGACGAGCTCTTCGACGCCGGGTCTGCGGCGCGTCAACCTCTCGCTCGATTCGCTCGATCCGGATGTCTACGCAGCAGATCACGCGCGGCGGCTCGCTCGCCGACGCCCTCGCGGGGCTCGAGGCCGCCTTCGCCGTGGGCTTCGACCCGGTCAAGCTCAACGCCGTCGTCGTGCGCTCGCTCGACCAAGACCTGCTCGGCTTCGCGAAGATGACGCTCGAGCGCCCGCTGCACGTGCGCTTCATCGAGTACATGCCGGTCGGCGCTGCCGAGGAGGGCGCCGGCTGCCACGGCGAGTCGGGCGGCTGGAGCCGAAGCGACACCGTCCCGAGCGACGAGGTCATCGAGACGATCTCGGCCGCAGGTGAGGCGGCGGGCATCGGACCGCTCGTCGCGGTCGAGCGCGATGCGGCACCCGGCGGCTGGGGCCCGGCGCGCTACTATCGCTTCGAGGAGTCGCTCGGCACCGTCGGCGTGATCTCGCCGCTCTCGCACCACTTCTGCGGCGAGTGCAACCGCCTGCGTCTCACCGCCGACGGCAAGCTGCGCCCGTGCCTGTTCAGCGACGAGGAACTCGACGTGCGCACCGTCCTTCGCAGCGGGAGCGACGAGGACGTTCGCGCTGTCGTGAAGCAAGCGCTGCACGACAAGCCCGAGAGTCACCACGACCGCGTCGGCACCGAGCGGCGCATGTCGCAGATCGGAGGCTAGCCTTCATGTCCGAGGAACCCAGGCTCACGCACCTCGACGAGCAGGGCCGCGCGCGCATGGTCGACGTCGCCGACAAGGCGGTCACGCACCGCCGCGCCGTCGCCGAGGCCCGCGTGCACGCGCTGCCGGAGACCATCGCGATGATCGCCGAGGGACGCGTGCCCAAGGGCGACGCGATCGCGGTCGCGCGCGTCGCCGGCATCATGGCGGCCAAGCGCACGAGCGATCTGATCCCGCTCTGCCACCCGCTCTCGCTCACTCACGCTAAGGTAGACATCGAGGTGAGCGAGACCGATCTGCCGTACCTGCAGATCACCGCGACGGTGGAGACCGACGGCAAGACCGGCGTCGAGATGGAGGCGCTCACGGCGGCCTCTGTTGCCGCGCTCACGATCTACGACATGTGCAAGGCGGTCGATCGCGGGATGGAGATCGACGGCCTGCGTCTGCTCACCAAAGAGGGCGGGAAGTCCGGTACCTGGAACCGCGAGGAGGAATCGCGATGACCGAGCCCACCAACACGCGGAACCGCCGACGCTGAGGTCGCTGCTCAGACCCGCGCCCGCTCCCGGCGAGCACCGCATCGGCACCGTCGTCTCCGTCAACCTGTCCGAGCGCAAGACCGTGCGCAAGACGCGCGGCGAGCGCGGCACGCTGCTGCTCGATCGCGGCTTCGAGGGCGACGCGCACGCCGGCGACTGGCACCGTCAGGTCTCCCTGCTCGCTCGCGAGAGCATCGAGGAGATGCAGGCCAAGGGCCTCGACGTCGACGCCGGCGACTTCGCCGAGAACATCACCACCGAGGGCGTCGAGCTCATCACGCTGCCGGTGGGCACGATCATCCGCATCGGCGACGACGTCGTGCTCGAGGTGAGCCAGATCGGCAAGACGTGCCACACGAAGTGCGCGATCTACTACCAGGCCGGCGACTGCGTGATGCCGCGCGAGGGCATCTTCGCCGTCGTGCGCTCGCCCGGTGAGGTCGTGGCGGGAGATCGCATCGTGGTGACCGCGATCGGCGACGGGACGTGCGACCGCTCGCCGGAAGATGCGCTCAAGGAGTCTGCCGAGGTGCTCGCGGCCAACCTGGACAAGAAGGCGTGAGGACCGGCAGGCGAGTGGTGGGGGAGTGAACTGACGTGGCGAAGCTGCGCATCGGCGTTCTCACGAGTTCGGACACGCGCACCGAGGCCGAGGACTCGGCCGGTCGCGCGCTGATGGACCTGTCGGCGGAGCGCGGCTGGGAGGTCGTGGCCTACCGCGTGTGCCGCGACGACCGCGAGTGCCTCGCCGGCGCTCTCATCCGCATGGCCGACCTCGAGCACGCCGACGTCGTCTTCACCTGCGGCGGCACCGGATTCGGCCCGCGCGACGTCACGCCCGAGGCCACCCTCGACGTCGCCGACCGAGAGGCGCCCGGCATCGCCGAGCACATCCGCGCCGAGTCCCTCAAGGTGACGGCCCGCGCGATGCTCTCGCGCGGCGTCTCGGCGCTGCGAGGCACCACGCTCGTCATCAACCTGCCGGGCTCGGAGAAGGCGGCGCGCGAGTCGTTCGGCTTCGTCGCCGACCAGCTCGAGCACGCGGTCGAGATGATGGCGGGCGGGGGGCACGGCTAGCCGATGACGCCCGCCGAGACAGCCGAGGCGCAGCCGCGCACGATCTACCTCGACCACGCCGCCACCTCGTGGCCCAAGCCGCCGGGTGTCGCCGAGGCGATGGCCGACTCGCTCACGCGCTTCGGCGGCAACCCCGGCCGCGGCTCCTACCGGCTTGCGCTCGACACCGCACGCGCCATCCATGGCGCACGCGCGCGCATCGCCGCCTTCCTCGGCGTGCCGGACGCGAAGGACCTGCTCTTCCAGCCCGGCTGCACGCAGGCGATGAACCTCGTGCTCTTCGGGCTGATCAGGCCCGGCGACCGCATCGTCGTCGGATTCGCCGAGCACAACGCGGTCGCCCGTCCGCTGAACATGCTCGCGGCGCGCGGCGTCGAAGTCGTGCTCGCGCACCCCGATGACGCCGGCCTCGTGGATGCCGACGAGGTCGAGGCGCTGGTCCGCCGAGCGCCCACTCGCGCGGTCGTCTGCCAGCACGCCGGCAACCTGACCGGCGCCATCCAGCCCGTCGCCGACCTCGCCGACATCGCGCACGCCCACGACGCGCTCCTGCTCGTCGACGGCGCGCAGGCCGGCGGCCACCTGCCGATCGATCTCGCGCTGCTCGGCGCGGACGCGTGGGCCTGCTCCGGCCACAAGGGGCTGCTCGGGCCGCAGGGCATCGGCGTGCTCTACCTCGCGCCCGGCTGCGAGCCGGACGAGCTCGTCGCGGGTGGCACCGGCGCCGGCGCGAGCGAGGAGCCGCTCCAGCCGCGCATCCGCCCCGATCGCTACGAGGCCGGCACCCCCAACACGCCCGGCATCCTCGGCCTCGACGCCGCGGTCGCCTGGGTCGCGCGCGCACGCCGAGAGCTCAGCGCGCCGAGGAGAGCCGGCTGACGCGCCGGCTCCACGAGGGGCTGCTCGGCCTCGAGCGGCTTCCGGGTGCTCGGGCCCGAGCCGGACGAGCCGCGCGTGCCGATCGTGGCCGCCGTTCACGATCGCGTCCCGGTCGACCAGCTCGCGTTCGGGCTCGACCGGCGCTACGGCATCGCGGTGCGCGGGGGCCTGCACTGCGCGCCGTGGGCGCACGAGGCGCTCGGCACGCTCGAATCGGGCGCGCTGCGCTTCGGCATCGGCTACGGCAACACCGACGACGACGTCGACGCCGCGCTCGCCGCTCTGTCCGAGCTGACCCGGGCCGCGCGGTGACGCCGGCCCCTCGACCGTTCCGCCTCTTCGGCTTCGCCTCGACCCACCAGGCACTCGACGCGGAGGCCCTTCTCGACGACCTGGGCATCGAGGTCGTGCCGGTTCCGACCCCCACGGCTCTGGGTGCGCTCTGCGGCATCGCCTTGCGGGTCCCGTCGGGCGATGCGGAGCAGGGCCGCGATCTACCTCGAAAGGGCCTCGATCGAGCCCGCAAAGACGCTGGATATCGAGGACGTCTGAGCCCTCCCTTTCGTTGACTTAACGGGCCTCCGTCCCTATCCTGTTCGTAACTGCTGTTACAAAGCCCTCACTGGTTGCCGCGACGCCCGGACAGCGCCGCGGTTCGGCGTCTTCAGACGTCGCCGAGAAGGGCGCGACGCGACGGGGTAGGAGGTGTCAGTTCGTGGGACTGACGCAACTCAATGTCTGGCTGGACGCGGTGTTCGTGACGCTCTGGGTCTTCATCATCCTCGCGCTCTCGGGCCACTTCCTCGGCAACATCCTCACCGGGCGCGTCAAGCGGCGCTTCGGCAAGGAGTGGGCGTGGCCGCATCACGACAGCCACCCACCCGCGCTGCCCAAGTGGATGCACTTCCAGCACGTCGCCTGCATGATCCTGCTGGCGATCTCGGGACTCTACATCCGGTTCCCGGGCTTGTTCGGCCTGCCTGACGGGTTCCGCACGCCGATGCGTTGGGTGCACTACTTCGCGATGATCATGGTCACGCTCAACCTCATCTGGCGCCTGTGGTACGCGTTCTCATCGCGCCAGCGTGACTATCGCGAGTTCGCGGTCACCAAGCGCGACATCACGACCGCGCCCCAGGTCATCCTCTACTACATCTTCGTCAAGAAGAGCAAGCCGCACCTCGGCAAGTACAACGTCATGCAGAAGGGGACCTACATCGTCTTCGTCCCGCTGCTGATCGTGCAGGCCTTCACCGGGTTCGCACTGCTGACCTTCACCATCCCGTACATCAACATGTCGCCACGGGATTTGCTAGTAGGCTGGTGGCTCGGCGTGCTTCTCGGCTCGACCGACCTTGCAGGATGGTGGGCGCGCACGGCGCATTACATCATCAACTGGCTGTTCATCATCCTGACCACGATCCACATGTACCTGTCCGTGACCGAGGACTTCCCGGCGTTCCTGGACTTCTTCGGGATGGGTGGGCTCGACAAGCGCAGCGGCCACGATGATGGGCACGACGAGCACTGCAGTCAGAGCCGGCACCGGCGTATGCTTCAGCCGAGCATGCAGGATGACCGTCAGATAGGAAACGTTGGGTGGGCAACCGCTTCCCATACGCATGCGCGGTGATGTTGATCGCGCTCTCCGCCCCGGCAGTCGCCGCGGCGGCTGAGTCGTCTTCGACGGCGACCGCGTCTGCCGAGGCGAGCCGCACCTACGACCTCGACTTCACGCTTCCCACGGCCGGCAAGTCGGGCTGCATGGTGTGCCACGGCGACCCGAACCTCGTGAAGCTCAGCTCCGAGAGCACGTCTTCGATCTTCATCGACCCGGCAGTGCTCGCGAACACCGCTCACGCCGACACGGTGTGCACCGGCTGCCACCTCGACTTCGCCTACCAGACGCCCCACCAGAACGTCACAGCCGGCGCCACGTGGGTCGACGTTGCCAAGTCGGCGTGCAAGAACTGCCACTCCAACGAGTTCACCAAGTCGTCTCCGGGGCGCACTCCCCGTCGGGTGAACCGGGGCAGACGGACGAGGAGATCCAGGCCAAGCGACTCGCCGAGGGCAAGCCCCCCGTGACACCACTTTGCGGGGATTGCCACGGTTCTCACGAAATCTCCTACATCGACGTAGAACGATGGGAGAATCGGGGACCGCCGAGGTGCAACAGGCCGCGCAAGACGGTGCAGCTGCGATGCACGGGACCGGCGACGAGATGTGCGGCAGTTGCCACGAGGACCAGACCACGACATACGCGGACTACTACCACGGGGCCGCGTACCGCGAGGGAGCGCCGGACGCGCCGGCGTGCTGGGACTGTCACGGAGCGCACGAGATGCTGCCCGCGAGCGATCTGAGGTCGCCGGTGAACCCGGCCAACCTCGAGGAGACCTGCGGCAAGTGCCACGACGATCCCAACGAGGACTACGTGGAGTACGCGAAACTCGTTCACAGCAAGGAGCAAGTCGAAGAAGAGGTACCGCTCTACACGATTTGGGAGTCGGCCAGAGCCGCCGTCGACGACGCGATCCAGACGGTGGGCTCGTGGTTCGGGGGCGAAGGGTAGCAGGGGGCCTGTGGGCCCCCCGCGGAAGGGGTAGGTAAGGATGGCGCTACGACTACAGAGCACGCACCGGTAGGCTGCTCGCCATCGCTCTTGGCGTCGCTGGCGTTCAGCGTCGCGCTGAGCGGCGGCGTCGCATTCGCGCAGGACCAGGAGTTGCAGCTCGACCCGGCGACTTTGCAGCAGCTGTTCCAGCAGCTGCAGTCCTCGCCGGTCATCGAGCAGACCTGCAGCGGGTGTCACGGCAACATCGCCGACACCGACAACTACTCCTCCGAGATCATCTTCACGCACGCGAACCACATCATGCTGCAGTGCTCGTCGTGCCACACGCGCTTCCCGCACCGCCCTGAGGGCACCTCGCGTCCCACGATGAAGGGCTGCTGGGACTGCCACGGGCTCACCCACGGTCCGATGGGCGAGCTCGCCACCGGCGAGTGCGAAGACTGCCACAAGACGCCCAAGGAGCGCCTGCGCCCCGCATTCCACGGCTACGACTGGGCCGGCAAGCCGCACGTCGCGCCCGCGAAGGAGGCGTTCAACACGCGCTGCGCGATGTGCCACGACCCCGCGTCCTGCAACGACTGCCACGAGCAGAAGGCGATCGAGTGGACTCCGGACAGCTGGGGCTACGACTCCAACGGCGGCTGCCTCTCGTGCCACGGCAACCCGCTGCTCCAGAAGCAGGGCCTCGCGGGCGGCAAGTCGTTCCAGGTCAGCGGACTCGAGGAGTCCGTGCACCAGGACCTGACGTGCCAGAAGTGCCACACCGACTTCAACTACGAGGGCACCCCGGGCGCCACGCCGCTGTGGACGATCAACGCCAGCATCGCGTGCGCCGACTGCCACAAGAGCCCGACACGGGTGACGCCGAGAAGGACAAGAAGCTCTCCGAGCCGGTCGCGCTCTACAACAAGTCGATCCACGCCACGGCGCTCAAGGACGGCAACACCGACTCGGCGACGTGCGGCTCGTGCCACGGCGGCCACTTCATCTACAGCACCGACAACGCGCTCGGCGCCGCGCGCATGCACGGCTCGTCGTACCGGGTCTGCGCACGCTGCAAGCAGCACGGCGACGAGTACGACACCTACGACGACTACTACCACGGCAAGGCCTACAAGGCCGGCGCGCCTGATGCGCCCGCGTGCTGGGAGTGCCACGAGTCCCACGACATCCTGCCCAAGAGCGACCCCGAGTCGAGCGTGAACGCGGCGAACGTCGGCGAGACCTGCGGCCAGGAAGGCTGCCACAAGGGCTCGAGCGAGGAGTTCGGCACGGAGGCTGCTGCTCTGATCCACCAGAAGGCACAGGCCCAGCAGGACAACCCGCTCCTGCGCCTCATCGCCAACCTGACCGGCGGCGGCTAGGCCCGCCACCGCGCGATAGGAGGCCTGCGGCAGCCCATGCGCCGCATCACCGACAAGCGAACAGTGATCTGGGGGGTGGCCGCGATTATTGCCGCGGCCGCCTTCCTGCTTGCGACCGCTGTCGCCGGTGACGCCGTGGAGAGCGACCAGCAGACGAGCGCGTCAGCCGAGGCGACGACCGCGCCGGTCATCGACACCGCTGCGCCGATAGAGCCGACCCAGTGCGCGCCCTGCCACCTCGACCTCGGCAACGTGACCCAGCCGGGGCTCATCTTCAGCCACGGCAACCACATGCTCGTGAGCTGCGACGGCTGCCACGCCCGGATGCCGCACCGCGGCAGCGGGACCGAGACCGTCCCGATGGAGGTCTGCTTCACCTGCCACGGCATCGCGCACGGGCCGCAGGGCGAACTCGCCTCGAGCGAGTGCCGCGACTGCCACACCAAGTCGTTCGTGCTGCGTCCCAAGACGCACACCGAGGACTGGAAGGCCAAGCCGCACGCGGACAAGGCCAACAAGACCGGCGTCAACGACTGCATGATGTGTCACGACGCGCCCAAGGACTGCGACGAGTGCCACGAGAAGGAGAACGTGGACGTCGGCAAGATGCCGGATGCGTACCACTCCCTCGTGCAGCCTCGCGACAAGGGGCCGTCGGTCAAGGTCTACCCGGACGGTCCCGTCTCGATGTCGCAGTGCCAGTACTGCCACCCCGACCTCGACGAGATCACGCCGGGCCGGCTCATCTTCGCCCACGGCGCGCACCTGCGGGCGCAACTATCGCTGCGAGGCGTGCCACACCGAGTTCGCGCACCAGGAGAACGGGACGAGCAAGCCCGACATGATGTCGTGCTACCGGTGCCACAGCGTCTACCACAACGGCGGCGGTCAGATCGCCGAGGGGCAGGACTGCTACAAGTGCCACCCGAAGTCCTTCGAGCTCATGCCCAAGGACCACACGATGCCGTTCATCAAGGGCGAGCACGGCAAGAAGTCGAACGAGGACCCCGCCGTACTGCGCGATGTGCCACCCGTCCGAGTTCTGCGTCGGCTGCCATCGCGGCGAGAAGGTGAGCCCGAACGCTCCGGGCAAGCCGGTCATCCCCGACGATCACAAGAAGGCGGCGTGGCGGCACCAGCACGGCGGCCAGTACCTCGCCGGCGAGGGTGCGTGCGGCTCGTGCCACGACGGACCCGTCGTGCAAGCGGTGCCACAAGACCGTCATGCCGCACCCCGTCGGCTGGCTCGAAGGACCACTCGCCCGAGCCGGGCACGACGCACCGAGGACTGCAACATCTGCCACACGGACCGCAGTCCAAGTGCCAGAAGTGCCACCACCAGAACGTGCGCAGCGCGCCGAGCTCATCGAGAAGAACTGCACGCCGTGCCACGACGAGATGAAGCAGAAGCCGGCGACCGAGATCAAGAACAAGGGCTTCGCCGAGCACGCCGTGCACTTCGACGTCGCAGAAGAAGAAGGGCAAGCCCTACAAGTGCGACGAGTGCCACGTGGACTTCGGCACGTCGCGCGGCGGCAAAGGAGCTCGAACTGCAGCAGGGGCACGACCTTCGCTTGTGCTACGACTGCCACGGCGCGCTCGACCCCTTCAACAAGCAGATCGCCCCGTACAAAGGCGCGGCGCTGTGCGTCCGTTGCCACAAGGACGTCGGACGTCTAGCGGGATCAGCGGCGCGACCATGCGCGCTGACGTCACGACGAGAGACACACAGAGGAGTACACACGCGCATGAGTGAGGTTGCGAGCGCCGCCGCGCCGGCTGCAGGCCCTGACAAGAGCAAGTCGCTCGACCGTCTGGCTCACCGTAGCCATCGCGGCTGCTTGTCAGTTGCGATCCTCGGGTTCGCGGGCTACTTCGCCTACACCGTGTGGACCGAACTACCAGCGGGACCAGCTGACCAACGCGCCGATCCGCCTCATCAAGGGCATCGAGGCCGAGGTCCGCAAGACGCCCAACGACGTCATCCTTCGCGTGCGGCTCGGCGAGGCCTACGGCGCAGCCGGCAAGTACGACCAGGCGGTCGAGCAGTTCAAGCAGGCGCTCAAGATCGACCCGAAGCACGTCGGTGCGTATCTGGACCTCGGCATGGTGGCCGTGCTCACCGAGAACGACGCGGCCGCCGAGCGGTACTTCAAGAAGGTCATCGAGCTCACCGAGACCGCGCAGATTCGCGAACGTGGACCAGCGTCGCGAGAACGCCTTCTACAACCTGGGCTGCTCAAGCTCAAGCAGAAGAAGTACGAGGAGGCGGCCGGCTACTTCAAGGAGGCGCTGCGCATCCGCAAGGACGCCTCGGACACCTACGTCTAGTCTCGCGCGTGCGCTGAGGGGCATGGGGGACACGGACGGCGGCGATCGAGAACCTCGAGATCGCGCTCGCCTTCGACCCGGGCTTCGCCGAGGCGCACTACACGCTCGGCGAGATCTACCGCGAGAAGAAGGACGACGTCAACGCGTCGTACCACTTCCACCAGGCCGCTCGGCTGCGCGCCGGATGCCGAGCCGCCCCAAGAGGCGCTCGCCGGCTTCGGCACCGCCTCGGACTGGGTCGCGAAGGCGGAGAAGGCTCAGGCAGCGGGGACCGTACCGAGCGCAATCACGGCGTACTGGTGGCGCGCAACCTCGATCCGAAGACCTCGCTGCGGCCAAGCTGCACGGCGCGATACTCGACCGAGCGCCGAGAGCTCGAAGGATGCGATCGAGGTCTACCTCGAGGCGCTGAAGCGCTGGCGCCGAAGGACAAGGCCGTCCTCGAGGCCCTGAAGCGCTCGAGCGCGAGAACCCGAAGATCGCCATCGGTGCGTACAAGGCGAAGCTCAAGAAGGACCCGAGCAACTCGATCGTAGAAGGCGCGACTCGACAGGCTGCGACCAAGCCAAGTAGCGTCATCATGCGAACCGGCACCGCGGAGGATCAGTTGACCAGAGCACAGAAGCGCAAGATCGTCATCGTCGTCATCCTCGTACTGCTGCTCGCGCTGCTTGGCGCGCTACTACCTGTACTACCGCAGCACGCAGAAGCTCGCGCTCGACATCTCGCCGGTCGACAACGAGTTCGTCGAGCCGCCGCAGTTCCTCTACTCGTTCAACGGCGCCAGACACCGGCACGCGCATGCAGCGGCCGGTCGGCGTGCTCGTCGACGGGAGCACGGTGTACGTCGTCGACTCGCGGCGCCACGTGATCGACGTCTTCGACCTCAGCGGGGCTACAGGCCGCAGCTGTCGGCGCGTCAGAGACGGTCGACGCCGCTCTACATCGCGAAGAACCCCAAGGACGAGCAACATCTACGTCACCGACCGCGCACCCGCTCGATCCACATCTTCACGCCCGAGGGCAAGTACCTCGAGCGACTTCGACCCCAAGCTGCCCAAGAACCAGCTCCCCGACTTCGACACCAAGCGGCGTGCAGTGGGCGCCGGTGGCGCTCGCGTTCGCGCCGGACGGCACGATGTACGTGACCGAGATCCTCAACGGCCATCGCCTGCTCATCTTCGACCCGAACGGCAAGTTCAAGAAGTCGGTCGGCACGTCGGGCATCGGTCGAACGAGGCCGAGCAAGGCGCCGGAGGTCTTCCAGTTCCCGAACGGGCTCGCGGTCCGGCAAGGAGGTCTACGTCGCCGACAGCAACAACCGGCGCGTCCAGGTCTTCGACAAGGACGGCGAGTTCAAGCGGATCATCGTCACCCAGGGCCTGCCGCGGGCATCGCGTTCCTCGGCACGCTTCCCGCAGGACGATGCCACGACGCCCGCAGCGCTTCGTCGTCGTCGACACGCTCGCGCACGACGGCACGATCTGGAGCGCCGAGGGCGAGAAGCTCGCTCAGCTTCGGCAGCAGGGCGTGCTCGAAGGCCAGTTCAGCTACCCGAACGGCGTCGTCGGTCGGGGCGCAGCAACAAGATCTTCATCACCGACACGGCCAACGGTCGCGTCCAGGTCTGGGGCTGGCCCGAGCAGGTCTCGCCGGTCCCGATCGCCGCGCATCCCGCAGAACTGGGTCTTGTGTCTGCTGCCGCTGCTGCTGCTGCCGCTGCTGCTCCTGCTTCCGCAAGCAAGCGCTTCTTCGCCACGGCGGACTTCGTGCTCGAGATGGTCGACGCCGGCGAGGTCGACCTGATGCCGCAGCGCGGGCGCAAGTGGTACGTGACCGCCGAAGACTACGAGCAGCTCAAGGACATCGAGCAGGGCGACATCAAGCTGGCCGAGTTGCTGAACGAGGCCGAGCTACTCCGAGTCCGATGCGCGCGCGCTCAGGAGCGCCTCGAGATCGGCGAGCGCTGACTCGATCATCCTGTCGATCGCGAAGCGTCGAAGGTGTTCTGCACGAGGACGAGGAGCTGCGCCGCCTCGCGAAGGTCCTGGAGATCGACGTCGTCGACCGCGTCGAGTACATCGAGCGGTTCACCCGTCGCGACACGACGTCACGAGCCGCCCGCCGGACGCACCGCGAGAGCAGTAGTGCGGAACGCCTGACGAATCTGGCCGAAAATGCTTGACGAACCTGTGTGCGGCACATAGAGTGTGCACGTTGTAACTTCTGTTACAAACCTGACCAGCATCGTGCAATTGGTACCCACGAAGGAGGGTACTGGGAATAGACCACCGGGTTGGAGCCGGCACGAAGACCCGACTGGTCAGTTGACCCTCACCCGATCCAGCACTATCCGTAGCTCCGGTCAGGGTCCTGCCAGCGACTTCATTCGAGACGCCGTCTCCACCCGGTCTCCCGCACTGCGGGCCAGAGGAGGTGGCGTTTCTTCATATACCGCAGCTGGGAGAGAGAAGTTTGAGCACGTGGGCTTACCTGTACTGTTCATCGAGCCAAGTGAAGGAGGAGAGAGTATGGCCATAACCAGGCGACAGTTCGTCACCCGTTGGGTGCCCTTGCTGCCGCCGTTGGCATGAGCCAGGCCGAGGTCTCGAAGATCACCGAGGCCTTCGCTGGCAACGGCACGACTGCTCGGCGGCACGCTGCGGCAAGCCGAAGGTCGTATGGGTCCACGGCGCTGAGTGCACCGGTTGTTCGACGTCACTTCTGGGCCTCTTTGAGGACGTCGGACCGGCAAGGCGATTCGAGGGGTACGGCGATCACCACGTCGGCTGCAGCGCTGCGGTCTCGCGGCGTGAGTCATCCGACGGCGCTCGACGCAGCGGCTGCACCATCGGACTCACGCTCTCGAGTGGCGACTCGTCAACGCCGATCGACGGCCAACGCGTGAACATCGCGGACGTCGTTGTCGACTTCATCGACCTCAGTATCACGAGACCGTCATGGGCATGGGCGGCGACCTCGCGGCCCAGTGGCTGGAGGACTTCAGCGACATGCGCCGACACGACACCGAGCCGTTCGTGCTCGTCGTCGAGGGCGCGGTCCAGGACAAGACGCACGGCGGCGCGTGGAACGACGACCAGCGACGCGCAGCGTGCCGTGGTGCTCGATCGGCATGTCGGCGACGACGGCGGACCGCTCGAGCACGACATGCCCGAGACGTCGTCGCGACCTCGCACAAGGCCAACTGCGTGGCGATCATCCCGATCGGCCAGTGCGCCACGCTTCGGCGGCTATCCCGGCTGCAAGCCGCCGATCAGCGCCACGCGCCGACGGGCTGGCGGCTTCAACCCGACGCAGTCGCAGACCGGCGCCATGGGCATCTACGACTACCTGCTCGCGCACGGCGCACTGCCGGCGCGCGCCGACAAGGTCATCAACGTTCCGGGCTGCCCGACCAACCCGTGGTGGTTCGTCCTGACGGTCGTCGCTGGCTCGTCGACCTGTCGACCCGTCCGCTGGTCCGCTCGGCGACGTGCTCGGATCCTGCACGGCTCGCAGGCATCGACCTCGACCGCCGCCGACTGCGACCGCCGCCTCAAGGCCGTCTACCCGACTCCGATCCACAGCCCGTACTGCCCGCGCTACCGCGACTACGTCAAGGGCGTGTTCGCCGCGCAAGCCCGGCGATCCCGGCTGCCTGCAGAAGCATCGGCTGCAAGGGCCCGTCGACCAACTCGCTGTGCGGCACGCACGGCTGGAACAGCCAGCAGCCGCAGAACAGCCGCGATGTCAGCCGGCAGGCGTCTCCGCTCAGCCTGCAACGGCAACAAGCCGGCGGCCACTGCACGCCGGCTGGCCATCCCTGCATGGCCTGCACCGAGAAGGGCTATCCGGACGCTTCGTCCCGTTCGTGGAGCGCTAGAGAAGGAAAGGAGGGAAAAACTAGATGGCTATACGATCTTACCGGTACTCGGCAACGATCACGAAGTCGACCCGATCTCACGTATCGAGGGTCACCTCGGCGTCAAGGTCGACGTCGACGCGGCGGCAACATCACCGAGGCCGACGCCCACGGTAACCTGTGGCGTGGCTTCGAGAACTTCCTGCTCGGCCGCGACGCCAACGACGCGATCACGTTCACGCAGCGCATCTGCGGCGTTGCCCGGTTCCGCACGGCATGACGTCGACGTACGCGGTTGAGGCGTGCTCGGCTACAGCCAGCGGCCACATCACGTTCTGCACGACGGACCGCCGGCGCCTACGGCGTTCCGCCGAAGGCGGTCCTCATCCGCAACCTGGTGCTCGGCGTCCGAGTTCCTGATGTCGAGCATCACGCACTTCTATCACCTGGCTGCGCCGAGCTACGTCCAGGGCCCGGCTATCCCGCCGTGGACCCCGTACTTCGCCGACAGCTACTACACCCGCTGCTTCGTCGAGCCCGCGGTCGGCGCTGACGGCACGGCGCCGCTGCCGGCGTCGTTCCGGACGCCGATCTGGCTCCGATGCACCTCTGGGCCGCGGTCATCATCAGTACGTCAAGGCTCTCCGCATCCGCCGCCTCACCTTCGAGGCCGGCGCGCTGTTCGCGGGCCGTATGCCGATGACCTCGTGCTTCGTCGCCGGCGGCGTCACCCGACAGGCGCACGAGGACCTCGACGGAAGTGCAACAAGTTCCACGACGATCATACGCGAGATCGGCCACTTCGTCATCCAGGAGTACGTGCCGATCGTCCTGGCGCTCGGGCGTCCTGTACCCGGACTTCGACAACCTGCAACAACGCGGTCCGACAGCTCGACGGCTCACGATCGCGCACGGCTGCGGCTATGGCTGCGGCGCCGGCCTCGGCAACTTCCTCGCGTGGGGCGCGTTCCCGAGATCGACGGCGACGCTCCCGCACCAACGCGCGCTGCGCTTCGCGAGCGGCATCTTCAGGACGTCACGGCTCGCGGGCCCGAGCAACTTCACCGTCGTCAACAAGGCCGAGGTCTACGGCAAGTTCCTCGAGCGGCCGCTGCCATCTCGTTCCGGCTGAACCTGCACCGAGGACATCGCGCACTCCCGCTACGCCGATCACGACGTTCGACGACACCGGCGACGGCTACATCGCCGTCGACGGCACAGCACGCGCTATCCGGGCGACGTCTCCCGCACCGAAGCCGACGCGCTGACGACGGGTACACGTACATGAAGGCTCCGCGCTGGAGCGGCAACGCCATGGAGGTCGGCCCGCTGGCGCGCTGGTCGTCGACCGGCCACTATCCCGTCGACGGCACGCACGCTCGCCGACGGTACGTCCCAGGCTACACCGGACATCGTACCTCAACGGCGGCGCGACGCTCGACATCGCGCGTCCTCGCGGACCACGACTCGTCCACGGCACGATCGTCACACTCCGGGCCACGCCGCCTCTCGGCGTACCGGCGAGCGGCGCTACATCGGTGCATCGCCGTGCATCACGAGCCTGGACTCATCGCCATCAAGGGCGGCCTGTCCACGATGGATCGCCTCCGCGCTCGTGCGCTCGAGTCCTCGTCCTCGTCCAGCGGATGATCGGTGCGTTCGACCAAGGCCGACCGGACCTGCGCAACAGCTCAGTTCGCCGACACGGCTGGGTCGACCAGCTCAAGGCCGCGGCTGGGCGCGGCCTACATACATCGAACAAGCCGATCCCGCCGGTCAGCATCACAGGGCTGGGGTGCACCGAGGCTCCGCGTGGTGCGCTCATGCACCATGTGCACCACAACACGGCAAGATCACGGCGTACCAGTGCATCGTGCCGACGACGTGGAACGGCTCGCCGAAGGACGCCGCTGGGACGCGGCGCCATCGAGCAGGCCATCATCGTGCCCCGTTCGCACGACGGCACCACTCCAGACGCATCCGTGCGCAGGCGGCTGCGCCAGCACCGCATCGGTCGGTGGCGTCGAGGCCCTGCGTATCGCCCAGTCCTTCGACCCGTGCATCGCATGCGCGGTACACTAGAAACAGGAGGTGAGAGATTTGAAGAGACTCTACTCTCGTTCTTCTCGCTGTTCGCGCTGTCCTCCTCTTCGGCGGCGTGGCGTACGCGAACTTCGGTCCGCACGGCGGATACTCGACGACACCGACTCTTGCGCCGGTTGTCACCGGGCTCACACGTCGTTCTCGACGGTGACGTGGACGACGGCACGGCAACGAGCACAGCGCCGTTGCTCTGCTCGTCGCTCGGCGGCGACGATGAGGAGTTCTGCTACGCGTGCCACGGTGACGCCGCACCTGGCGCGTCGACGAACGTCTGAGCGGCGTCGTTCGACGCCGGCCCCTCGGGCGACTCGGTCACGGCATCTGCGCGCAACGGCGGCGTCATGAAGGCCTACCGACGGACTCGACGTTCAACGCGGCCCTCAACGGCGGCGGCTTCGTTCATGCTCCGACTCGTAAACTGGGAGACCAGGCGACTGCGCTTCGCGCCGGTCACGTCGATGCACAACATGGATGCCGGTCGGCGATCTGTGGGGCGACGGTATGCGGTTCCGACCCCGACCATGAACCTGACCTGCACCGACTGCCACGACCCGCACGGCTCCTCGAACTACCGCCTGCTCAAGGACGAGGTCAACGGTATTCCGTAGGTGGCTACACCCGGGCGACGTGCCGGAACGGTCGTCTCCTCGGCCGAGACCGGCTACACGACGGCCGGGCGGCGGCTGGCTCAAGCACGAGGCTGGCCACCCAGATGCAACTACGTGCCGAACTACACCGTCGGCAGCTCGCAGATCCGTGCTGGCAGCGCTCGGCAAGACCATCTCGACGTGGTGCGCGGCATGCCACCAGGAGTACGACAACCGACAAGCGCCTACAGCTACGGTGACTACGAGGGCGGCTGACCGGTACGGTCGGTCGCGACCCGTCATCGCCACCCGGTCAACATCACGCTCGTTCAGCGGCGAGGACGTCTTGCAGATCGATGCGCCGGCTACGATTCCTCGATCGAGATGATACCGCTCGAAGTCAAGCCGAACGATCCGGCGTTCGTCGGAATCAAATTGGCTGCCTCACTTGCCACTACGCTCATGGCTCCAGTGCGATATGACCGGTTGGTCGGCTGCCCAGCTGGAGAAGAACGACGATAACACGTGGATTCCTGTCCGCGACGACGGATCGCTGGCGTCAGCCTGACAAGAACGACGACCCTCAGGCCGCTGGTCTCCGAGCGGCACCAGCTCGCTCCTTCGCGCCGACAACCGCGGCGTGTGCGAACGCTGCCACGACAAGTAGGGTTTCCCTGAACAACGACGTGGGCATGCATGATGCATGCTGATGGGGGTCCCAGGATTACTCCCTGGGGCCCCCTCATATTGGTGCGTGTCAGTTCGGCGGTGACCGCGTCTCCGCAGTACGATACGCATATCAGCGAAACCCAGCTATTGGAAGATGGTGATCCGGTTGTCCTTCGGTCTCCGACGATGCCCAAGCTCCGGCAAGTCCCCAACCTAGCGCGCTACGCTTCGCTCGGCCTGATCGCGAACCCGTTCGCCGGTGCGCTGGGAGACCGGAGCCCGCAATGGCGTGAGAAATCCAGGCTGCGGGCAACAGGCTTCTGCAGGCGATTCTCGCGGCCTCGCAGCGAGTCCACGCCGAAACCCTTGTGGGTGGACAAGGATCCAGACATCCCTTCCTCGTACTCCCTGAATGCAGTGAGCCATGCGGAGGCGCTCGCTTGCAACGGATGACTCGCTCAACATCCTTTACGCGTACGTGCAGCTGTTCATGTTCAGGGTGGGTGTCACCCGGGCGACACTTGGCGTGGTCGCTCGAGCGGTTTCGCGTTTCGGGACATCGAATCCGTGCTCGCGCTCTACATCGAGCAGGTGCTCGCTGAGCCGGATCACGCCCTGACCTCCTATGCCGTTGTCGGCCCTGAACGGCTTGATGCATTTCGTCGAGGAGTTTCGCAACGACGTCGGGCGGTTGCGTGACGAGGGTGTTCGGCACGCCTGAGGTCGAGCGCCACGACGAGTTCATCGGCCTTGCGGATCCGCGCCGCGCGGATCTCGACGATGACGGAGACGAGCAGGACGAGTCGCCAGAGGTCGACGAGACCGTCGGGGACGCCCCGGGCACAGCAGCCCTTATCGCGGAGGCCCGCCGAGGTCAGCGATGAGTACGAGGGCGTGAGAGACTACCTCATCGAGTACACCCGGGCTCACATCTCGCCCGTGTTGGCGAGGGGGCTGCGGATGTATCACGCACGCGGTCTCTCGGCGCTGTCCGAAGAGCTCAAGATTACCAAGGCGCCTCGCAAAACGCTGGCGAAGATCATTGACTGGGCGGAGATCCGCTACGCCAGGACCGCGCTGCTGTACGACGAGTTCGGCCACTGGCTGGAGATCGAGCCTGACCTCCGGGCGCAGGTGGTCGCCTCTATGACGAGCCTACGGTGGCGGCTCAAGGACTCTGCCGTCCTGGTGATCATGGCCGCTCCGGGCGAGGCACCGGAGCTTGAGGAGACGTTCGCCGGCGGTCGACGGATCGAGTGGCACTTCTCGAATCTCTTTACGATGCAGGAGAACCCGGACGCGCTCGATGCTGCGATCATCCGGGGCTGGATCGAGTCCGCCGCACTGCCTGATGAGGCGCGCCCTCTGTTCTCGGCGGATGCCGGGCGGACAATCGAGGCGGGCGGCTTCCGCCCGCTCGATGAGTAGGTACCTGAGGGTCGCTCGCGCTGCGGTCGAGCACGCCGCCGACCGCGCGCTTGATGCGGTCGACGGCGGTTGCCGTCGACGCCGCCATCGCGGAGCTCGGTGATGCGACGTGAGTCCCGACTTGCGGACGCGCCTGGCAGGGCTGACGACGCGCAAGGCGCTGCTCTCGGGCCTTGCCGGAGTGGCTGTGCTCGCGCTCGTGGTCTTTGCCTTCTCCGCGCTGTCTCCTTCGGGTACCGCTCGGGGGGCAGCGGCGACCAGTCGACGTCCGGCACATCGACTGCGAGTCTCACGCAGCAGTCCTTGGCCGCGCTCGCGTCCGGTGACGCGACCGAGGCGGTCAGACTCGCGGAACTCGCGGTGAGGAGAGCCCGAAGTGATCCGGTAGTGAAGGCGGCGCTCGTCAAGGCGACGGCGGTGCAGAAGTCGCAGTCGGCCTCGGTGACGAAGTCCGTGCAGTCGACATCCAAGATGGAGCGGAAGGACTCGACCTCGAGCGGGTCCGGCTCGACCTCGGGAGAATCCTCCCCTGGGGGCTCGGCCTCCACTGACACCTCGCCCGCGGCTCCACTCCTGAGCAGCCAGCGCCCACCGACGACGCCTTCCTCACGAAGGTCCCGAAGATGGCGGCGCTTCTGCCGAGCGAGTTCACCAAGTTCGCTCTTGGCGATATCACGACCACGGAGGACCAGGCGCAGGTGTCGGCCACGTCGGCCGAGCAGTCGTCAGCCATCGGGCAGATCATTTGGACCGTTCACCAGCGCGCGGACGCCGCTCGCGCAGGCCTTCATGGCCAGCACGACCCAGAAGCTCTACGCAAAGACGCATCCACCAACCGATCGACGGCGCCGAGGCGTACTTCGGCACCGACGGCACAAGGTATGCTACTGCGACCTATGTACGCGGCCGGTAGTCTTCGAAGTGCTCGTCGCTGTGGGCGACTCAAGACCCGCAGGCAGCAAGTCGCAGGCGGTTGCCGCAGCCGAGGCGTTCAAGGACGCTCCCTAGCGCCCGAGTGACGCTCTAGACGTTGGGTAGGGTTCGTATGAAGCGCATCCTCGCATTCCTGTTCTTGCTCGCGGCCCTTTCCGCATCCGCGCTGCCGGCGTTCGCAGCGTCGGACGACGCGATCCCGGGCGTTGTGGCCGCCAGCCCGATTGCGGATTCGCTCGACCAGTTCACCGACCTCCGCGACGTGTACGCGATCAGCCTGATGGCTGGGCAGGCCCTGAACGTGAGCCTCACCGGGTCCGCTGGAACCAACTTCGATCTTCACCTCATATAAGCCGGGCACCGCCTCGGCAGACTTCGTCAGTGCTGTGGCCACGTCCCGCAACTCCTGGTATCCGGATTCGATCTCGTACACCGCGCCCACGACAGGAACGTACTACCTTGAGGTGTTCGCGTAC
Organism: uncultured Coriobacteriia bacterium; assembly: GCA_963751505.1. Classification (GTDB taxonomy): domain Bacteria; phylum Actinomycetota; class Coriobacteriia; order Anaerosomatales; family PHET01; genus CAVVUM01. The sequence continues at coordinate 27,893 of CAVVUM010000005.1, forward strand.
TCGGGCGCGGGTGACTACACGGCTACCTACAGCAAGGTCACCCCCGATGCGGCGGCTGACAACCAGATCCCAGGTGTCGCCGCTCCTGCCAGCCCGATTACCGGCTCACTTGTGAAGAACGGCGGCGGGTCTTGGTGATGCCCACGACGTGTACGCATTCGACCTCTGGCGGGACAGCTCTTCACTGCGACTCTCACCGATCCGAGCACCGCGGAGTTCACCGACTTCGATCTGTGGCTGTTCGGCCCCAGTGCAACGACTGTCAACGGCACTGCGGTTGCGGGTGCGGACGGCCGCTACTACCCGAACCGCATCGAGTACATCGTGCCGTCGAGCGGGACCTATTACCTTGACGTGTACGCGAATGCGGGCGCGGGCACCTACCAGGTCGCCTACACCGTGGGGGACCCTGCCCACCTACACGATTTCGACCTATGCGGGGCCTGGAGGCACTATCAGCCCGGTCTCGCCGGTCGTCGCCCAGGGATCGGACAAGACGTTCACCATCACGCCGAAGGTCGGTTACCATATCACCTCGCTCGTCATCGATGGCACACCGATCAACCCCAGCTCGAGCTACACGTTTTGGAACGTGACCAAGTCACACACCATCTCCGCGGTCTTCGCGCTCAACACCTACCAGCTGAAGTACACCGCAGGTACGGGCGGCTCCATCTCCGGGTCCGCCACGCAGGTTGTGGCGTACGGCTCGAGCGGCGCCCGAGTTACGGCGGTGCCGGCCACGGGCTATCGCTTCGTCCGATGGTCCGACGGCAGTACGAGTGCTTCCCGCACAGACAGCAACGTACACGGCAACCTGACCGTCGCGGCAAGTTTCGCCAAGTCCACGTCGATCTCACTGACCGCACCCGCCACCTCAGACTACGCCTCGGCCAAGCTCTACGGCTATCTCAAGTACGGCTCGGGAAGTGCCCTTGCCGGTAAGCCGGTCGCGATCGAGCAGTACGTCGGTTCCGGGGCCTGGAAGAAGATCGCCACGGCCACCACCACCTCGAGCGGGTATTTCACCTACACCGCCAAACCGACGGTCAAGACCGCGTATCGCGCCCGCTATCTCGGCGACAGCGTCTACAACGCGTCTGCCACCTCCTCGCGCTGGGTGCTGCCGAAGGTGCGCCTGAGCCGCACGAGCTCGTTGTCTACCCTCACCTACGCCAAGACCTACTACGCCACCGGCTACATCGAGCCGAGGCACTACTCGACCTCGGGCAAGGTGCGCATCTACGCCTACAAGCGCGCGAGCAACGGCACCTACTACTACAAGGCGAGCTACGCGGCGGCCTACAGCTACTACTCGGCGACCAAGACCCGCTACAAGGCCGGGGTCAAGCTGCCGTCCAAGGGTGCTTGGAAGCTCGTGGCGTATCACGCCGCCGACAGCTCCAACGCCGCGACCTGGGGCAGTGCGGACTACCTGACGGTCAAGTAGCAGGCGCAGTGAGGCGCCCGCGAGTGCGGTTGACGGGCGAGTACTAGTGCCTCCGAAGGATGCGTTGTCGCTGCTCGGGGGCGTACAATGGAAGTTCACCTGAATCAAGGTGAACGCCCATCGGACTCGTGATCTGAGCACTCGGAAGGGAGTAGCGGCACTGACGCATCGGCCGGCCACAGCATCACGCGCGTGGCACCAGAAGGCGGTCGCGGCAGCGGTCGTCCTTTCGGCGTTTGTGTTCGCCGCGCTGGGCTTCGCGCTGCTCGGAGTTTCCCCGGCGCATGCGGTGACCGTCTCGGCCACGGCTGGCACCGGCGCCAACGTCACCGGTATTGGCGCGATCCCGTGGTCGAACGCGGGCAACATCACCACTGTCGGCACGCCTTACGCGACCGTGCGTCTCGGGAATGCGGAAACAAGCAACTACCTGCTGGGCAACAACTTCGGCTTCAACGTACCCGCAACGGCCACCATCACCGGCATCCAAGTCACCATCATGCGCCAGAGCAGTGCGGCCGCTGCACCGTACATCAGGGACAACGTGGTCAGGCTGGTCAAGGGCGGCACCATCACTGGAAGCGACTATGCCGCGACTACCACCAACTGGCCCGGCTCCATGGCCGCTGCCCCCCCCTACGGCGCTGCACCGGCCGACCCCCTGTGGGGCACCACCTGGACGCCAGCTGATATCAACAGTCCCGGTTTCGGTGTCGTTCTCTCAGCCACGCACCCCGCCAACGGTGCCCCCCGAACGGCGAGTGTCGACTACATCCAGGTCACCGTGGACTACGCTCCGGATTCGACCAAACCCGATGTGGTGGTCAACCAGGCTGTTGGCCAGGCGGACCCAACCAACTCTAAGACGATCTCCTATGACGTGGTCTTCAGCGAGCCAGTCACGGGCGTCGACGTGAGCGACTTCTCGGTCGGCGGAAGCGCTACTGGCTTCGCAGTATCGAGCGTGACCGGCTCAGGGAGCACGTATGTGGTCACCGCGAGCGGAACGACGGTCACGGATGGCACCGTCGCGCTGTCGATGCCCGCGGGCGGGGCACAGGATGCGGCTGAAAACACCAACAATGCTTCAACCTCGGCCGATAGCAGCGTCACCTACGACGGTACGCCGCCCACGGTCTCGGTCACCGCTCCATACGCCGATGAGACGCTCACGGGCACGGCAACCACCGTCGGCGGCTTGGTAGCCGATGCTGGCACCGGCGTTGCCTCGGTAGGCGTGGTCATCCAGTACACCGACGTTCCCAGCGCAACGACGTACTACTGGAACGGAATAGGGTGGCAGACGACTCCCTACCTGAACCCGGCGACCATCACTGGGGCCAGCTGGGCCTACGACTGGGCGTTCAGCCCGGCGCGTCAGCAGCCGACAGGACGTACACCATCCAGGCAACTGCGGCCGACGCCGTTGGGAACGGCGCCACCTCGGCCGCGGTGACCGGCGTCACCGTGCACAACCAGTTCACCCTCACCTACAACGCCGGCCCGGGCGGCTCCATCACCGGCACCACGCCCCAGACGGTGAACCACGGGGCGAGCGGCACCGCGGTGACCGCCACGCCGAATGCCGGCTACCGCTTCGTCAGCTGGTCTGACGGCAACCTCAACGCCACGCGCACCGACGCCAACGTGACAGCCGACCTCACGGTGACGGCGACCTTCGCGATCAACACCTACACCCTCACCTACATCGCCGGCCCGGGCGGCTCCATCACCGGCACCACGCCCCAGACCGTGAACCACGGGGCGAGCGGCACCGCGGTCACCGCCACGCCGAATGCCGGCTACCGCTTCGTCAGCTGGTCTGACGGCAACCTCAACGCCACGCGCACCGACGCCAACGTGACAGCCGACCTCACGGTGACGGCGACCTTCGCGATCAACACCTACACCCTCACCTACCTCGCCGGCCCGGGCGGCTCCATCACCGGCACCACGCCCCAGACGGTGAACCACGGGGCGAGCGGCACCGCGGTCACCGCCACGCCGAATGCCGGCTACCGCTTCGTCAGCTGGTCTGACGGCAACCTCAACGCCACGCGCACCGACGCCAACGTGACAGCCGACCTCACGGTGACGGCGACCTTCGCGATCAACACCTACACCCTCACCTACAACGCCGGCCCGGGCGGCTCCATCACCGGCACCACGCCCCAGACGGTGAACCACGGGGCGAGCGGCACCGCGGTGACCGCCACGCCGAATGCCGGCTACCGCTTCGTCAGCTGGTCTGACGGCAACCTCAACGCCACGCGCACCGACGCCAACGTGACAGCCGACCTCACGGTGACGGCGACCTTCGCGATCAACACCTACACCCTCACCTACAACGCGGGCCCCGGCGGCTCCATCACCGGCACCACGCCCCAGACCGTAAACCACGGGCCGAGCGGCACCGCGGTCACCGCCACGCCGAATCCGGCTACAGCTTCGTCAGCTGGTCTGACGGCAACCTCAACGCCACGCGCACCGACACCAACGTGACAGCCGACCTCACGGTGACCGCGACCTTCGCGGTCGCCACCTACACCCTCACCTCTCGGCGGGCCCGGCGGCTCCATCACGCCACTCGCCCCAGACGGTGAACCAGGGCGGCAGCGGGACCGCGGTACACCTCACGCCGGATCCCGGCTACCACGTCGCTGACGCTGGTTGACGGAGCGTCAAGGGCCCGCGCACCGACGCCAACGTGACGGCCGACCATCACGATGGCGGCGACCTTCGCGCTCAACACCTACACGATCACGACGAGCCCGGGTGCCAACGGCACCATCACGCCGCGCGAACCCGAGCGTTGCGCACGGTGCGAACCAGACGTTCCTCATCGTGCCCGAACGCTGGCTTCCACGTGGCCGACGTCGTGGTCGACGGGGTATCGCAGGGGCCGATCGGCACCTACACGTTCTCGAACGTCACGGCGGCCCACACGATCGCGGCGACCTTCGAGGTCAACACCTACACCCTGACCTACACCGCCGGCACCGGTGGCACGATCACCGGCACCTCGCCGCAGACCGTCAACCACGGGCGGACGGCACCGCCGTCACCGCCGTGCCCGACGCCGGCTACTCCTTCGTGAAGTGGTCCGACGATGTCATGACCGCCACTCGCACCGACACCAACGTGCAGGCCGATCTGTCGGTGACCGCGATCTTCACGGCGAGCACCACCTACACGATCACGTCATCGGCAGGCGCGAACGGCTCGATCTCGCCGCTCGGCGACACGACCGTGCCTGAGGGCGGCAGCCAGACCTACACCATCACGCCCGACACGGGCTACCACGTTGCGAGTCTCACCGTCGACGGCGCGCCCGTGTCGCCCGCGACCGAGCTACACCTTCACCAACGTGACGGCGGCCCACACGATCGCTGCGACCTTCGACCTCAACACCTACACCCTGACCTACACCGCCGGCACCGGCGGCTCGATCACGGGCACCACGCCGCAGACCGTCGACTCACGGCGCGGACGGCAGCGAGGTCACCGCCGTGCCGGACACCGGCTACACCTTCAAGAAGTGGTCCGACAACGTCATGACAGCCGCGCGCACCGACACTAACGTGCAGTCGGACCTCACGGTGAATGCGGTCTTCAGCAAGCTGCCGATCACGCCCGGCGAACAGACGATTCCGCCGCACGTGGCCACCTCGGAGGACACCGACGCGTGCGCCATGTGTCACCGGTCGCACACGGCGGCGTCGCAGGTCTCCGCGATGGGTGCGCTCGAGACCACGTTCAACGCGCTGATAGTCGGTGCGATCTCGCCAGAGCAGGGCGACGTGCCGCTGTGCTACTCCTGCCACGGCGTGGACAGCCTCGGCGCGCTGACCGACGTGCAGACGGCGTTCGAGGAGCGCTCCTCCCACAAGCTCGCGCCCGAGACCTCGGACGTACGGGCCCGAGAACAAGCAGTGCAGCTCGTGCCATGACAGCCACGGCACCGAGAAGACGGCCGAGGGCGACCCCTTCCCGGGCCTGCTCAGGAGTCGTGACGCGAGCGACCACGTCGTGATGAGCGGCGACGAGTACTGCACGTCCTGCCACGACCAGAACATCAAGGGCGCGCTGGGACGGCATCGAGATCTGGCGTCAGACCGCGCACGTCGACCTGACGCCCACCGTGTCGGGCACCGAGGTCGTCTGCTCTGTGTGCCACGAGGCGCACGGCTCGTCCAACACCGCGCTGATCCGCACGACGCTCACGCCGCCGTCGGTCGAAGACACCGTGGCGGTTCCGGGCAACGATCGCTGGCTCTGCTACGCCTGCCACCCCGGCGGGCTCGCGACGTACTCGGGCGGTCTCACCTACGAGGCCTCGACCCACGGCTCTTCCGATGCGACCGTCGCCATCACCACCGAGTGGGCGAAGCGCTTCCCGGCCGGTTCCGCCGAGACGAGCCGCGCGGCAGGGGAGTGCCAGGTCTGTCACGCGGCCACCGGTCGCAACGACGGCACCGGTAAGCCCTACCCGAAGCTGCAGGACGCGGTCGGCCCGGCGCTCTGCTACCGCTGCCACGACCGGGGCTCCACCATCGCGAGCGACGTCGCCTCTCTCTATCCGACGACCACCGCCGACGTGCCCGAGGTCATCGCGGCCTACGGCGCGTCGCCCACGACCCAGCAGTTCTCGCTCGTGCAGGTCTACTCACGGGAGTCGAGTGCTGTCGGCCGGTCTCCCCTCGCCGCGACAGGCGATCGAGGGCACCGTCGGGCCGATGGCCGCCGGTGACATCGACGGCGACCCGCGCGCCGAAGCCGAGGCGATCGTCGTGCGGCCGGGCGGCGTCGGTGTTACGGTCCTGCGCCGCTCAGCACTTGCGGGTCTGACCGAGACCTCGGCGAATCTGCTCGCCGAAGCGTCGTATGTCGCCATCGGCGATGTGCTGAGCGACACCGGCGACCTGAACGAGGTCGTCGCCGCCACCGACAACGTCGTTCGCGTCTACCGCTGGAGCGGTTCGACACTGACGTTCGTGCCGTCCACCGCGACCACGGTGAGCGGCACCATCTCGGGCCTCACGACCGGCGATGTGCTCGGCACGGATGGTGACGAGATCGTGCTCACCACCAACGCGCCCGACCAGCTCTACATCATCGACGGCGGCTCGGGCTCGCTCTCCGTGAACGGCCCCTACGCGACTCAGGCGTTGCCCAAGGGTCCGTCCGTCGGCGATCTCGACGGGGCCGCCGACGACAAGGGCGAGATCGCGGTCGCCTTCTCGGGCGAGGCCGTCTCGCCGATGGTGGGCATCTACGGGCCGACCGGCAGCTCTCATCACCAGCGCAGGGGCGACCGGCGGAGGCGAGAGGCGAGCGCAGCGTGCGCTGATCCGTGACGTCCTGTGGGGGACCCAGGCGGCGGGTCGCACGCGGGCCGAGGTCACGGTGAGCGTTGCCGACCCGGTCGACGGAGCCGCCGACGGGGCCCGCGTCGATGTCTTCCCGCAAGACACCGGCAACGACCTGGCTTCTGCCGTCTCCTACTCGCTCCCGGCATTCAGCAACCCCGCCGAGATGGACACCGCCGACATCGATGGCGACGGCCACAAGGAACTGCTCGTCGCCCGCGCCGGCTCGCGCGTCCAGACCGCGACGCCGAATCCCCCGGGCTGAGCGCGGTCAAGACCAACGGCGACGGCACCGCTATCGCCGGCGACACGTTCTACCAGGCGGCCGGTATCGAAGCCGCCGATTCGGGCCCGGGTTCCGCCTGGGTCGCAGCGGCCGAGATGGGCGACGTCGGCGCCTCGAAGCACGCCGTAGGCGCGGTGGAGGACACGCACGTCTCGACCGAGACCGCGTCGTTCGAGCGTCACGTCGAGTGTGTGGACTGCCACAACGTCCACGAGGCCACGAGCACGCCGGCGCCGGCTCCACTCGCCTACGGCGCCATCAAGGGCACGCAGGGCGTCTCTGTGGCCAACTCGCCCGCGGGCCAGATCACCTACACGCAGAAGCCGCGCATCGACAACGAGTACGAGCTCTGCATGAAGTGCCACAGCGGCTGGTCGGCCTCGACAGACACCCGCAACATCGCCAAGGAGATCGACACGCGCAACGCTTCGGTTCACGCGATCGAGGAGACCTCGACGACCAGCAACGCGACGGCCGGCTCGTTCGTCTCCGGCTGGGGCAACGACTCGGTCCTGCACTGCCGAGACTGTCACGGCACCGCGGACAAGACGGCTGTCCAGGGCCCGCACGCCTCAGATCAGGCGCCACTGCTCGTGAAGCCCTACTGGGGTGTCACGCCGAGCGACGCCTCGCAGCTGTGCTTCGACTGCCACCGCCGCGAGGTGTACTTCACCGGCGCCGAGGACGGCGTCCCTGCCTCCACGAGCCGCTTCTACAACGACTCTGGTGCCGGGGCGCGCCAAGCTTCTGCACAGCTGGCACACGCAGACCCAGGGCAGGAGCTGCTCGGCCTGTCACGTCACGCACGGCGGGACCGTCAAGGCGCTCCTCCGCGTCGGACGTCGGCTACACGGTCGCGGTCGACGGGAACGGCGGCTCGTGCCTCAACGGTTGCCACAACGGCGACTCGCACGCGTACGCGCCCAACCCCTAGGCGCCGCTCGGTCGTGTGCCACTGCCTCGACATCGCTCCGTTCGAGGAGTATCTATGGTAGGCACAGGGCGAGGCCGGTCTGCGGCTTCGCCTAGGCGTGTCTGAGGGGAGGGCACCATGAGCCTGCGCAGGGCGCTCGACGCCCTGCCCGACGATCGGGCGACAGCATCTGAGTTGCGCTCGGCGTTGAGCTTCCTGCAGACACACCAGGACGAGCCCGTGGACGAGGCACGGATGGCGCGCGCCACCGGAGTGCCTGAGCAGCATCTTCACCGACTGATGCGCAGTCTTGGCCGACGCCTTCGTGGTAGACTGCGTCGGCTCGGACCGTACCGGGTGGATCTACACGGAGAGCCCGATGCTCGCTCTCGAGGTCTCGAGGTTCCTCCGGACCGCTTCCACCTCGGATGCGCGCCTGCAACGGGGCGCCGAGCGATTCCGGAATCGGTTCGGCCCCAGGGCCGTCTGAGTACACGAGGGGTAGGGGCGATGAGATCGGTTCGGCCGGGCGATCGCGGTCCGGCAGTCGAAGACATCCAGCGCAGGCTTCGCGCGCTCGGCTATGACCTTGGGCGGGCGGGGATCGACGGCATCTTCCTCGGCGCGACGGCCGACGCGGTCAAGTCGTTCCAGCGCGAGCTGGGCCTGACCGAGGACGGCTTCGTCGGCGACGAGACCTGGTCCGCGCTCGTCGACGCGACGTTCACCCTTGGCGATCGCATGCTCTATCTGCGCGTGCCGCACTTCCACGGCAACGACGCGAGGCTGCTGCAGCAGGCGCTCAACACGCTCGGTTTCGCCTGCGGCGCCGTCGACGGCATCTTCGGGGGCTTCACCGAGCGCGCCGTCCGCGAGTTCCAGCGCAACGCGGCCCTGCCGGCCGACGGCATCGTGGGGCCGGAGACGGTGCGCGCGCTCATGGCGCTGAGGCACGTCTGGGAGGGCAAGGAGCCGAAGGCCCACTCCGAGGCCCGGCTCGGCCAGGCTCGCGCCGCAGAGGTGCTCTCGCAGGTCTGCGCTTGCGGTCGGCGGGATCGATGAGGTGGGTGGCCGCGTCGCTCGGCGCATCGTGAACCTCGCCTCGGCCACCACCGTCGATTCCGCGGTCGGGCTGCTCGAGCCGCCTGCCGAGCCGCCCGCCGACACGCGCCTGGTGCTGCTGATCGGCGAGAGCGGCACGACATCTGCTCTAACGGGTCGTCCCGTCGTCACGGTGCCATCGGACACACTGGCAGCCCGGCTCGTGACGGCAACGGCGAGCAGACCGCGTCGGAGCACCCCGAGGTGCTCGTGGAACTCGGGTGCGAAGTCGCCGGGGACGAGCGCGAAGAGCAGCGCTCAGCGGTGAGTCTGCTCGACGCGGTGTGCGCCCTCTACGCCTAGGGGAGCACGCTGCTCCGTGGTATACTTCCGCGGAGTGTCATGCCACCGGTCAGCCAGGGAGGCAACGAACTGACTACCCGCCGTGCGGCATTCGCGGTCGTGGCCCTCGTGGTCGCGTTCGCCATTGGTGCCACCTCCGCTCACGCGGTTCCGAGCAGCAAGCTCGAACAGGCGCGAGCCGTCAAATCGAAGATCGACCGACTCGACCAGCAGGTCTCGGTCGCCGATGAGCGCTACCTCCAGGCGTCGCTCAAGCACGCCAAGATCGCCAAGGAGAAGAAGCAGGTCGAGCGCAAGCTGCGCAAGGTCACGAAGCGCATGGGCGTCGTGCAGACGCACCTGAACGTGCGCGCGGGCAGCATGTATCGCAGCGGACAGATGGCGTTCGTGCAGGTCCTGGTCGGCGCCGAGTCCTTCGAGGAGTTCGCGGCGACGTGGGACGTGCTCAAGGACCTCAACAAGGACGACGCGGCGTCGATCGCTGAACTGAAGGACCTCCGCGCGGAGGCGAAGCGGACGCGCCGCAAGCTGGTCACCAAGGAGAAGGCGGCCGCGAAGCAAGTCGCGATCATGCGCGCGAACAAGAACGCGATCCAAGCCAAGCTGTCCGCCCGCCGCTCCGAACTCGCCGGTCTCGAAGCCGAGATCAACGCTCTCGAGAACGCCGAGCGCCGTGCTCGCACCGCTCGCGCGGCCTCGTTCACCTCGTCGCCCTCACGCGAGCGGAGATTCCCGCCACCCACGCGGGCGCCTCGCAGCGGGGTCGTGGGTGTCGCGCGCCGCTACCTGGGCGCTCCGTACGTCTGGGCCGCCTCAGGCCCGAACTCGTTCGACTGCTCCGGGTTCACGATGTTCGTCTACCGCCAGGTCGGCGTCTCGCTGCCGCACAGCTCGCGAGCGCAGATCGGCTACGGCCAGCGTGTCAGCCGCGGCAACCTGCAGGCCGGCGACCTCGTGTTCTTCGGCTCGCCCATCCACCACGTGGGCATCTACGTGGGCGGCGGCATGATGATCCACGCGCCTCACAGCGGCGCGGTCGTGCGCATCGACCCGCTGCACTCGAACTACTCCGGCGCCACTCGCCCGTAGTACTTCAGTCTCGCGCCAACTTCGACGATACCTGTAGTGGGTGCCGCTGAGCGGCATCGTCCTGTAGGTATCGTGGCGCCGCGATTCGATGCGGCGCGAAGGAGTGGCGCGGCTGTGGCTGAGATCGACGGCCTGCTGAAGCTGATGACGGACAAGGGCAGCTCCGACCTGCACATCAAGGTCGGCAGCCCTCCCGCCGTGCGCCTCAACGGCCGGCTGGTCGTGCTCGACCAGATCCAGACCCTCACGCCCGGAGCAGACGCAGATGCTCGCCGTCGGCATGATGGACGAGCGGCAGCGTCAGACCTTCGAGAACCACCGCGAGGTCGACTTCGCCTACTCGCTGTCCGGCGTCGGGCGCTTTCGCGTGAACGTGTTCCGCCAGCGCGGCAGCATCGGCATGACACTGCGGCGCGTTGCGACCGAACGCGCGACCATGGAGGAGCTCGGGCTGCCTCCGATCCTCGAGCGTCTGGCCGACGAGCCGCGCGGGCTGATACTCGTCACCGGCACCGCCGGCTCGGGCAAGACCACGACGCTCGCGGCGATGATCGACCACATCAACCACACGCGCGAGGGTCACATCGTGACCATCGAGGACCCGATCGAGGTGCTTCACCAGGACGTGAAGTGCATCGTCAACCAGCGCGAGATCGGTATCGACACCGAGAGCTACGCCGACGCGCTGCGCCACGTCGTGCGCCAGGACCCCGACGTCGTGCTCATCGGCGAGATGCGCGATCACGAGACGGTGTCGGCCGCGCTCACCGCAGCCGAGATCGGCAACCTCGTGCTCTCGACGCTGCACACCATCGACGCCACCGAGACGATCAACCGCATCATCGACTTCTTCCCGCCCTACCAGCAGAAGCAGGTGCGGCTGATGATGGCCGCGACGCTCAAGGGCATCGTGTCGATGCGCCTCATCCCGTCGCTGCAGGGCGGGCTCGTGCCCGCGGTCGAGGTGCTGGTGATGACCGGCACGGTTCGCGAGTACATCACCGATCCCGGACAAGACCTACATGATCCGGGACGCGATGGAGGAGGGGGAGTACTACGGCATGCAGACGTTCGACCAGTCGCTGATCACGCTCTACGCGAACCAGCGGATCACCCTGGACGACGCGATCGCGATGTCGCAGAACGCCCACGACTTCAAGATCAAGGTCCGCGCGCTCGGCATCGACCAGACCTCGGCGGCCCAGACCGGCGTCTACTAGGTTCCCGGCGTCTGCGGTGCCGCGGCGCCGGGCGCAGCCGCTCGACGGCGAGTGCGGCGAGCACGCCGACTGCCGCCCCCGTCGTGTCGAGCAGCCAGTCCACCGGGTCGGGCGTCCGCATCGGCACGAACGACTGGTGCCACTCGTCGCTGATCCCGTACGCCGAGGCGAGCGCGATCGCGAGCACTGCGGCGCGGGCCGGCGGATGGTCGACGCGGAGGGCCGCGTAGAGCGCCACAGCCGAGCATGGCGTACTCGATGAGGTGCGCCTGCACGCTGTACCCGCCGGGAAGTGCCGAGCCGGGCGTCGACGAGAAGGCGAAGATCACCGTCGCCCATGCAACGACGAGACCCCACCTCCAGCCGCGCGACAGCCTCGGTATGCGCATGGGCATGACACCTCTCGAACTCCGCTAACGAGGCGTGAGTCTAGCATGGTTGACCGGCATCGGCGGGCGTGGGACGGTAGTCGCCCCGCTCGGCTAAGCAGGAGGTCTGCGCACGTGAATCGGCGTTGGTCGCTCGCGGCTGTGGTGCTGTCGGCCGCGTGCTTCGGCACGCTCGCGGTTCTCACGCCGCTCGCATATCGCGAGGGCGCGGAGCCGCTGCCGCTGCTTGCGTGGCGCTTCGTGTTCGCGGCCTTGCTGCTGGGCGGCCTCGCCACGCTTGCGCGACCGCCGAGCGCTGCTCGTGCCGAGGGCGGACCTGGCTCGCTACGCGGTGCTCGCGCTCACCGGCTACGGCGCGGCGTCGGTGTGCTTCTTCTTCGCGCTCACGTTCGCCGACGCCTCGGTCGTCGCCGTGCTGCTCTACGCGTATCCGGCGCTCGTGACGGTATCGAGCTGGCTGTTCCTCGGGCAGCGTGCGTCGTGGCAGCAGGGGCTCGCGGTCGCCATCACGTTCCTCGGCTGCGCTCTGGTGGTTGGACTCGGGAGCTCGCAGCTGTACGCGGCGTGGCAGGGCATCGTGCTCGGACTGCTGGCAGCGGTCGGCTACACGGTGTTCAACCTGTTCTCCCACCGGTGGCTGCCGGGCCGCTCTCGCCTCACGATGATGGCGTACACGTTCGGCATCGCGGTGCTGCTCCCGACCGTCGGCAGCGTGGCGCTCGACGGGTGGGGGTCACTGTCGGTCGCCGGCTGGTCGACCACGCTGTGGCTGATCCTTGCCGCGATCGTGCTGGTGCCGACGTTCGCCGCCGTGGTGCTCTACCTCGAGGGCATCCGAGGCCTCGGGCCCTCGCAGGCGGCTGTCGTCTCGACACTCGAGCCGCTGTTCACCATCGCGCTCGCCGCCGTGGTGCTCGGCGAGAGACTCGCGCCTCTGCAGCTCGCGGGAGCAGTGCTCGTGCTGGTGGGCGTCGTGACCGCCGAGGTCGCGCAGCGCGCGGTGGGGCGAGCCAGCGCCGTCCTAGGCACGGGTGCGCTCGGCGGCGGCCGGATCGATCTGAGCGCGCGCGCATCCCCGGATGCTACGATTGCCGCGCCCTTTGCCCCTCGCCAGACCGCCACCGGAGCGCTCGTGACCGATCACTACCGCACACTGCAGGTGACCCGGGATGCCGAGCCGGAGGTGATCGAGCGCGCGTACAAGGCGCTCTCCCTCAAGTACCACCCCGACCGCCGGCCGACGCCCGAGCGCGAGCGAGCGACGCGCCGCATGCAGCGGATCAACGAGGCCTACACGGTGCTGAGGGATCCGGAGCGACGTCGGCGCTACGACGCGACCCTGCCGCCCGAGACAGCGGGGGCGTGGGACGTCTTCTGGGAGCGCGGCCTCGTGGGGATGTTCACCGAGCGCTTCGGGGCCCGCGCCGCGCTCCTAGCGACGCTTGGAGGCCATGCGCGCCAGCGGGGGCACGGCCAGGCCGATCGCCTGCGGCGGACAGAGCTCCTGGCAGCAGTAGCAGCGTATGCAGAGCCCTCGGTCGAAGTGCGGGCCTGCCGAGTCGACCTCGATGGCGCTCACCGGGCACACCTTGGCGCAGTTGCCGCAGCGCGTGCAGTCGCGCTCTCGCTCGAGCACCGGGCGCGCGGTGACCCAGCTGCGGAGCCGCCTGCCGAGCCACGGCGGCATCTTGCTGCTGAGGTCCCGCGCCGGCAGCACGAAGTCGGCCGGGGCCAGCTCGCGCCAGTCCGCGCCAACGACGTCGACCGCATCGAGGCTCGCAGGGCCGAGTCCGCGTGCGGCGGCCGCCCGGTTCGTGTAGACCTCCATGGGGTCGAAGCCGGCCATCGCGGAGGCGACCACGTCGAGCGCGACGCAGTCGGCGGAGGCGAGCACGGCGCCGATGTGCCGCGGTGTGCCACCGGCGGGCCCTTCGCCCTCCATGCCGACGATGGCGTCCATGATCGCCAGTCGCGGCTTGGTCACGAGCATGAGGTCCACGAGCATCGAGGCGAAGTCGTCGCGGTCAGGCACCTTGACGTGGTACTGCGCCTTCTCGAGCCCCGGGATGCACCCGAACTGGTTCTTCACCGCGCCGGTGAACATCATGAACCCGTGCGTCTTGAGCTTCGGCAGGGTGATGACCACGTCGGCGTCGACGACGGCCTTGCCGATAGTGAACGCACCGTAGAGGGCGCCGTCGGGGTTGGGCACGCGGACGGTCTCGTCGTCGAAGAGCACCAGTGGCACGCTCTCGGCTTCACACACGCCTGCGATCCCGGAGTCCTGCCAGACTCGCCGCACCTGGCCAGCCGTGTTCGGCCCGCCCGGGCTGTCGCCGACGAACGGCTCGCCGCCCGCTTCGCGGACCAGGCGGATGACCGAGCGTACGATCTCGGGATGCGTCGTGACGGCGCGCTCGGGCTCTGCTCGGCTAAGCAGATTGACCTTGAGCAGCACGCGTGACCCTGCGGCAACGAACGCAGCGATGCCGCCGATCGGGTCGAGCGCTTCGCGCACGGACGATTCGACGGCATCTGGTTCGTAGCCCGCGCAGCGGGCGATGGATACGGTAGTCACGCGCCGAGTCTAGCGCACCGCGCCGCGGTTCGCGCTAGGCGTTCGCGGCCGTCTCGCGCTCGAGCAGCTTGTTGTGCACCGCTCGCATGATAGCGGGGTAGCTCACGGCGCCGTCGTAGACGGGCACGCCGTCCACCACGGTGACCGGGTAGAGCAGCCCGCGCGTCTCGATCTCGTCGACCAGCGTGGCGCGCGCCTCGCGAATCTCGCCGACCTCGACGTTGTGGTAGAGCACCTGGGCGTCATCGCCGTAGCGACGCTCGATCTCGGTGCGGACGATCGCGGTGATCTCCTCCGGAGACCACGAGGGGCCTCAACCGCCGGAGAAGCAGTCGGTCGTGGTGGGGATGTCGAAGACTTCGACGACGACTGGGTCAGCCATGATCTCTCCTTCTAGCCGAGCCGGACGGCGCCGGTTGGACAGACGCGCGAACAGATGCCGCAACCCGAGCACTTCTCCTCGATGACGGTGTACCCGTTCGCGCCCGCGTAGTGACCGCCTTCAACGGGAACGATAGCACCCTTCGGGCAGACCCTGCGCGCCGGGCATCCAGGTGAGCGGTCGCACGACGGTCCATCGATTCGATAGGTCGACATTCTTCCTGACGCTCCTTGTCGATCGAGACGTCTCTGATTGCTATCGTGCAGTATACCCCATGGGGTATCGTCAGACAACCATACCAAAGCCGATTCACATGCTTGAGGCCTGCAATCGGCGCGTTCTCGCCGCGCTTCTCGGCCGACACGGCACGCAGATGTGGAGAGGGCGAACGTGACCGAGAACCTGAAGGGTGGCACTCGCAGGCGACTCGTTCTGACGATGGGCGGCGTGGGACTGGCCGTCGGCCTCGTGTTCCCGCTCGCAGCGCGGCTGCTCGTCGAGCCTCGCAGCACCGGAGCGCTCGCGCTCTTCTGGGGGCTCTGCGTGCTCGCCGGGGTGGGCGTGGGAGTAGGCTGTGCTCTGCTTGCCGAGAACGTCGGCGCCGGGATGTTCCGATCGGTCCTGCTCGAGGCGCGGGAGCGCTACGGCATGCAGGTTGAGACCGAGGGGGACGGAGATGCCCTGCAGCTCGAGGTCTTGCGCCAGTTCGCCGAGGTAAGCGAGGTCCTGCGCCAGGCGGGCTCGGTCAACCGCGATCTGCGCGCTCTGACAGCACAGGTACTCGCCGCCACAGAGCAGCAGGCATCGGGCGCGGCGCAGCAGGCCGCAGCGGTCACGCAGACCTCGGCCACCGTCGAGGAGCTCGCGCAGACGTCGCGGCAGATCGCCGACAACTCGAAGGCGGTGGCGCTCACGGCCGAGCACACGCTCGCCAGCGCAGAAGAGGGCATGCAGGCGGTCATCGACACCGCCTCCGGCATCGATGAGATAGGCGCGAGCACCGAGCTCGCCTCCGATCGCATCCTCCAGCTCGGCGAACGCAGCCAGGATATCGGTCGCGTGCTGGTCATCATCGACGACATCGCCGAGCAGACCAAGATCCTGGCCCTCAACGCGGCGATAGAGGCCGCGCGGGCAGGAGATGCTGGACGAGGATTCGCAGTCGTTGCCGAGGAGATCCGCAAGCTGGCCGACTCGGTGACCGAGTCGACCTCGGAGATCGGCAAGGTCGTGAGAGAGATTCAGACCAGCGCAAGCTCCCTCGTTATGTCGACCGAGCGCGCCCGCGCAAAGGTCGATGAGGGCCGTGGGCTTGCACGTCGCACCGCCGACGCACTCGACCGGATCGTGAGCCAGGTCGAAGATACCACCGATGCCGCCAAGCAGATATCGATAGCGACGCAACAGCAACGCACCGCCTCTGAGCAGGTCGTTCTCTCGATGCGCGAGATGACGCAGACGTCGCTATCAGGTGCAGACGCATCGCGCCAAATCCAGACGGCCATCGCCGAGGTCGACCGGCTCGCAGACGCCGTGCTCGTGCGCTGATCGCTGCGACAGGCGGTCCTGCGTTCGTGCAGGACGCGCGCGCGACTCGTCGAACTCCCCAAGTGAACGGCGTCCTTCTGTTGTGGGGGCGTTAAGATTCTTATATTGTTCTCGTGGCGGTGCCTGGCCGCCGATTGTGTCGTGGGTGGGCGACTCGAAGCAAGGAGAGATGCAAATGGCGAAGATCTCCCTGGCCGGATTCAAAGATCCGGTCCGGCGGCCGCGGTACATCATCTGGGCGCTCGTTGCGGTCCTCGTGGTGGCCGGGGTCATGGTCCCGGTCCTGGGAATCACCTCGACCAGGTGGTTCTGCGCCGAGGGCTGCCACAAGGTGCAGGACGACACGATCCTCGCGTACGAGGCATCCACCCACTCCGAGATCAGCTGCATGGCGTGCCACATGCCGGTGAACGCCAACCCCGTCGTCTTCCTGCTTCACAAGGCCGAGGCGCTCGGCGAACTGTATCTGACCGTTCGGGACGACTTCGAGTTGCCCCTGAACGCCGAGAGCGAAGTCGCTCTCACGATGGCAACGAAGCAGTGCACCCAGTGTCACAACATGCCGAACCGCATCGTTACGCCTAGCACCAGGCATCAAGATAGAGCACGAGCCGCATGCCGAGATCAACGCCGCGTGCCCTGTGTGCCACAACCGTGTCGCCCACAACGAGAACTTCGAGCTGACACTCACCGATCCTCAAACCGGAGAGCCCAACCAGAAGCACGCGAACTTCATGACGATGACCGCGTGCTACCGCTGCCACGGTCTCGAGAAGGGCGCGGCCGCTCCTGGACGCTGCCCGGCCTGCCACACTTCGGACTTCACGCTGAAGCCGGACAATCACAACGAGGCTACCTTCAAGCGCCAGGGTCACGCAGAGATGGCCAAGGAGGCGCAGGCCGAGGTCGCGAAGGCGAAGGCCGAGGCGGCAAGCCCCGAGGGGGAGGCCGAGACCTCCGAGCAGGAGGGTGAGGCCGAGAAGCAGAACGAGACCCCCAAGGAGGAGAAGCAGTCCGAGGAGACCTCCTTCCTCGGCGTCGAGAAGGCCTACGCATCCGGGGGCGGGGAGGAGTCTGCACCGTCCACCAAAGAGGATGTGCCTGAGGTCATCGCTGCTCAGCGAAGCCACGGTGCCGATGACTCCGAGTCGATCGGCGAGGAGTTGCCGCCGGTGGACACGATCTACTACTGCGGCACCTGCCACCTCGAGACCTTCTGCACGAACTGTCACGGCATGGAGATGCCGCACCCCGCGGAGTTCAAGGAGCCGGCGAAGCCCACCGATCCTCAGGGCCACCCGGTCATCTCGAAGGCCAAGCCCAAGAAGTGCGTCATGTGCCACGGCGAGAACGAGAAGACGCACTTCTGCGACGAGTGCCACCACGGCACCCAGGCCGGCGGATGGAAGTACGATCCGAAGGTCGCCGTGGACTGCCAAGCAGCACCCGCAGGCCGTCGCAGCGGGCGGCGTGAAGGCGTGCACCGAGAAGTGCCATACCGCCAAGTTCTGCGTGACGTGCCACACCCAAGGCAAGGTCGTACCGACCTCGCACAAGCAGAAGAACTGGACCAAGCCGAAGCCTCCGGGAGCCCTGACGATCTACGGCAAGCAGCCCGCGAAGGTCAGCGCGAAGCACGCGCTCGATGCGCAGACCTCGATCGAGAGCTGTGCCGTGTGCCACGGCGAGGGCGGTCCGAACGCGAAGTTCTGCAAGAGCTGTCACAAGCTCGAGATGCCGCACTCGGCAGAGTTCAAGAAGCAGCACGTGAGCAGCAAGAAGAACAAGAAGCAGTGCCAGAACTGCCACCTCTTCAAGGAAGTGTGCAGCAACTGCCACCACATCGACTCGTCGCTGACGAAGCCTTGGATCAAGGTCCACGGTGGGTCCGTGAACAAGAACGGCGCGGCGGGTTGCGTCGAGAAGTGCCACACGAAGGACGACTGCGTGAAGTGCCACACGAGCCGCAAGGTCGTGCCGGACTCCCACAAGGCGAAGAACTTCGTGAGGAACTACTCGAGCAAGGACGCCAAGCACGCCGAGCTTTACAAGAAGGACGGCGACACCTGCACCTACTGCCACAAGGGCGCGGCTGCCGAGTTGCCGAACTCGAAGTTCTGCAAGGGCTGCCACAAGCTCGAGATGCCGCACAAGATCGATGACGGCAGCAAGGAGAAGTTCCCGCACAAGGAAGGCTTCGAGAAGAAGACCTACAAGAAGGCCCAGTGCGCGAACTGCCACAAGACCTCGTTCTGCGACAGCTGCCACCACGAGGCGTCCGTTGCCGGCAAGCCGTGGGTCCGCTACCACCCGAACGTGGTCAAGAAGGACGGAGCCGATCCGTGCTTCGAGTGCCACGAGGAGACGTACTGCTCGAACTGCCACGTCAACCTGGCGAAGCGGGGGTTGCAGTAGGCAGGAACTGCTCAGAGAACACGGCGAGGGCCCGGCGCATGCCGGGCCCTCGCTCGTTGCCCGCACGTTGGTGCGCGGCGTTCGTCCCTTGGTGAGCCGGGGCTTGGCGCGCCTAGTGGGGCGTGCTAGCATAGCGCCTCGCCGGGATGTGGCTCAGCTTGGTAGAGCGCTCGGTTCGGGACCGAGAGGTCGTGGGTTCGAATCCCGCCATCCCGACCATTCGGCTGAGACGGTGGGTCGCCCTGCGGCCCGCCGTTTTCGTTTCTTGGAGCAGGATTGCTCGAGAACCTCATCATGTCGCTCGGCTACGGCCTGTGCCATCAGCTCCCTGAGCGCTCCTATGTCGCCGGCGGCCTGCAGGCGCCGGTCTGCGTTCGCGATACGGGGATCTACGTCGGCACGGTAGTGGCGCTTGCGCTGATCGTCCTCCTGCACAGAGGGGAGCGCCCGCTTGGCTTTCCGAGCGCCCGTGTGTGGGTTGCCATGGGGGTCTTCTTCCTCGCCCTCGGTGTCGATGGTGTTACCTCCTACGCCGGCCTGCGCACGACGACGAACGAGATTCGCCTCCTGACAGGCCTTGGACTTGGCTTCTCGATAGCGGTGATCCTCGTCCCGATGCTCAACGACGAGCTGTGGCGGCGCGCCGACCAGATTCGCGTTCTCGACACCAACTGGCGCTTCGTTGCCTGGCTGCTCGGCGTGCCGGCGTCCTTTGTCCTCGTCCACTACGGCGGGCCGCAGCTAGGAGTCGCCTTTCCGTTGCTGATAACTCTCTGCATCATTGCGACGCTCACCGCGGTCAACCTGGTGATCGTTGCCATGTTGCCGTGGTTCGACCGTGCGGGCACGGACGCGCGCAGTCTGCTTGCGCCGCTCGCGCTGGCCATGCTCGTCGCCTTCATCGAGATCGGCCTATCGGCAGGGTTCAGGCTTATCCTGGTCGGACTCGTCGCCCGCTACACGTGAGTTGTCAGAGCCGTGCGCTAACTTCGCCTCGAAGACGCAACGAGGAGAAGCAGGTGGCGCCGTGGCAACAATCGAGACGAACCAGGAAAGCCTTCGCAGCAGCGTCGCACGGCTGCGCGGGTCAGCTGAATTCCCGGACGAAGCGATCGACTACGCTCAGCGCGTGACCAGGGCCGCTATGTCTCGCCCTGGATCGGGGCGATGGACACCTACCCGCGTCGAGGCCTATCTGACCGCGGTCGTCCGTCGCCGTGTGCTCCGGCGTCATCCCGCTACGCCGGCGGCCGCTCGGGTCGTTGCGGACTCGGTCGTGGCGGACCTACTCGCCCACGGGCGTACCGGCAAGGACGCATACGATGAGCTACGACGCGGCTGGCGAAGCGCGGTCCCAGAAGCGCTGCTCGAGGAGTACCGGCAGGCGCTGTGCGCCTAGCGTGTCCCCGAGAGCAGCACGTCGCCGTCCTCGGACAGCACCCATATACGCTTGTCCACGAGCGAGCCGTCCGCTGGACCTATCGCCTCGATGATCACGAACGCGGGCATCGAGGCGAATGTCGCGCGTTCAACATGGAAAGGGACGGCAGCCGCGTCTGACGGGAACGTTTGCGTGATGAGGCTAGCGGCCTCTGCTCCGGCGGCACCCTTGCTCCTGAGATCCACGAGCGCGTCGTGCCGCAGCGCTTTGGCTTCGCGCGTGGAGCGGCCGGCGAGGTCCCCCGAGTTGGCCGCTTCGGCGAGGGCGAGCGCGGACTCTCGGTCGTACGAGCCGCCCTTCTCGATGAAGGTGAGATTGGACGCCGAGCAGCCCGACAGTGCGAGCGCGAGAACGAGTGCGGCCGCGGCTACCGTCGAGCGTGTTGTTCGGCGACGCACCTGCACCTCCAGGACCGGCTACTGCCATACTACAGGGTAGTGTCGAACTCCAGAGGGGGCCTTTCGGTTGCAGTCCATCATCAGCTTCGTGTCCGACTTCGGCTTGGAAGACACGTGGGTCGGCGTCTGTCATGCGGTCATACACCGCGCGTGCCCGCAAGCTCACGTCGTGGACCTTGGCCATCAGATTCCCCCGTTCGACATCCGTAAGGGCGCCGCGACGGCCGCATCCGGCGTGTACCAGCTGCCCGAGGCGATTCACCTCGTGGTCGTCGACCCAGGGGTCGGAGGTGGTCGTCGGGACCTGTGTCTGGTGACCGCGGGGGGTACAAAGCTCGTGGGCCCGGACAACGGCGTGCTTATTCCCGCAGCCTGGCGCGCGGGCGGTATGACCGAGGCGTACGCGATCGACCCGGCGAAGATCGACTTCCGAGGTCCGCTCGCCACGTTCCACGCGCGCGATGTGTTGGCTCCCGCTGCCGCCGCGCTCGCCTGCGGGGTCGAGCCAAGTCGCTCGGCGATGCGGTCGCACTTGAGTCGCTGGCGCCGGCGCCTTTCGGCCAGTGCGGCCGCGACGGCGACTACGTGCACGGCGAGGTGCTGGAGGCCGACCGGTTCGGCTCCCTGAGGTTCAACATCCCTGCCGAGGACCTCGAGGCACTGGGCCTGCGGGCAGGCACGCTCGAGCTCTCGATCGGCCACAACCGAATCACCGCACCATTCGGGAGAACGTTCTCAGACGTAGGTGAAGGTGAGCCCGTCGTTCTCGTTGATTCGTCGGGCTGGCTCACGCTGTCGGTCAACACCGGCGATGCAGCCGATCGCTACGGCGTCGAACCCGGGACGAACCTGCGCATTCGCTCCCTCTGACGCCTGCTCACGACCCAGCAGCTCACCTTGTCTCGCGCTCCCTCGGCCGCGTGTCAGAGCCGGGGGCTACGCTTCAGGCGCAGCGTGGGCAAGGGAAAGGCGGGAGTCGTGCGAGCCACTTTCATCAATGAGCTGACCGAAGGCTGTCGGGTGGACGGGACCTACTTCCTGCGCGCGCGTGACCTACGCGCGGCACGCAACGGAGACGCCTATCTCGCGATGGAGCTTTCGGACAAGACCGGCGCGATCCAGGCCGTCCTCTTCCGCCCCGCGCCGGCCGCAACGGCGATCCCGACCGGTGCGGCTGTCGATGTGACAGGTACGATCACCAGCTATCGTGGAGTCCGGCGGGTGTCCGTCGACGGTCTGCTGCCCGCTCGTCAGTGGGACCCCGCCAGCCTCGTGGGCGAGTGCACCCGGTCCTCCGACGAGTTGACAGCCGAGCTGCGCCAGATCTGGCGCAGCGTCACGCACCCCGGTCTTCGCCGGACCCTCAGGCAGGTCTTCTCCGAGAGGTCTTTCTCGCCAGCTTCCGCACCTGTCCCGCTTCGCAGACCTACCATCACGCCTACATCGGCGGTCTGCTCGAGCACACGGTCGCGGTCGCATCGCTGTGTGACGAACTCGCCCCGCGCTATGACGGTGTCGATGCACCCCTGCTGGTCACCGCTGCGCTGCTTCACGACATCGGCAAGGTAGACGAGCTCACCTACGACACGGGGATCGGCTACACGGACGAGGGGCGGCTCACCGGTCACGTCGTGCTGGGCGCGATGCGCGTCCGAGAGGCGGCACGCCGGGCCAGACTCGACCGCCAGACGCTGATGAAGCTCGAGCATGCGATCCTGTCCCACCACGGCGAGCTCGAGTGGGGTTCGCCGAAGCGGCCCTCGACACTCGAGGCGCTCATCTTGCACCACGTCGACAATCTCGATGCGAAGGCGGCAGGATTCGCGTCGCTGCTGAAGGGGGCCAGCTCGATAGAGGAGAGCTGGACGGATGCGGCGAACCTGTTCCGTCGTCCGCTCTACTCCCCGCGGGCGATCGAAGACGATCGCCCGCATCGGCCCGCCGAGGACGAGTCAGTACTTCAGCATCTCCGCCTAGTCGCTGCGGAGCCGAGGATGCGACTAGAATCGAGCGTACGCGCCTTGTGGCGCCTGACTGACGCCGGTTCGCGAGGAGGAATCATGAGTGGGTTGCCGCAGGTCGAGATCGGCGTGTTCGGCGGCAGCGGTTTCTACTAGCTGCTCGACAACCCGAAGGAGTACCGCGTCAACACCCCGTTCGGCGCGCCTTCCTCGCCGCTCATGGTCGGCGAGATCGGCGGCCGGTCGGTCGCGTTCCTGCCGCGGCATGGCAAGGACCACCAGCTGCCGCCGCACATGATCAACTTCCGCGCGAACGTCTGGGCGATGAAGGAGCTCGGCGTGAGCCGGATCATCGGACCCAACGCGTGCGGGTCGCTGCAGACGCACGTCAAGCCTGGCGACTTCGTCATCTGCGACCAGTTCGTCGACCGGACCTGGGGCCGCAAGGACACCTTCTACGACGGGCCGATCACCACGCACGTCTCCTCGGCGGACCCCTACTGCCCGACGATGCGGCAGGTCGCGATCGACGAAGGCGAGGACGCTCGGCATCACCGTTCACCCGACCGGGACGGTGGTGGTCATCCAGGGGCCGCGCTTCTCGACCCGCGCCGAGTCGCAAGTGGTTCGCCTCGCAGGGCTGGGAGGTCATCAACATGACCCAGTATCCCGGAGTGCTACCTCGCCCGCGAACTCGAGATCTGCTACTGCAACATCTCGCTCGATCACCGACTATGACGCGGGCACCGAGGACGTTCGCCCCGGTCACCAACGAAGAGGTCATGCGCGTCTTCAACGAGAACAACAGCAAGGTCAAAGACCTCATCTACCGCGATGATTCCGGCGCTGCCGGCCGAGCGCGCGTGCGTGTGCGCGACGGCGCTGGAGGGAGCGGCGTTCTAGACCCGATTCGCGCGACGGGGCAGGTCGCGACCGATGTTCGACGTCCCGTCATTCAAGCTCGGACGCTTCTTCGGCATACCGGTCGAGGTCAACGCGACGTGGCTGGTCATATTCGGCCTGGTGGCGTTCGCTCTCGCGACGAACTACTTCCCGAGGTGGTGCGCAGCCGCAGGTGCGAGGTCGGCCTCGATGTCGCGTACTACGCCGTCTCGCGTCACGGCGCTCCTGTTCTTCGCCTCGATCGTTGCGCACGAGCTCTGCCACTCGCTCGTCGTGCGCGGCGGGCGGCGGTCACGTCGAGCAAGATCACGCTGTTCATCTTCGGCGGCGTCGCGCAGATGGACGAGGAGCCGCAGGACGCCCGGGTCGCGAGTTCGTGATGGCGGTCGCCGGGCCGGCGATGAGCCTGGTGCTGGCGGCGTCTGTCCTACGTCGCGCTTCCGTGCTCGCCGCTCGAGCGGCGCTGCATGGTGGATCTGGGCGCCCGCTGCAGTACCTCGGCGGTCATCAATCTGCGTTTGTCGGCGTGTTCAACCTGCTGCCCGGGTTTCCCGCTGGACGGCGGCCGCGTACTGCGCGCGATCCTGTGGGCTGATCACCGACGACCATGCTGAAGGCCACGCGCTGGGCGGTGCGCGTCCGGCCAGTTCATCGGCTGGTCGATGGTCGTTGCTCGCGGTTCTCGGCGTGCTGCGAGGGAGCGCTCGATCTCATCTGGTTCGGCCTGATCGGGTGGTTCATCGCGTCACTCGCGGCGGCAGGCCTATCGGCAGCAACTCGTGAAGTCGAGCTCGCGTGGCTCACGGTGGCTCGATCATGTCGCGAGTCTCCCGATTGCGGTGCACGGCGAGGACTCCGCTCGAGCCACTCGTCAACGAGCACTTGCTCGGGAGGCCGCCACAGCCGCTATCCGGTCGTCTACGACGGGCGATCGTCGGGCTGGTGACCCTGCCGGCGTCAAGGGCGTCGACGGGCCGGACTGGCCGTTCGTACGGACGATCGACGTGACCGATCGCGACATCGCAGGTCGCTGAGGTCGCCGACCGATGCGCCCGTGGAATCGCTCGCTGCCGCGCTCGCCGGGGATCGACCGGGCGCACTGCTCGTGGTCGGCGATGGCAGCGCTCGTCGGCATCGTGACCCGGGCCGATGTCATCGCGGCGCTCGAGCGCTCCTCCTAGCGCCGTTCGGCGCGCATTACTGAACGCTCAGCGACGCGGCTTGTCCGAGTTTGTAACAGTTGTTACGATTCGCGCGCACCGAATCGTCCGGCAGCGATTCGAGGTCACTCGAGTGACGACGCAGTCGAGACGCGACGAGTCGCATATCCCGCAGGGCGTCATCGAGCGCCTGCCGGCTATCTGAACGTTCTCATCCAGCTAGCGGCAGACGGGCAGTCCGACGGTCTCCTCGGCCCGGCTCGGCGAGCTCACGACGTCAACCCCGCCCAGATCCGCCGCGACCTCGCCCACTTCGGCTCAGTTCGGCAAGCGCGGCGTCGGATACGACATCGTCACTGCTCGTCGATCGCATCCAGCGGATCCTCGGCTCGGACCACATGCACCGGCTCGTGCATCGTCGGGGCGGGCAACCTGGGTTCGGCGATCGCCGGCTACGACGGACTCGGGCAGCACGGATTCGTCGTCGCGGCGATCTTCGACAACGATCCGCGCAAGATCGGCAACGCGGATCGGCGACATCATCGTGCGCGATGTCGCGGAGCTCGAGCGGGTCGTGAGCGAGCAGGGCATCCGCATCGGCGTGATCGCGGTCCCGCCCGATGCCGCGCAGCAGGTGACGGACCGGCTCGCGACGCGGGGATCGAGGTCATCCTCAACTACACGCCGGCGATCGTGCGCGTGCCCGACGGGCGTGACGCTGCACAACACCGATCCCGGTGCAGGAGCTGCTGCACACCCTGTACTACCTGTCGCGCGCCGAGGGCGTGGCGGGGCATGACGCAGGTGGTACGCTAGCCTGCGGCGACAGCCGGCGCCGGTGATGGCCGGTTACCGAATTCGACGTAGGAGGAGTCATGGCGCATTTTCGGTCTGCCCGGCAGGACAGGAGCTCTGGATCATCCTGGTGGTCGTGCTGCTGCTCTTCGGCCCCACGCAGCTCCCCAAGCTCGCCAAGATGTTCGGCAAGTCGGCGAAGGCCCTCAAGGAGGGCATGGAGGGCAAGCTCGAGGACGACGACGACGATGACGGCGAGACGAGACCGCCGCGAGCGACGCCAAGGCAGAGGCGAAGGCCGAGACGCCGTCCGAAGACGAGGACGCCAAGCGACCCGGCGCACGGTCCGGACGCCGCCTGCGGCGCTCTGCGTCCGCGGGTTGCCTCGAGCGCGGTCGATTCGCTATACTCTCGTGGCCATTCATCGGGCTGCCGCGCTACGCGGGCAGCCCGCGCGTTTCCGGCGAGGCGCTCTAACGGACGCCTGAACGCTGACAGGAGTCGCACGATGCACAAGGAGATCGCACTCACCGCCGAGGGCCAGGCGAAGCTCGAGGAGGAGCTGCACCACCTCGAGACGGTGCGCCGCCGCGAAGTCGGCGAGCGGATCAAGGAGGCCAAGGAGTTCGGCGACATCTCCGAGAACTCCGAGTACGACGACGCCAAGAACGAGCAGGCATGGGTCGAGAGCCGCATCACCGAGATCAACCAGATCCTCGCCCACGCGACCATCATCAGCGCGCCCAAGAACGACGCGACAAGGTGACGCTCGGGCTGCAAGGTCGAGCTCAAGGACATCGAGACCGGCGAGATGCACGCCTACCAGATCGTCGGATCGGCCGAGGCGGACCCGACGCATGACAGTATCTCGCAACGAGTCGCCCGTGGGCCAGGCGATCATCGGCGAGAAGAAGGGCGACATCGTGCAGCGTCACGACGCCCCGCGGGTCGGTCATCGAGTACGAGGTCGTCGCGATCACCCGCTAGCGCGGTGGCCGACGATCGCAGGAGTCGCGCAGCCGACGAGCCGAGCCGACGATCCCGCTCGCCGTCCGCCGGGCCAAGCTCGACGCCCTGCGCGCGCCGGGCATCGAGCCGTACCGCGATTCGCTTCGAGTCACTCGCCGCGCGCCGCGAGCCTGGCCGAGCGTATGGCGACACTCGAGGCGGGCGAGGAGACCGACGACATCGTCTCCGTCGCCGGGCGGGTCGTCGCCAAGCGCGACCAGGGCAAGGTCGTCTTCCTCGTCATGCGCGACGCGCACCGGCGAGCTCCAGCTGTTCTGCCGCTCGAACGTGCTTGGCGAGGACGCGGCTTCTCTGCCGCCAAGGACCTCGACCTGGGCGACTGGGTCGGCGCCGACCGGAGCCGTCCTGCGCACCCGCCGGGGCGAGCTCTCCGTCGCAGCCGACCGAGGTGACACTGCTGTCCAAGTCGCTGCGGCCGCTGCCCGAGAAGTACCACGGGCTCACGGACACCGAGACCCGCTATCGCCAGCGCTACGTCGACCTCATCGCCAACCCCGAGGTCCGCGGCGGTGTTCGAGACGCGCTTCGCGATCATCTCGGCGATCCGGCGCTTCATGGAGGCGCGGGGCTTCCTCGAGGTCGAGACGCCCGATGCTGCAGCCGATTCCCGGCGGCGCCACGGCCCGGCCGTTCGTCACGCACCACAACGCGCTCGACATGGACGCTCTACCTGCGCATCGCGCCGGAGCTCTACCTCAAGCGGCTGCTCGTGGGCGGCTTCGAGCGCGTGTACGAGATCAACCGCTCGTTCCGCAACGAGGGCATGTCTCCGCGGCACAACCCCGAGTTCACGATGCTCGAGGCGTACCAGGCGTTCGGCGACATGGAGGCGATGCGTGGAGCTCACCGAGTCGCTCATCACCGAGGTCGCCGGGGAGGTGCTGGGCACGCTCGAGCTCGAGTACCAGGGCACAGCGGTGTCGCTTGGCGTCGCCGTGGCGGCGCGCGCCGATGGTCGGAGCTGGTGAGTGAGGCCGCCGGCGGGGACGTGTGCGTGCACACGCCGCTCGCCGAGCTGCGCGCGCTGTGCGAGACGCACGACGTGCCGGTCGAGACGGCTGGGGCCGGGCAAGCTCATGACCGAGCTGTTCGAGAAGCTCGTGGAGCACACGCTGATCGAGCCGACGTTCGTCACGCTGCTACCCCGCCGAGACCTCGCCGCTGGCGCGCCGCAACGACGAGGACCCCGAGCTCACCGACCGATTCGAACTCATCATCACGGGCCGCGAGTTCGCCAACGCGTTCTCGGAACTCGTCGACCCGGTGGACCAGCGCGCGCGCTTCGAGGCGCAGGCCGCGGCGAAGGACGCCGGCGACGACGAGGCGATGTGGGTCGACGAGGACTACCTTCGCGCGCAGGAGTACGGCATGCCGCCCGCGGGCGGGCTGGGCATCGGAATCGACCGGCTGGTCATGCTGCTCACGGACAGCGCGTCGATCCGCGACGTCCTGCTCTTCCCGCACATGCGCCCCGAGGCATAGAGTCCTGGCGACCCGCGTGCCGTCGCGGACTCGTCCGTTGATCACATCTGAGTGCGTCGGCACTCAGATCCCGTGGCACCGGCTTGCTTCACCGTACGCCAACCGTCTCGGCCGATGTCGGCGCGCGGGGTATAATAGCCGTATGCGGGCCCGATGCGCGTGCACCTTACGCGCTGCAGAGAGGAGGATCCCGACATGTTCGAACGATTCACCGAGAAGGCGCGCAGGGTGGTCGTCTACGCGCAGGAAGAGGCGCGCATGCTCAACCAGAACTACATCGGCACGGAGCACCTGCTGCTCGGGCTCATTCGCGAGCAGGACGGCATCGCCGCAAAGGCGCTCGAGTCCCTCAACATATCGCTCGAGGACGTGCACCAGCAGGTCGAGGACCTCATCGGGCGCGGGACCTACGTGCCCACGGGCCACATCCCGTTCACGCCGCGGGCCAAGAAGGTCCTCGAGCTCTCGCTGCGCGAGGCGCTGCAGCTCGGGCACAACTACATCGGCACCGAGCACATCCTGCTCGGCCTCATCCGCGAGGGTGAGGGCGTTGCCGCGCAGGTGCTGCTCAACCTCGGAGCCGACCTCGAGAAGGTGCGCTCTGCCGTCATCCAGCTGCTCTCTGGCTACTACGGCAAGCAGGCAGAGCCGCCGAGGAGCGCCGCGGCGGCGAGGCAGCGATGCTCGACGAGTTCGGCCGCAACCTGACGCGCCAGTCGCGCGAGGGCAAGCTCGACCCGGTCGTCGGTCGCGAGACAGGAGATCGAGCGCGTCATGCAGATCCTGTCGCGCCGCACGAAGAACAACCCGGTGCTGATCGGCGAGCCCGGCGTGGGCAAGACCGCCGTCGTCGAGGGGCTCGCGCAGCGCATCGCGGCCGACGAGGTCCCCGAGACCATCCGGGACAAGCAGCTCTACACGCTCGACCTCGCGGCGCTGGTGGCCGGCACCAAGTACCGCGGCGAGTTCGAGGAGCGCCTCAAGAAGGTCATGAAGGAGATCCGCGAGCGCGGCGACATCATCCTGTTCGTCGACGAGATGCACACGCTCGTGGGCGCCGGCGCGGCCGAGGGCGCGATCGACGCCGCCATCATCATCAAGCCCGCTCTCGCCCGCGGCGAGCTCCAGACGATCGGCGCCACCACGCTCGACGAGTACCGCAAGTACGTCGAGAAGGACCCGGCGCTCGAGCGCCGGTTCCAGCCGATCATGGTGGGCGAGCCGACGTCGAGGAGACGATCGAGATCCTGCGGGGCTTCGCGACCGCTACGAGGCCCATCACCGCGTCTCGATCACCGACGCGGCGCTCGAGGCGGCGGCGACACTCGCGGAACGCTACATCTCCGACCGCTTCCTGCCCGACAAGGCCATCGACCTGGTCGACGAGGCCGGCTCCAAGATGCGCATCAAGATGATGACCGCGCCTCCGGGCGTGCGCGAGGTCGATGACCGGCTGCGGCAGGTGCGGCAGGAGAAGGAAGCGGCCATCGAGGCCCAGGAGTTCGAGAAGGCGGCCGGGCTGCGCGACAAGGAGAAGCAGGTCCTGGCTGAGAAGCGCGCCATGGAAGAAGAGTGGCTGCAAGCCCGATAACCCGCGGGTCGTCGAGGTCACCGAGCGGGAGATCGCCGACGTCGTCTCGATGTGGACGGGCATCCCGGTCAGCGAGCCTCACAGAGGAGGAGACCGCAGAAGCTGCTGGGCATGGAGGCAAGCTCCACGAGCGCATCGTCGGCCAGGACGAGGCGGTTACCGCGTGTCCAAGGCGATTCGCCGCACTCGCGCTGGCCTGAAGGACCCGCGACGCCCCGCTGGATCGTTCATCTTCCTCGGGCCTTCTGGTGTCGGCAAGACCGAGCTCGCAAAGGCGCTGGCGGCGTTCCTGTTCGGCAGCGAGGACGCGCTGATCTCGCTCGACATGAGCGAGTACATGGAGAAGCACACGGTCTCGCGTCTGGTCGGTTCGCCTCCGGGCTACGTGGGCTTCGACGAAGGCGGGCAGCTGACCGAGCACGTCCGGCGGCAAGCCGTACGCGTGGTGCTGTTCGACGAGATCGAGAAGGCGCATCCGGACGTGTTCAACGTCTTGCTGCAGATCCTCGAAGAGGGACGGCTCACCGACGCACAGGGCCGCAAGGTCGACTTCAAGAACGCGATCATCATCATGACGAGCAAATCGGGTGCGCGCGACATCGTGAAGGGCAAGGCGCTCGGTTTCTCGATGCAGAGTCCGAGGGCGGCCTTGCGCTACGAGACGCTGAAGGAGCGCGTTACCGGCGAACTCAAGAAGGTGTTCCGTCCGGAGTTCCTCAACCGCGTCGATGAGGTCATCGTCTTCCACGACCTTGATGCCGAAGAGATCGGGTCGATCGTCGACCTCATGGTGGCGAGGGTCGCGCGACCAGCTTATGCCGCACGGCGTCGGCATCACGCTCCTGCCGAGGCGCGCACGCGTGCTCGCCAAGGAGGGCTTCGATTCCGCGATGGGCGCGCGGCCGCTTCGCCGTGCGATCCAGCGCCTCGTGGAGGATCCGCTGTCCGAGCAGATCCTTGCAGGCGAATGGCCGGCCGGCGACGTGATCGAGGTCTACGTCGAGAACGGCGAGGTCGTGTTCCGCAAGGGCGAGGGCGAAGAGCGGTGCCGTCGAGCGAATGGCGAGGCGGCGCGAGCCCGAGGCGCGGTGCCGCCGCGCCGCGCTCGCAAGGGCGCGGCGCGGCGGTGCGGCCGCCGGTGGCGCCGCTGGCGAGTAGGCGATGGTGACAAGGCGCGGACGATGTGGCGCTGCCAGCAGTGCGGCACGAGGCGCCGCGCTGGATCGGCCGCTGCCGCGAGTGCGGCGAGTTCGGCACGTTCGTCGAGGAGACGCGAGGTCAGCGCTCGCAGGCCACGGGCCTCTCGCGGTTGCGAGCGCCGTGCTCCGGTCGTACGACCTGGCCGAGGTCGGCGCGGCCGAGGCACGCGCGATCTCCACCGGGATCGCGGAGCTCGATCGCGTCCTCGGCGGCGGTCTGGTGCGCGGCTCGCTCGTGCTGCTCGGCGGCGAGCCGGGCATCGGCAAGTCCACGCTGCTGCTGCAGGCGGCCGATCGGCTCGGCCAGACGGGTGACGAGCGTGCTCTACGTCTGCGGCGAGGAGTCGCCGCAGCAGGTCGGCTCGCGCGCTCGATCGACTGGCGCGGCATCCGAGCGGCATGACGCTCCTGCCGGAACTGGACATCCAAGCGGTCGAGGCGACCGTACTCGAGGAGCGGCCCGGCGTGCTGGTCGTCGACTCGATACAGACCGCATTCGACCCTGACCTCGACGGCGCGCCCGGGAGCGTGGGGCAGGTGCGCGCGTGCACCGCCCGGCTCATGCGGATGGCCAAGGACCAGGGGGTCACCACACTGATCGTCGGCCACGTCACCAAAGAGGGAGCGATCGCGGGCCCGCGCGTCCTCGAGCACATGGTGGACGCGGTGCTGTACTTCGAGGGCGACCGGGACCATGCGTTCCGGATCGTGCGTGCGTGAAGAACCGGTTCGGGTCCGTCGAGCGAAATCGGCATCTTCGAGATGACGGAGGCCGGGCTCGAGGCGGTGGGCTCAACCCTCCGAGCTGCTCCTTGCCGAGCGCACGCGAGCCGGTCTCCGGATCGGCGGTGATGGCTGACGATGGAGGGCACCCGACCGCTCCTCGTCGAGATCCAGGCGCTCGTGAGCCCGAGCTATCTGCCGGCTCCGCGCCGGCTGGCGACGGGGATCGAGACCGCGCGGCTTGCTCCAGGTGCTCGCGGTGCTCGAGCGCCGTGCGGGCTTGCGTTCTCCGGGCACGACGTCTTCGTCTCCGTCGCCGGTGGGATGAGGGTGTCCGAGCCGGCCGTCGATCTGCCGCTCGCGCTCGCGTTGGCCTCGGCCTGCGGGACGTGCCGATACCGCTCGACGTGGCCGCCTTCGGCGAGGTCGGGCTGACAGGGCACGTGCGGCCGGTGCCGCAGTCGGCCGCACGCGTGCGCGAGGCGGCCGGGCTCGGGATGCGTCGCATCTGGCGGGCGGAACCGCGAGGAGCGGGGCGCCTGCCGTCGCACGGGTGGATGAGGTGTCCCTGATCGCCGACGCGCTGAGGGCGGTCGGCTGCGGGTAGGTAGGCTGCTGCGGTTTCGCGCAGCTGCCGGTGGGGCACGAATCAAAGGGAAGGTGAGGGGCGCAGGCGCATGGGGGAGATGAAGGCGACGAGTACAGAAGACCTGATGGTCGCCGCGCTGCAGGAAGGTCGCGCCGGGGACTCGGCTGCGCGAAGCGCTCGACATGCTCATCTCGGCCCGCGCGGGTGCCCTGATCGTGATCGGTCGACTCTCCGAGATCGAGCCGCTCTCCGACGGCGGGTTCACGATCGACATGCCGTTCACGCCCAGCGTCTGTTCGAGCTTGCGAAGATGGACGGCGCCATCATCCTCGACGCGGACTGCGAGACGATCCTGCGCGCGAACGTGCACCTGCAGCCGGATCCCGGGCTATCCGACCGCCGAGACCGGCATGCGGCACCGCACCGCCGAACGCGTCAGCCGCCAGGCCGGGGTGCTCGTGATATCCATCTCGCAGCGGCGCAACGTCATCAACCTCTACACCCAGGGCCGAAAGGTCACGCTCGACGAGATCGAGGTACTGCTGGCCAAGGCGAACCAGGCGATCCAGACGCTCCAGAACTACCGGCAGCGCCTCGACGAGATGCTCGAGCGTCTGACGCTGCTCGAGTTCCAGGACGTCGTCACGCTCGAGGACGTCGCCGAGGTCCTCGGCCGCTTCGAGATGGTGCGGCGGGTCCAGCGCGAGGTCGGTCGCTTCACGCTCAGGCTTGGCACCGAGGGTCGGCTCGTGCGCATGCAGTCAGACGAGCTTGCCGCCGGAGTGAGCGAGCAGTACGCGCTTGTACTCCGCGACTACGTCGACGATCCGTCCGCGCGTCGCATCGCCGAGGTGCGCGAGCGGCTGTCGGAGCTCCCTCCGGACCGGTTGCTCGAGGCTGAGGCGATAGCGCAGGAGCTGGGGCTCACACGCGGTCGACCACGCCGAGCAGCACCTTAGGCCGCGTGGCTACCGCGCGCTCGCGCAGATCCCGATGCTGCCCGGCAGCGTCGTCGGCCGCATCGTCGAGCGCTTCGGCAACCTCAGACGATATCTCGCGCGCCAGCGTCGAGCGAACTGGACTCGGTCGACGGGGTGGGAGAGCGCCGCGCGCGCGCCGTCAAGTATCGGGCTCGCCCGCATCAGAGGCGCACGTGTCGATCTGAGCGCGGTCAAGACGGCGCGCTTCAAGGCCGATACACCTGGGTGAGAGCGCCGGAGCCCCCGGCGTTGGAAGGGAGGTGAGGGCGTAGCGGCACACGAACCGCGCACGCCAAGCCCATGATCCGAGCGATCACCCGATTCGCGTTTGTCGCGGCGGGGCTCTTGGGCGGGTACGTGGCATCGCGAGTCGTCGACTGGCAGACCCAACTCGGACTTGCTCCCTCCTACGTCATCTTTCTCTTCGTCATTCTTGGAGCAGCGATCGGGTACGTCGTCGGCGGCATCGTGGGCAGGGAGATGAGCCTGGCCTGGCAGCGTGCCGAGGTCCGGCTGTCCGAGTTGGCGGCGGCCGATATCGTCCTCGCCACCGTCGGCCTCATCGTTGGCCTGCTCGTCGCGTTCCTCGCATCGCAGCCCTTGCGCCTGCTCGAGCCGCAGCCGCTGGCGCTCGCCGTTAGCATCACCGCATACGTCGTAGCAGCCTACGTCGGCGTGAGCATCGCGCTCACGCGTCGGCGTGAGTTCGTGGCCGCCTTCCCCAAGCTCGCGCCGCCCGAGCTGATGCCGGCCACCGAGCGACTGGTTGTGCTGGACACGAGCGCCGTCATCGACGGGCGTTTCGTGGAGTTGAGACGCCTCGGTTTCATCCCCGGCGCCCCGCGCGTCCCGCGGTTCGTTCTGGCCGAGCTGCAGACCCTGTCCGACTCGGCTGATGACACGCGGCGTGCCCGCGGACGTCGCGGCCTCGACCTGCTCACGACGCTGCCCGACGAGGATGCCATCGAGGTGATCGAGGTCGACTATCCCGACATGGCGCTGGTCGACGAGAAGCTCATGCGTCTCGCCTTCGACACGCGTGCCACGATCGTGACCGTCGACTACAACCTCACAAAGGTCGCGGACGTCCGCGGAATCAGCGTGCTGAACCTCAACGAAGCGGCGGCGGCCCTACGGCCGGCGTTCCTTCCCGGCGACACGGTGATGATCCGGGTCACCAAGCCCGGCAAGGAGGCCGGGCAGGGGGTCGGCTATCTGGAGGACGGCACGATGGTGGTCGTCGCCGACGGTCGGCCGCTCGTCGGCGAAGACGCCGTGGTCGAAGTGACCTCGGTGCTCCAAACGTCGGCAGGTCGTATGATATTCGCGCGCCCGGCCGACGCCGACGCGCACACGACGACCATGGCGGACGCGGAGGACACTGCATGAGCGAAGCTCCCCGGACGGCGGCGGTTCTTCTCGCCGGAGGCTCCGGGGAGCGCTTTGGGCGCCCTGGCGGCAAGCAGCTGGCGACGGCCGCGGGGATGCCCGTAGCGTCGTGGGCGCTCAAGGCGCTTGCGGAAGCGGCGAGCGTGGATGTGCTCGTGTTCGTGTGTCCCGCCGAACGGCGGGACGAGTATGACTCGATCGCCGTGGCCCCCCTCGGTCTCGAGAAAGCCGGTGCTCTACGCGGCGTCGGGCCCGACACGCCAAGCATCCGTCGCCTCGGGCATGGAGAGGCTGACCGCCGACATCGAGGTCGTCGCGGTACACGACGGGGCCCGTCCCTTGGTGTCACCCGGGGTCGTGGACGAGGCGATCGCGCTCCTGCGCTCCTCGGGCGCGGACGGTGTGGTCATCGGCCACCCGGCCTACGACACTCTCAAGATCGTCGAGGGAGCGACAGTCATCAACACGCCGGACCGCTCGTTGTACTGGATCGCCCAGACGCCGCAGGTGTTCCGCCGTGCGGTCATCGACGATGCTCTGGCGGCGGCGGCCCTCGATGGCTTCGTTGCTACCGATGACTCGGGGCTCGTCGAACACTACGGGGCTCGCGTCCTCATGATGGAGGGCCCTCGCGATAACGTGAAGGTCACGGTCGCCGATGACCTCGACTACGTCGGGTCGCTGCTCGCAGCTCGGAAGGAAGGTGCCCGATAGTGCGAATCGGTCTCGGCTATGACGTGCACGCGTTCGCTTCTGGTCGGCGGCTCGTTCTTGGCGGCGTGGATATCGAGCACCCCGTCGGCCTGGCCGGCCACTCCGACGCGGATGTGCTCGCACATGCGCTCATGGATGCGATCATCGGGGCATTGCGCGAGGGCGACGTCGGCCAGCTCTTTCCCGATACCGACCCTGCGTTCAAAGACGCCGACTCGCTCGTGCTGCTATCGCAGGTGTCCGAGGTGATGAGGGCGAAGGGATTCGCGCTGGTCGACGCGGACTGTGTCGTCGTCTGCGAGCGGCCGAAGCTTGCGCCGCACCGCAATCTGATGCGGGAGCGCTTGGCGGCGGCACTCGGTGTGCCCGCCGGCTCGCTGGGGGTCAAGGCGACTACCACGGAGCACCTCGGCTTCACCGGGAGGGAAGAGGGGATCGCGGCGTACGCGGTCGTGCTCCTCGAGCAGCTGTAGCGCGCGTTCGTACTGCTAGACTAGGGCGACGTTGAACTGCATCGTGCCGTGCGCTTGCGGCGCGGAGGAGAAGCGAGCGGCTTCAGGGATGTTTGACCGCACTCGTGAAGACATTCGAGCGGTGCGCGAGCGCGATCCGGCGGCGACGTCGACGCTCAGCGTGCTGTTCAACTACCCCGGACTGCACGCGCTGTGGGCCCATCGCGCGAACCACTGGCTCTGGCGCCATCGGCGACATGGGCTCGCGCGCTTCCTCTCGCAGGTCGCACGCTGGCTGACCGGAATCGAGATCCACCCCGGAGCCACCATCGGCCTGCGCTTCTTCATCGACCATGGGATGGGCGTTGTGATCGGCGAGACCACCATCATCGGCGACGACGTCACGCTGTATCAGGGGGTCACCCTCGGCGGAACAGGCAAGGAGACCGGTAAGCGTCACCCTACGCTGGAAGACTGCGTGGTCGTTGGCGTCGGCGCATCCGTGCTCGGCGACATCACGGTCGGGCGAGGTAGCAAGGTGGGTGGCGGTGCGGTCGTTATCGACGACGTGCCGCCGAACTGCACGGTCGTCGGCGTGCCGGGGCGCGTCGTCGTCCGCTCGGGCGAGCGCGTCGACGCGGTCGACCTGCACCACGAAGACCTGCCCGACCCTGTCGTGGAGATGTTCCGGTGCCTCACCCGCCGTCTGGACAGGCTCGACCAGCGGCTCACGCACGACGAGGGGATAGCGCGCGAGCTGCAAGGGGCCGCGGCAGCGCGACAGCGGCGATGCGGGTCGGGCGGGCGAGAACGAGAAGCCGATCGGTGTCGAATTCGAAGGCGGGTACTGGGAGATCTAGCCGGGACAGCCTCGTACCACGCAGACGAGGGAGAACGATGCGCGTCTACAACACGCTTCACCGCAAGAAGGAAGAGTTCGTGCCGCGCGAGGCCGGCAGGGTCTCGATCTACGTCTGCGGACCGACGGTCTACAACCACATCCACATCGGCAACGCGCGCACGTTCCTGTCGTTCGATGTCATCAGGCGCTACCTGGAGTGGAAGGGCTACGACGTCCGCTACATCCAGAACATCACCGACGTCGACGACAAGATAATCAACCGTGCGAACGAAGAGGGCCGTCCCGCCCACGAGGTGGCAGCCGAGTACTCGGCTGCATTCATCGACGCGATGCACCGACTCGGCGTGGAAGACCCAACGGTGCGCCCGAAGGCCACCGAGACGATTCCGCAGATGATCGGCATGATCGAGCGTCTCATCGAGCGTGGCAACGCCTACGTGGTCGACGGTGACGTGTACTTCTCGGTACGAAGCTTCCCAGGTTACGGAAAGCTGTCCGGCAGGGACATCGACGAGATGCACTCTGGCGCACGCGTCGAGGTCGACGAGCGCAAGCAAGACCCTTTGGACTTCGCGCTCTGGAAGTCGTGCAAGCCGGGCGAGCCGCACTGGCCGAGCCCCTGGGGTGACGGGCGTCCCGGCTGGCACATCGAGTGCTCGGTGATGTCCGAGGAGGAGCTCGGTCTGCCGTTCGACATCCACGGCGGCGGCGCCGACCTGATCTTCCCGCACCATGAGAACGAACTGGCGCAGTCGGAGGCCGCAACGGGGACCGAGTTCGCGCGCTACTGGCTCCACGGCGGTATGTTGCAGGTCAACGCCGAGAAGATGAGCAAGTCGCTCGGCAACTTCCTTCTCCTGAAAGAGGTGCTCGACCGTCACGAGACGCCCGTGATCCGGCTCCTCATGCTCCAGACGCACTATCGCAGCCCGCTCGACTTCTCCGACTCTCGGCTCGACGAGACGGTTCATGCCTATGAGCGGCTCGCGAATCTGGTTCGCAACCTGCGCTGGGCAGGGACGCTCGCGGCCCAGGGTTCCGGCGCACCGCCCGAGGCTTGCAGCGGCCTCAACCTCCACATCGACACCGCTCGCAAGAAGTTCGCAGCCGAGATGGACGACGACTTCAACACGGCCGGTGCGCTTGCCGCGGTATTCGAGCTCGCCCGCGCCGCGAACGTCTTCCTCTCGGAGTTCCAAGTCGACCTATGCGCCGAGGACAAGGAAGCGATCGGCGCTGCCGCGCAAACCGTCGTCGAGCTGCTCGGTGTGCTCGGCATCGAGATCGCCGATGACCAGCAGGGCACCTATCCCCCGGAGGTTCTCATCCTCGCTGCCGACCTCGCCGGCTACACGGGGAGCGACTCCGGCGCAGCGGTGGAGGCGCTCCTTGCCGCGCGCGCAGCCGCACGGACCGAGCGCAATTGGGCGCTGGCCGACGGTGTCCGCGACGGGCTGATGCGCCTCGGGTTCAACGTGGAGGACACGCCGCAGGGCGCTCGCGTTACCTTCTCGGGCTAGAGCCATGGTGATCGAGGGACGAAACGCCATCATCGAGGCACTCCGCGCGGACGTGCCGCTCTCGCGGGTCCTGATTGCGGAGGGCGCACGTCCGGATCGCGCGCTCATCGAGATCGAGCGGCGGGCTTCCGAGCAGGGTGTGCGGGTCGAGCGCGTGCGCAAACGAACGCTCGACGAGTTGAGCGAGCGCGGCGCGCACCAAGGGGTGCTTGCGCAGGCGGCGCCGTTCGCCTACACGTCGGTGGGGACCCTGATCGAGCGAGCAAGCGGCAGGGAGCAGGCACTCATCATCGCCCTCGATCACGTCACCGACCCGGGCAACCTTGGCGCGGTGGCGCGCACCGCGGAGGTCGTGGGTGCGGTCGGCCTGCTGGTTCCCGAGCGCCGGAGCGCCGCGATCACGCCCGCGGCATGGAAAGCCGCTGCTGGAGCGCTCGCACACATCCCGGTAGCACGTGTGACGAACCTCGTGAGGGCCCTAGACGAACTCAAGCAGGAGGCGTTCTGGGTTGCAGGGGCCTCTGAGCGTGCCGAGCAGACGGTCTGGCGGGCCCCGCTGGAAGGCCGGCTGGTGCTCGTGATGGGCTCGGAGGGGACAGGATTGTCGCGGCTGACCAGCGAGCGCTGCGATTTTCTCGTGCGGCTGCCTCAGGCCGGCGAGGTCGGGTCGCTCAACGTCGCGCAGGCGACGACCGCGCTTGCCTACGAGTGGCTGCGGCGCACCAACGGGGGAGCGGATTCGTGAAGGTCCTGCTTGTCGATGGCTACAACGTCGTGCGGTGTACGCCGCCGTACCGCGAGCTCGCTGATGCCGACCTCGCTGCGGCGCGAGAGGCGCTCGTGTCCGACGTCGCCGCGTTCGCTCAAGGCGAGTGGGAGGCGACCGTCGTCTTCGACGGGGCGGGCAACCAGCACTCGGACGGGGTCCCCCACCGGTTCGCCGGCATCACCGTGGTGTTCTCGCGGCACGGGACGACCGCAGACAGTGTGATCGAGGGGCTTGCTCGCTCAGCTCGAGACGGTGGCCATGCCGTCGAGGTCGTGACGAGCGACGCGCAGACCCAGTGGACCGTTCTCGGCGGCGGGGTAGTGAGGCGTTCCTCTGCCGAGTTCGCCGGCGACCTCCGGGTCACTGAGGCCGAGTGGCGCGAGAGCGTGCCGGCCGGTAGCGCATCGTGCAGGATCGAGGATCGGATCCCTACCGACGTGCGCGCGGAGCTGGATCGCTGGGCGCGCGGTGAGCGCTAGGCAACGGACCGCGGCGCGCTAACGGTCACTCTGAGCAGGCGAAGGACCGCTGAATCGCGAATCGGCTTCCGTGAACGGCTAAGAATCCCGTGCCGACCCTCATCGAATCCTACGTCCGGATGATGTGTTTTCATACCCACCACGCTTGACCCCGCTGTCCCGCAGGACTAGGGTCGGTTGTGGGTCGCGATTAGCCCAGCGCCGTGCCGGCGGCCGGAGGTGCCCCTCCTGCAAAAGGGCTTGCGATACAAGGGGGTGTGGCTGTGAGTGATCACATGCCTGCCGTGCAACGTGTGCCTGCACAGCGCGGCGGCGATGTGGCCCTGGTAAGGGCCGCACAGACGGGGGACCAGCACGCGAGCTGCGAGCTGGTGAAGCGATACAGGGGACTGATCCGCTGCAAAGCGCGGTCATACTACTTGGTCGGCGCGGACCGCGACGACATCATCCAAGAGGGCATGATCGGCCTGTTCAAGGCCATTCGCGACTACGATCCCGGCCGTCAGGCGAGCTTCCACTCGTTCGCGGAGCTGTGCGTCACCCGGCAGATCATCACCGCGGTCAAATCGGCGACGCGACGCAAGCACTCTCCGCTCAACGGCTATGTGTCCCTTTCGCGCTCCGCGTCATCCGCCGATGACGACGGGGAGCGCCTGCTCTCCGACATTCTCGCGGCGCGCGATGTGTGCGACCCCGCCGAGATCGTCATCGGTGCCTGGGAGACCGACTTCATCCGGACCGGTGTCGTGGAGGCGCTCTCACCGTTCGAGGCCGACGTGCTTCGCTTGTACACGGGGGGCAGTTCGTACCAGGACATCGCGGAGCGCCTCGGTCGTCACACCAAAGCGGTAGACAACGCCCTGCAACGGGTCAAGCGCAAGATGGAGACACAGATCAAGCGCTGCCGCGCGTGCTAGACGGTGTGGCGGAGGAACGGCGCGGTCGTCTACACTGAGCGACGCTTCGCTGGCGTAGCTCAATTCGGTAGAGCAACTGATTTGTAATCAGTAGGTTGCGGGTTCAAGTCCTGTCGCCAGCTCCAATGAGCACACGAGGGCTCGGCGCGCGCCGGGCCCTCTCTCGTTGCCGTGCGATCGGCTCGCGCCTCCTCAGCCCGTCGTTCTCGTTCGCGGATCCACGGGTTGCTGGTCTTCATACCAGAGCACTTCGATGACCTCGACCGGCTTGTCGATGTTCTTCAGCTCGAACTGTCCGTGCGAGTGTGTGGGGGTCTGCAGGCCCGGCTCGGCCGATCACGGTCGCAGTCGTGAACGTCTGGCCGCCGTCCGCGAGGTTCATGATGCGTGCGGCCACATTGAGCGCGTTGCCTATGAACGGTCGGCCGCCACGATCGAGAACCACCTCGCCGTACGCGATCCCGATGCGGACCGTCATGTCGTGTTCGTAGGGATGGTTCCGGTTGTGCTCGGCGAGTACCTGCTGCATCTCGATCGCCGCCGCGACCGCCGTGGAGGCGTCGTCGAACGCAGCAATGATGCCGTCGCCGCCCGTCGACTTTCCCTGCCCGCCATGGCGCTGGATCGCGGGCAGAAGGAGGTCGCGATGGCGTTGTACCGCCTTGGCGGTGAGCGCGCTTCCGTATTCCTCGGTCATGTGCGAGAACGACTTCATGTCGGTGATGAGCACCGTCTTGACCGAGGTGTACTGCGTCGCCACCTTCTCCTCGGCGGTGGCGATGAGGCGTAGAAGCTCGTCCACATCCTCGTCCTCTGCGGCCATGGTGCTCATCGCTGCTGCCGCTGGCGCGACTGCCGGCGCGGGTGCGGGAGTCTCGACCGGGAAGAACAGGTCCCAGCCATAGCCGCATGCTACGGCGATGGCTGCCGAGGCACCGAACGTCGTCATGACTGCTGCTGGGTCGGCAGCAGGACCGCCGTACGAGCGCAGCGCGAGCGCGGTGGCCGCCGGTATCGCTATGCCTACGATCGCCGAAAGTGGTGCGAACCGCTCCCGGCCGCCACGCCAGAGCCTGGCCGCGATCATCGCGGTCACCGCTGCGCCGAGCGCCCACGCCGCGGTCTGCGCGGCGAGCACGCCCCAACCGCTCATGCCGGCGAACGACGTGTAGAAGCGCTCGACCGACTTCTCGCCCAGGCTGCTCCACGATCGCGTCACCCATGCGGGGTCGAAGAGGTCTTTGGGCATCTTGCCGAGGTCGAGCAGTGGCTTGGTCCCGTTCGCGGCTGCCAGGGCGAATCCCTTGCTACCAAGCGCGAAGCCAACGATGCCGGCGGTCACGCATCCGAGCGCTGCCGCGATGGCCCCGCGCTTCGCGCCGAGCGTGTAGCCTGCAAGGCCGACCGCCACCCACGCTGGGCCAAAGTAGGCCCCGAGCACGCCCAGCGTGAGGAAGATGAACGGGGCGCCGCGCGAGCCGCCCACGTAGCGTAGCCCGACCAATGAGACGAAGATGAACACGATGCCGGTGAGCGGAGACACCGCGAGCAGGGGCAGCGCGATCGCGCAGGCCCCCACGAGCACCCCGAACTCGAACGAGAGCAGCGCAAGGGCGGCGGCCGCCACAGCAAGAGCAGCAGCTCCCCACGTCGGGCGGAACGCCAGCCCGCCCAGGGCGAGGTAGGTGACCAGGCCGATGTAGGCCGCGCGAAGGAAGCCGAGCAGTTCTGCGTTCTTGCGGTTCAATGCGAATGCCACCGCGATTCCCCCCGATCGCTCGCCGTCACGTGCCATTCTGCACCAACCGGGGCGCTTTATCGCGCCCCCGGCGGACCGCACACGATGTCCGGGGAGCGATACGCCCGGCACCGTGGTAGTCGTTGACATACGGAGAAGCGCTGGAGTACTATCCCTTTCGCCTTTGCCGAGGCGTTCGCTTCGGCACGCAACTTGAAAAGCGTACAGAGGTTCCTTTTTTTTGTGGGGGTGTGCCCGAGTGGCTAAAGGGGACGGGCTGTAAACCCGTTGGCTACGCCTACCCTGGTTCGAATCCAGGCGCCCCCACCATCTAGCAACACCGCGTACGCACGTGCGCGTAACGAACGAGCGCCCACATAGCTCAGTCGGCAGAGCACTTCCTTGGTAAGGAAGAGGTCACCGGTTCAAGTCCGGTTGTGGGCTCCACACATGAACGACCGTCCGGGGCACCCGGATGTCGCGGCGGTGTAGCTCAGCTGGTCAGAGCACACGGTTCATACCCGTGGCGTCGCTGGTTCGAGTCCAGCCACCGCTACCATGGCACTACGCGTCGGCAACGGCGCTTGCAATGCAGACCGAGAATGACACCGAAGATGTGGTGTGAGCAGACGGTAAGGCGGACATAGGGGCCGGCTCCGTCGAAAGAAGTCCCCGAAGGAGGAGACTCATGGCGAAGCAGAAGTTCGAGCGCACCAAGCCGCATGTCAACATCGGCACTATCGGCCACGTTGACCACGGCAAGACGACGCTCACAGCGGCGATCACGAAGCGCCAGGCCGAGAAGGGCTTTGCGGACTTCACGCCGTTCGATCAGATCGACAAGGCTCCGGAAGAGCGCGAGCGCGGTATCACGATCGCTATCGCGCACGTCGAGTACGAGACTGAGACCCGTCACTACGCACACGTCGACTGCCCGGGTCACGCAGACTACGTCAAGAACATGATCACCGGTGCGGCGCAGATGGACGGCGCCATCCTCGTTATCGGCGCCAACGACGGCCCGATGGCCCAGACCCGTGAGCACATCCTGCTCGCTCGTCAGGTCGGTGTTCCCTACATCGTCGTCTTCCTCAACAAGGCCGACATGGTCGACGATCCCGAGCTCATCGAGCTCGTCGAGATGGAAGTCCGCGAGCTCCTGAGCGAGTACGAGTTCCCGGGCGATGACACCCCGATCATCGTTGGCTCCGCGCTCAAGGCCCTCGAGGGCGACGAGGCGTGGGTCGGCAAGATCGACGAGTTGCTCGACGCCGTGGACTCCTACATCCCGATGCCGGAGCGCGAGATCGACAAGCCGTTCCTCATGGCGATCGAGGACGTCTTCACCATCACCGGCCGCGGCACCGTCGCCACCGGTCGTGTGGAGCGTGGCGTCGTGCACGTGGGCGACGAGATCGAGATCGTGGGCATCCACGACGAGACCAAGAAGACCGTCGTCACCGGCGTCGAGATGTTCCGCAAGCTGCTCGACGAGGCTCAGGCCGGCGACAACATCGGCGTGCTGCTCCGCGGCATCGCCCGCACCGAGATCGAGCGTGGCCAGGTCCTGTGCAAGCCGGGCTCCGTCACGCCGCACACCGAATTCCTCGGCCAGGTCTACATCCTGACCAAGGAGGAGGGCGGCCGCCACACGCCGTTCTTCGATGGTTACCGTCCGCAGTTCTACTTCCGCACCACCGACGTGACCGGTGTCGCCCACCTTCCCGAGGGCACCGAGATGGTCATGCCGGGAGACAACGTCGTAGTCCGCGGGGAGCTCATCAACCCGATCGCCATGGAGGACGGCCTCCGCTTCGCGATCCGCGAGGGTGGCCGCACGGTGGGCTCGGGTCGTGTCATCGAGATCCTGAAGTAGAGCCTCTCCACGCTGACGAATCAGGCGGGGTCCGGCCCAGTGCCGGGCCCCGTTTCGCCGCTTTGTGACAGGCCATTCGCCTGTTTGACAGTGCTGAAAACAGGGTGCTACAGTACCCTACCGCGCCTGCGCCCGAATCGGTTCGGCGCGGCCCTAGGAGGACCAATGCGAACGCTGGTGACGCTGGCGTGCACAGAGTGCAAGCGCCGCAACTACACCACTAACAAGAGCAAGCAGAACAATCCTGAGCGCATCGAGTTCAAGAAGTACTGCAAGTGGTGCAAGACCCACACGCTTCACAAGGAGACCCGCTAGTTCTCCGCGTGCGTGGGAATGAAGCAGGCCAGTAGCTCCAATTGGTAGAGCGCCGGTCTCCAAAACCGGATGTTGGGGGTTCGAGCCCCTCCTGGCCTGCCAGACTCTCTCCGTCGCGACCACGAGTGTCGCGACGTTCGCTGAGGGTGACGGTCGGTGCGCAGCGGCCGACACCGGACACGGATGGATGAGGAAATGGCAAAGGCAACGAACGACGACGCCACGAAGAGCGACAGCAAGCCGGTCAAGACCGGCAAGCCGGGCAAGGCCGCGGCTCCGCCGAAGCCGGGTCCTATCGCGCGCCTCGCACAGTACTTCCGCGACGTGCGCTCAGAGATGCGGCGTGTGGTTTGGCCGGGGCGCGAAGAGGTCCTGAACTCGAGTGTCGTTGTCGTCGTCACCCTCATCTTCTTCGTGGCGTTCACGTTCGTGGTCGACTCGGCGGTCTACCAACTGCTTCGCCTTATCAGGCAGATCGGCGGCTAGTAGATGGCCAAGCGCTGGTACGTCATCCATACCTACTCGGGCTACGAGAACAAGGTCCGCACGAACCTCACGCATCGCATCGAGTCGATGGGCATGCAGGAGAAGATCTTCGAGGTCGAGATCCC
This sequence comes from uncultured Coriobacteriia bacterium, assembly GCA_963751505.1. GTDB lineage: Bacteria > Actinomycetota > Coriobacteriia > Anaerosomatales > PHET01 > CAVVUM01. Next base: position 72,829 of record CAVVUM010000005.1, read on the forward strand.
GACCGAGACGGTCACCGACATCAAGGAGGGCGGCCGTAGGGTCACCTCTGAGAAGAAGGTATTCCCCGGCTACATCCTGGTGCAGATGGAGCTTGACGACGAGTCCTGGTACGTCGTCCGCAACACGCCGGGCGTCACCGGGTTCGTCGGAAGCCAGGGCAAGCCCGTCCCGCTGTCGCGGGACGAGTACAAGCGGATCATGAAGCGGACCGAGGCAGGTCCGCGCGCGAAGACGACGACCGACTTCGTCGAAGGCATGAACGTCAAGGTCACCTCCGGCCCGTTCGCCGAGTTCGACGGCACGATCGCCGAGGTCAACTTGGACAAGTCGACCGTCAAGGTGATGGTCACCATCTTCGGTCGCGAGACACCGGTCGAATTGGAGTTCGGCCAGGTGGCACGCGTCTAACAGCGGAACCGATCGGCTGGCACGCTCGCCCGGTGGAGGGCGAGACGCTTCTCGTGCGATGGCCGTGGGGATAGAGAGAGCAGATGACGCGGCGCAGGTAGCTGGCCGCGGTGGAAGACAGGAACGGCTCATGGCCAAGAAGAAGGTCGCAGGCTTCATCAAGCTGCAGATCCCGGGCGGCGCAGGCGAACCCGGCGCCGCCGGTCGGTCCCGCGCTCGGCCAGCATCAGGTCAACATCATGCAGTTCTGCCAGGCCTTCAACGCCGCCACGCAGGACAAGAACGGCACCATCATCCCGGTGGAGATCACCGTCTACGAGGACCGCTCGTTCGACTTCATCCTCAAGACGCCGCCGGCGGCCGTCCTGCTCAAGCAGGCCGTCGGGATCGAGAGCGGCTCTGATGCTCCGAACCGTAACAAGGTCGCCACGGTCACTCGCGACCAGCTTCGCGAAATCGCGGAGACCAAGATGCCCGACCTCAACGCGAACGACGTCGAGGCAGCGATGAAGATCATCGCCGGCACCGCCCGCTCGATGGGCATCGAGGTCGCCGACTAGGCAGATGGAACGTCAGGTAGTCACGCGGCCCACTGGGGCCGCGTCAGTGGGAGGGCCGCCACGCGCGGTCCGCTAACGACCACAGGAGGAAGAGCATGGCAAAGGCAGGCAAGAAGTATCGCGAGGCGTCAAGCAAGATCGACAAGGCGCGTCTCTACACGCCACTTGAGGCGCTGACCCTCGCCAAGGAACTCGCGAGTGCGAAGTTCGACGAGACCGTCGAGGCCCATTTCCGGCTCGGCGTCGACACTCGTCAGGCCGACCAGCAGGTTCGCGGTTCGGTCTCGCTTCCCAACGGCACCGGCAAAGAGGTCCGTGTCGTCGTCTTCGCCGAGGGCGACAAGGCCCGCGAGGCCGAGGCCGCCGGTGCGGACGTCGTCGGCGGCGATGATCTCGTCGCCAAGATCCAGGGCGGCTGGTTCGATTTCGACGCCGCCGTGGCCACGCCCGACCAGATGGGCAAGGTCGGCAAGGTCGGCAAGCTGCTCGGCCCGCGCGGCCTCATGCCGAACCCGAAGCTCGGCACCGTCACGATGGACGTCGCGAAGATCATCGGCGAGCTCAAGGCGGGACGCGTCGAGTATCGCGCCGACAAGTTCGGCATCGCGCACGTGGCGGTCGGCAGGGCTTCCTTCGAGCCGCAGGCGCTCGTCGAGAACTACGGTGCGCTGCTCGACGAGATCCTGCGCGCCAAGCCGGCCTCCTGCCAAGGGCAAGTACATCAAGTCGATCACCGTCACGACCACCATGGGCCCCGGCATCAAGGTCGACCCGAGCGTCGTGCGCAACCTGCTCGAGGCGTAGGGTCTCGCGCGTCGCTGCTTGACAGTGGCGGGCGAGGCGTCCAGACTACGGCCTCGCGTTGACAATCCCATAGCGCGTACGTACCGCTGCCGAAGACAGCCGGTGCCCGGAGCTGGTCCGGGCCTAATGGAGTGACGTGTCGCTCCGCCTGCCGAGGTGGCCGCCAGAGAGTCGCTCATCGCGACGCTCGTGCAGAATCAACTGCTCGCGGCCCCCGCTGCCTTCGCGGCAACGGGGGTCGCTGTTTGTTCGGGGCGGACAACCGCTCCGCTCACGCGGCCCGTCCAAGTGCCCGCATCACGCGGGTCTCGGCCGGCCGTGCGCGTGCACGAAAGGAGGGAAGTACATGCCAACAGTGTTGAAGGAAGAGATCGTCGCCGAGATCAAGGACCGGTTCAACGGTTCCGAGGCGGTGATCATGGCCGACTACCGTGGCCTCACGGTCAAGGAGATGCAGCAGCTCCGCGTCGCCGTCCGTGAAGCCGGCGGCGAGGTGAAGATCTACAAGAACTCGCTCACCGAGATCGCCATCCGCGAGCTTGCGCTCCCGAACATGGACGAGTACCTGGCGGGTCCGACCGCCTTCATCTTCATCGCCGAGGACCCGGTCGCGCCCGCCAAGGCGCTCAGCACGTTCGCGAAGGAGCACCAGGCCCTCGAACTGAAGGGCGGATTCGTCCAGAGCCAGGTGATCGATGCCGCCAAGGTCAAGGCGATCGCGACCCTGCCGTCCCGCGAGGAGCTCGTCGCAAAGCTGCTCGGAACCATGCAGAACCCGCTCACCGGAACCGTTCGAGTACTCAGCGGTCCCGCCCGGGCGTTCGCGACGGTGCTCGATGCCATCGCGAAGCAGAAGGCCGCCGCCTAACCGCCAGGCCGCACATCCGTTGTGGCCAGGCACGGTGCCGGGCCGCGTAAGAACGAGAAGGAGAACAGAGAAATGGCTGTCAGCAAGGATGAGATCATCGAAGCAATCAAGCAGATGCCCGCGCTCGAGCTCTCGGAGCTCGTCAAGGAGCTCGAGGACGTCTTCGGCGTTTCGGCTGCCGCTCCCGTCATGATGGGTGCAATGCCGGCCGCCGGTGGCGGCGAGGCCGCTGCCGAGGAGGAGAAGGACTCCTTCGACGTCGTGCTCGAGGGCTTCGGCGACAACAAGATCGCCGTCATCAAGGTCGTTCGCGAGCTCACCGGCCTGGGCCTGAAGGAGGCCAAGGACGTCGTCGAGGGCGCGCCGAAGGCCGTCATCGAGGGCGCTGCCAAGGACAAGGCCGAAGAGGCCAAGACCAAGCTCGAGGATGCCGGCGCGGCGGTCACCCTCAAGTAGCTCGCATCATCGTACTGTCCCGCCGGCGCGATACGCGTCGGCGGTCCTTGCCGAGAGGGTCGGGACCCGTGGTCGGGAACTCGGCCCTCTCGGCGCGTTCGTCGCTCGACGGTGCGACCGCCGAAAGAATCAAGAAGTCCAGTCTTGACGACGGCAAGGCTATTGACTAGCCTACTACTTTGCGACTATTGTCGGCCGCTTCGTCCTCAGGAGGAGGAATCGCCTGGTGCCCCGTGGACAAGGTTCCCCCGTTCTAAGCTCCGACCGGCGCGAGCGCAGGAGCTTCGCAAAAATCCCAGAAGTACTCGAAGTCCCCAACCTGATCGCAATACAGAGAGACTCCTTCGCGTGGTTCCTCGATGAGGGCCTGCGCGAGACCTTCTCGGACATCTCACCGATCGAAGACTTCACCGGCACGCTCGCGGTGGAGTTCGGCGCGCATGAGTTCGGCGAGCCGAAGTACTCGGTCGAGGAGTGCAAAGAGAAGGACATGTCGTATCAGGCGCCGCTCTTCGTCGACGTCCGTTTCATCAACAAGGAAACGGGCGAGATGAAGGAGCAGTCGGTGTTCATGGGCGACTTCCCGCTCATGACCGACCGCGGCACGTTCGTCATCAACGGGACCGAGCGCGTCGTCGTCTCGCAGCTCGTGCGCTCTCCCGGCGTGTACTACGCCGAGGAGCTCGACAAGACGAGCGACAAGATCATCTACACCGCGAAGGTCATCCCTGCGCGCGGCGCCTGGCTCGAGATCGAGACCGACCGCCGCGACATCGTGAGCGTGCGCGTCGACCGCAAGCGCAAGCAGCCGGCGACGGTGCTGCTCAAGGCGCTCGGCATCGCCGAGACCCGCGAGGAGATCCTCGAGATGTTCGGCAACTCGGAGTCGATCGAGCGCACGCTCGAGCGCGACTTCACCGAGACGCGCGAAGAGGCGCTGCTCGAGATCTACAAGCGCCTGCGTCCGGGCGAGCCGCCCACGGTCGAGTCGGCGCGCGCGCTGCTCGACGGGCTGTTCTTCAACCCGCAGCGCTACGACCTCGCGAAGGTCGGCCGCTACAAGGTCAACAAGAAGCTCGGCGTGGCGCCTGCCCGACGAGCAGTCCACCCTCACGCCTGAGGACATCAAGCAGGCGATCCACTACCTCGTGCGGCTGTGGGAGGGGACCGACGGCTACCAGGTCGACGACATCGACCACTTCGGCAACCGCCGCATCCGCAGCGTGGGCGAGCTGATCCAGAACCAGTTCCGGATCGGACTTGCACGCATGGAGCGCGTCGTGCGCGAGCGCATGACGACTCAGGACGTGGACGAGATCACGCCGCAGTCGCTCATCAACATCCGGCCGATCGTCGCCTCCATCAAGGAGTTCTTCGGCTCCTCGCAGCTCTCGCAGTTCATGGACCAGACCAACCCGGTCGCCGGTCTCACGCACAAGCGCCGTCTCTCGGCGCTCGGCCCCGGCGGTCTGTCCCGCGAGCGCGCGGGCTTCGAGGTCCGCGACGTGCATCCGAGCCACTACGGCCGCATGTGCCCGATCGAGACGCCTGAAGGTCCGAACATCGGCCTGATCGGTTCGCTCGCGACGTTCGCGCGCATCAATCCGTACGGCTTCATCGAGACGCCGTACCGCAAGGTCGTCAAGGGCAAGGTCACCGACGAGATCGACTACCTCACGGCCGACGAGGAAGAGCGGCACGTCATCGCGCAGGCGAACGAGCCGTTCGACCCCAAGACCGGCAAGTTCGCCAACCCGCGCGTGCTGTGCCGCGTCAAGGGCCAGGGCGCCAACGCGCAGTTCGGCGAGCCCGAGGAGCGCATCCCGGCCGAGGTCGACTACATGGACGTCTCGCCGCGCCAGATGGTGTCGGTGGCGACCGCGCTCATCCCGTTCCTCGAGCACGACGACGCCAACCGTGCGCTCATGGGTTCGAACATGCAGCGCCAGGCGGTGCCGCTGATGCGCGCGTCCGCGCCGCTCGTGGGCACCGGCCTCGAGCATCGGGCGGCCAAGGACACCGGCGAGATCGTCACGGCACGCCGACCGGGCGTCGTCGAGAACGTCGACAGCCAGACCATCGTCGTGCGCGCCAAGGACGGCACGCTCGACGAGTACCGCCTGCCCAAGTTCCAGCGCTCCAACCAGGGCACCTGCATCAACCACCGGCCGCTCGTCGTCGAAGGCGAGAAGGTCGACGGCGGACCAGGTACTCGCCGACGGCCCGTCGACCGAGTCGGGCGAGCTCGCCCTCGGACAGAACCTGCTCGTCGCGTTCATGCCGTGGGAGGGCTACAACTACGAGGACGCGATCATCATCTCCGAGCGCGTCGTCAAAGACGACCTGCTGACCTCGATCCACATCGAGGAGTACGAGGTCGAGGCTCGCGACACCAAGCTCGGCCCGGAAGAGATCACCCGCGAGATCCCCAACGTCGGTGAGGACGTGCTCGCCAACCTCGACGAGGACGGCATCATCCGCATCGGCGCCGAGGTGTTCCCGGGCGACGTCCTGGTGGGCAAGGTCACGCCGAAGGGCGAGACCGAGCTCACGGCTGAGGAGCGGCTCCTTCGCGCCATCTTCGGCGAGAAGGCGCGTGAGGTCCGAGACACGTCGCTCAAGGTCCCGCACGGCGAGACCGGTCGCGTCATCTCGGTCCGCACCTTCAGCCGCGATGCCGGCGACGATCTGTCGCCCGGCGTCAACGAGCTCGTCCGCGTCTACGTCGCGCAGAAGCGCAAGATCAACGAGGGCGACAAGCTCGCCGGCCGTCACGGCAACAAGGGCGTCATCGCCAAGATCCTGCCGATCGAGGACATGCCGTTCCTGGCCGACGGCACGCCGGTCGACATCATCCTCAACCCGCTCGGCGTGCCGAGCCGAATGAACATCGGGCAGCTGCTCGAGACGCACCTCGGCTGGGCAGCGCAGGTCGGTTGGAGCGACGAGGCGAAGCAGAAGGACCCGGTCGCCGGGCCCATGCACATCGCCACGCCGGTCTTCGACGGCGCTCGCGAAGAGGAGATCTCCGAGGTCATCCAGTCGGCAAACCGCAACCTCGAGCTCAAGCAGAAGAAGCGGTTCGGCGGCAAGGTGATCCAGGAGTTCGTCCCGACCCTGTCGCGCCAGGGCAAGACGCAGCTGTTCGACGGCCGCACCGGCGAGCCGTTCCGCGAGCCGGTCACCGTCGGCCAGATCTACATCCTGAAACTGCTGCACCTGGTCGACGACAAGATCCACGCTCGCTCGACCGGCCCCTACTCGCTCATCACCCAGCAGCCGCTCGGTGGCAAGGCGCAGTTCGGCGGTCAGCGCTTCGGTGAGATGGAGGTGTGGGCTCTCTACGCGTACGGCGCCGCCTACGTCCTTCAGGAGATCCTCACCATCAAGTCCGACGACATCCTCGGCCGCGTCAAGGCGTACGAGGCGATCGTCAAGGGCGAGAACATCCCCGAGCCGGGCATCCCCGAGTCGTTCAAGGTGCTCGTCAAGGAGATGCAGTCACTCTGCCTCGACGTCGAGATCATCGGCGAGACGGGCGAGGAGATCGAGCTCAAGGAAGAGGACGAGGACATCTTCAAGACCGCCGAGGAGTACGGGCTCGATCTCGGCAGCGATGAGGACGAAGGCGGCGACATCGACTCGGTCGACGCGCTCGAGCAGCTGCTCGAGGCGGACGTCTCGGCGCTCGATGTCACGGCCGGCCTCGGCGAGTCCGATTCAACGTCGGACGAGGAGGAGTAAGCGTGCTCGATGTCGATGTGAACAACTTCGACCGACTTCGTATCGGTCTCGCCAGTTCGGAGCAGATCCGTCAGTGGTCTCGCGGCGAGGTCAAGAAGCCGGAAACGATCAACTATCGAACCCTCAAGCCGGAGAAGGACGGACTCTTCTGCGAGAAGATCTTCGGTCCGACGAAGGACTGGGAGTGCTACTGCGGCAAGTACAAGCGCGTGCGCTTCAAGGGCATCGTGTGCGAGCGCTGTGGCGTAGAGGTCACGCGCGCCAAGGTGCGCCGCGAGCGCATGGGCCATATCGAGCTCGCCGCTCCCGTGAGCCACATCTGGTACTTCAAGGGCGTGCCCGTCGCGCATGGGCTACCTGCTCGACATCGCCCCCAAGGACCTGGAGAAGGTGCTCTACTTCGCGTCCTCGATCATCACCTCGGTGAACGACGAGGACCGCGAGGCGGACATCGCGATGCTCAAAGACGAGCTCACCGCCGACATCGAGCAGCTTGAGGCTGAGATGCGCGAGGAGCTCGGCGAGATCGAGGTCGAGCGTGACCGCCTCTTGGCCGTCGCCCGCGGCGAGGCCGAGCCCGAGGAGGGCGACGACGTCGCCGACGAGACGCTCGGTCGAGGACCGCGTCAAGAAGCTCACGAAGGACTCAGACCGCGACCTCAAGGACATCGAAGAGGAGTACGCGGACCGCAAGGCACTCATCACCGAGGCCTTCGACGCGTTCCAGAAGCTGTCGGTGAAGTCGCTCGTCAACGACGAGACGCTCTACCGCGAGATGAAGATCCGCTACGGCACCTACTTCCGCGGTGGCATGGGCGCCGAGGCCGTCAAGGACCTGCTCGCGCAGATCGACCTCGACCTGCTCGGCGAGGACCTGCGCACGCTCATCCGCGACGGCAAGGGTCAGAAGCGCCAGAAGGCCATCAAGCGCCTGAAGGTCGTCGACTCGTTCAAGAAGAGCCTCAACAAGCCGCAGTGGATGATTCTCGACGCCGTCCCGGTCATTCCGCCGGACCTGCGCCCGATGGTGCAGCTCGACGGTGGCCGTTTCGCGACGAGCGACCTCAACGACCTGTACCGCCGGGTCATCAACCGGAACAACCGCCTGAAGAGGCTGCTCGACCTCGGCGCGCCCGAGATCATCGTCAACAACGAGAAGCGCATGCTGCAGGAGGCCGTCGACGCGCTGTTCGACAACGGCCGCCGCGGCCGCCCCGTGACCGGTCCCGGCAACCGCCCGCTGAAGTCGATCTCGGACATGCTCAAGGGCAAGCAGGGCCGCTTCCGTCAGAACCTGCTCGGCAAGCGCGTCGACTACTCCGGCCGTTCGGTCATCGTGGTCGGCCCGGAGCTCAAGCTCCACCAGTGCGGCCTGCCGAAGGCCATGGCGCTCGAGCTGTTCAAGCCGTTCGTCATGAAGCGTCTGGTCGATCTCGATCACGCGCAGAACATCAAGGCGCCAAGCGCCTCGTCGACCGCGGCAAGGGCGTGGTCTGGGACGTGCTCGAAGAGGTCATCAGGGACCACCCGGTGATGCTCAACCGCGCACCCACCCTGCACCGCCTCGGCATCCAGGCCTTCGAGCCGATCCTCGTCGAGGGCAAGGCCATCCGCATCCACCCGCTCGTCTGCACGGCGTTCAACGCCGACTTCGACGGCGACCAGATGGCGGTGCACCTGCCGCTGTCGGCAGAAGCGCAGGCAGAGGCGCGCGTGCTGATGCTCTCCACCAACAACATCAAGAGCCCGGCCCATGGCCGCCCGCTCACCACGCCGACGCAGGACATGGTCATCGGTCTGTACTACCTCACGGCCAACCGCGAGGGCATGCCGGGCGAGGGCCGCTCGTTCATGAGCCCCGACGACGCCCTGCTCGCCTACGACAGCCGCGCCGATCTCGATCTGCAGGCCAAGATCCACGTTCGTCTGGCCGAGGACGTCGTCGAGGAGTATCGCGAGGACGGACAGACCGCGCTGCGCGAGCGCACGGCAGGCGAGCGCATCGAGACCACGGTCGGCCGCATCACATTCAACCGCTCGTTGCCCGACGACTACCCCTTCGTGAACTACGAGATCGACAAGAAGGGCATCGGCCGCATCGTCGAGGACTGCTCGGTCCGCTACACGACGACGGAGATGGGCCAGATCCTCGACGAGATCAAGCGCCTCGGCTTCCACTACGCCACGCGCGCCGGCGTCACCGTGTCGGTCTACGACGCGACGGTCCCCGAGAGCAAGGGCAAGATCCTCGCGGCTGCGGATGGTGAAGTCGAGAAGATCGAGTCGCAGTACGAGCGCGGCCTGATCACGCGCGACGAGCGCCACCGCCAGATCGTCGACATCTGGACCCGCGCCACCGATGACGTTGGTGACGCGATGGCCGAAGGCTTCGACCGGTTCAACCCGGTCTACATGATGGCCCACTCGGGTGCGCGAGGTAACATCAAGCAGATTCGCCAGCTGGCCGGTATGCGAGGCCTCATGGCGAACCCGAAGGGCGACATCATCGACCGCCCGATCAAGGCGAACTTCCGAGAAGGCCTCACGGTTCTCGAGTACTTCATCTCGACCCACGGCGCCCGCAAGGGTCTCGCCGACACGGCGCTCCGTACGGCCGACTCGGGCTATCTGACCCGCCGTCTGGTCGACGTCGCGCAAGACGTCATCGTTCGCGAGACCGACTGCGGCACCGAGGAAGGCGTGACGTTCCCGGTCACCAAGCCCGACGGCAACCTCGACCACAACCTCGTGGGCCGTTGCCTGCTCGAGCCTGCGGTCAATGCCGAGACCGGCGAGATCGTTCGCGAGGCCGGCTACTACCTGCGCAACGACGCGGAAGTGCGCGAGATCGCGGACAAGGGCGTGGTGGAGGTCGCTGGCTCGCACCGTCATGACGTGTCACGCGAAGCACGGCATCTGCCAGGCATGCTACGGCTGGGACCTCGCGAGCAGCCGCCCGGTCGACATCGGCACCGCGGTCGGCATCATCGCCGCCCAGTCCATCGGCGAGCCGGGCACGCAGCTCACGATGCGGACGTTCCACACCGGCGGCGTCGCCGGCGAGGACATCACGCACGGCCTCCCGCGTGTCACGGAGCTCTTCGAGGCGCGCAAGCCAAAGGGCCTCGCGGTGCTCGCTGACATCGCCGGCAAGCTGACGATCGACGACCAGGACAAGACCCGACACCTGCTCATCACCGACGGTGAGGGCGAGGAGAAGGACTACTCGGTATCGAGGCGCATGCAGCTCATGCCGGGTGTCGTCGACGGAGCCGAGATCGAGCTTGGCCAGCAGCTCACAAAGGGTTCGGTGAACCCCCACGATCTGCTGCACCTCAAGGGCCCCGCCGAGACGCTGCGCTACATCGTGGACCAGGTCCAGGACGTGTACCGCTCGCAGGGTGTCGACATCAACGACAAGCACATCGAGGTCATATCACGGCAGATGCTGCGCAAGATCTCGATCACCGAGGCCGGCGATGCGGGCTTCCTGCCCGGCGCGTTCGTGGACCGCTTCGAGTTCATGGCCGCGAACGAGTCCGTGCTGGCCGAGGGTGGCGAGCCCGCCAACGGGCACCCGGTGCTGCTCGGCATCACCAAGGCCTCGCTGGCGACCGATTCGTTCCTCTCGGCGGCCTCATTCCAGGAGACCACGCGCGTGCTCACGGACGCTGCGATCGCGGGCAAGGAAGACGAGCTGCTCGGCCTCAAGGAGAACGTCATCATCGGCAAGCTCATCCCGGCTGCGACCGGCATGCGCCGGTACCGGGATGTCAAGCTCACCTACAAGGGCCAGAACATCGAGGCCGAAACCGCCGCGGTCGAAGGTCCGCTGCCCGACTGGGCGCCCGAGGAGCTCAAGGAGATCGAGGCGCTGCTGCCGGTGCGACCCGAGCCGCAGCCTGAGGAGCTCTTCGGCGACTTCGACTTCGACGACGCGGGCGACATCGACGTCTCTGCATTCACCGGCGTCACGTTCGACCCGACAGCCGAAGTCATCGGCGATGCGTTCGACGAGGAGATCGTGCTCGAGGAGATCATCGCCGCACCCGCCGAGAAGATCAGCGGCGATCTCGAGTCGGTCACGCTGGGAGAGATCGGCGTGTCGACCCGCTGGGTCAACAAGTTCGTCGAGGCGGGCGTCACGAGCGTGGCCGACCTCAAGGGCAAGTCCGAGGACGACCTGCTCAACCTGCCGGGCATCGGCCAGAAAGCGGTCGAAGAGGTCCGCGCGGGTCTCGAGACGCACGGACTCGTGAACCTGCTCGTCTAGAACCGCATCAGGAGCGATCAACGGAGTGCCTCGCCGCTTCAAGCGGCGAGGCACTCCGCCTTCAGGCAGGGAGTGCGGGTTCGACTGACTCGGCGAGTAGATACGCCCGGGTGCGTGGCGTTTGACAGCCCACGTCGCGCTTGTTAGAGTTCCTCTTTGTGACTTCATGCTCGGAGCCGTGCGTCTGCACCTCCGGGAGAGTGAGTTCGGACGATTGAAGGAGTTGAAGCGTTGCCTACGATCAACCAGCTGGTTCGCAAGGGCCGCAAGCAGGCCGTTGACAAGAGCAAGACGCCTGCTCTGAAGGGCAACCCGCAGAAGCGAGCGGTGTGCACGCGCGTATACACGACGACCCCGAAGAAGCCGAACTCGGCGCTTCGCAAGGTCGCCCGTGTGCGTCTCACGAACCAGATCGAAGTGACCGCCTACATCCCGGGCGTCGGTCACAACCTGCAGGAGCACTCGATCGTGCTCGTGCGTGGTGGCCGCGTGAAGGACCTGCCGGGTGTGCGCTACAAGATCGTCCGCGGCACGCTCGACTGCGCCGCCGTGGGCGGCCGCAACCAGGCCCGCTCGCGCTACGGCGCCAAGAAGCCCAAGTAAGGACAACATCGAGCTGACGGGCGCAGGCGCCTGCAGCTCATGTCGCCACTCGTTTGAGGTAGAGGAGACTACGAGGATGCCCAGACGTGCTGCTGCCGTTCGGCGCGAGGTCATGCCCGACGGCGTCTACAACAACCGGCTCGTCACCCAGCTGATCAACAAGGTGCTGCTCGACGGCAAGAAGTCGACTGCCGAACGTATCGTCTACGGCGCGTTCGACGAGATCGAGCAGAAGACCGGTTCGGATCCGCTGTCGGTGTTCAAGAAGGCCATGGACAACGTCCGGCCGACGCTCGAGGTGCGCCCGAAGCGAGTCGGTGGCGCCACCTACCAGGTTCCGGTCGAGGTCAACTCTCGCCGGTCCACCACCCTCGCGATCCGCTGGATCGTCGGCTTCTCTCGCAAGCGTCGCGAGAAGACGATGACCGAGCGCCTCGCCGGCGAGATCCTCGATGCCGCCAACGGCACGGGCTCGTCGGTCAAGAAGCGCGAGGACCTGTTCAAGATGGCCGAATCGAACCGTGCGTTCTCGCACTACCGCTGGTAGTCGAGTACTCCGGTCCGAGTTACACGAGACTGAGGTCTGAGCAGCCACATGGCGAAGCAGTATCCGCTTGAGAAGACGCGCAACATCGGCATCATGGCCCACATCGATGCGGGCAAGACGACGACGACCGAGCGCATCCTCTTCTACACAGGCAAGACGCATAAGATCGGCGAGGTGCACGATGGCGCCGCCACCATGGACTGGATGGTCCAGGAGCAGGAGCGCGGCATCACCATCACCTCGGCCGCTACGACGTCGTTCTGGAAAGACCACCGCATCCAGATCATCGACACGCCCGGCCACGTCGACTTCACGGTCGAGGTCGAGCGGTCGCTGCGCGTTCTCGACGGTGCCGTCGCGGTGTTCTGCGCGGTCGGTGGCGTGGAGCCGCAGTCGGAGACGGTGTGGCGCCAGGCCGACACCTACGGCGTTCCGCGCATCGCCTACATCAACAAGATGGACCGCAGCGGTGCCGACTTCTACAACGTCGTGCAGATGATGAAGGACCGGCTCGCCGCCCGTCCCGTGCCGCTCCAGCTTCCGATCGGCGCGGAGGACAAGTTCGAGGGCATCATCGACCTCGTCGAGATGAACGCCGTCTTCTTCAACGAGGACGACAAGGGCATCAACCCGACCGTCGGGGAGATCCCGGCCGATCTGGCCGATGACGCGGAGCTGTACCGTCACGACCTGGTCGAGGCCGCTGCCGAGCAGGACGACGAACTGATGATGAAGTTCCTCGAGGACGAGAGCATCTCGAGCGACGAGATCAAGGTCGCGCTCCGCAAGGCGTGTATCGCCAACGCGGTGACGCCGGTCGTCTGCGGCGCGTCGTTCAAGAACAAGGGCGTCCAGCCGCTGCTCGATGCGGTCATCGACTTCCTTCCGTCTCCGCTCGACATCGCAGCGATCCACGGCATCGATCTGAAGACGGACGAGGACGTCGAGCGTCCCGCTGATCCGAACGCGCCGTTCGCTGCGCTCGCGTTCAAGGTCATGACCGACCCCTACGTCGGCAAGCTCACCTACTTCCGCGTCTACTCGGGCACACTGAACTCCGGCTCCTACGTGCTCAACGGCACCAAGGGCCACAAGGAGCGCATCGGTCGCCTGCTTCAGATGCACGCGAACCACCGCGAGGACATCGAGGTCGCCTCGGCGGGCGACATCGTGGCGGCCGTCGGTCTCAAGAACACGACCACCGGCGACACGCTCTGTGCCGAGAACGCCCCCGTGCTGCTCGAGTCCATGGTGTTCCCGGACCCCGTCATCGACATCGCCATCGAGCCGAAGACGAAGGCCGAGCAGGACAAGCTCGGTGGCGCGCTTGCCAAGCTCGCCGAGGAGGACCCGACCTTCCGGGTGCACACCGACTCGGAAACCGGCCAGACGATCATCGCCGGTATGGGCGAGTTGCACCTCGAGGTCATCGTCGATCGCCTCCTGCGCGAGTTCAAGGTCGAGGCGAACGTGGGCAAGCCGCAGGTCGCGTATCGCGAGACCGCGACCAAGGAGATCGACAACGTAGACATGAAGTTCTCGCGGCAGACGGGTGGGCGTGGGCAGTACGGCCACGTCGTCATCAACGTGGTGCCGCAAGAGCCGGGCGCCGGCTACGTGTTCGAGAGCAAGATCGTCGGCGGCTCGATCCCCAAGGAGTACGTCCCGTCGGTCGACAAGGGCATCCAGGAGGCGCTCAGCTCCGGTGTGCTCGCGGGCTTCCCGGTCGTCGACGTGAAGGTTCAGCTCGTCGACGGTAGCTATCACGAGGTCGACTCATCTGAGATGGCGTTCAAGATCGCCGGCTCGATGGCGATCAAGGAAGGCCTCAGGAAGGCCTCCCCGGCACTTCTCGAGCCGATGATGGCGGTCGAGGTCGTCACGCCCGAGGATTTCATGGGCGATGTCATCGGCGACCTGAACCGCCGCCGCGGCCATATCGACAGCATGGAACCTCGCGGCAACGCGCAGATCGTTCGCGCGAAGGTGCCGCTTTCCGAGATGTTCGGCTACTCGACCGACCTGCGTTCGAAGACGCAGGGGCGCGCGGTCTACAGCATGCAGTTCAAGGCGTACGAGCAGGTTCCGAAGTCCGTTGCTGAGGAGATCGTCAGCAAGGTCGGCGGAAACGCTTAGCAGGCTTCTAGGGCCGGGTGCCGTTACGTGGCGCACCGGATGACGGAGGAGTAGAGAGTTGGCGAACCAGAAGATCAGGATCCGGCTGAAGGGCTACGACCACGAGATCGTCGATCAGTCGACGAAGCTCATCGTGGACACGGCGCAGAAGACCGGTGCGAAGGTGTCGGGTCCCATCCCGCTGCCGACCGACCGTAGCGTCTACACGGTCATCCGCTCTCCGCACGTGAACAAGGACAGCCGCGAGCAGTTCGAGATGAAGACGCACAAGCGCCTCATCGACATCCTCGAGCCCACCGCCAAGACGGTCGACTCGCTGATGCGTCTCGACCTGCCGGCCGGCGTCGACATCGAGATCAAGCTCTAGCTGAAGGAAGCATCGGCGGTCCGCGCGAGAGCGAGGGCGGCCGTGACGGACGCGGTCCGCTGGGGTGTGGCGCCACGAGGGCGCGACAACAGGTCCCATGACCGCACGACAGGTAAGGACGAACGATGGTCACCACCATTCTCGGCAGGAAGCTCGGGATGACCCAGGTGTGGAGCGAGGACGACAGGCTCGATCCCCGTTACCGTCATCGAGGCCGGCCCCTGCGTCGTCACGCAGGTCAAGACGACCAAGCGCGACGGCTACGACGCCATGCAGATCGGCTTCGGCGACATCGCCGAGCGCAAAGTGAACAAGCCGATGGCCGGCCACTTCGAGAAGGCCGGCGTCGACGCGAAGCGCCACCTCGCCGAGGTGCGCCTCGATGCGGGCGATTCGGCCAAGGCCGGAGACACCATCACGGTCGAGGCCTTCGCTGAGTCGAAGTCCGTGCACGTGAGCGGCGTCAGCAAGGGCAAGGGCTTCGCGGGCGTCATCAAGCGGCACAACTTCAGCGGCGGACCCGGCGGCCACGGGTCGCACTCGCACCGCCAGCCCGGCTCGGTCGGCCAGTGCGCGACCCCCTCGCGCATCTTCCGAGGCAAGAAGATGGCGGGCCACATGGGCTCCGAGACCGTCACCGTCCGCAACCTCGACGTCGTTCGCATCGACGCCGAGCAGAACCTGCTGCTCGTCAAGGGCGCCGTCCCCGGCGCCAAGGGCGCGCTGCTGACCATCCGCACGGCCTAGCTTTTCGCCGAAAGCCTCAAGGAGTAGAGAAGATGGCATCCATCGAGATCAAAGACGCGAAGGGGAAGAAGGTCGGCAGCGCCGATCTCGCTGACGCCGTGTTCGGCGTCGAGCCCAACACCTTCGCGATGCACCAGGTGGTGCGCAGCCAGCTCGCCGCGCGCCGCTCCGGCACGCACAGCACCCGTACCCGCGGTGAGATCCGCGGCGGTGGCAAGAAGCCGTGGCGCCAGAAGGGCACCGGGCGCGCCCGCCAGGGTACGATCCGCGCGCCTCAGTGGCGTGGCGGTGGCGTCGTCTTCGGCCCGCATCCGCGCAGCTACGGGTTCAAGGTGCCGAACAAGGTCGTCAAGCTCGCGATGCGCTCGGCCCTCTCGGCCAAGTTCACCGACGAGGAGATGTGCTGTCGTCAAGGAGTTCGGTTTCGAGAAGCCGTCGACCAAGGCGGCCGCGCAGGCGCTCTCGGACCTCGGCATCACCGGCAAGGTGACCGTGGTCGTCGCGAACGATGACGTGAACTCGCTGCTGTCCTTCCGCAACCTGCCCAAGGCCCGGGTCATCACCGCCTCGGAGGCCAACACCTACGACCTCGTCGACAATACGTCGGTGCTGTTCACGAGCGAGGCTCTGAGCTGGCTCGAGGGGGTGCTGTCCTAATGTACGATCCCCGCGATATCATCATCCGCCCGATCGTGTCGGAGAAGTCCTACGACCTGATCAACCAGAACCGCTACACGTTCGAGGTCGCCAAGACCGCGAGCAAGCCGCAGATCGCTCAGGCCATCTCCGAGATCTTCGGCGTGACCGTCACGAGCGTGAACACGATGAATGTCACCGGCAAGCCGCGCCGTCTCCGCTACTCGAAAGGCAAGACGCGCGACTGGAAGAAGGCCGTCGTGACCCTGAAGGCCGGAGACACGATCGACCTGTTCCCCGCTGTGTAGGTACGGCCCCGAGGACAGGGGCCACGAAGGTGACCGCTTGCGGCTCGAAATGGAGCCGCCCGGCACCGTGGTAGTCCGGAGTCGCGTCGCCCACTAGTCCCGGGCGCAAGCGGCAATCGGACGGAAGGAGCTCTAGATGGGACTGAAGAAGTACAAGCCGACATCACCGGGTCGCCGGTTCCAGTCGGTCTCCGACTTTGCGGAGATCACGCGGACCGAGCCGGAGAAGTCGCTGTGCGAGCCGCTGCCGAAGAAGGGCGGGCGGAACAACAACGGGCGTATCACCACGCGGCACCAGGGCGGTGGCCACAAGCGCCAGTATCGTCGCATCGACTTCAAGCGGAACAAGGACGGCGTGCCGGCCAAGGTCGCGACGATCGAGTACGACCCGAACCGCTCGGCCCGCATCGCGCTGCTCCACTACGCGGACGGCGAGAAGCGCTACATCCTCGCGCCAAAGGGCCTGAGCGTCGGCGACACGATCGTCAACGGCCCGGGTGCTGACATCAAGCCCGGCAACGCGTTGCCGCTTTCCGACATCCCCGTCGGTACGGTCGTGCACGCGGTCGAGCTCCAGCCCGGCAAGGGCGCGGCGCTCGCCCGCTCGGCCGGTACCTCGATCCAGCTGATGGGCAAGGAGGGCGGCTACGCGATCGTGCGCATGCCGAGCTCCGAGATGCGCCGCGTGCTGATCACCTGTCGCGCGACCATCGGTGAGGTCGGCAACTCGGATCACAGCAACATCTCCATCGGCAAGGCCGGCCGCAACCGCCACCTCGGCAAGCGCCCGACCGTGCGTGGTACCGCGATGAACCCGGTCGACCACCCGCACGGCGGCGGCGAGGGCAAGAACAAGTCCGCCGGTCGTCACCCGGTCACTCCGTGGGGCGTGCCCACCAAGGGCCACCGCACCCGCAGCAAGAAGAAGGCGTCCAACCGCCTCATCATCCGTCGGCGCAAGAAGTAGCGAGAGGAGTACCTAGTGAGCCGCAGCCTCAAGAAAGGGCCGTTCGTTCAGCCTCGACTCCTCGAGCGCATCCACGCGATGAACGAGACGGGCGAGAAGAAGGTCATCAAGACTTGGTCGCGCACCTCCACGATCTTCCCGGAGATGGTCGGCCACACGATCGCGGTGCACGACGGCCGCAAGCACGTCCCCGTGTACGTCACAGAGTCGATGGTCGGCCACAAGCTCGGCGAGTTCGCGCCGACGCGCACGTTCCGTGGCCACGCTGCCGACCGGAAGAAGGGCAAGAGGTAGAGGATGGAAGCCAGAGCTATCGCACGGTTCCAGCGTGTGAGCCCGCGCAAGGCGCGCCTGGTCGTCGACCTCATCCGCGGCAAGTCCGTGGACGAGGCCCGCACCATCTTGAGGTTCTCGCCTCGGGCAGCGTCCGAGATCGTCGAGAAGACGCTCAACAGCGCGGTGGCCAACGCGGAGCGGAACCTCAAGATCAAGTCCGACGACCTCGTCGTCGGGGCCACGTTCGTCGATGAGGGCCCGACGCTCAAGCGTATCCAGCCGCGAGCCATGGGCCGCGCCTTCCGGATCAACAAGCGCACGAGCCACATCACCGTGATCGTCAAGCAGCGAGAGGGGGCGTAGTCGCCACATGGGACAGAAGGTCCACCCCGTCGGCATACGTCTGGGAATCACCGAGAACTGGCGCAGCCGCTGGTACTCGGGCAAGGACTATGCGAAGACGATCGAGAATGACGTGGCCATCCGCCGCTACTTGGCGAACCGTCTGCGCCGCGCTGCCGTGTCGCGCGTCGAGATCGAGCGCAAGGGCGACAAGACCGCCATCGAGCTGTGGACGGCCCGCCCGGGCATCGTCATCGGCAAGAAGGGCGCCGAGGTCGACGTGCTCCGCAAGGATCTCGAGAAGATCACCGGCGGTCCCGTTTCGGTCAACATCGTCGAGATCAAGCGCCCCGAGCTTGACGCGACGCTGATCGCTCAGTCCGTCGCCGAGCAGCTCGAGGGTCGTGTCGCGTTTCGCCGCGCCATGCGCAAGGCGGTCGCATCTTCGATGAAGAGCGGCGCGCTCGGCATCCGCGTCCAGTGCTCCGGCCGCCTCGGCGGTTCGGAGATGGGTCGTCGCGAGTGGTATCGCGAAGGCCGCGTGCCGCTGCACACTCTGCGCGCGAAGATCGACTACGGCACGGCCGATGCCCGCACCACCATGGGCGCGATCGGCGTGAAGGTATGGGTCTACCACGGAGAGGTGCTCCCGGGCCAGAAGCCCCCGACGCCTGCGATCGAGGGCACTCGTGCCCCGCGTCCGCGCCGTGAGGGTCGGAACGAAGGGAGGCGCTAGATGCTGCTCCCGAAGCGTGTGAAGCACCGCAAGGTGCAGCGCGGCAGCAACTGGAAGGGTGAGGCCAAGGGCGGCACCCAGGTCCATTTCGGCGAGTACGGCCTCAAGGCCCTCGAGCCGGCGTGGATCACCAACCGCCAGATCGAGGCCGCCCGTGTCGCGATGACCCGCTACATGAAGCGTGGCGGTAAGGTCTGGATCAACATCTTCCCGGACAAGCCGGTCACTCAGAAGCCGGCCGAGACCCGTATGGGCTCGGGCAAGGGCAACCCCGAGAAGTGGGTCGCCGTCGTCAAGCCCGGCAAGGTGATGTTCGAGGTCGCCGGCGTCTCAGAAGAGGTCGCCAAGGAGGCCATGCGCCTCGCAGCGCACAAGTTGCCGATCAGGACGAAGTTCGTGTCCCGTGCCGAGAGCGGCGGGGAGGGCTAGATGAAGAACACCGACATCCGCGAGCTCAACGATACCGAGCTCGCCGACAAGCTGAAGGCCACGCGTGCCGAGCTGTTCAACCTGCGGTTCCAGCTCGCGACCGGCCAGCTCGACAACACCGGCCGCATCGCCGCGGTCAAGAAGGACATCGCGCGCCTCCACACCGAGGTCCGCGCCCGTGAGCTCGCCGCTCAGCGTGAAGCGGCCGCTTCGTAGGTGAGTGAGGAGAGCCATGACTGAAGAGCGCAATCGTCGCAAGGTCCGTCAGGGTGTGGTCGTTTCGGCCGCCGGCGACAAGACCTGCGTCGTAGCCGTGGAGGAGCGCAAGAAGCACCCGCTCTACGGCAAGATGATCACCCGCACGGCCAAGTTTCATGCCCACGACGAGGAGAACACCTGCGGCGTGGGAGACACCGTCACGATCATGGAGACCCGCCCGATTTCGAAGATGAAGCGGTGGCGTCTGCTTGAGGTCGTCGAACGGGCCAAGTAGGAACGCGACCATCCGCGCATGTGCGTCGCGCCGCTCGTGGCGGGCGCACCTCTGACGGACCAGGTAACCGGAGGAAACGATGATTCAGGCAGAGACCCGGCTCAAGGTGGCCGACAACTCGGGTGCGCGCAAGGTCGCGTGCATCAAAGTTCTCGGCGGCTCCAAGCGCCGGTACGCCCGCGTGGGCGACGTGATCGTGTGCGCCGTGAAGGAAGCGATTCCTAACGGCCAGGTGAAGAAGGGCGACGTTGTGCGCGCCGTCGTCGTTCGCACCGTGAAGGAGATCCGTCGTTCCGACGGCAGCTACATCCGGTTCGATGACAACGCCGCTGTCATCATCGACCTGCAGGGCAACCCGCGCGGTACGCGCATCTTCGGTCCGGTCGCTCGCGAGCTGCGCGACCGGCGCTATATGAAGATCGTGTCCCTTGCGCCCGAAGTGCTCTAAGGAGGCATTCATGGCAAAGCTGAGCATCCGCACGGGCGACAAGGTCAAGGTCATCGCCGGCAAGGAGAAGGGCAAGGAGGGCAAGGTCCTCGCGACCCTTCCGCACAACGAGCGCGTGATCGTCGAGCGCGTGAACATGGTGAAGAAGGCGACCCGCCCGACCCAGCGCAACCCCAAGGGCGGAATCCTCGAGATCGAGGCGCCGCTGCACGTGAGCAACCTGATGCTCGTCTGCACCAAGTGCTCGCAGCCGACCCGCGTCGGCCGCAAGCGCGTGGACGGCAACCTCGTGCGTACGTGCAAGAAGTGCGGAAACGACATCGACGGCTAGCGTCGCCAGCATCACACTGGCTCCCCGTCCCACGAGGCGAGGGAGGTGCAGGGTCAGCAATCCTGCACTGAGAACCCCGAACAGAAGGAAGAGAACGAGATGGCACCAAGGCTCAAAGAGAAGTACCGGAACGAGGTGGTTCCCGCGCTGCGCGAGCAGCAGGAGTACGCCAACGTCAACGAGGTCCCGCGTATCGACAAGATCGTCGTGAACATGGGTGTCGGCGCTGCCGTTGCCGACGTCAAGCAGCTCGACGCGGCGGTCGAGGACTTGCGCATCATCACCGGGCAGCAGCCGATGATCACCCGCGCGAAGAAGTCCATCGCAGGCTTCAAGATCCGCCAGGGAATGCCGATCGGCGCCAAGGTCACGCTTCGCGGCGATCGGATGTGGGAGTTCTTCGACCGCCTGCTGGGCGCTGCCATTCCGCGCATTCGTGACTTCCGCGGCCTGCCCGCGAACAGCTTCGACGGGCGCGGCAACTACTCGATGGGCGTCACCGAGCAGCTCATCTTCCCCGAGGTCGACTACGACAAGGTCGACCGGGTGCGCGGCATGGATATCACGTTCGTCACGACTGCGGAGACAGACGAAGAGGCCAAGGCGCTGCTCGCGGCGTTCGGCTTCCCGTTCAAGCGATAGACGAAGCATCGTTCGGCGGGCGGGTGCCCGCCTGAAACGACGGAGGTAAGCAGTGGCAAAGAAGTCGATGATCGCCAAGGCGAAGCGCCAGCCGAAGTTCGGCGTGCGCCAGCACAACCGATGCAGCCGATGCGGGCGTCCGCGCTCGTACTACCGGCAGTTCGGACTGTGCCGCGTATGCCTGCGTGAGATGGCAAGCCGTGGCGAGCTCCCCGGCGTTCGCAAGGCCAGCTGGTAGGCACTGCACGCTCGGCGGAGGCCGGCTCCGAGAGGCACGACGGCTACGGGTCGTCGTGAACCACGGAGCGGACCATCCCGGACCATAGGAGGATTCACATGAGCATGACCGACCCCATCGCCGATATGCTGACGCGCGTGCGCAACGCGAACTCGGCGTACAAGCCCTCGACGACGATGCCGTCGTCCAAGAAGCTCGTCGAACTCGCCCGCATCCTCAAGGAGGAGGGCTACATCGTCGACTACGCGCGTGTCCGAGGCGTCGCCCCAGGACGTGCTCGAGATCACGCTGAAGTACGGCCCGCGCAAGGAGCGCACGATCACCGGTCTGCGCCGCATCAGCAAGCCCGGTCTGCGCGTGTACGCCAAGAAGGACGAGCTGCCGCGCGTGCTCGGCGGTCTCGGTATCGCTATCATCTCCACGTCGCGGGGCGTCATGACCGACCGTGTCGCTCGCAAGGCGGGCGTCGGCGGCGAAGTCGTCGCCTACATCTGGTAA
This sequence comes from uncultured Coriobacteriia bacterium, assembly GCA_963751505.1. Lineage (GTDB taxonomy): Bacteria > Actinomycetota > Coriobacteriia > Anaerosomatales > PHET01 > CAVVUM01. Next base: position 94,687 of record CAVVUM010000005.1, read on the forward strand.
CCGGACGAGGACTGAAGGAAAGGAGCGAAAGCCGTGTCACGAATCGGCAAGCAGCCCATCCCGGTCCCATCCGGGGTCGAGGTCAAGATCGACGGCTCGGCCGTCACCGTGAAAGGCCCGAAGGGGGAGTTGTCCCAGACGCTCCCCGAGCTGATGGACATCAGCCTCGAGGGCGATGAGATCGTGGTTCGCCGCCCTGACGACAGCCGAGAGGCGCGCTCGCTGCACGGCCTGACGCGCACCCTGTCTGGCCAACATGGTCACGGGCGTGTCCGAGGGCTTCAGCAAGAACCTCGAGATCGTCGGCGTCGGCTACCGTGCGACGCTCAAGGGCAAGGATCTCGAGCTGGCGCTCGGGTTCAGCCACCCCGTGCTCGTGACGCCGGAGCCCGGCATCGAGTTCGAGGTGCCGCAGCCCACGAGGATCACCGTGCGCGGCATCGACAAGCAGCGCGTCGGCCAGGTGGCCGCAGAGATCCGCGCGTGGCGCAAGCCCGAGCCGTACAAGGGCAAAGGCGTTCGCTACGAGGGCGAGTACGTCCGCCGCAAGCTCGGCAAGGCCGCCAAGTAGCACGACGATGACGCCGGCCCGGTTTCGGGCCGAGTGAGACGAGGAGACGAAAGGGTTATGGACAAGCTCAAGGCGAAGCAGGCAGCGCTCGTCCGGCGCCATCGCCGAGTCCGCGGCAAGGTCAGCGGCACGGCCGAGCGCCCGCGTCTGTGCGTGCACCGCACGAACGCGCACATCTACGCGCAGGTCATCGACGACCGCTCCGGTCGCACGCTGGCCGCGGCCGCAAGCAACGAGGCCGGGCTCAAGTCCGGCGCCAACATCGACGCCGCCAAGGCCGTGGGCGAGGCAGTAGGAAAGCGCGCCGTCGAGGCGGGCATATCTGAGGTCGTGTTCGACCGTGGCGGCCGTCTGTATCACGGCCGGGTCAAAGCTCTGGCAGACGGTGCTCGCAGCGCCGGCCTGACTTTTTAGGAGGGTTTGGGTATGGCGCGCAGGGAAGCTCAGGTTTCAGAGCTCCAGGAGAAGGTCGTCTACATCAACCGCGTATCGAAGGTCGTCAAGGGCGGCCGGCGCTTCGCGCTGACCGCGCTCGTCGTCGTGGGTGACGGTGCCGGCAACGTCGGCGTCGGCATGGGCAAGTCCCAGGAGGTGCCCATCGCCATCAAGAAGGGCATCGAGGACGCCAAGAAGAACATGTTCAAGGTTCCCGTGGTCAACGGGACCATCCCGCACGCGATCAACGGCGTGTTCGGCGCCGGGCGCGTGATGCTCAAGCCGGCCGCTCCCGGTACCGGGATCATCGCCGGCGGCCCCGTGCGTGCGCTGCTCGAGCTCGCGGGTATCACCGACGTGCTCAGCAAGTCGCTCGGCACCGACAACGCACTCAACATGGTGAAGGCTGCCGCCGAGGGTCTGCGCTCGCTCTCGAGCGCCGAGGAGGTCGCGCGCCGTCGCGGCAAGACGGTCGCCCAGATCTACGGCTGGGAGGAGTAGCCATGCCGAAGAAGACCGCCGTCAAGAAGCTGAAGGTCACGCAGGTGCGCAGCACCATCAGCTGCCCGCACGACCAGAAGGCCACCGTCAAGGCGCTGGGTCTCAAGCGGATCAACCACTCGATCGAGAAGGACGACACGCCGGCCGTTCGCGGCATGCTGTTCAAGGTCCGCCATCTCGTCGAGGTGGAGGAGCTCTAGGTCGATCTCGACGCCCGGTCCGAAGCACGGACCGGGTGCAGGCGTCTGATAGGATGCCTTGGTTGCAGACAGTCAGCCGGCGGCGAGCGGCCGGCACCGGTGCGAGCACCGGACGAGCGATAGAAGGAGCAACGCAAAGATGCAGATTCACGACCTGTTCCCGGCCCCCGGCTCCAAGAAGGAGCGCAAGCGGGTCGGACGAGGACACGGCTCGGGCCACGGCGGCCGTTCGGGCCGAGGCAACAAGGGCCAGGGCCAGCGCGCCGGCGGGACCAAGGGCCCGGGCTTCGAGGGTGGACAGACTCCGCTGGCGATGCGCCTGCCGAAGCTGCCCGGCTTCAAGAACCGCAATCGCGTCGAGTACGCGGTCGTCAACGTCTCGCGTCTCGACGCGTTGTTTGCCGAGGGCGACACCGTGGACGGCGAGACGCTCGTCGCTGCCGGCGTGATCAAGTCCATCTCGACTCCGGTCAAGGTGCTGGGTGACGGCGAGCTCGGCAAGAAGCTCACCGTGAAGGTCGACAAAGTCTCCGGATCTGCGAAGGCCAAGATCGAGGCCGCGGGAGGGACGGTCGAGACGACGTGCTAAGCGCTATCGCCAATGCGTTTCGCGTACCGGAGCTTCGCCGCAAGATCCTGTTCACGCTCGGCATCATCGCGCTGTACCGGGTCGGCTCGTTCATCCCGTGCCCGGGTGTCAACACCGCGGTCATCGAGCAGACGGTCGGCAACGCCGCCACGCTCGGTCTGCTGAACCTGTTCTCGGGCGGTGCGCTCGAGCAGTTCGCGGTGTTCTCGCTCGGCATCATGCCCTACATCACATCGTCGATCATCATGCAGCTCCTTCAGGGCGTGGTGCCGACGATCGAGCGGTGGCAGAAGGAGGGCGAGTCGGGGCAGCGCAAGATCACCCAGACCACCCGCTACATGACGCTCGGCATCGCGCTGCTCCAGGCGCTTGGTCTGCTGACCGTCTTCCGCTCGGCTGGGGCGATCTCCAACACGGCCGTCGCCGGCGCGCCGCCCGTCGGCCTTCACCTACCTGCGTGATCATCGTGACGCTGATCGCCGGCACCGCGCTCATCATGTGGTTCGGCGAGCTGATCACGCAGCGCGGCATCGGCAACGGCATGTCGCTGCTCATCTTCACGAGCATCGTCGCCCGCTTCCCGATCGCGATCGTGCAGTCTGTCCAGTTCGGCAGCGGCCTGTTCACGCGTCCTGCTGATCGTGATCGTGCTGTTCACGATCGCCGCGATCGTGACGATGGAGCGCGCGCAGCGGCGCATCCCGGTCCAGTACGCGAAGCGGGTCGTGGGCCGCAAGGTCTACGGCGGCTCCGGCACCTACATCCCGCTGAAGATCAACGGCGCCAACGTCGTGCCGATCATCTTCGCGACCGCGATCCTGTTCTTCCCGACGCAGATCCTTCAGCTGTGGCCGAACCCGCCGCAGCAGGTCACCGACATCGCGAACGCGCTGGCGTCCGGCCCGGTGAACTGGACGATGGAGTTCGTGCTCATCGTGTTCTTCACCTACTTCTACACGGCGCTCGTCTTCAACCCGATCGACCTTGCGGACAACCTGCGCAAGAACGGCGGCTTCATCCCCGGCGTGCGTCCCGGTTCGACGACGGTGCGCTACATCGAGAACGTGCTCAACCGCATCACGCTGCCCGGCGCGCTGTTCCTGGGCGTCATCGCCGTCGTCCCGAAGATCCTGTTCACGGCGACCAACAACCAGCTCGTCCAGCAGTTCGGCGGTACCTCGATCCTCATCATGGTCGGCGTCGCGCTTGAGACGATGACCCAGGTCGAGAGCCAGCTGAAGATGCGCCACTACGACGGCTTCTTCAAGTAGAACCGGGGAGAGGGACTCGCCATGAACATCGTGTTGCTCGGAGCACCGGGTGCCGGCAAGGGCACGCAGGCGGCGAAGATCATCGAGACGTACCGGGTCCCGCACATCTCCACGGGCGACATCCTGCGCGCGGCCGTCGCGAACGCGACACCGCTCGGGCTCGAGGCGAAGCGCTACATGGACGCCGGCGAGCTCGTTCCTGACTCCGTCGTCATCGGCCTGGTGAAGTCCCGGCTCTCGGAGCCGGACGCCGAGGCCGGGTTCATCTTGGACGGCTTTCCGCGCACGACCGCTCAGGCCGAGGCGCTCGATGCCGAGCTTGAGTCGCTCGGCAAGACGATCGAGGCCGCGGTGGCGATCACCGTCGACCCCGAGGTGATCGTCGGTCGGCTCACGTCACGGCGCACGTGCCGCGCGTGCGGTCGCATCACCAACGCCGCCGAGGGCGACACCTGCACGGTGTGCGGCGGCGAGCTGTACCAGCGCGACGACGACAACGAGGCGACGGTTCGCAACCGCCTCGAGGTCTACGAGCGCTCCACGGCTCCGCTCATCGACTACTACGGCGGCAAGGGCGTCCTCCACGCGATCGACGGCGACAGGCCGGTCGAGATCGTGTGGGCCGACGTCGAGCGCGCCCTGGAGGGTTAGTTCAGAAGCGTGATCGTCCGCAAATCGGCTGCAGAGCTAGAGACCATGCGAGAGGCCGGGCGCATCAGCGCCCGGGCTCTTCGTCTTGTAGGGGAGGCGGTCCGTGCCGGGCGTCACGACAGGTGAGCTCGACGAGATCGCCGAGACCGCCATCCGAGAGGACGCCGGCGGTGCCTGCATTCCTCGGCTACCACGGCTACCCCAAGACGCTCTGCACGTCGCTGAACGAGCAGGTCGTGCACGGTATCCCCTCCAAGCGCACGCGCTTGGAGGAGGGCGATGTCCTCTCGGTCGACGTTGGGGCTGTCTTCGAGGGGTACTTCGGGGACAACGCGCGCACGTTCGGCGTGGGAACGATCACCGATGAGGCGCGCAGGCTCATGAGCGTGACCGAGCGCTCGCTTGCCGAGGGCATCAAGGCGTGCGTCGTGGGCAACCGGCTCTTCGACATCGGCAACGCCGTTCAGCGCACCGCAGAGGGCGCGGGGTTCTCGGTCGTGCGCGAGTACGTCGGTCACGGGATCGGACGCGCGATGCACGAGGATCCCAACGTGCCGAACTACGGTCGGGCAGGCGCGGGCCCTCGCCTCGAGGAGGGCATGGTGTTCGCCATCGAGCCGATGGTGAACGCCGGCGGCGCGGCGGTGGACTCGCTGCCCGACGGCTGGACGGTGGTCACGCGGGACGGTTCGCTCTCGGCGCACTTCGAGCACACCGTCGCGATCACCGCTGCCGGGCCCGTGATTCTGACCGCCGAATAGGCGATCGGGAGATTCGCTGGACTCGCGGTGTGAGTCTGCGTTAATATATCCACTTGCGGATTCAGCCCGTCGAGGGAGAGTAAGGGAGAGCGTGACGAAGAAAGACGACGCTATCGAGCTCGAAGGCACTGTGGTCGAGCCTTTGCCCAACGCGATGTTTCGCGTCGAGTTGGAGAACGGCCACAAGGTCCTCGCGCACATCTCTGGAAAGATGCGCATGCACTACATCCGTATCCTGCCCGGAGACAAGGTCGTCGTCGAGCTCTCGCCCTACGATCTCACTCGCGGGCGCATCACCTATCGCTACAAGTAGGACGTGCTCGCGACGGGTAATGGACACTCCCGGAACCGTGTATTGGACAATCCACGCCTGCGGCTGGGCGTGAAGATAGATCTGAACGCCGAAAGGAAGATTCGACGATGAAGGTACGTCCTTCGGTCAAGCGAATGTGCGACAAGTGCAAGGTTATCCGGCGCCACGGTCGGGTTCTCATCATCTGTGACAACCCGCGCCACAAGCAGCGCCAGGGCTAGGAGGAACGCGTGGCCCGTATTGAAGGTGTCGACCTCCCGCGCGAGAAGCGCGTCGAGATCGGCCTCACCTACATCTTCGGCATCGGTCTGACGACCAGCCAGCAGATCGTGCGCGAGACCGGCATCAACCCGGACACGCGCGTGCGCGACCTCACCGAAGAAGAGGTCGTGCGTCTGCGCGAGTACATCGACAAGAACCTCAAGGTCGAGGGTGACCTCCGCCGTGAGACCGCCCAGAACATCAAGCGCCTGATGGAGATCGGCTGCTACCGCGGCCTGCGCCACCGCAAGGGCCTGCCGGTCCGCGGCCAGCGCACTCACACGAACGCGCGCACCCGCAAGGGTCCGCGTCGCCAGATCGGCGCTAAGAAGAAGGGCAAGTAACGCATGGCCGCTAAGAAGAAGAATGTCCGCACGAGGCTGAAGCGCAGCGAGCGCAAGAACATCGCTGTCGGCCAGGCGCACATCAAGAGCACGTTCAACAACACCATCGTGAGCATCACCGACCCGTCGGGCAACGTGATCTCCTGGCAGAGCGCCGGCACCGTGGGCTTCAAGGGCTCGCGCAAGTCGACGCCGTTCGCCGCTCAGCTCGCCGCCGAGGCGGCAGCGAAGATGGCCCAGGAGCACGGCCTTCGCAAGGTCGCCGTGTTCGTGAAGGGGCCGGGTTCGGGTCGTGAGACCGCGATCCGCTCCCTGCAGGCCGCCGGGCTCGAGATCTCGAGCATCCAGGACTGCACGCCCGTTCCGCACAACGGCTGCCGGCCGCGCAAGCGCCGCCGGGTCTAACTCCGAAGGGATCCAGTAGAGATGGCACGTTACACCGGGGCGGACTGCCGCAGGTGCCGCCGCGAGGGAATCAAGCTCTTTCTTAAGGGTGACAAGTGCTACATGGACAAGTGTCCGGTAGAGAAGCGCCCGTATCCGCCGGGACAGGCCGGGAAGAAGCGCCCTCGCGACAGCGAGTACCGCGTGCAGCTTCGCGAGAAGCAGAGAACCAAGCGTATCTACGGCCTGCTCGAGAAGCAGTTCCGTGGCTACTACAAGATCGCGAGCCGCCAGCAGGGCATCACGGGTGAGAACCTCCTGCGCCTGCTGGAGAGCCGGCTCGACAACGTCGTGTACCGTCTCGGCTTCGCCAAGTCTCGCGACGAGGCACGCCAGATCGTGCGCCACAACCACATCACCGTGAATGGCCGACGGGTGAACATCCCGTCGTACCGGGTGCGCCCCGGCGAGGTCGTTGCGGTGGGACCGAAGTCACGCGACCTTCTCGTCATCAAGACCTCGCTCATCTCATCCGAGAAGATCGAGGTTCCCGGGTGGCTCGAGGTCGACATCGAGAAGCTGCAGGGCAAGGTCCTGTCGCTGCCGACGCGCGAGATGATCGACGCGCCGGTGCGCGAGCAGCTCATCGTCGAGCTGTACTCGAAGTAACCGGACCCAAGAAGCCAGGGAGGCTGCTTGATGACTGAGTTCATGAGGCCCCAGGTCACGGTCGAGCAGATCGACGACCGGGTTGCACGCTATGCGGTCGAGCCGCTCGAGCGCGGCTTCGGCTACACGCTCGGCAACTGCATGCGCCGCGTGCTGCTTTCGTCGCTGCAGGGCGCCGCTGCCACCTCGATCCGTGTCGAGGGGATCCAGCACGAGTTCGCGTCCATCGAGGGCGTGCGTGAAGACGTCACCGACATCGTGCTCAACGTGAAGGGCCTGGTCTTTCGCGAGAGCGGCATCGGTACCGCCGACGCCGTTGCCACGCTGTCGGTCAGCGGCCCCGCCGTTGTCACCGGCGCTGACCTCAACGTGCCCACGGAGTTCGAGCTCGTGAACCCCGAGCACGTGATCGCGAACCTCAACAAGGGCGCGAAGCTCGAGATGAGCATTCGCGTGAGCGTCGGCCGCGGCTACGTGTCGGCCGATCGCAACAAGCGCAGTGACGACCCGATCGGTGTCATCACCGTCGACTCGCTGTTCTCACCGGTCTCGCGCTGCACCTACATGGTGGAGAACACGCGTGTCGGTCAGCGCACCGACTACGACAAGCTGATCCTCGAGGTCGAGACCAACGGCGCGGTCGACCCGAGCGACGCAGTCGCTCGCGCCGGGCAGGTCATCGACGAGCACATGATGCTCTTCGTGGAGCAGGCGAAGTCGGTGCTTGCCGATGACGGCATCTTCGCCGCCGCCGTCGACGAGAGCGAGAGCGTGCTCGACACGCCGATCGAGGAGCTCGACCTCTCGGTCCGCTCCTACAACTGCCTGAAGCGCCAGGGTGTCAACACCATCGGCCAGCTCACCGAGTGCTCCGAGCAGGACCTGCTCAACATCCGCAACTTCGGTGCGAAGTCGATCGAAGAGGTCAAGGACAAGCTCCAGCAGATGACTCTGTCGCTGAAGCAGTAGCTGAAGGAAGCCAGTACAGATGAGACACCTGAAGAAGGGCCGCAAACTCGGCACGGACGCGTCGCACACCAAGGCGATGCTGAAGAGCCTTGCCGGTGCGCTGCTCGCCAACAACCGAATCAAGACCACGGAGGCGCGCGCCAAGGAGGTCCGTCCGCTCGTCGAGAAGACGATCACGTGGGCCAAGAAGGGCGACGTCCACTCTCGGCGTCTTGCGATCGCCGCTATCGGCGACAAGGAGCTCGTCGCGAAGATCTTCTCGGAAGCAGAACGCTTCGAGGGTCGTGACGGCGGCTACACCCGGATCCTGAAGCTTGGCCCGCGCAAGGGTGACGGCGCCCCCATGGTGATCATGGAGCTCGTCGACTAGCAGGGGTCGGCGCTCGGAGACGGGCACGACAGCGATACCATGTGAGGGCCTCCTGACGGAGGCCCTTGCTGTATCTCCCGGCGTGAGAGGAGGGCGCGTGATCAGGTTCGAAGCGGTGAGCTTCGCGTACAGCAACGCGCCCGAGGGCGTGCTTGCGCTCGAATCGCTCACTCTCGAACTCGCGCCCGGTGAGATGGTGGCCGTGCTCGGCGCCAACGGGTCCGGGAAGTCGACCCTGGCGAGGCTCACGAACGGCCTGCTGCTTCCCGTCGTCGGGCACGGTGACCGTCGACGGCATCGACACGCGCGACGAGTCGCGCGGCGTGGAGGTCCGGTCGGCGGTGGGCATGGTGTTCCAGCACCCGGACGACCAGATCGTCGCCACGTCGGTCGAAGACGACATCGCCTTCGGCCCCGAGAACCTCGGCTTGCCGCGCGACCAGATCCGCGAGCGGGTCGATGAGGCCATCGCCGACACCGGGCTTGAGGGGCTCGGACAGCGCGAGCCCCACATGCTCTCGGGTGGCCAGAAGCAGCGGCTTGCGATGGCCGGAGCGCTGGCGATGCGCCCGCGCTACCTCGTCCTCGACGAGCCGACCTCGATGATCGACGCGACCGGCCGCAAGGAGTTCTCCTCCGTGCTCGAGCGCGTCCGTGCTTCGGGTCGCGGTGTCCTGCTGGTCACCCACGACGTGGCCGAGGCGCTGCCGGCCGACCGCGTGGTGGTGCTCGATGCCGGCAGGCTCGCCTTCGAAGGCACGCCCGATGGCCTGCTCGCCGAGGCCGACGTCGCTCGCTTCCTGGGGTCTCGAGCTGCCGCCGATCGCACGACTCGCTCAGCGACCTGCGCGAGGCGGGGGCGCCGACGCCCCTCGCGCGCGATCTCGCACCGGAGGCCCTGGTGGAGGCGCTGTGGCGCTGACACTGGATGCGGTGAGCTACACCTACGGCCGGGGACGTCCCTACGCCGTGCCGGCGCTGCAGCGCGTGTCGGTATCGGTCGAGCCCGGGACGCTCTGACGCTGCTCGTGGGCGCGACCGGCTCCGGCAAGTCGACGCTCATGCGCCTGCTCGCCGGTCTGTTGGCGCCGGACGAGGGGCGGTCGCTGCTCGACGGCGAGCCACTCGTGCCCGCGCGAGCTCGCGGGGTGGTCGGCCTCGTGTTCCAAGACCCCGAGAGCCAGCTGTTCGCCGACACCGTGCTCGACGACGTCGGCTTCGGGCCGCGCAACCTCGGTCTGTCGCCCTCTGAGGCGACCGAGCGCGCTGAGGAGGCGCTGGTGTCCGTTGGGTCTCGATCCCGCTCGGCACGGGGGCCGATCGCCGTTCTCGCTCTCCGGTGGTGAGGCGCGTCGGGTCGCTATCGCCGGCGTGCTGGCCATGCGCCCGCGCTACCTGCTCGCGGACGAGCCCACCGCGGGGCTCGACGCGGCGGGTCGCACCGCCGTGCGCGAACTGCTGCTGGCGGAGCGCCGGAGCGCGGGCGTCCTCGTCGTGTCGCACGCTGCGGAGGAGTTCCTCGCCGACGCCGACGCGCTCGTCGTGCTGTCCGAGGGCGCGGTCGTCTGGTCCGGTCCGGCTGCAGCAGTGCGTCGCGATCCGGAGATACTGAGCCGGGCGGGTCTTCGCGCGCCCGACGTGCTCGAGACCCAGCGTCTGGCCGCCGAGCGGTTCGGCTTCGACGCGGGCTTCACGCTCGAGCCGCGCGCTGCGGCCGCAGGCGTTGGCGGCGGCTGCGGGGTGGCCGCGATGAGCGTGCCGGTTCCCTTCGGCCAGTACGTGCGCATCGACTCGCCGGTCCATCGGCTCGATGCGCGCACGAAGATCGGCGTGACGTTCGCCTTCACCATCGCGCTGTTCGCCGTCCAGAGCTGGTGGGGCCTCGCACTTGTCGCCGTCGTTGCTCTGGCTGCGGTCGCGCTGTCCCGCGTGCCGCTCGGTCTTGCCGCACGCGGCCTGCGTCCCATCGCGTGGCTGCTCGCGTTCACGCTGGTCGCCAACGCGCTGTTTCCCGCGCAGCGCAGCGAGACCATCGCGCAGCTTGGCCCGATCGCGGTCGATGCCGCAGGCCTCGAGCGCGGCCTGTTCTTCGCGGCGCGGATACTGCTCCTCGTCCTCGGCACCTCGGTGGTGACCCTCACCACCTCACCGGTCGCGCTCACCGACGCGCTCGCGCAGATCATGTCGCCGCTCGGCCGGCTTCGGTTTCCCGGTCGACGACGCCGCCATGATGATGTCGATCGCGCTGCGCTTCATGCCCACCACCGCCGAGGAAGCCGAGCGCATCGTCGTGGCGCAGACGGCGCGCGGGGCGCGCTTCGACAGCGGGGGGCCGGTGGCCCGGGCCAGGGCGTGGGTACCCGTCCTCGTGCCGCTCTTCGTTCGCCTGTTCCGCCGGGCCGACGATCTGGCCATAGCGATGGAGTCCCGCTGCTATCGGGGGCGCGGCCGGACGCGACTGCGCCAGCCGGTGATGCGCATCGCGGACTGGGTCACCCTCGTCGGTGGCGTGACCGCTGCGGTCCTTGTGGCCATACTGCTGTGACGAGGAGCCGGAGGCGTGATGGACGAACCGCACGTCAAGCAGCCTGAGCCAGCGATCGCGCTGACCGTCGCCTATGACGGCGAGCCGTTCGCCGGTTTCGCCCGGCAGCCGGGCCTCGTCACCGTCCAGGGGCAGCTGGAGTCCGCGCTCGCGACGGTCCTGCGGCGCCCGGTCGAGACCGTGGGCGCGGGTCGCACCGACGCGGGCGTTCACGCGCTCGGCCAGGTCGTGAGCTTCGAGGCCGGCGACGCGGAGGCCGGGGACCTCGATCGGCTGAGGCGCTCGCTCAACGCGCTTGCGGGCGAGGGGATCGCGGTGCGCGAGGTGCGGAGGGCGCGGCCGGGGTTCTCGGCACGCTTCGACGCGACCGCGCGGGAGTATCGCTACCGCATCGCGGTCGGACCCGTCCCGCCGCTGTTCATCGCTCGCTGTCGCGTGGCACGTCGCGAGCGAGCTCGACGTGTCGGCGATGCGCGAGGCCGCGGCGCTGCTCGTGGGCGAGCACGACTTCCGCAGCTTCTGCGTGACCGAGTCGGCCGTCGGCCAGCGCACGGTACGGCGCGTCGACACCGTCGAGCTGCTCGACGAGGAGCACCTTGGCGAGTCGTGCCTGATGCTGCGGGTGGTCGGAAACGCGTTCCTCCACTCGATGGTGCGGGTCATCGTGGGCACGCTGGTCGAGGTCGGGGCCGGTCGACGGACCCCGGCGTGGGTCGGCGACGTCCTGGCGGCGCGTACGCGCTCGGCGGCCGGCCCGACGGCCCCCGCACACGGGCTCACGCTCTGGCGCGTGGAGTACCCGGACGACGTCTGGCTGGCCGTAGGGGCGGCTCCGCCGGCCGGGTAGACACGCCCGGGTGCGTGGATTGATTGACGCTGCCTGGTAGCGTCGATAGAATGGCAGGGTTCGTTTCCGCCAGCCCCGTGACGCGAACAAACCGTACTTTCAGCAGTTGGAGGCTCCGTTGAAGACCTACCACGCCAAGCCGGGCGAAGTCGAGCGCGAGTGGCTGCTCGTCGACGCTACGGATATGGTGCTTGGCCGCCTTGCGAGCGAGGTCGCCCAGATTCTCAAGGGCAAGCGCAAGCCGGTCTACACGCCGCACGTCGACACCGGTGACTTCGTCGTCATCATCAACGCCGAGAAGGTCCGCCTGACCGGCAACAAGGCGAACACCAAGAACTACTACTCCCACAGCGGCTATCCCGGTGGGCTCAAGGAGGTCTCGTTCCAGCGCATGCTGGAGAAGCACCCCGAGCGCATCATCGAGAAGGCCGTCAAGGGCATGCTGCCGAAGAACTCCCTCGGTCGCGCCATGAACCGGAAGCTCAAGGTCTACGCCGGCCCCGAGCATCCCCACGAGGCTCAGAAGCCGCGTCAGATCACCCTGGAGGCCTAAAGCATGGCTGAGAACAAGGCAGTCTACCTCGGTACCGGTCGCCGCAAGAACGCCGTGGCGCGCGTGCGTCTGATGCCGGGCACCGGCGAGATGAGCATCAACAAGAAGGGCGCCCTCGAGTACTTCGGTCGCGAGGCGCTCGTCTCGTTCGTCCAGACCCCGTTCAAGGTCACCGAGACCACCGGCCGCTTCGACGTCGTCGCCACCATCGTGGGCGGCGGGGTGTCCGGCCAGGCCGGTGCGCTTCGCCACGGCATCGCCCGCGCGCTTCTCGAGGCCGGCGACGAGTATCGCGGCGAGCTCAAGCGCGCCGGCTACCTGCGTCGCGACCCGCGTATGGTCGAGCGCAAGAAGTACGGCCTGAAGAAGGCCCGCAAGCGCCCGCAGTTCTCCAAGCGCTAGGGACTGTCGGTCGCCTTTGTGAGTTGGACTGAACCGGGGCTCGCCGATTGATCGGCGAGCCCCGTTCCTTGTCAATGGGAGGGTGCGCGGATGAGCGCTCGGATGTTCGGCACTGACGGAGTGCGAGGGGTCGCCAACACGGAACTCACGCCCGAGCTTGCGTTCTGTCTCGGCGAGGCGGCAGGCCACTTCCTGGCGCAGCGCGGCGAGCGAGGCCGCATCGTGGTGGGCCGGGACACGCGTCGCAGCGGCACGATGCTCGAAGCCGCGCTCGTCGCGGGTATCACCTCGAGCGGCGCCGATGCGCTGCTTGCCGGCGTCGTGCCGACGCCCGCGGTCGCCTTCCTGGTCAGGGACCTTGCGGTCGATGGCGGCGTGGTGATCTCCGCGAGCCACAACCCGCCGGCCTACAACGGCATCAAGCTGTTCAGCCGTGATGGCTTCAAGCTCCCCGACGACCTTGAGGATGAGATCGAGGACTTCTGCTCTTCCGAGCGCACCTGGGAGCGCCCCACCGACACGGGCATCGGATGCTCCGAGCCGATCGCGGACGCGGTCGAGCGCTACGTCGCGCACGCCTGCGCCACAATCGACGGCGACCTGAGCGGGCTGCGTATCGCTGTCGACTGCGGTCACGGCGCGGCGAGCGTCGCGACGCCGCTGGCACTCGAGCGCCTCGGAGCGACAGTCGCGGCGATCAACTGCGACTGGAACGGCGACGACATCAACGTGGGCTGCGGGTCGACCGACCTCGCGCCGCTCTCGGCACTGGTGCAGAGAGGGCTCCTTCGACTTCGGGATCGCCCACGACGGAGACGCCGACCGCATGCTCGCGGTCGACGCGAACGGCGAGGAGGTGGACGGCGACCAGATCATGGCCATCTGCGCCGTTCGCATGGCGGCCGAGGGGCGACTCGCCGGCAACGTGGTCGTATCCACTGTCATGGCCAACCTCGGATTCGAGATCGCCATGCGCGAGCAGGGCATCGGCTTCGTGAAGACGAAGGTCGGTGACCGCTACGTGCTCGAGCAGATGCAGGCGATGGAGGCGACGCTCGGCGGCGAGCAGTCGGGGCACGTGATCTTCCTCGAGCACAACACGACCGGCGACGGCCTGGTGACCGCGCTGCAGCTTGCGGCCACTCTCAAGCGGGACGGCAGGCCGCTCTCCGAGCTCGTCAAGGTGATGGAGCGCTACCCGCAGGTGCTCGAGAACGTGGTCGTCGCCGACAGGGCCGGACTGGCCGTGAGCGCGTCGATCGCCGACGCCGATCCATGAAGCGGAGACGGAGCTCGGCGACAGCGGCCGCATCCTCGTGCGTGCCTCGGGCACCGAACCGCTCGTGCGGGTCATGGTCGAGGCCGCCGATGAGGGGCAGGCCCGCGCCGTGGTAGACCGTGTGGCCGCCGTGGTGCGGACCGAACTGGGCTGAGCCGATACGACAGGGGAGCGAGCGATGGGCGAGACACGAGTGGAGTTCGCCAACGGGTCCTCTGGGCGCGCTCGAACTCGCCGCGGCGTTCTCGGCATTCCCGGCCGACGTGACCTTCGTCGATGCCGAGGGCATCGTCCGCTACTTCTCCGAGTACCGCATCTTCTCGCGTCCGGAGTCGTGTCTCGGCGAGCACGTGCTTGGACTGCCACGGTCCTGCGAGCCGTCCCGGAATCGAGCGGATGCTCTCGGAGTTTGCGAGCGGATGGCGCGACGAGGCGGTCTTCCTCGAAGCGAAGGACGAGCGTCAGGTCGACGTGCGCTACCTCGCCCTTCGCGATGCTCAGGGCGCCTATCTCGGCTGCCTCGAGGTGGCTCGCTGGGCGAGCGAGTAGGCAGGGCACTGAGCGTCACCGACCCGTCACGTCCCGCCCCTGGCTCCGCTGCTACAATCGGCGAGAAGGGCGGTGTCTGCGCTGAAAGGGGGTTGGCCCGGCAGAAGACGAGATGCACCGCAAGCGCCAGAACCGGTGAGGCGTCGTTGGAGATGACGCCAGAGCGCACGAGCGCACGCCGGTTGACGAGGTGGGGGTCGATCGAAGCATTCGGCGGATGGCCCCCCGGCCCACCGAGGGTCGTGACGCTGCTCGACAAAGCCCGCGGGTGACCGCGGGGACAAAGCGGCAGCGAACTCGGGCTCCCCGGCAAGGCGCACGTCGTCGGCGGATCGCCGCAGCGCGCCTCACGGGACACGGACTCTCGAACCCAATGGACCCTACCGAAGGGTGGACCTCACCTATGTGCGGAATCGTCGGATACGTCGGGCCACGCCAGGCGTCGGAAGTGCTCCTCGGCGGGCTCGCAAGACTCGAGTACCGCGGCTACGACTCTGCGGGCGTCGCCATCATCGAGAACGAGGAGCTGTGCGTGCGTCGCCGGCTCGGCAAGCTCGTCAACCTCGCGAACACGCTCGGCGAGCAGCCGCTCGAAGGCACGACCGGGATCGGCCACACGCGGTGGGCCACGCACGGCAAGCCGAGCGAGGAGAACGCGCATCCCCACACCGACTGCGACGGGGCGGATCGCGGTGGTGCACAACGGCATCATCGAGAACTACCTCGAACTGCGCGCGCAGCTGGCGGCTGCAGGTCACATCCTGCGCTCGGAGACCGACACGGAGACGATCGCTCACCTCGTCGAGTCGTACTACGACGGGGACTTGCCCGCAGCGGTCGCCAAGACCGTCAAGCGGCTTGACGGCAGCTATGCGCTCGCGATCGCCCACCTCGATCACCCCGACATGATCATCGCAGCGCGCAAGGACTCGCCGCTCATCATCGGGGCGGGCGTGGGCGAGAACATCGTGGCGAGCGACATCCCGGCGGTGCTCGAGTACACGCGCGAGGTCGTCGTGCTGCACGACGGTGAGATCGCCGTGGTCTCGGCCGACGCCATCCACGTCCTCGACGAGAACGCTTGCCGAGGTGGAGCCCGAGATGATGCACGTCGAGTGGGACCTCGACGCTGCCGAGAAGGGCGGCTTCGAGGACTTCATGCTCAAGGAGATACATCGAGCAGCCCAAGGCGCTGCGCGACACGTTGCGCGGGCGTATGGTCGACGGCGAGATCCAGCTCTCGGAGCTCGCCATGTCACCCGAGCAGGTGGTCGGCATCGGCCGGGTCTTCATCATCGCGTGCGGCACGAGTTACCACGCCGGGCTGGTCGCCAAGCAGCTGATCGAGCAGTGGGCGCGCATCCCGGTCGAGGTGCAGGTGTCGAGCGAGTTCCGCTACAACGACCCCATCGTCGATGACGACACGCTCGTGGTTGCCATCACCCAGTCCGGGGAGACCGCCGACACGCTTGCCGGCGTGCGCGAAGCTCGCGAGCGGGGCGCCAAGGTCATCGCGATCACGAACGTCGTCGGCAGTCGCGTGACCCGCGAGTCCGACGGCGTCATCTACACGCACGCGGGTCCGGAGATCGGTGTCGCGGCCACCAAGACCTACACCGCGCAGATCGCGGCGCTCACGGTGCTGGCGCTCAAGCTCGCGCAGGCCAAGGGCACGCTCGCCCAAGAGCGCGTCGAACGCTACTGGGCCGAGCTCAACACCGTGCCCGAGATGGTCGAGGCGATACTCGCCGACCCCACCGACCTCGAGGCCTGTGCCGCCGAGTACACGCAGCCGTGCAGCTCGCTGTTCCTCGGCAGAGGCATGGGCGTGCCGGTGGCGATGGAGGGCGCGCTCAAGCTCAAGGAGATCAGCTACATCCACGCCGAGGCGTACGCCGCAGGTGAGATGAAGCACGGGCCCATCGCGCTCATCACCGAGGAGGTGCCCGTGGTGGTCGTCGCGACCCAGGGGCACACCTACGAGAAGGTCGTGAGCAACATACAGGAGGTGCGCGCGCGCGGCGGTCAGGTGATCGCGGTGGCGACCGCGGGCGATGCCGAGATCGGCCAGCATGCCGAGCACGTGCTCACGATTCCCGCCGTGAGCGAGGTGCTGTCGGCGATCCCGGCGAGCGTGCCGCTTCAGATGCTCGCGTACCACATCGCAAAGAAGCGGGGCTGCAACGTCGATCAGCCGCGCAACCTCGCCAAGTCCGTGACGGTGGAGTAGCGCCGATGATCACCGGGCTGGGCGTCGACATCGTCGAGATCGACCGCATGCGCGACGCGCTCGCGAGGCGACCGCGCCTGAAGGAGCGCCTGTTCTCGGAAGAGGAGCGCGCCTACTGCGAGAAGCGGGCGAAGCCGGAGGTGCACTACGCGCTCAGGTTCGCCGCCAAGGAAGCGGTGCTCAAGGCGCTCGGAACCGGGTTCGCCGGCATGCGCTTCACAGACGTCGAGGTCGTCCGCGAGGCGAACGGTCGTCCCGTGCCGCGACTATCCGGTGCGGCCGCCCAGCGCGCCGCCGAGCTCGGCGTGATCGAGATGCACCTCTCGCTCTCGTTCACGCACACGACTGCGGTCGCCTCGGCGGTCGCGATCACCGAGGAGGCGAGGCCGCGCAAAGACGAGCGCCTCGATCCCAGGGCCCAGCTCGCGGCGTCGTTCAAGGAGGCGCGTGCGCTGCTCGACGAGCCGGCAGGCGGGGACACGCCGCCTGCGGAGGGGTAGTCTCAACCCAAGGACGATCCGGGAGGTCGCGATGCTCCACGCTATCACCGCCGAGCAGGCCCGCCGCGTCGAGCAGCGGGTCGTTGCCAGGCGGCGGTGCGACCCTCGGCGACCTGATGGCGCGCGCGGGGCACGCGGTCGCCACCGAGATCGAGGAGCGCTTCCCGGACCGGCCGGGTGCTGGTCCTCGCCGGTCCCGGCAACAACGGCGGCGACGGGTGGGTCGCCGCGCGCATCCTGCACGAGGCCGGCCGCGAGGTCGAGGTACTCTCGGTGCGCGAGCCCGAGCGGCTCGCCGGCGAAGCCGCCGACGCTGCGCGCCAGGCGATCGACGCCGGCGTGAGGCTGGAGCGTGCCCGACCGGGGCGCCGGCTCCGGACGAGCTCGCAGGCCGCAGCCGTGGTGGTGGACGCGCTGCTCGGCACCGGCGCAGGCCTGCCGCTGCGCGCGCCGCTGCCGGACTGGTGCGCTGCTGCGAACGCCAAGCGCCGCGCGCTCGTCTCGGTGGATCTGCCCACCGGTGTGGACTGCGACTCCGCCGCCGCCTCGCCGGACGCGATCGAGGCCGACCTCACGGTGACCTTCACCGACCCGAAGCTCGGGCTCGTGACCTTCCCTGCCGCCTCGCTTGCCGGAGAGGTCGTGGTCGCCGACATCGGCATTCCGCGTTCGATCGCCGAGGACGTCGAGGCGCCGGAGATCTGGACGCACGAGCAGCTCGGCGCGTTGCTGCCGGTGCCTGCCGCCGATGCCCACAAGAACTCGCGCGGTCGCCTGCTGATCGTCGCGGGCTCCCAGCGGTTCGCGGGGGCGGCCGTGCTCGCCGCCCGCGGGGCGATGCGCTCGGGTGCGGGCTACGTGACGCTCGCGGTGCCGCGCCCGATCGTGCCGATCGCGCAGGCGCACCTGCTCGCGGTGCCGGTGGTGGGGCTGCCCGCCGCGCGCACGCGGACCTTCTCGGCGGAAGCGGCCGACGCCGTCTTCGAACTCGCATCCGACTTCGACGCGGTGGTGCTCGGCCCCGGCATGACGCTTGCCGACGGCGCGGTCGCGACCGCCAGGCGCCTGATCGAGCGTCTCGACAAGCCGCTGGTTGTCGACGCCGACGCGCTCAACGCGCTCGTCGACGCGCCGGAGATCCTCGACCGCCGCCGAGGCCCCGCCGTGCTCACGCCCCACCCCGGCGAGCTCGCCCGGCTGCTCGGGACAGAGCGCCCGGGAGGTGCAGGCCGATAGGGTATCCTCGTCCGCGAGGCTCGCGCGCGAAGGCCGCGTGGTCGCGCTCAAGGGCGCCGGAACCGTCGTGAGCGAACCGGGTCGCCAGCTGATCGTGACCGCCGGCACCCCGGCCCTCGCAACCGCTGGCGCCGGTGACGTGCTGGCCGGGGTGATAGGGGCGCTTCTCGCCCAGGGGCTCTCGCCGTTCGAGGCCGCCGGACTCGGCGCTCACCTCCACGGCCTGGCGGGCGAGCACGCGGCGCGAGCGCTCACGGTCATGAGCGTGACCGCCGAGGACGTACCCGAGTACCTGCCGATCGCGTTCGCCGACCTGCTCGCACAAGCCCAGTAGCTCGTGGAGGCACCCATGGCCGACCTCACCGCACGCGACATCATGACAGCCGATCCCGTCGTGATCGGGCCTTCGGAGAAGGTGACCGACGCGGCCAAGCTCATGGCGGACAACTCGGTGGGCGCGCTGCCGGTCCTCGAGGACGATCGCCTGATCGGTCTCGTGACCGAGGGCGACCTGATCATGCGCGACGTGAAGCTCGAGTACCCCACCTACATCCACCTGCTCGACGGCTTCATCATGTACCCGCCGTCGACCGTGAAGTTCGAGCACGAGCTCAAGAAGGCGGTCGCCGCGACCGTACGCGACGTGATGAGCGCGGACCCCGTGACGGTGGAGTGCACCGCGTCGATCGAGGACGTCGCGTCGCTCCTTGCCGATCAAGGTGTCTCGCGGCTGCCCGTTCTGGAGGACGATCGGCTGGTCGGCATCATCAGCAAGGCCGATATCGTGCGCGCCATCGCCCAAGGGCTCACCTAGATGACCGACGCGCGCTGGGCATGGGCCGAGATCGATCTCTCCGCGATCGCGCACAACGTGCGCGCGCTCAAGGCGCTGACTGCTCCGGGCACCGCGTTCATGGCGGTCGTCAAGGCCGACGGCTACGGGCACGGGGCGGTGCCCGTCGCGCGAGCAGCGCTCTCGGCGGGCGCGACGCACCTCGGGGTGGCGACCGTTGACGAGGCGCTCACCCTGCGCGAGGCGGGCTTCTCGGCGCCGATCCAGGTCCTGTCTGAGCCGCCCGCCATCGACCGCCGGAGACGCTTCTCGATCACCGCATCGTGCCCACGCTCTACACCGAGGAGTTCGCCGACGCGCTCGAGAGCGTTGCGGCCGCGCGTCGGCGTCGTCGCCCCATTCCACCTGAAGGTCGATACCGGCATGAACCGCATCGGCGTGCGCGCCGAGGACGCACCGCGCTTCGCCGCCGGGCTGGCTGGCCGGGCGGCGCTGCGGCTCGAAGGCACGTTCACGCACTTCGCGACCGCCGACGTGCCGCAGGACTGGGACGTCGACCGCCAGCTCGAGCGCTTCGGCCACGCGCTCGAGGGGATGCGCACCGAGGGCGTCTCGCCCGGACTCGTCCACGCGGCGAACTCGCCGGCGACCATCCTGTATCCGGACAGTCACTTCGCCATGGTGCGCTGCGGCATCGCGCTCTACGGGCTGCACCCTTCGCAGCACACCCGCGGTCGGATCGACCTTCGACCTGCGATGGCGGTGAAGGCGCGCACGACGCTCGTGAAGCGCGTGCCGATGGGGGAGGGCGTCTCCTACGGACTCACCTGGCAGGCCGCTTCGCCCGCCGAGGTGGCCACCCTGCCGCTCGGCTACGCCGACGGGGTACATCGCGTGCTCTCGAACCGCATGGAGGTGCTCGTCGGGGGCAAGCGGGCCAAGCAGGTCGGTCGGGTGTGCATGGACCAGTTCATGGTCGAGGTGCCGCGCGGTGTGACCGCCGCTCGGGGGGACGAATTCGTGCTCGTCGGAGAGCAGGGAGCGGAGCGCATCTCGATGGATGAGATGGCCGAGACCGCCGGCACGATCAACTACGAAGTGGCCTGCGCGTTCGGCATGAGACTCCCGCGCGTCTACCGCTAGAGACCCCCTGCTCGGGCGGGCTTTCCTCAAGCCCCTTTTCGGTCGGCAGGAGTACCCCTACCACATGCCGAATACCGTCGGTAAGCCGCAGCAACAGTCGCGGCCGTCTGGCAGCGCGTCGAGGGGGCTTCACGTGGACGAGAACGTCGTAGAGGAACTCGAGTTCCACAAGCAGACCGTCGAGACCGACGACAACTCGCCGCTACACCTGATTCGCGAGAAGGAGATGGAGATCTCCGGGCGCGTTCTCGCGGCCAAGCGTCAGGCCGACGAGATCGTCGCGGAAGCACGCCGCGAGCAGGTGAGGCTCGTGTCGGCTGCTCACGATGACGCGAACGTCGAAGGCCAAGGAGCGCGAGATCGAGATCAAGGCCGAGATGGAGCGCAAGATGGTCGAGGTGCGCGCCGATGCGGAGGCCGAAGTGGCCGCTCTCGAGCAGGTCATCGCGAGCAAGAAGCAGGGCGCCGTCTCCACAGTCATCGAGTCGGCGGTAAGGATCTGAGCCGCGAAGTTCCTTGTGTGAGGCGCGAGGGGGTGTGAGGACATGCTAGTCCCGATGGCACGAGTCGAGATCATCGGCCCGAAGGGCCTGTTCTTCGACGTCGTGAGCATGATCCACGAACAGGGACGGCTGCACATCGAGGACCTGTCGAAGAAGATATCGACAGGCGAGGTCCCGCTCGACCGCATGGAAGTGGTCGCGGGGCAGCAGCGCGAGTGCGAGGACATGGAGGAGATGCTGATACGCGTCCGCTCCATCGTCAAGGCGCTCGATCGCGGTGACCGCCCCGTGGACCGCGCTGCGGTGAAGCGCGAGTACGCGCGTTTGTTCGAGCTTGACCCTGCGGGGCTCTCCGACGAGGTATGCACGGTTATCGCCGAGGTCGAAGACAAGACGGCCTCGCTTGCGAGCGCACACACCGACATGGAGTCCGAGATCGCGCTGCTGTCGCGCTACGAGCCGATCCTGCAGAAGATCCAGCCACTCGCGCGGCAGATCGTGACCACCGGTGCGTACGACTCGGTGGCCCTGCTCTTCGAGCGCCGCTACAAGTCGGCGATCGATGCGCTCAAAGAGGAGTTCGACCGCATCTGCCACAAGCAGTACGAGATCGTCTCGACGGACGTCGACGAGGACACCACCGCTGCGATCGTGGTCTTCAGCCGCCAGTATGCCGACGCGGTCCACAAGTTCCTCGCGGTCGAGAACATCAACCAGATCCGACTGCCGAGCGAGTTCGAGGGGATGCCCTTCGACGCCGCCTACGACGAGCTGAAGAGCCGCCGGGCGGCGCTGCCCGACGACCTCAAGGCCGTCAAGGCACAGCTCGATGAGCTCTCGGACACATGGGCCGAGAAGCTCACCGCGATCCGCGACGTCCTGATCGACAAGATGGCGGAGATCGAGGCGATTCCCCAGTTCGGTCGCACCGAGTACGCGTTCGTGATAACCGGCTGGATGCCCGTCGAGGACGTGCCGGCGCTCGAGAAGTCACTTGCGGAGCGCTGGAGCCAGGACATCATCGTCCAGCAGACCGAGATCAAAGAGACCGAGTACGCCGAGACGCCGGTTGCGATGAAGAACGACCCGCGCGTGGCGCCCTTCCAGAAGCTGCTCGGCTTCTACGGCATGCCGCGCTACGGCACGCTGGATCCGTCGATCTTCCTGTTCCTGTTCTTCCCGCTGTTCTTCGGCATGATCGTGGGCGACTTCGGCTACGGCTCTATCATGCTCGGCATCGTCATCTGGATGCGCCGCAAGTTCCGCGACAACGAACTCGTGGGGGTCGCCACCTCGATCCTGGGGCCGGCCGCGACGATGGTCATCGTCTTCGGCTTCATCTACGGCGAGTTCTTCGGCAACGTGCTCGGCGAGACGTTCTTCAACTTGATCCAGACCATCTCGATCGGCCCGCTGAACCTGCCATTCAACCGGGTCGAGTCGGTCCAGACGTTCATGCTCATCGCGATCGGCGTGGGCGTCGTGCACGTCGTGCTGAGCCTGATCCTCGGGGTCATCAATGCCGTTCGCACGAAGAACCGGCACCACCTTCAGGAAAAGGGCGGCATCCTCGCCTTCGTCGTTGGAATCGGAATCGTCGTGGTCTTCACGATGGTCGCGAGCCAGTTCGGCTCGTGGGCGATCGGCGGCCAGATCCTGTTCGCGATCGTCGCGCTCGGCGGGTTCGTCTTCGCCGTGCGGGGCGGCGGCATCATGGGTGTCATCGAGACCCTCGAGGCGTTCACAGGGATGGCGAGCTACATCCGAATCATGGCCGTCGGTCTGGCGGGCGCGATCTTCGCAGACGCGATCAACGAGATCGTCGCCGAGATGGCCAGCACCCCGGCGATGGCCGTGCTCGCGGTTCTCATCGGCGTGGTTCTCCACTCGCTGAACTTCATCATCGCGGCATTCAGCCCCGCGATCCATGCTATGCGTCTCAACTTCCTGGAGTTCTTCAGGGGGTTCTATGAGACCGGTGGTCAGCAGTACAGTCCGTTCACAAAAACCGGAGGTGAAGAGGGCAGATGATCGAAAAGCGGCTTGCAAGGTGGGTGTTTGGTAGTGCGTTTGTCTCGGCAATGCTTCTCCCGGCGATGGCCTTCGCCCAAGAAACAGAGCTGACTCCCGGGTCAGGATGATTGGCGCGTATACGCGGCCAAGGCATTCTCTGCGGGTCTCGCGATGGGCTTGTCCGCGCTGGCGGCCGGCTACGCTCAGGCCAAGATCGGCTCCGCAGGTGCCGGCACCCTCGCTGAGCGCCCTGAGGTCTCGATCTGGATCATCACCCTCCAGGCTCTGCCTGAGGTTATCGTCCTGCTCGGATTCGTTTCCGCGATCCTTATCGCCGGCTAGTCGCGGTCGGTCGATCCCCGACCTCACGCAACGCGGAAGGAACCGAACAGATGGCACTCGAAGACATCTTCAGAGCGCTCCAGGAGCAGGCAGATCGCGACGTCGAAGCGGTGCTCGAAGAGGCGCACGCTCACGCTGCGGTCGATCCGCGAGGAAGCCGAGCGCGAGGCGGAGAACGTGCGCACCACGCGCATCGCCGAGGCGGAGCGTGCGGTGATCGCTCGGAGTTCGCAGGACATGAATTCAGCGCGCCTCGAAGCGCGCAAGCACGTCGCGGCCGTCAAGGAGCGCGCGATTCGCGACGTCTTCGACGACGCGCTGGCGGGCCTCGCGGGCGTGCGGGGTCGCTCGGACTACCCGGCGGTCTTCGGAGCGCTTGCCGACGAGGCGATGACCGACGTGGAGGGCGAGTTCGAGTTGCTCGTCGATCCGTCGGACGTGGAGCTGGCTCGGCAGTACCTGGCCGAGCGCGGGCAGAGACGCCGAGATCAGGCCCGACATCTCGACGGCCGGCGGCGTCATCATCGTTACCGAGAAGGGCACGGTGCTTCGGCGCAACACCCTTGAAGACCGTCTCGACAAGCTGCGCGGCCTCGCACAGGCGGACGTGGCGGAGATCATCTTCGAATGAGCCCCACCGCGACCACAGGCGGACCGGCCCCAATCACCGGCAAGAAGGACTACGGGTACGCGAACGCGCGGCTCCGCGGGATGCGCGCGCGACTGCTTCGTGCCGACGCGCTGGAGCGGCTGATCAGCACTACGGACCTGCATCAGCTCATCCAGGAGCTCATGCAGACCGAGTACGGACCCGACCTCGAGGAGGCCCTGATCAAGGGCAGGGGTGCGGCCGAGGTGTCCGAAGCGCTCAGACTCAACTTGGTGCGCACGTACCGCAAGGCGTTCGGGTTCATCAACCTGGAGGCACGCGACATCTGCACGATCCTGCTCGGGCGGTGGGACATCTTCAATCTCAAGACCATCGTCCGTGGCAAGCACGTGCACCTCTCGAACGAGGAGATCGGCGAGGGGCTGATGCCGGTCGGGGCGCTCAGCGCGGCCGATCTCGAGGCCTTGCTCGCGCAGCCGGACATTCGCGGCGTGGTCGACACCTCCGTGACGTGGGAGTTGCCGCAGGCCCCCGCGATGCGCGAGGGCTTCCACGAGTACCAGCGCTCGGGAGAGCTCGCGGAGATGGAGCTCTCGCTCGACCGCTACTTCGCCTCGTGGGCGACCAAGCGTCTGTCGAAGCGCGGCTCGAACTACGCGATGGCGCGGCGAATCTTCGGCATGCAGGTCGACATCACCAATCTGGTGACGGTCTTTCGCGCGGCGAGGGAGAGCATCGATCCTGGCCAGGCAGAGCAGTACTTCCTGCAGGGTGGCATCGACGTCGGGCTCGAGCTGTACCAGACGGTCATCGGCCTCGGCGACATCGACGAGGTTCTCGACGGCTTGAAGAACACCCGGTACGGCAAGATCCTCGAGGATGCCGCCGTCCACTACCTCGAGACGAACTCGATCGCTTCGTTCGAGCGAGCGCTCGAGGACTACTACACGCGCAAGGTGATCGCCGTAGGCGGCACCGACCCGCTCGGGGTGGGCATCGCGATCGCCTACCTGTGGAGCAAGCAGAACGAAGTGACCAACGTCCGCATCATCACGAAGTCCAAGGCGGTCGGCATCCCGGTGGAGCGCACGAGGAGGGAGCTCATCCTTGTATAGGCTCATCGTCCTCACCGACCCGGAGACCGCTGACGGCTTCCGCCTGGCGGGAGTCGACGTCGAGATCGTCGAGAGCGACGCGTTCGTGCGCGAGCGCCTGAACCGCCTTCTCGACGACGAGGCCAGCGGGATCATCGCCGTCAACGAGCAGATGATGAGCGCCATCGACGAGCGGACGCAGAAGAAGATCGACTCGATCTATCGGCCACTGGTCATCTCGCTACCGATCCGCGAGAAACTCGCCTTCGGCGAGGACCACCGGGCGTACCTAGCCCGGCTCATCCGTCGGGCCATCGGCTTCGACATCACACTGAGGCGAGGATAGATGATTTCCGGAACCATTCTGAAGATCACCGGCCCGGTCGTAGTCGCACAGCGCATGACCGGCGCCCGCATGTATGACATCGTGCGCGTGGGCGCCGAGGGCCTCATGGGAGAGGTCATCCGCCTCGAGGGCGACACGGCGACGATCCAGGTCTACGAGGACACCTCGGGCCTGAAGGTCGATGAGGTCGTCGAGTCGACCGACGGCCCGCTGCTCGTCGAGCTCGGACCCGGGCTGCTCACGTCGATCTACGACGGCGTGCAGCGACCGCTTCCCGTGATCGCCGAGGAGAGTGGCGACTTCATCGAGCGCGGCACGGTCGCCTCGGCGCTGGACCGCACGAAGAAGTGGCCGTTCGAGCCGACGGTTGCCGCGGGCGACGAAGCGCGGCCGGGGACGGTCGTCGGGACCGTGCCCGAGGGCAAGACCATCACGCACAAGGTGATGGTTCCGCCGCGCACCAAGCCGACCACGTTCAAGAACGTGGTCGCGGCCGGGGAGTACACCGTCGACGACGTCGTCGCCACACTCGAGGACGGCACCGAGGTCAAGCTCTCGCAGTACTGGCCGGTGCGCGAGGGTCGCCCCTACATCAACAAGCTCGACCCCACGACGCCGTTCACCACCGGCATGCGCATCCTCGACACGTTCTTCCCGATCGCCCTCGGTGGCAACGCGATCATCCCGGGCGGGTTCGGGACCGGCAAGACGGTCACCCAGCAGTCGCTCGCGAAGTGGGCCGACGTCGACATCATCGTCTACATCGGGTGCGGCGAGCGCGGCAACGAGATGACCGAGGTGCTCACGGAGTTCCCGCATCTCGATGACCCGCGTAACGACGCGCCCCTGATGGACCGCACCATCCTCGTCGCCAACACCTCGAACATGCCCGTTGCCGCGCGCGAGGCCTCGATCTACGTCGGCGCGACGCTCGCGGAGTTCTACCGCGACATGGGCTACAACGTCGCCATGATGGCCGACTCGACGTCTCGCTGGGGCGAGGCGCTCCGTGAGGTCTCGGGCCGACTCGAGGAGATGCCGGGCGAAGAGGGCTACCCCGCCTACCTCGCCACCCGACTCGCGGCGTTCTACGAGCGCTCCGGTCGCGTGCGGCCGCTCGGTGCGGAAGACGACGGCCGGGTCGGCTCGGTCACGATGGTCGGCGCAGTCTCGCCGGCCGGCGGCGACATGTCGGAGCCGATGACGCAGAACTCGCTGCGCGTCACCGGCGCCTTCTGGGCGCTCGACACCTCGCTCGCGCACCGCCGCCACTTCCCGGCGATCAGCTGGACGAAGAGCTACACGCTCTTCCTCGGCCAGGTGCGCGGCTGGTACGAGGAGAACGTCGCCGACGACTGGCTCGAGTATCGCGACCGTGCGATGTCGATCCTGCAGAAGGAGACCGAGCTCCAGGAGATCGTCCAGCTCGTCGGGCCGGACGCTCTGCCGGAGTCGGAGAAGGTCATCCTCGAGGTCGCGCGCATGCTTCGCGAGGACTTCCTGCAGCAGTTCGCGTTCGACGCGGTCGACGCATACTGCCCGCCGCAGAAGGCGTACTGGCTGCTCAAGACGGTCATGGCGTTTCACGATGCGGCCGGCGGCGCTCTGAACCGCGGCATCTCGCTCAGCCAGATCATGGACCTGCCGCTGCGAGACGAGATCGCGGTGCTCAAGACAACGCCACACGAGGAGGCGATCGCTCGTATGCAGGAACTCTGTCAGTCGATCGCCGCAGATATCGCCGGAATCGAGGTGTACTAGGCCGATGAGCGACGCGACTCAGATCACCGCACACGGCTCGCTGCTCGCCACCGACTACCGCACGTTGTCCTACGTCACCGGTCCGCTGATCTTCGTGCAGGACGTACAGGACGTGGCCTACAACGAGATGGTCTCGATCCTGATGCCGGACGACTCTCGCCGGTCAGGGCAGGTGCTCGAGATCTCAGGCACGACCGCCGTCATCCAGGTCTTCGAGGGCACGCGCGGCATCGACATCGCCAAGACCGAGGTCCGCTTCCTCGAAGAGGTCGCCAAGATCGACGTCTCGCCCGACCTGCTCGGCAGGACGCTCAACGGCACCGGCCGGCCGATCGATGGCGGCGCACCGATCATCCCCGAGGCGCGCCTCGACATCACGGGCGCGCCGATCAACCCGTACACCCGCGAGCAGCCCGCCGACTTCATCGAGACCGGCATCTCGGCGATCGACGGCCTCAACACGCTCGTGCGCGGCCAGAAGCTGCCGATCTTCTCGGGCTCGGGCCTGCCGGCGAACGAGCTCGCGGCGCAGATCATCCGTCAGGCGCGCGTCAAGTCGGGCGAGGAGTTCGCCATCGTCTTCGGTGCGATGGGTATCACGCACCGCGAGGCGAGCTACTTCACGCAGCAGTTCGAGGAGACGGGCGCGCTCGAGCGCGTCGTCTTCTTCCTGAACCTCGCCGATGACCCGACCGTCGAGCGTCTGCTCACCCCGCGGTGCGCGCTCACCGTCGCCGAGTACCTTGCGTTCGAGAAGGACCTGCAGGTGCTCGTGGTCCTCTCGGACATGACGAACTACTGCGAGGCGCTGCGCGAGGTCTCGACGGCGCGCGAAGAGGTGCCAGGACGCCGCGGCTTCCCGGGCTACATGTACACCGACCTCTCGACGATCTACGAGCGCGCGGGCCGCATCAAGGGCCGCAAGGGCTCCGTGACCCAGCTCCCGATCCTGTCCATGCCCGACGACGACATCACCCACCCGATCCCCGACCTCACCGGCTACATCACCGAGGGCCAGATCGTGCTCTCGCGGCAGCTGCACCGGCGCGGCGTCTTCCCGCCCATCGACACGCTGCCGTGCCTGTCGCGCCTCATGAACCTCGGCATCGGCGAGGGCAAGACGCGCGACGACCACCGCGCGGTCGCCAACCAGCTCTATGCCGCCTACGCGCAGGGACGCGACCTGCGCAAGCTGGTCGCGATCGTCGGCGAGGAGGCGCTCTCCGACGTCGACCGCTCGTACCTGCGGTTCGCGGACGAGTTCGAGGCACGCATCGTCGGCCAGGGAGAGGAAGGCCGCTCGATCGAGGAGACGCTCGACATCGGCTGGGACCTGATGGCGGGGCTGCCGATGAGCGAGCTCAAGCGCGTCCGCGACTTCATCGACAGCTACCACCCGGACAAGCGCGAGAAGGCCGATTCCGAGCCGGCAGTGCGCACCGCCTAGGGGGCGTCGATGGAGGAAGTACGCCCGACACGAGCCGAGCTACTCGAGCGCAAGCAGCAGATCACGCTCGCCCAGCAGGGCATGGACCTGCTCAAGCAGAAGCGTGACGCGCTGCTCATCGAGTTCATGTCGGTGATGGACGAGACCTTGCGACTGTCCGAGTCCCTCCAGAAGAACGTGGCGGACGCGCAGTACTCACTGGCAGTGGCCAAGGCGGTCGACGGTCCGGTGGCGCTTCGCTCGGCGGCGCTCGCCACGAAAGGCGAGGTCAGCGTCGAGATGGCCGGTACCAAGATCATGGGCGTCGCGGTCCCGGTCGTCACCAAGGGCGAGAGCCCGATCCGCAGCTCCTTCACGCGCGGCTACGCCGTCACGGGCGTGTCCTCCCGCGTCGATGAGACCGCCGAGAAGTTCGAGAAGATCCTCGACGTCATCATCGAGTACGCGGACATCGAGACGCGACTCAAGCGACTCGGCGAGGAGATCAACAAGACCAACCGGCGCGTGAACGCGCTCGAGCAGGTGACCATCCCGGCGCTGCACGAGCAGGTCTCCTACATCAGCCAGACGCTCGACGAGCGCGCGCGCGAGGACCTCTTCCGCCTGAAGAAGGTCAAGAAGAAGATCGAGAAGAAGAAGGCGGCCCAGGCCGGCTAGCAGCGCCCGAGCGCGCGCCACGGCCTCTCAGCCGTGCGCCGCGTCGCCGCCGCCTCGTTTGCGGGCGCTACGCTTCGCCGCTCTCGGCGTTGACGACCGCCTCGACCTCGTGCAGGATGTCGATGCTGGCGCGAGCGTGTCTGCGCAGCTGGCTGCCGAGCGTGAGGATCTTGATGACGTCGCTCATGGTGAGCCGACCGAAGGCGAGATGCTCCCAGTTCGCGCGCGCCACATAGGCCCACAGCTCGCCGAGCACCCACTCGAGCTCCTCGATCTCGTTCTCGGTGAGTTGCTTCCACGACTCGCCGAGTCCGTGGCGCGTGCGCTCGATGGCGCGCTCCACGGCCTTGGCCTTCTTGACCTGGAACGCCCTGATCCCGAGATCCTCGTCAGAAACGTCCGGGTGACGGTCGTACATGGCGCACCTCCTCATCGTGAGGGGTTCGACGTCGACGCTCCTGTCCCTGCCGCCCGGCCGTCATGCATCGCACAGGTCGCTCGGCTAGAATGGGCAGGCATCGGCCCCGCTGGGTGCCGGGCTCTCATGAACCTCCGAAAGGTAGCATCTCGATGGAGTTCGCCGAAGTCGTCGCCAAACGACGCAGCGTCAGACACTTCAGCAGCAAGCAGGACGTGAGCGACGCCGACATCCGCGCGCTACTCGATGCTGCCGTCACCGCACCGACAGCCGGCAACATCCAGCCTTGGCGCTTCACCGTCGTTCGCAGCGAGCAGGCGCGTCAGCAGCTTGCCGGGGCACTGAGGCAGCGCTGGGCGACCGCCGCACCGGCCGTTATCGTGGTCTCACTCGACCCGCGCCCGTGCGCCGCCCGCTACGGCGATCGCGGCGAGGATCTCTACGGCATCCAGGATACGGCTGCGGCCGTGCTCATGATTCAGCTCGCCGCGGTCGATCGCGGTCTCGCTTCCTGCTGGATCGGGGCGTTCGACGAGGCCGCGGTGCGAACGGCGCTTGGCATCACCGCACCGATCACGCCCGTCGCGATCCTGCCGATCGGGTATTCCGCCGAGTCGGCCGGACGGCCCGCGCGCCGTCCGCTTGCCGAGGTCACGAACTGGATGTAGGTGGGTCGTGTCTGACCTCGGGTGCGCGTCGCTGGAGGAGCTCTCCGACCATATCGGTGATTGCCACCGCTGTGCGCTCGGCGACACGCGCACGACGCTCGTCTTCGGAG
>CAVVUM010000006.1:5000-253327 GCA_963751505.1 uncultured Coriobacteriia bacterium
CCGCGTGAAAGGCTGTAGGGCGTGCGATAGGCAAATCCGTCGCACACATGCCTGAGAGCTGATGACGAAGCGATTGAGTGAAGTCAGTGATCCCATGCTTTCAAGAAAAACCTCTAGGGAGTTCTATCGGTGCCCGTACCCCAAACCGACACAGGTAGGCAGGTAGAGAATACCAAGGCGATCGAGACAACTATGGTTAAGGAACTCGGCATAATGGATCCGTAACTTCGGGAGAAGGATCACCCTGGACTGTGATCACCTTCGCGGTGTGAGCGGCCTGGGGTCGCAGTGAAACGGCCCAAGCGACTGTTTACTAAAAACACAGGACTCTGCTAAGTCGTAAGACGACGTATAGGGTCTGACGCCTGCCCGGTGCTGGAAGGTTACGGGGAGCGGTTAGCCTTCGGGCGAAGCTGTGAACCTAAGCCCCAGTAAACGGCGGCCGTAACTATAACGGTCCTAAGGTAGCGAAATTCCTTGTCGGGTAAGTTCCGACCTGCACGAATGGCGTAACGACTTGGGCGCTGTCTCAACCATAGACTCGGTGAAATTGTATTATTCGTGAAGATGCGAATTACCCGCGGAAGGACGGAAAGACCCCGTGAACCTTTACTACAGCTTGACATTGTTCGTTGGTTTGTCGTGTAGAGGATAGGTGGGAGGCTGTGAAGCCGGGACGCCAGTTTCGGTGGAGCCACCCTTGGAATACCACCCTCGGCAGATTGACGACCTAACCCCGTGCCGTGAATCCGGGCGGGGGACCGTGTCAGGTGGGTAGTTTGACTGGGGCGGTCGCCTCCTAAAATGTAACGGAGGCGCGCGTAAGGTCCGCTCAGAACGGTTGGCAATCGTTCGTAGAGTGCAAGAGCATAAGCGGGCTTGACTGCGAGACCTACAAGTCGAGCAGATACGAAAGTAGGCTCTAGTGATCCGGCGGCTCAGAGTGGAATGGCCGTCGCTCAACGGATAAAAGGTACTCCGGGGATAACAGGCTGATCCTCCCCAAGAGTCCACATCGACGGGAGGGTTTGGCACCTCGATGTCGGCTCATCGCATCCTGGGGCTGGAGTAGGTCCCAAGGGTATGGCTGTTCGCCATTTAAAGCGGTACGCGAGCTGGGTTTAGAACGTCGTGAGACAGTTCGGTCCCTATCCTCCGTGGGCGTAGGTGAATTGAGGGAAGCTGCTCCTAGTACGAGAGGACCGGAGCGGACGAACCTCTGGTGTACCAGTTGTCGACCAACGGCACCGCTGGTTAGCTACGTTCGGTCGGGATAACCGCTGAAAGCATCTAAGCGGGAAGCCCATCCCAAGATGAGTTCACCCACTGGGTTAACCAGGTAAGGCTCGTCGTAGACTACGACGTTGATAGGCTGCAGGTGTAAGCACAGCAATGTGTTCAGCCGAGCAGTACTAATAGGCCGAGGTCTTGATCTCATTTGTGTGAACTTCAAGCGCTATGCAGCATTCAGGGTAGCCGGCGTGTGTCCGGTGGCGCCTTGATAAGGGGATATTTCTCCGATGTGCGAGAGCCGTCGGATGCGCTCAGTGGTTATGGCGGAGGTGGTACACCCGATCCCATTCCGAACTCGGTAGTTAAGCCCTCCAGCGCCGATGGTACTAGGCTGTAGTGGCCTGGGAGAGTAGGACACTGCTGAGTGCATCCGGCGGCTCTTTCTCATGCGCGGTGTGGCCGCGCCAGGTCGAGTCTGCCGAGCGTCGGCCACTCCGAAAGAAATCGTGAGCGATGTGGTAAGGATTGTGCTAGAGTCACGCTATCGTGGAATCGATGTCAGGGCCGGTCTCTCGCCGGTTCGTGACACGTGACCGATCCTACAGGAGGATGGCAGATGGAACTCAAGGAGCGCGTGCAGGACGCACTGAACCTGATCCGCCCCGCCTTGCAGGCTGACGGCGGAGACGTCGAACTCGTCGATGTCGGCGACGACGGTGTCGTCAAGGTCGCCCTTCAGGGGGCGTGCCGCGGTTGCCCGATGTCCCAGTTGACGCTGGCCAACGGCGTCGAGCGCGTGCTCAAGGAGCAGGTGCCCGAGGTCGTCAGGGTCGAGCCGGTCTAGCTACGCACACGAGGCACTGACGCAGCGGCGTCGCACTCGCCTTTCGGGGCGGGAGCGGCGCCGCTTTCTGCATTGCCGCCAAGCGGGTCACCGTGCCGTACGGCGCAAGAACACAGCCGCTCGTCGCGAGCGCGTTGACGCACAACATATGGGAGCAATACGATGTGCAAGCTCAATATGTAGTGCCAGCCCGGCCATTGAGGTGGTGGCCGGGGGTAACTGACGAGAGGGGAAGCTCCATGGCGGAGGCCGCCAGCGCGACGGGATACTCGCGCGCCATCGATGACATTCTGAGCCCGAACTCAGCGAAGGTTCTTCAGAAGCGCTACCTGATGAAGGACGAGGACGGCAACGCCATCGAGCAGCCGTCGGACATGTTCGTTCGCGTCGCGGAGAACATCGCGTCGGCCGAGGCCGTGTGGGGCGCGGACGAGGCGCGGGTGGCCGAGGTTGCTCACGACTTCTACGACCTGATGACCTCGCTCGAGTTCTTGCCGAACTCACCGACGCTGATGAACGCCGGGCGCGAGCTCCAGCAGCTGTCGGCGTGCTTCGTGCTGCCGGTCGAGGACTCCATGGAGTCGATCTTCGGCGCCGTCCGCGACACGGCGCTGATCCACAAGTCCGGCGGAGGCACCGGCTTCTCGTTCTCGCGCCTGCGCCCGGCGGGCGACTCAGTGCGTTCGACGCAGGGCGTCTCGAGCGGGCCGGTATCCTTCATGCGCGTCTTCAACCAAGCTACCGAGGCGGTCAAGCAGGGGGGTACCCGCCGGGGCGCGAACATGGGCGTGCTGCGCGTCGATCACCCGGACATCCTGGACTTCATCAAGTGCAAGGCCGACGGTGACTTCTCGAACTTCAACATCTCGGTCGCCCTGACCGAGAAGTTCATGGAGGCCGCCAAGGCCGGCACCGCCTACGACCTCTACAATCCGCGCACC
Organism: uncultured Coriobacteriia bacterium; assembly: GCA_963751505.1. Classification (GTDB taxonomy): domain Bacteria; phylum Actinomycetota; class Coriobacteriia; order Anaerosomatales; family PHET01; genus CAVVUM01. The sequence goes on from CAVVUM010000006.1 coordinate 8,019, forward strand.
AAGCAGATGGACGGTCAGCTCGACGCTCGCGAGGTCTACGACCTCATCATCGAGATGGCGTGGGCGACCGGGCGACCCGGGCATCATCTTCATCGACCGCATCAATCGGGACAATCCGACGCCGCATCTCGGCGAGATCGAGTCGACGAATCCGTGCGGTGAGCAGCCGCTCCTCCCGTACGAGGCGTGCAATCTCGGCTCGGTGAACCTGGCCAAGATGGTGCGGATCTCCGAGGCGGGGACGGACGTGGACTGGGACCGGCTCGGCGATGTCGTGCACCGGGGCATCCGCTTCCTCGACGATGTCATCGAGGTCAACCAGTACCCGCTTCCCGCGATCGGAGAGCTCGCGCGGGGCAACCGCAAGGTCGGCCTCGGAGTCATGGGATGGGCAGACATGCTCATCAAGCTCGGGCTTGCCTACGACAGCGATGAAGCTGTCGCGCTCGGGGAGAAGGTCATGGGCTTCATCGACGCCGAAGCCAAGGCCGCCAGCCGCAAGCTCGCGTCTGAACGCGGGAGCTTCCCCAACTTCACCGGCTCGGTGTACGACACGCCGGAGGGCGGGCCGATCCGCAACGCCACAGTGAGTACGATCGCGCCGACCGGCACGCTCTCGATCATCGCCAACTGCTCGAGTGGCGTCGAGCCTCTCTTCGCGGTGAGCTACGTGCGCACGGTGATGGACAACGATCGCCTCGTTGAGGTGAACCCGCTGTTCGAGGAGATCGCGGTCAAGCGCAACTTCTACAGCCGAGAGCTCATGGCGCTGATCGCGGACCACGGATCGGTCCACGGCATCGACGAGGTGCCCGAGGACGTCCAGCGCGCCTTTGTCACGGCGCACGACATCGCGCCCGACTGGCACATCCGCATGCAGGCCGCATTCCAGAAGCACACCGACAACGCGGTCTCCAAGACGGTGAACTTCGGCAACGAAGCCGCGCCGGAGGACGTGCGTCACGTCTACGACCTCGCCTACGAACTCGGCGTCAAGGGCGTCACGATCTACCGCGACGGCAGCAAAGAAGGCCAGGTGCTCACGACCGGCAAGTCCGCCAAGGCCGGCGGCAGCGCCGAGTCTCAGGTCGTGCGCCCCGGTGAGATCGAGCCGCGCCCTCGGCCGTCGATCACGCAGGGACGCACCGAGAAGATCCAGACCGGCTGTGGCAACTTGTACGTCACGGTCAACTGGGACGAGCAGGGCATGTGCGAGGTCTTCACGCAGATGGGCAAGTCAGGCGGCTGCGCCTCCTCGCAGTCCGAGGCGCTGTCGCGACTGATCTCCGTGTCGCTGCGCGCCGGCGTCGATCCCGAGGCCATCACCAAGCACCTGCGTGGCATCCGGTGCCCATCGCCGTCATGGGCCGAGGGCGGCAAAGTGCTGTCGTGCGCCGACGCGGTCGGCATCGTGATGGAGCACGCCGTGCAGTTCATGGAGACCGGCCAGGTCGCGACCGCGATCTCGAAGAACACCAATGCGCTCGACAATCTCGCGGGCGCGTGCCCGGAATGCGGGGGCTCGCTCGAGCACGAGAGTGGCTGCGCCGTGTGTCGGAGCTGCGGCTACAGCAAGTGCGCCTGACGAAGCGCTAGGGCAGCGAACACGGTGGCCCGCGCGGGGAAGCCCGTGCGGGCCACCTGTCATTCGGGTCGAGAAGCGAGGTGGAGCAGCATGGTTCTCTCGGACAGGACGATCCGGCTCGAGGTGGCGCGCGGTCGGATCGCCATCGAGCCGCTCGATCCTGAGGACATCCAGCCCTCCAGCGTCGATCTGCATCTGGGCGACGACTTCCAGGTCTTTCGCAACTCGAGGCTGCCCTACATCGACCCGTCGATCGAGCAGTCGGGCCTCACCGACCAGGTCTTCGCCTCGGCCGCGGAGCCATTCGTTCTGCATCCGGGGGAGTTCGCGCTCGGCACGACGATCGAGCGCATCGAACTCCCACACGACCTCGTGGGACGGCTCGAGGGAAAGAGCTCGCTCGGGCGGCTCGGGCTGCTCATCCACTCGACCGCCGGCTACGTCGATCCCGGCTGGAAGCGGCCGGCTGACTCTGGAGCTCTCAAACGTGGCGAATCTCCCGATCGTGCTGAGTCCCGGGATGAAGATCGGGCAGATCTCGTTCTCGCAGATGACCACCGAGGTCGACCGCCCGTACGGACACCCCGAGTTGGGGAGCAAGTACCAGGGGCAGGACAGCGCGACGCCGAGCAGGATGTACCTCAACCGTCCCTAGGAGACGCGGTCTCGACGAGGCATCGCCGGATGCGGACGGATCGGCACCGACCGCGCTAGAGCCCCTCGGTCACCTTCGAGACGATCGGGGTGGGAACGAACCCGGCGAGGTACTTGCCCGCGCGCGACTCCATGAACGGGAGCCAGCGCAACCGGCGAGAGATGTCGCTGTGAAGCGGGCCTGATGGCGGCCGCATACGCGCTGAGCGCGGCATCGGGGTCGTGGGTCGCGACCGCTTCTCCCGCAGCCCGTCCGGAGGTCAGCGCGTAGCTGATGCCCTCGCCGCTCGTCGGTGACATGAAGCCACCCGCTTCGCCGGCGAGCAGGACTCGTCCCGATCCCGTGACGACATCGGAGCGGTCGCGCACAGACAGGGCGACCCAGGCCTCGCGCTTCTCGGACGCCCCGAGCGGGCAGCGTCTCGCGAAGCGTCGCTGATCACCTGCGCGTGCTTCTCGTGCGGCCGCTTCGTGCGGGGGTAGAAGACCGAGCCCACGATCGCCACGTCGCCCTTCGGCACGACGTAGGCGTACGCGAAGCTGTCCCCGATGTGGCGCATGTAGATGCAGTCGAAGAACGGCTCGATATCGCCCTCGATCCGGCAGAAGTCCTGCAGCGTGACGTAGGTGCCCACACTGCCCGCGCCGATCGTGCGACGGACCGTCGAGCGAGGACCGTCGCATCCGATCAGGTTGTCGCACGCAGTGGAGACTGTCTCCGGACTCCCTGCGCGAAGGTGACCCTCACGCCGGCATCGGTCTGCTCGAACGACTTGATGGTGGTCTGCGGGCAGATCTGGACCTGCGGCGGCAGGAGGGTCAGCAGCCAGTGGTCGAAGCCACGCCGGTCGACGTTTGCAAACCGCAGCTGTGTCGGCTTCAGGATTCGGCGGTCCCAGTCGTGGTAGCGGAAGTTCACCCACGCCGGCTTCAGCCAGATATCGTCAGGGAGCTGCCCGTACGCTTCAAGGAATGCCTGGCTGCCCTCGTTCAGCATGCCCCCGCACGACTTGTCACGCGGGAAGGGCGACGAGTCGACGAGCAGGACCGTGCCGGACTCGGCAGCGTGAAGCGCCGCCATCACGCCGGCCGGTCCCGCGCCGACGACGACCGTGTCGTAGTGCTCGATGAGGTGGGTGTTCGTCTCCATGGCCTCGGCAAGTCTAGCGCACTTGGCTCCGGCGTCTCGCTTCTTCGGCCCGCGTGCCACGGCGCGGAAGTTGCAGTAGGACCGCTGCCCGGAGGCGGCGTGAGCTCGCGGGCGCGCTAGAATGAGTCCTCCTGCTGACGGACGAGAGACGAGGCGGCAACCGATGGCGAAATGCTGGGAGCAGCGTGGCTGCGACGAAGAGATGCAGTCCGAGTGTCCGCACGCTGTCGAGTTCATGGACAACTGCCCCACGAAGTGCGCCTTCGCAGGCTGTGATCGTCCGACCTACCAGTTGACGACCGATCCCGAGCTCATCTTCTCACCTGACGTCGATCGCTCTCAGGCGCGTCGTGACGGCTGCACCTACTGCGAGTTCTTCCTCACGCACGGGCCGCGGGTGAAGTGACCGCTTCCGGTCGGAGCATCGCTGCACGCTGATGGCCACTTCGGAGGTGGCGTCGGTGCTCGTCGCGTACGGGCGAGAGCTGGAGGCACAAGGGGCCGCACAGGTCGGCGGCTCATTCAGCGGCATGTCCGCCGCCGATGAGTTGCTCGAACGCGACGCCAACGCCTTCCTCATCGGCGTGCTGTTCACCCAAGGAATCCCCGCCGAGCGAGCGTGGCAGGCTCCGTACCTGCTGCGCGAGCGGCTTGGGACCCTCGATCCCGGCTACCTCTCGGAGCATCCGGACGAGGTTCGGGCGGCCGTCCAGCGACCTCCCATGCTGCACCGGTTCAAAGAGACGCTCCCGCGCTGGATCGTGTCGGCCGCGGCGAGGCTGGAGGCGGACTATGGCGGCGATGCTGCGGCGATCTGGGCGCCGGGGGCGCACGTGCTCGACGGTAGTCGAGCGACTGGGCGCGTTCGACGGCATCGGGCGCAAGAAGGCCGTCATGGCGGCCGAGACTCCTCACTCGGCACTTCAGGGTCCCGCTTGAGGGCAGGGAGGCCGGACAGGTCGCGTTCGACATCCATGTGCGCCGTGTCTTCCTGCGCAGCGGGCTGGTCGAAGAAGACTCGCGCGAAGCTATCGAGGCGCGCCGCGGCGCGCTGGGCGCCTGACGCGCCCGGCCTGCTGGATCTTCCCGCGTGGCTGATCGGTCGGGAAGCGTGCAGGCCGCGAGCGCCGCACTGCGACGAGTGCCGGCTCGGCCGAGGTCTGCCCTCGCCGTGTGTGGATCAGGCCGCAGGGTGTCGGCGAACGGCCGAGCGCAGCGCCGGCTAGCGCCTACTCTGCGGATCGAAGGACCAGGCCGGAGAGCAGCTTGGGGTAGAAGTAGGTGCTCTTCTGGGGCATCGTCTCGCCGGCCAGGGCGACGGAGCGCAGCTGCTCCATCTTCGTGGGACGCAAGATGAAGGCGACGTCGTGATCGCCCACTGCCGAGAGGGCCGCCTGGGCGTCCTTGAAGAAGGCGAGGCGTTCGAGCGTTTCCGGCCGGTCCGGATGGATTCCCAGCAGCGGGTCGAGCACGAGCTCCTGCAGGACGGCGACGTCGAGCGACTTCCACGCATCGGACTGCGGGCCGCCGTGCAGGCGGTCGAGGTCGGCGTCGGCGCGCAGGCGAGCGAGGCGCGGTCGCGCATCATCGCGGGTCTGGAAGAGGAACGCGGGTACCTCGATCGCGAGTCGAACGCGCTCGTGGGGTCGTCGGCGGGCAGTTCATCGATCGTGAACACCTCGAGCGAGCGCGCTCGCGAACTGCGCGGGCGTCGAACTCGCCCTCGGCATCGGCGACGCGGTGGGTCGGAAGGACAATGAGGTCGGGATCGTCCATGTTCACGAGCGCCATCATCACGAAGTCATACGGGGCGTCGGCAGCCGTGCCCTGACGCCTGGGCGCGACGCAGGTCGCGGTAGGCAAGGGCCGTGGTGTAGCGGTGGTGGCCGTCGGCGATGAAGATGCGCGACTCGGCCATGAGCGCCGTCAGCCGCTCAGCCACCTGCGCGGACGTGCTGGACCACACGCGGCTCACTACCCCGTCGTCATCGGTCGCCTCGGCGATCGGCGGTTCGGCCATGACCTCGTCGAATAGCGCTGCAGATGCCCGCGCCGGGTCCTCGAACAGGCCGAGTACCTGGCTGAGATTGGCGGCGGTGGCCTTGATGAGCTCGAAGCGGTCGCCAAGCGCCTTGGGCAGCGTGCGCTCGTGCGGGAGAACTACGCCGGCATCGAAGGGCTCCAGCCCGACCTCGACGATGAACGCGTGCCGGCGGACGGTAGCACCATCCGCTTCGTAGGCCTGCTCGAGCACGTAGACAGCGGGGGTCGGATCCTGAGCGAGCACGCCCTCTGCGCGCCACCGCTCCCAGGTCCGGCGCCCGTTGGCGTAGCGGCCGTCGTCCGCCGTCGGGTCCCATGCCCCTTCGGGCAGCTCGAGCGCGACGACGTTGTGCGGATCGCGCTCCAGCAGAGCCGCCCGTTGCTCTGGGCGTGATGACGTCGTACGGGGGTGCGACGACAGCTGTCACGTCGCGCTCGCGACCGGCGTACCGCCATGCAGCGAAGGGTCGAACACGCGCCATGATGCCTCCTTCGGACCCGTCTGGCGACGGCGTGGGGGCTTGCAGTCTAGCGCACGGTGCGCTGCTCAGGAACCCGTCACCGCGGGAGTCATCCGATCATGGCGCCGAGCAGTACGAAGGACGCCATTCCGGCGATCGTGGCCCCGAGGAAGCTGCGCGTGAACCGGAAGACGAGCATCGTGAGGACCGCCGCGTACAGCGACGGGTTGGTGAGCGGCGCCTGCCAGCTGCCGTCGGGCCGGAGCACCTCGTTGGCGACGAGCGCTCCCATCACCGAGATCGGTATGAACGACAGCCAGCGCAGCACCGGCGTCGGCAGGCTCACGCGGGACAGCAGCGCCAGCGGCGTGAAGCGCAGCACGAAGTTGATGGCGGCCATGCCGATGATCACGGCGATCACCTGCGTGCTCATCGGCGATACACCACCGATGCCACCGTGGCGGCGAGACACGCTGCGATGACGACGACCCAGCTCTCGTCGATGGCGATGCCAGTGGCGCGCAGGGCCGGTATGGCGAGCGCGATCAGCCCGGCCAGCACCCCCACGAGGACATGGCGCCGATCCTCGGCGAGCGCGACGAACAGTGCCGAGAACATCGCGGGCATCGCGAACTCGACGCCGAACCGCGACGGGTCGCCGAGCGCGTCGGCCGCCAGCGCGCCGACGGCCGTACCGGTCACCCAGCCGGCCCAGGCGATGGCGCCGACGCCCGCCATCGATGCCGGGGTCGCCTTGCCTTGGCGGATGTCGGTGACGTTGACGGCGAAGGTCTCGTCGGTGAGCGTGAAGCCGAGCCAGGCGAGGACGGGGAGCCGCGCGCCGTGGACGTCGGGCGACAGCGTGGTCGAGAACAGGACGTAGCGCAGGTTCACGACGGTGGTTGCGATGAGTGCCGAGACCGCGCTCGCGCCGCCCGTCAGCAGCGACAGCGCGATGAACTGGCCCGCGCCGGCAAGCGCGGTGGCCGAGCACAGGACCGCGCCGCCAGCAGAGAAGCCGCCCGCGAGCGCGAGGACGCCGAAGGCCGCGCCCACGGGCGCATAGCCGAGGAAGATCGGGATGCCGAGGCGGCAGCCACGCCAGAATCGGCTGCGGGCGGTGGTCGGGTCGGGTGGGGCGGGCGCGTCGGATGCGGTGAGATGGCGTGCGTCAGTCGCGGACATGGCGGCAATCCTATCATGTGGCGCATTTCTTGCGGCTCGGGTCGCAAGGACCCCTCGAGGCCGCACGCGGGCGCGTCGCTCGCGCTACAATGCGGGTACAGGGGCAGGCTGCGGAGGCGGTGACATGGAGTTCACGATCGTGTGCCCCATCGATGGCACCATCGAGGTCGGACTCGAGGACGTCGACAACGTCGTGCTCAAGGAGTCGGACCGCGCGGACATCACGTTCGTCTGCCCGCACTGCGGCAGCGAGATCACCGTGACCGCGATCGTCCCCGCGTTCCTTCTTAGCGCCATCGAGGCGCTCGCCGATGAGCCCGACGGGGTCCCCTCAGAGGTGGTCGTGATTCCCGTCTCGCAAGACGCCTCGGGTGGACCGCACGCTCAACTGAGCATCGAACTCGATGAATCCGACCCCCGCTTCGACGCGTACTGCGAGTACTTCCGGCGTCAGCTGAGCGGCATCGAGTGCGTCGAGGACGCGCTCGAGGAGATCGATTCCCGCACGCGCTAGGAGCCCGCAGCGTGCGCAGGCGCTGTGCTTCGCTGCGGCCGCAGTCCCCCACATCGCGGAGAGCTCCTCGACCCCCTAGGCAGCCTGGCGTCGCGAGCACGGGTCGTCGTCTCGATGCGGCGATACCGGCGGTGAGTGCTACGATGCTCGCCGGGAAGCATCGCACCTCGGCGGGTCGACCTCGCCCGGACGCGGCGTAAGGAGGGATCATGGGCTGGTTTGCTTGTCTCGGCCTAGGAGTCGCAGTCGTCGTTGTGGGGCTGGCGGTCGCTGTGCTCTACAACCGTTTGGTCATGCTGCGGAACCGCGTTGAGAACGCGTGGGCGCAGATCGACGTTCAGCTGAAGCGCCGCTACGACCTCATCCCCAACCTCGTCGAGACCGTGAAGGGCTACGCCTCGCACGAGAAGGAGACGCTCGAGCGCGTGATCCAGGCGCGCAACGTCGCGATGTCGGCGTCGGGCGTCGAGCAGCAGGGCCAGGCCGAGAACATGCTGACCGGCGCGCTGAAGTCGCTGTTCGCTCTGGCCGAGGCCTACCCGGACCTGAAGGCGAACCAGGGCTTCCTGAAGCTGCAGGACGAACTCTCGGCGACTGAAGGCAAGATCGCCTACGCGCGGCAGTTCTACAACGACTCCGTCATGAGCTTCAACACCGCCATCCAGTCGTTCCCCACCAACCTCATCGCCGGGATGCTGGGATTCGGCGCGCGTGAGTACTTCGAGGTCGAGGCGGCGGCCGCAGAGGCCCCGGTAGTCGACTTCTGACGGGCACGCGCGGTATGCAACCCGCGGGGCTCGCGTTCCCCGACATCGATCCGATCGCCTTCCGACTCGGCCCGCTCGCCGTGCACTGGTACGGCTTGGCCTACCTGGCCGGATTCGTCGCCACTGCGCTCCTGATGCGCTGGCTCGCCCGGCGCTGGGGGCTCGGCCTGAGCGACGATGACCTGCTCTCGATCGTGCTGGCCGCGATCATCGGGGTGATCGTCGGCGGACGCCTCGGATACGTGCTCATCTACGGCGGGAGCTTCTACCTGCGAAACCCCGTCGCGGTCTTCTCGATCTGGGACGGCGGCATGTCGTTTCACGGTGGGCTCGTCGGCATCCTTGTGGCCGGCGCGATCGTCGCGCGGGCTCTTCGGATGCCGTGGCTCACGATCTGCGACTTGGGTGCGGTCGGGGCGCCGATCGGCTTCGGGCTCGGGAGACTCGCGAACTTCGTCAACGGCGAGCTGTGGGGCCGCACGACGGACGTGGCGTGGGGAGTGGTGTTCCCGGGCGCGGGCTCGCTGCCTCGACATCCCTCACAACTCTACGAGGCCGGGCTCGAGGGCGCGCTGCTGCTCGCGTTCATGTTCGCTGATGTCACTCAGGCTGCCGCCGCGGCCCCGCGGCGAGCTGCTCGGCTGGCTGCTCGCGGGGTACGCGATAGCGCGCATCTCGGTGGAGTTCTTCCGAGAGCCCGACGCTCAGATCGGCTTCATCTCGGGTGCGACCATGGGCCAGCTCCTGAGCGTTCCCGATGCTCGTGCTCGGCGTTGGCCTCGTGATATGGGCACGGCGCAAGGGCCTGCCGCAGGCCGGCACCGAGCGGGCCTAGTCGTTCTGCGCAGATCGCGTCAGCGGGCTTCCAGCACGGCGCCTCTCGGTCGAGGCAGCGCGTCGACTCCGACGGCTTCAGATTGCGCGGCGGGCTGCAGTGGGCGCAGAACAGCTGCGGCAACTGCCCGACGACGTCTTTGAGGTCCGGGTCGTCGTAGGGCCGCTGTTGCGGCATCTCGACCATGTGAAGCAGGTAGCACGGCATGTCATCGCCCTCCCGGGCACGATGGTACGCTCGCTTGCCGAGGCAGGGAAGCGCAACGCTTCGGCTACGGTGACGCCGCGCACACTACGGTCGACAGGCATCTTGGGCTAGACTGCCTGTGTCCGTCCACGAGGAGGAGATCGATGACGCGCAGGCAGTTCGTCGCTCTGTTCTGTATCTCGGCTGCGATCGCCGCAATGTTGAGCGTTTCGGGATGCGGGAAGGACACTCCCCAGCAAGATCTCGTCGCCGTGGCCGAAAGCCGAGCGGGAGCGGGTCGTCGCGAAGCCCGCGGAGCCGCCGCGCTGGCCGTACACCGGCAAGACGGGCCGAGAACGACAAGGCGATCCACAAGCGCCCGCTGTCGGTGAAGATCGAGAACTCGCGCGCGGCTCGTCCGCAGACGGGTCCCGGCAGCGCTGACGTGGTGTACGAATCGATCGCCGAAGGCGGCATCACGCGCTTCAACTGCATCTTCCATCAGCAAGGTCCCGCCGGTGGTCGGGCCCGTGCGCAGCGCGCGGCTCTCCGACCTCTGGATCGTGCCGCAGTACGACGGGCTCTTCTTCTTCTCGGGAGCCAGCTCCTCGGTGGAGAGCGCCGGTGAACCGCGCCAAGCTCGCCGAACCTGTCGCAGGACGCAGGGGTCTACAAGCCGTACTTCCGGAGTTCGGCACGGTCCGCGCCGCACAACCTCTACCTCCGCACCAAGAAGGCCTATGTCGCCGCCAAGGACGAGGGATACAAGGTCACCGCCGACCTCGAGCCGCTCCAGTTCGATCGCAGGGCCAAGGAGGAGACGGTGACGGTCACCGAGATCACCGTGCCGTTCTCGCAGTACAACACCGTGCGCTGGGAGTACCGGGACGGCGTGTACGCGCGCTACAACGACGGCGCGGTGCACAAGGACCAGGGTCTCGGCAAGCAGATCACCGCCAAGAACGTCGTCGTCATGTGGGCGAAGTACGAGAGGGCCAACCGCGACAAGGTGGGCTCGAACACGTTCAAGGTCAAGCTCGGCGGCACCGGGCGGGTCATCGGTGTTCCGCAACGGCACGCGCTTCGACGGCGAATGGGTCGCGAACCGAACGTCGCCGCCTCGCTTCAAGGACAAAGACGGTCGGCCGATCAAGCTGGCGGTGGGCCGCACGTGGTTCCAGGTGCTGCCGCTCGACGGCAATATCACCATGAAGTAGGTGCGTCTTCGCGGTTGTGCCTCGCTCGCGCGCGCGGGTACAATCCTGTGACCCAATCCACCCCGCGACGCGCGCCAGAAGACATGCGCGGCCTGTCGCTCGGAAGGAGCACGAACTCGTGACAGACACCCCGCGTGAAGTCGGCACCCTGCGCGTGAAGATGGGGCTTGCCGAGATGCTCAAGGGCGGCGTGATCATGGACGTCGTCACCGCCGAGCAGGCCAAGATCGCCGAGGACGCCGGCGCGGTCGCAGTCATGTCGCTCGAGCGCGTGCCGGCAGACATCCGTGCTGTCGGGCGGTGTCGCGCGCATGGCCGACCCCACCAAGGTCGCCGAGATCGTCGACGCCGTGACGATCCCCGTCATGGCCAAGTGCCGGATCGGGCACTTCGTCGAGGCGCAGGTGCTCGAATCGCTCGGCGTCGACTACATCGACGAGTCGGAGGTCCTGACCCCCGCCGACGAGCAGTACCACGTGAACAAGTGGGACTTCACGGTGCCGTTCGTGTGCGGCTGCCGCAACCTCGGCGAGGCGCTGCGGCGTATCGCTGAGGGCGCGGCGATGGTGCGCACGAAAGGCGAGCCTGGGACCGGCAACGTCGTCGAGGCGGTCCGTCACATGCGCACCGTCACCGACGAGATCGCCTGGGTATCCGGCCTGCGCGACGAGCAGCTCTTCGACGCCGCGAAGAAGCTGGGCGCTCCCTACGAGCTCGTGAAGTGGGTACACGACAACCAGCGGCTTCCGGTCGTGAACTTCTCGGCGGGCGGGCATCGCGACGCCGGCAGACGCTGCGCTGATGATGCAGCTCGGATGCGACGGCGTCTTCGTGGGTTCCGGCATCTTCAAGAGCGGCGATCCGGCCAAGCGCGCGCGCGCTATCGTCGAAGCGACGACGCACTTCGAGGACGCCGAGATCATCGCGCGCGTCTCGCGTGATCTGGGCGAGGCGATGGTGGGCATCAACATCTCCGACATCCCCGACGCGGAGCGCATGCAGGAGCGGGGCTGGTAGATGAAGGTCGGCGTACTCGCGCTACAGGGTGCGTTCAGGGAGCACATCTACTCGCTCGAGGCGCTTGGCGTCGGTGCCGTGGCGGTTCGCTTGCCCGAGCAGCTCGACGACCTTGCGGGGCTGATCGTTCCCGGTGGCGAGTCGACCGCCATCGCCAAGCTCATGGAGTCGTACGGCTTCTACGAGCCGGTCAGGGAGCGCTACCGCGAGGGTATGGCGGTCTGGGGCACCTGCGCGGGTGCCATTCTGATCGCCCGGCGGGTCACGGACGGCATCCCGGAGCAGCGCTCACTCGAACTCATGGACGTCGAAGTCCGGCGCAACGCCTACGGAAGGCAGGTCGACAGCTTCGAGGTCGATCTGGACGTCGCGCACTTGGACGCGCCGTTCCGGGGCGTGTTCATCCGCGCACCGTGGATCGAGTCGGTCGGGGAGTCCGTGGAGGTACTCGCGGAGCACGACGGCCACACGGTCGCCGCGCGCGAGGGTCGGCTGCTGTCGACCGCGTTTCACCCCGAGCTTACGGGCGACCCCCGGCTCCATCGCTTCTTCATCGCGAGTGTCATCGGCGGCTAGCGTCGCGGCGGCTGGCGCGTGCCTGCTGAGTGCCGGATATCGGCTATCCTTTGGCGGTCATCTCTCGGCGTGCATCCAAGGCACCCGTGCGTATTCGAAAGGGCGTGTTCCGATGTCGGGTCACTCCAAGTGGGCAACGACCAAGCACCGCAAGGCCGCGCAGGACAAGAAGCGCTCGGCCCTCTTCTCGAAGCTCTCGCGCATCATCACCGTGGCGGCCAAGACCGGCGGCGACCCCAACCCCGAGAACAACGCCGCGCTGGCCGCTGCGATCGCCAAGGCGAAGAGCTACTCGCTGCCCAAGGACAAGATCCAGATCGCTATCGACAAGGCGTTCGGGGCGGGTGCGGACGCGGCCAACTTCGAAGAGGTCATCTACGAGGGCTACGGGCCCGCGGGCGTGGCGCTCTACATCGAGTCGCTCACCGACAACCGAAACCGCACCGCCGCTGACGTGCGTGCGGCCTTCACCCGAGCGGGCGGCAACCTGGGAGCGTCCGGCTCGGTGGCGTTCCAGTTCGAGCGCAAGGGCGAGATCAGCGTCGAAGCCGAAGGCGCGCCGGACGAGGACGAGCTGTTGATGCTCGTCGCCGACGCCGGAGGCGAGGATCTCGAGGTCGGGGAGGAAGAGGTGCTCGGTCTACACCGCTCCGGGCGATGTCATGGGGGTCAAGGCCGCACTCGAGGACGACGGGCTGCCGGTCAAGGGCGCCGAGCTCATCATGGAACCGGTCACGACCACAGCCGTCACCGTCGAGGACGCCAAGAAGGTCATGCGCCTCGTCGATCGGCTCGAGGAACTCGACGACATCCAGAACGTCTACCACACGATGGAGCTCACCGACGAGATCGCCGCGGCGCTCGACTGACGCCGGCCTCGGCGACTGACGGGGTGGCATCGAAGGCAGGCTCCGCCTCGTCATTGCGCCGTCAACCCAGCCGGGTATACTGAACATATGTTCGATTGCTGGCACGCGGCTGGATGGCTGACGACGAGGGGCGCGCGGTGATCATTCTCGGTATCGACCCCGGGCTGGCCAACACCGGCTGGGGTGTCGTTCGCCAAGAGGGCTCGAGGTGTCGCGCCGTCGCCTACGGATGCATCAGCACACCCGCTGGCGAGCCCACCGCGGCCCGGTTGCGCACCATCCACGACGAGATCGCCGCGGTCATCGTTCGCTACGGGCCCGCCGAGTGCGCCGCCGAGAGCGTGTTCTTCGGCGCCAACGCGAAGAGCGCCTTCGCGACCGGCCAGGCACGCGGTGCGGCGGTGCTCGCCACCGCGGACGCCGCGCTCGTGCTGGCCGAGTACTCTCCGGTGCAGATCAAGAGCGTCGTGGTGGGTACGGGGAGCGCGGAGAAGCGGCAGGTCGCCTACATGGTGCGCACGCTGCTCGCGCTTGGACCACGAACCCCGCCCTGATCACGCGGCCGACGCGCTCGCGGCCGCGATCTGCCACGCGCATCTTCGGGGCCATCGACTGCTCGAAGCGCAGGCGCCCGCATGATCGCGTTCCTGGTCGGCCGCGTCGCCGACAAGAGCGCCGGACACTGCCTCCTCGAGGTGGGCGGCGTCGGCTACCGGCTCGCCATGACGACTGGTTCGCTGGCGGCTCTGCCTGCAGAGGGCGACGAGGCCCTCGTGCACACGCACCTGCACGTGCGGGAGGACGAGCTCTCGCTGTTCGGCTTCGAGAGCAAGGAAGAGAAGTCCGCGTTCGAGCAGTTGATCACGGTCTCCGGGGTGGGGCCGAAGGTCGCGCTTGCCGCCTTGTCTGCACTGTCGCCCGACGCGCTGGCGAGCGCCGTGACCGCGGAAGATGTGGCGCTCATATCGAGCGTGCCGGGCATCGGCAAGAAGACGGCGCAGCGAATCATCCTCGACCTCGCCGACAAGCTAGGCGTTCCCGAGCACAGGGGTGCTGCTGCTCGGCAGGGTGCCGGCGCAGCTGCGGCCGAGGCAACCGACGCGCTCTTGGCGATGGGCTTCAGCTCGGCTGAGGCGGCGACCGCACTCCAAGGGTTCGAGGGCGATGCGGACGACGCGCAGGCGCTTCTCAAGCATGGGCTGAAGCCGATTGGGCGGTGCGCGATGAGTACCGTGTGGGAGGCCGGCGAGGAGAGGCACGATCCGCAGGTCGAGCGGCTCGTCTCCGCCGACTACACCGAAGACGACCTCGAGATCGATCGGTCGCTTCGCCCGCGGTGTCTTGACGAGTACCTCGGCCAGACCCGGATCAAAGAGAACCTCGGCGTGCTGATAGAGGCGACGCGCGAGCGCGACGAGCCGCTCGACCACGTCCTTCTCTCAGGGCCGCCCGGACTTGGCAAGACGACGCTCGCGCAGGTCATCGCCAACGAGCTCGGTGTGAAGATCAAGACGACGAGCGGGCCGGCGATCGAGCGGGCAGGCGATCTCGCCGCGATCCTCACCAACCTGGAGGAACGAGACGCCCTCTTCATCGACGAGATCCACCGGCTCAACCGTGTGGTCGAGGAGGTCCTCTATCCCGCGATGGAGGACTTCAACCTCGACATCGTGATCGGAAAAGGTCCGGCGGCGCGCTCCATCAGGCTCGACTTGCCGCGATTCACGCTGATCGGGGCGACCACCCGCACCGGGCTGCTCACCGGGCCGCTCCGCGACCGATTCGGGATGGCGTTTCGGCTCGACTACTACAGCGCCGACGAGCTGGCGGCGATCGTCGCTCGCTCGGCCGGCATTCTCGGCGTCGAGTCGATGCCGAGGGTGCGGCAGAGATAGCGCGCAGGAGCCGCGGTACCCCACGGCTCGCGAACCGGCTCCTCAAGCGGGTTCGAGACTATGCGCAGGTCCGGCACGCGGGAGCGATCGACGAGGACGTGGCGTCGGAGGCGCTCGCCTTCTTCGAGGTCGACCACCTCGGCCTCGACTGGATGGACGTGAAGATACTGTCCACGCTTGCCGAGACGTTCTCGGGTCGACCGGTCGGGCTCAACACGCTCTCGAGTGCGGTGGGCGAGGAGCCCGACACGCTCGAGGATGTCTACGAGCCCTTCCTGCTACAGCTGGGGCTTCTCATGCGGACACCCAAGGGTCGGCAGGCGACCGTGCGAGCGTATGAGCACCTTGGCCTCGCTCCACCGGCGACAGCGCCCGAGCAGGGCGGACTCTTCTGATTGCGTGCTTGCCCCGCCGTTCGAATGCGTCGACAGCGGGCACACGATTCGCTCATACTTGGGCGTGGAGCCTAAGGAGGCTCCTGGGTTCGCGGCGTGGCTTCGCGTAGCACCCAGCACCGTTGTGTCGGTGCGAACGCGACAGGCGCGTCGCTTTTGTTTGCCCCACGGCGGGGCGGAAAGTAGGTTCTTCATGGCTACTGGTACGGTCAAGTGGTTCAACCCGGACAAGGGCTACGGCTTCATCGAGCGTGAGGATGGCGAGGATCTCTTCGTCCACTTCAGCGAGATCCAGGGCGAGGGCTTCAAGACCCTCGACGAGGGTCAGGCCGTCGAGTTCGACGTGACCACCGGCCGCAACGGCAAGGAGCAGGCCAGCAACGTCCGCAAAGCCTAACTCCTCGCATACGGAGTTGACACGCGAAAGGGCGGCCCTCGGGTCGCCCTTTCGCGCGCTCTAGGTGGGTGGGGTGGCGCAGCGCGGGGGAAGGGTACTCTCCTCGCATGAGCAGACTCGTTCTCGTCACCGGTGCAAGCGGCTATATCGGCTCGCACATGGTCGCGCCCCTTGCGGATGCTGGATACCGCGTCCGTGCGTCTGCCCGCACGCCCGAGCGCGTCAAGCCTGCGGTGCGGAGCGCGGCCCATGAGGTGGTTGCCTGCGATGCGCTCGACCCCGAGGCCGTGCGCGCGTCTCTCGTCGGCGTCGAGATCGCCTACTATCTCGTGCACACTCTGGCAGGGGGAAAGGGGTACGCCGAACGCGACCGCGCCGCGGCATCGGTCTTCGCAGAGGCAGCCCGGGACGCCGGCGTGCGAAGGATCATCTACCTCGGAGGACTCGGCGATGCCGAGGGCGTCCTCTCGGACCATCTGGCCAGCCGCCAAGAGGTCGGCGAAGTCCTCGCGAGCACCGGTGTCCCCGTGGTGGAGTTCCGCGCCTCGATCGTCATCGGCGGGGGCTCGACCAGCTTCGAGATGATCCGCAACCTCGTTGAGAAGTTGCCCGCCATGACGACCCCGCGGTGGGTCCGGATGGATGCGCAGCCGATCTCGATCGACGACGTGGTCGCCTATCTGACGGCCGCTAGCCCGCATCGAG
This sequence comes from uncultured Coriobacteriia bacterium, assembly GCA_963751505.1. Lineage (GTDB taxonomy): Bacteria > Actinomycetota > Coriobacteriia > Anaerosomatales > PHET01 > CAVVUM01. The sequence continues at coordinate 24,470 of CAVVUM010000006.1, forward strand.
ACGACCGACCGCCGGCGGGTGTACGAGATAGGCGGCTCGGACGTGGTCACCTACGGTGACCTGCTCAGGCTCTACGCGCAGGGTCGCGGGTTGCACCGCCTGGTGATCCCGGTCCCCGTGCTCTCCCCCGGGCTGTCGGGCTGGTGGCTCTACCTCTTCACGCCCAAGGAGGCGACCGTCGGCAGGCAGCTCGCCGAGTCGCTGCGTTACCCGACGGTGGTCACGAACGACGCGGCACGGCGCGACTTTCCCGAGATCGTCCCGATCGGCGCCGAAGAAGCCATGAAGCGGGCTCTGGACGCGGGCGAGCGGGCATTCAACGAGACGTCATGGGCCGCCGAGTTCGGCGATGACGATGGACGTCAAGCACCTCGCGCGCGAGGGGCGCTACATCGACTCGCGCGCACTGCGCGCACACTGCCCGCCGGAGGCCGCGTTCGACCCCATCGCCTGCATCGGCGGAGAACGTGGGTGGTACGCCTTCGACACCCTGTGGGACCTGCGCGGCTTCATCGACCTCGCGCTCGGCGGGCCCGGGCATCGGCGCGGGCGGCGCGACCCGTATCGCGCTCGTTGAGGGTGACCACCTGGAGTGGTGGCGGGTGGAGCGGGTCGACGCTCCCCGGTTGCTGCGGCTGAGGGCCGAGATGGCGATGCCGGGTGAGGGGTGGCTCGTCTACGAACTGCGGCAGGATGACGAGGGCGGCACGCTGATCCGGCAGACCGCTCTGTTCCACGCGAAGGGGCTTCTCGGCAGGCTCTACTGGTACGCCGTGGTCCCGTTCCATCACTTCGTCTTCAACGGGACCCTTCAAGGAATCGAGCGGGAATGCCGAGAGTTGATTCAGGGACCGGGAACGTGCCCGTTGCCGGGAGCGTATGCGCGAGGTGTCGCGCAGCGTGAGGAAGAGCGAAAGGGAGGCGTAACGACATATGCAGTACGAGTCCGACTACGTCCTACGCCTCATCGAGCAGATGGGCGGCCTGGTTCGGCGGGCACTTCAGATGCTGCGACTGGGAAGCGACGCCGAGCCGTACCGTCTCGCCGAGGAGGCGATCGGTCTTGCGCTCGACATCGACCCCCACGTCGCCATCCGGCTTTCCCCGCAGTCCCTCTCCTCACTTGTCGAGATGACCAACCTCGATGCGCGGGTGATCAAGCTCGTTGCCGAGGCGCTGTCTGTGCAGGCCGACGCGCTTGAGCACATCGGCGAGATCGTCGACGCGGGATTTCGGCGCCAGCAGTCGGCGGCCGTGCTCGCGCTGCTCGATCCTTCGCGCGCTAACTAGCGCGCGCACGGCCGTCGCGGCCGCGCCCACTCAGCTCACCGCTGGAACCAGTGCACGAGGCGCCCGCGAGAGCTCGTGTCGTCAGGGGGCGACTACCTCGTAGGCCCACAGGCCGTGCAGGTTGCAGCTGGCAAGCGCTGAGATCTTCGAGCCGGCGTCGACGTTGACGACGCACGTCACAGCGGGGTCGACAGCGACCGCGGCGAACGAGAAGCGTCCCACCGGCGCATCGTCAACGAACAGCTCGATCCACTCGATGAAGTGGTCCGGCTGGTTGGGGTGCCCCACGCCGTGTCCCATCGTCACGTCGACACGGAGCTTGTCGCCCTCGCGTGCGCACGCGATGTTCGGGGTGTGCTTGTTCTCGAAGTCGCCGGCCGATGCCGGGGTCGGCGACACGGTTGATCCCGGAGAGTGCAGGAGCGTCTGACATGGGCTTCCCTTCGTGTCGTTGGCGGGTCTCAAGCCGACCGCTCGTCGGCTGAGGAGTTCATACCCCTTGTGCTCGCGCGGCTAGAATCGAAGAGCAACCAGGCGTGACCCATCCTTGCGCCAAGGAGAGACCATGATCCCTGCAGCAGGCGTCGCGCGACGGGACTCCGCGGTACTCGTCGTGGTAGACGTTCAGGAGCGGCTCGCGGCAGCGATGGACAGGCGAGATCAGGTTGTCTCTCGCTGCGGACTCCTGGTCCGCGTCGCGGGCATCGTCGGCGTCCCCATCGTCGTGACGCGGCAGTACCCGAATGGGCTCGGCGACACCGAGGCCCCCTTGCTTGCGGCGCTCGAGGCCGCGCGTGCGGACGGCGCTTCAGTCCAGGGCGTGGACAAGGTCTCGTTCGACTGCTTCGCCGAGCCGACGTTCTGCGACGCCGTGACCGGCACCGGTCGCGTGCCAACTCGTGCTGGCCGGGATGGAGACGCACATCTGCATCGCGCAGACCGCGCTGGCCGGCCTTGCCGAGAGCTACGACGTCCACGTCGCCGCCGACGCCTGCTGCACGCGCGCACCCGAACACCACGACTACGCGCTGGCTCGGCTTGCGCACGCGGGGGCGGTCATCACCACCGCCGAGTCGGTCGCCTACGAGCTCGTCGGACGCGCGGGGACCGACGAGTTCCGCGCTCTGCTGCAGGTCGTGAAGGGCTAGAGCACCCGCGATCGCGTGCTACACTGTCCGCGCTTCGCGAGCCATCCGCCTGAAAGGCCGTCAGTCCCGGTGCTCTCCGACATCGAGATCGCGCAACGCGCGACGCTGAAACCGATCGCCGACGTCGCCGAGGAGCACGGACTTCTCGCCGACGAACTGGAACCCTACGGCCGCTACAAGGCCAAGGTGTCGCTCGGCGCCATCGGCCGCCTGAGCGAGCGTCCGGACGGCCACCTCGTCGACGTCACCGCGATCACGCCGACGCCGCTCGGCGAGGGCAAGACGCTCACGACCGTCGGTCTTGGGCAGGCGCTTCGCGCGACCGGGCGCTCGGCGGTGACCTGCATCCGGCAGCCGTCGCTCGGCCCGGTGTTCGGCATCAAGGGCGGCGCGGCGGGAGGCGGGTACTCCCAGGTCGTGCCGATGGAGGACGTGAACCTGCACCTCACCGGCGACTTCCACGCCGTCGGCGCGGCGCACAACCTCTGCGCGGCCTTCGTCGACAACCACCTCTATCACGGCAACTCGCTGGGCATCGACCCGTCTGCGGTCACGTGGCGCCGCGCTGTCGACATCTCGGACCGAGTGCTGCGCGACGTGGTGGTCGGGCTCGGCGGGCGCACGAACGGCGTGCCGCGCGAGACCGGCTTCGACATCACCTCGGCAAGCGAACTCATGGCGATCCTCGCGCTCGCCGACGACTTGGCCGACCTGCGCCGGCGCATCGGCAACGTCGTCGTCGCCACGACGCGCGACGGCCGTCCGGTCACGGCGGAGGACCTCAAGGTCGCAGGCTCGATGGCCGCGCTGATGTCGGACGCCATCAAGCCGAACCTGCTGCAGAACCTCGAGGGCGGACCGGTGCTCGTGCACGCCGGGCCTTTCGCCAACATCGCGCACGGCAACAGCTCGGTGGTCGCCGACCGCCTCGGCCTGAAGATGGCCGACTACGTGGTCACCGAGTCGGGCTTCGGCGCCGACATGGGCTGCGAGAAGTTCGTGAACATCAAGTGCCGGGCGAGCGGTCTGCGCCCGAGCTGTGCCGTGCTTGTCGCAACCGTTCGCGGCCTCAAGTCCCACTCGGGGCGCTACGCGATGAAGCCGGGTCTTCCGCTCGACCCGCGACTCGAGCGCGAGGACCTGGATGCACTCGCGCTCGGCATGGGCAACCTCGTCAAGCACGTCGAGAACGTGCGCTCGTTCGGCATCCCGGTGGTCGTCGTCGTGAACAGCTTCCCGGCCGACACTCCCGCCGAGCATGCGGCGATCCGCGAGGCCGCTTCTGACGCAGGCGCGTTCGCCGCGGTCACCCACTCGCTGCACACGAGCGGAGGCATGGGGGGCATCGAGCTTGCCGAGGCGGTGGCGGCCGCGTGCGAGCAGCCCTCCGAGCTTCGCTACACCTACGAGGAGAGCGATCCGGTCGAGCGCAAGATCGAGCTGATCGCGACGGGCCTCTACGGTGCGGACGGCGTGGAGTTCTCGCCTGCGGCGCGCCGAGCGATCGCCGCGTTCACCGGAATGGGCTACGGGCGGCTGCCCGTGTGCATGGCCAAGACCCACCTGTCGCTCTCGCGACGACTCGGCGCCAAGGGCGTGCCGACGGGCTGGACGCCTCCACGTGCGAGACGTGCGGCTCTCCGCGGGCGCGGGCTTCCTCTACGCGCTCTGCGGCGACATCATGACGATGCCCGGGCTCCCGGCGCGTCCGGCCGGCGAGAATATCGACGTCGAGGCGGACGGCACGATCCGCGGCCTCTTCTAGAGAAGAGAGGTACCGAGGGATGGCGCAGATCATCGACGGCAAGCACGTCGCCGAGGTGACGCGCGCCGAGGCGGCGCGGATCGTCGAACGCGTCGCGGGCGGCCGGCGTCACGCCCGGGACTGGCGGTCGTGCTCGTCGGCGACGACCCCGCCTCGCACTCCTACGTGCGCATGAAGGAGCGCGACTGCGCCGAGGTGGGCATCCGCTCGATCGACCTGCGGCGCCCGGCGACGATCTCGCAGGACGAACTGAACGAGATCATCGAGTCGTGCAACGCCGATCCCGGTGTCCACGGCATCCTCGTGCAGATGCCGCTTCCCGCAGGCCTCGATGCCGAGGAGGCGATCGCTCTCATCGACCCGGCCAAGGACGTGGACGGGTTCCATCCGGTGAGCCTGGGTCGGCTCGTGCGGGGGCTGCCCGCGCCGCGGGCATGCACGCCGTGGGGCGTCATGGCGATGCTCGACCACTACGGGATCGATCCGGCCGGCAAGAACGCCGTGGTCATCGGGCGCTCGACGATCGTCGGCAAGCCGATGGCGCTCATGCTGCTCGAGCGCAACGCGACGGTGACCGTGTGCCACTCGCGCACGCGCGACCTGCCGGCGGTCTGCCGCGAGGCCGACGTGCTCGTGGCGGCGGTCGGCCGACCCAAGATGGTCACCGCCGAGTACGTGAAGCCCGGTGCGGTCGTCATCGACGTCGGCATCAACCAGACCGACGAGGGGATGGTCGGCGACGTGGACTTCGGATCGGTGGAGCCGATCGCCTCGTGGATCACCCCCGTGCCCGGCGGAGTCGGGCCGATGACGCGCGCGATGCTCGTGCTCAACACCGCGAAGGCTGCTGCCCGCGCGGCCGGCGTGAGCGAGTAGGTGCGCTCATGAGGCGCCTTCTCGCAGCTCTCGCCTTCGCCGCGTCTGTCGCGGGTCCCGGCGCAGCCTACGCCGCTGCCCCGGTGGCGACGGGCGACATGGATGTCCAGCTGTGGGCGGGAGCTCAGCCCGGTCAGGCCGTCGTCATCGTCGGCGTCGAGCTGCCGGAGACGGTGAAACTGCCAGCGACGGTCCGAATCCCGGTCATCAAGGGGATGAGCGTCGACTGGGCCGGCGAGATCCTCGACTCCGCGGCCAGCCAGGACCCGCAGCGCGAGTACGCCCTCCAAGAGGGGGATCGGCGGGCAGTACGCCGAGTTCGAGGTCTCGCAGTCGCGCACGGCGCAGATCGAGCTGTCGGGGCTGCCGCTCGGAGCAGCACAGGACGGCTTCTCCGACGGCGATCGACTTCGTCCAGACCGCGCCCGCGGAGGTCACCGGGTTCTCGGTGCGACTGCCGGCGGGAGCACGCGAGGCCTCGATCACGCCCGCGCCCGACGGGTGCGCCCGAGACCAACGAGGCGGGGGAGGCGCTCTACACGCTGCCCTCTGCCGAACTTGCCGAGGGCGCGGTCCAGCCCGTCGCTCTGACCTACACGACGGGACCCGTCGCGCCCGCGCCGCAACCGGCCGCGGACTCCTCAGCGCTCATCGCACTGCTGCTCGTGCTGATCGTGGTCGCAGCCGGTCTGCTGGTGTTCGTGCTGAAGCGGCAGGGCAACGGCACCCGTCGGAGGCCTGACGAGAGCCTGCCTCGGCTGCGAGCCCGGCGCATGCCGTTGACCCGGCGTGAGCACCGCTGCTACGCTCCGCGGGTCGAAGGGGAGTAGCGATTCCGGCACCACGTGTCGGGAGGCCGTGTCGACATGCTGGGCGCCCTCTCGCCCCGGTGCGGCCGCGATCCTTGAAGTTGCGATCACACGCGAGACCTTCGGCGGGAGTGTCGGATGACGCCGCACGCGCGGTGCCGCACGCCTGCCGGGGGTCGTTTTCATTCCCGCGGCAGCGGCGGTTCAAGGGAAGGGTCGGTCATGGCCTACGTGTTCGCCGTGTCGCTGCTGCTGATCATGATCGGCGAGCTTGCGGACAAGTCGCAGCTGCTCGCGATGCTGCTCGCCACACGCTACCGCGCGTGGCAGGTACTGGTCGGCATCTTCCTCGCAACCTTCGTCGTGCACTTCTTCTCCACGCTCGTGGGCCAGGTCGCAGGTTCGTACCTGCCGCCGTGGCTGCTGCCGTGGGTGAGCGGGCTGCTCTTCATCGGCTTCGGCGTCTGGACGCTTCGCGGCGACAGCGTCGATGAGTCTGAGGCCGAGCGCGGGGGCAATCGCTTCGGCCCGGTGCTCGCGACCGCGGTCGCGTTCTTCGTCGCGGAGCTCGGCGACAAGACGCAGATCATGACGATGACGATCGCGGCCGACCCCGGCGGTGCGCTTGCTGGTGTACCTGAAGAGCGCGGGCCCGCAGGTGCAGCAGTGGCTCGGGCAGCGCGGGACTGGCCGTGGGCTCGGCATCGCCGCTGGCGCGCTTCTGGGGTGTCACGCTCGGCTCGACGCTCGGCATGGTCATCGCCGACGCGATCGCGATCGGAGTCGGCAGGCTGCTCGGCAAGAACCTGCCCGAGAAGGGGCTCAGGCAGGCCTCCGGCATCCTGTTCATCATCTTCGGCGTGGCCACCGTCGGCGCGACCTTCATCGGCCGGTAGTATCCTCAGCCGATGAGACTCGCACTTCACACCTGCTGCGGCCCCTGCCTGCTCGAGCCCCTCGACGCTCTCTCGCGCGAGGCCGAGCAGGTCACGATCGTCTACGCCAACTCCAACATCCATCCGGCCGAGGAGTACGCGCGTCGTCTGGCGACGCTGCGGGAGTACGCCGAGACCATCGGCGCTCACGTCGTCGAGCTGCCCTACGAGCCGCAGGTGTGGGCCGAGCGGGTGGGCGTGCACGCCCACGATGCGGCGGCGAGATGTCGCGCCTGCTACGCGCTGCGCCTCGGCCTCACCGCCGAGTGGGCCGCCGACAACGGCTGCGACGCGATCGCGACCACGCTCACGGTGAGTCCGTATCAGGATGCGGAGGCGATCGCCGAGGAGGGCGAGCGCGCGGCGACTCGGCACGGCGTTGAGTACCTGGCGCGCGACTTCCGCGATCGGTACGCGGAGGCGACACGCCGCTCGCGCGAACTCGAGATGTACCGCCAGAACTACTGCGGGTGCGTCTACAGCGAGGAGGAAGCGCGCCGAGAACGCGAGGCGCGTCGAGCGGCTAGGCGCCAGGGGTCGGACGTAGCCCCGTCGCACGGATCGCCGCACTCGGCGCAGCAGCCGCGTCCGTCCGCAGCCTCTCGGAGCTTGCGCTCCTCGTCGCGACGCCTGATCTCGGGGACCTTCATCGCGTAGCGCAGCGCGCGCAGCGGCTGGATGGCCGGGCCCCATCCGATGGTCTCTCGGTTCTCGAGCGCGCGGCGCAGGTCGTCGGCGGTCGAGCCCGGGAAACGACGTGCGGCTCGTGCCGACCACCGAGAGCATGTGCGCGTCGCTGCCGCCCGTCGCCGACAGGCGCGAGCGGTTCTTCTTCCAGTACCTGCGGGCACGGGAGTTGGCGAACAGGAGCAGCGGCGTCGAGTTGGCCACCTCGATGCCGTCGAATGGCACGCGGTCGTAGACCGACGCCTCTCCGCGGCAGAGCCCGTGCCGGTGCCACCAGCGCGGCGCGAAAGGGTGCGCCACGATGGCGAGCCCGCCCTGGCGGTGAATCGTCGGCGACCGTGTCCTCGGCGTTCTGACCGGGCGCGACGAGTTCAGGCGTCCACAAGCCGAGGATGTGGCCGTCGGTGCTCTCTACCTCTTGGCCGACGACGACCTCGACGCGGTAGCGATGTGCGATGGCAGCCGCCTCGAGCGCGCCTTCGTTCGTGTTGTGGTCGCAGATGGCGACCACCGCGAGGTCGGTCGCCTCCGATGCCCACTCGAGGACCTCGGTGGGTGAAGCGGTGCCGTCTGACGCGGTGGTGTGGACGTGAAGGTCCGCTGCGGAGTGTCCTGGGCGCATGGCGTGCGTATCGTAGCACTCCCTCGCCGTGCCCGAGCGTGCGCTACACTCGGTGCCCGGAGACGGACTCTGACCCGAGGACGCGGCCTGTTGCGCACCGATGACTTCGACTACGATCTGCCATCCGGGCTGATCGCCCAGCATCCGGCGGAGCCGCGGGACAGTTGCCGCCTGCTCGTGCTCGACCGGAGCAGCGGGCAGATCGAGCATCGGGTCTTCACCGATCTTCCCGAGTACCTCGGGCCGCGGCGATCTCGTCGTCGTCAATGACACGAAGGTCCTGCCCGCACGGATACACGGCGTGAAGACGGACACCGGCGGGGCGGCCGAGGTCCTGCTGCTTCGCGAGCGCTACTCGGGCGCCTGGGAGTGCCTGGTGAGGCCGGGGCGCCGTTTGAAGCCCGGCGCGCGCATCGACTTCGGCCAGGGCCTGATGACCGGGCTCGTGCTCGACCAGACCGACGACTCGGGCGGTCGGCTCATCCAGCTCACGCCGCACGGGACCGACCTGCACGGGGTGCTGCGGCGAATCGGGTCGATGCCGCTGCCGCCCTACATCACCGAGCGGCTCGGCGACCCGGATTCCTACCAGACCGTCTTCGCACGCGAGGAGCGCTCGGCTGCCGCGCCCACCGCGGGACTGCACTTCACCGAGCGTCTGGTCGACCGGGTACGCGCAGGCGGGCGCTCGCATCGAGGCCGATCGAACTCGACGTCGGACTCGACACGTTTCGCCCGGTGAGCGAGGCCGATCCCCACGACCACCGGATCCATACCGAGCGCTTCCGGGTACCGCAGGCCACCGCCGACGCGGTCGAACCAGGCCAAGGCGAGCGGCGGGCGGGTCATCGCCGTGGGCACGACGAGCGTGCGCGCGCTCGAGAGCGCCTACGACCCGGACGCTGGACGCCGTGTCCCCCGCGGACGCGCCGACCGGGCTGTTCATCCTGCCCGGCTACCGCTTCAGCGTGACCGACGCGATGGTGACGAACTTCCACGTCCCCCGCTCCACGCTGATGATGATGGTCTCGGCGTTCGCGGGCCGCGACCTGATAATGAGCGCCTACGCCGAGGCCATCGAGCGGCACTATCGCTTCCTGAGCTTCGGCGATGCCATGCTCATCCTCTAGCGCCGAGGCTACCGGTCAGGGCGTCCACCAGCTCCACGAAGGTGCACCGCCGAGCGGATCGGCCGCCGGCGCGCTCGGGGCGATCGCGATGCCGTCGCTCGGCCGAGGATCCGCGCGAGGCGTAGACGGCGACGCCGCCCGCGTCGGTGCCGACCTGCGCGAAGGACGGGGAGCCGTCGTCGCCGGTCGGCGTCCGGATTCCGGCCGGCAGCGTCGGCCACTCGCCGAAGCGCTCGATGGCGCCGCTCTGCAGCACGTACTCCCGGCCTTCGTAGGTGCGGGACACACGCTGGAAGGCGCCGAGCTGGTCGTCGGGCTGCCTCGATGTAGACGCGCGTGGGGTCGTCGGAGCCGAGGACGTCTCGCGTGCTCGGAGCGCCGCCCTCATCGAGCGCTGTCGTGGTGCGTCCGACCTCGTCCAGATCGCGCGCCTCGACTGCCTGAGGCCGGGCCGGTGAAACGGTAGACCGTCCCGTCGACGACGATGAAGCTCGGACCGGCTGTGGGAACCGCTGCCTGCTCCGACTCGAGTGCGGCCGAGCCGGACTGCGGTGCGGCGCTCGAGGAGCTGCCGCTCTTGCTCAGCGCGTCATCTGTCGCCGTGCCCGCGACGGTCATCTCGCTCACACGCTGAGGCACGAGTATCGTGCGCACGCCGGCGAGCGCGCCGATGCCGGCGGCGATGAAGAGCGCGGCCGTCGCCAAGCTCCATCCGACGAGTGCGCGGCGGTTGCGGGGCTCGAGCGCGCGTTCGGCGAGCTCCGCCCACGTGCGCGCGGGTGCGCGACGCCGGCTGAGGCGTCGGTCGTCGGAGGCATGCGGGCGCCGCCGCTGACGCGGGAGCCGACACGCCGGCCACGGCCGCTTCGGCTCGCACGCGGGCCATCACGCGATCGGCCAGGTCGTCTGCCGGTTCCGGTGATCCGGCCTGCTTGACGGCGAGCAGCACGCGGACGAACGCCGCGCACTCGCGACAGTCCCGGCAGTGCTCCTTGGCGGTCGCGAGCTCCGCAGCGTCGCCGACGACGCCGTCGAGCGCGTCCGACACCAGCTCCTGGGCGCGCAGGCACTCCATCATGCACCACCGCCCGACATGCCGAGCGCCGCTGCGAGCGAGCGCCGGGCTCGAAAGACGCGTGACTTCACCGTGCCGGTAGGGACGCCGAGCACCTCGCTCGGCCTCGGCGTAGGTGAGCCCGAAGACGCTCACCGCCGAGAGCGCGTCGCGATCCTCGGGGGCGAGGGCGCGCATGGCCGCCTCGACCGAGGTCTTGAGCGCGACCTCGTCCGAAAGGTCGCCGGGCAGGCGCACTTCGATCTGGAGCGGGTCGACGGGTACCGGGCGCCGTCGCCCGGAGCGCACCTGGTCGAGGCAGACGTTGCGCGTGACGCGGTAGAGCCACGTGGACAGCCGCGAGCGCTCGTCGAAGTCGCCTATCGAGCGGTAGACCTTGATGAAGACCTCCTGCACGACGTCCTCGGCGACCGAGGCATCGCCGAAGAAGCGCACGGCGTGCGCGTAGACAGACTGCGTGTGCTGTCGGACAAGCGACTCGAACGCATCGAGGTCACCAGCCTGCGCGGCGGCCACGAGTGCGGCCTCGTCCGCGGTCGCGTAGTTCATCTCACTCCGGTTGGACGCGTGGAGGGAGGGCAAGGTTCACGGCACAGTCTAGCGTGTCGCGGACCCACCGGCGGCACTCGGGTACAATCGCGCCCATGGCGCTCTTCGACTTCGAGCTCATCGCGCGCGACCCCGACTCCGCGGCGCGCCGAGGGCGATTCACGCACGGCTCACGGCCCCATTGAGACACCGGTGTTCATGCCGGTGGGCACGCGTGCGACGGTGAAGGGCGTTCTCCCGTCTCAGCTGCGCGAGCTGGGCGCTCAGGTCGTCCTCGCGAACACCTACCATCTCTTCTTGCGCCCGGGCGCCGACATCGTCGAGCAGGCCGGCGGGCTCCATCGATTCATGAACTGGGACGGCGCCATCCTCACGGACTCGGGCGGCTTCCAGGTCTTCAGCCTCGCGGACACGCTCAGGATCGACGACGACGGCGTCAGCTTCCAATCCATCGTCGACGGCGCGCCGCATCGCTGGACCCCCGAGGACAACATGGCGATCCAGCAGCAGCTCGGCGCCGATATCGTCGATGCAGCTCGACCAGTGTCCGCCCTATCCGGCCGAGCAGGCGCATGTCGCCGAAGCGGTGCGGCGAAGTGCCGAGTGGGCCGCGCGCTGCAAGGCGGCTCACACCCGCGCCGACCAGGCGCTGTTCGGCATCGTTCAAGGTGGCGTCCACCAGGACCTGCGCGCCGAGAGCGTCCGACAGACTGACGGACATCGGCTTTCCGGGCTACGGCATCGGCGGCTACTCGGTGGGCGAGCCGCACGACCTCATGCTGGCGTCGCTCGGCCCGGTCTGCGACCTGCTGCCCGCCGAGCGGCCCCGCTACCTCATGGGCGTGGGCAACCCGACGAGCATCCTCGAGGCGATCGCGCTCGGCGTCGACATGTTCGACTGCGTGCTGCCCACGCGCACCGCTCGGCTGGGCACCGCCTTCTCGAGCGAGGGCCGTCTCAACCTGCGCAACAGCAGGTTCGCGACCGACTTCGGGCCGCTCGATCCGGCGTGCACGTGTCCGACGTGCACGGGCTATTCGCGCGCGTACGTGCGGCACCTGGTGAAGGCCAAGGAGATGCTCGGCGCGATGCTGCTCACGGCACATAACCTGCACTACCTGCTCGACCTGACGAGGCAAGCGCGCGAAGCCATCGAGGCGGGACGCTACGCGGCCTTCCTCGAGTCGTGGCGCGGCTCGCCGGCATCGAGGGATTTCTAGCCTTCGGCGGTACGCGGCCGTGCTCGGCGAAAGGTGCCCTTCGCCGCTTCTCGGCACGCTCTCGAACAGGTAAGATAATCCGTCGGCCGTCGAGCAAGGCGGCCATGGCCGAGCACCGAGAAAGGCCGGGCCACATGAACCCGCAGAATCTGATTCTCATCGTCGCCATGATGGCGGCATTCTGGTTCCTGCTCATCCGACCGCAGCAGCAGCGCCAGAAGAAGCAGGCAGCGATGCTCGCGGGCCTCAAGCCCGGGAGCGAGATCGTCACGATCGGCGGCATCTACGGCACGATCGTCGAGGTGGGGGAGCGCGTGCGGCTCCGAGTCGCCGACGGCAGCGAGATCGAGATCGCGCCCCAGGCCGTGTCGCAGGTCCTGGAGTCCGAGGTGTCGAGTCGAGACAAGTCGGTACGGATGACGACATAGACGAAGTGGACGCCGCGGAGACTCCAGACGACACCGCGCTGCCGGAGCCGACGGACGAGTCGACGACTGAGAGCGCCGCCGGCACCACCGCCGCCGCCCCGGTCGCCGAGGAGACCTCGCCGGATGCGTGACGAGGCGGAACTGAAGGCCGCGCAGCAGCGCGCGGCACTCGAGCAGGCTGCGGCAGCGAGCGCGGCGGCGGTCGGCCTCGCCGACGTGCAGGCGGATGCGGAGCTGCTCGCCTACATGCAGATGGGCGACGACTACCTCGGCGCCATCGGCTATACCGAGCACGGCCTTCGACACGCGAATCTGACCGCCCACATCTCCGGCAACATCCTGCGCCGTCTCGGCTACGACGAGCGGACCGCCGAGCTCGGCGGCCATCGCCGGCTTCTGCCACGACATCGGCAACTGCGTCTCGCGCTCGGACCACTGGATCTCGGCGGCCTTCATCGCGCGCGACGCGCTCGCGCGGCTCGGCATGCCGTACCACGAGATCGCGACGATCATGAACGCCGTCGGCAATCACGAGGAGGATGCGTCGGACCCCGCGACGCCCGTCGCTGCGGCGTGTATCATCGCGGACAAGTCCGACGTTCATCACACGCGCGTGCGCGCGGTCGACCCGTCGACGTTCGACATCCACGACCGGGTGAACTACGCGGTGAAGCGCTCGTTCTTGCGTGTCAACACCGATGAGCGCACCCTAACGCTCGAGATCGACATCGATACGAGCGAGACGCAGATCATGGAGTACTTCGAGATCTTCATCGAGCGCATGCAGCTGTGCCGACGTGCGGCAGAGGTGCTCGATGCGAAGTTCTCGCTGGTCATAAACGGAGTGAAGGTCCTCTAGCCGAGGATCGACGAGAGTGCACGGAAGGCGAGGCGCATGGATCAGAAACAGAAGAACATCCTGCTTGCTGGGACTGACCGCGGTGCTCGTCGCGGCGTCCTGGTTCCTCTTCTGGCCGCCCGGGCAGAAGATCACCAAGGGGCTGGACATCCAGGGCGGCCTCTCGGTCATCCTGACCGCCGAGTCGACCTCGACGGTCACGGCCGCCGACATGGAGCGCGCCGAGACCATCGTGCGCAATCGCGTCGACTCGCTCGGCGTGCGCGAGGCGTCGATCCAGCGCCAGGGCAGCGACTCGATCCTCGTGCAGATTCCCGGGCATCAAGAACCCGCAGCAGGCGCTCGACGTGCTGGGCAGCACGGGCCAGCTCGAGTTCGTCGCGGTCGAGTCGATCACCGACTCGGCGACCGTCGCGGCGCTCGCGGCCGGTGAGGAGCGCGTGAAGCTCGTCAAGGGCACCTACACGCCGTTCATGACCGGCGAGGTGGTCAAGCAGGCCACGGTGAGCCAGAACCCCACCACCGGCGAGATCGTCGTCAACGTCACGATGGACGCGGCCGGCACCAAGACGTGGGGCGAGTTCACCACCGCCAACATCGGCAAGCAGGTCGCGATCGTGCTCGACGGGATCGTTCAGTCGGCACCGGCGGTGCGCTCGGCGATCACCGACGGGCGTACCGAGATCAGCGGCAGCTTCACCGCTGAGAGCGCGAAGCAGCTCAAGACGGTCCTCGAGACCGGTGCGCTGCCCGTCACGCTGATCTTCTCCGAGTCTCGCGTCGTCGGGCCGACGCTCGGTGCAGGAGTCGCTTGCAGAAGGGCCTCATGGCGCTCGTCGATCGGCATGGCGCTCGTCGCGCTCTACGTGCTGGTCTTCTACCGCGGGCTCGGCATCATCGCCGTTGCGGCGCATTGCTCGTCTTCGGCATCGCTGTACCTCGGCATCCTCGCGGCGCTGTCGCAGCTCGGGTTCTTCTCGCTCACGCTGCCGGGCATCGCCGGTATCGTGCTGACGATCGGTATGGCGGCCGACAGCTCGGTCCTCATCCTCGAGCGCTTCAAAGAAGAGGTGCGCTTGGGCAAGACGATGCGCTCGGCGGCGAACTCCGGTTCGCGGCACGGCATGATGACGAGCATCGACGCCGACCTCGTCACGCTCGTCTCCGGCGGCGGTGCTCTACTTCGTGGCTATCGGCCCGGTCAAGGGCTTCGCGTTCACGCTCATGATCGGCATCGCCTGCGACATCGTGATGATGGTCATGTTCAAGCGGCCGCTCACTCATGCTGCTCGCCGAGTCGATCGATCCCGAAGGCCCCGCGCTTCTGGGGCGTCTCCAAGGCCGAGGAGTACGCCAAGAACCCGCCAGTGGCTGCGAAGGGGGGTGGCGCTCGATGCTAGGAGAGGTTCAACATCGACTTCATGGGTCATCGCAACATCATGTTCGCCTTCTCCGGCGATCCTGCTCGCGATCTCGATCGGCGCGATCGCCGTTCGGGGTCTGACCTTCGGCGTCGAGTTCCAGGGTGGCACCGTGATCGACGTCGTGAGATTCGAGAACGTCACCGAGACTCAGATGCGTCAGCCGCCTTCGCGAAGGCGGGCGTGCACGAAGCCGTCGGTCCAGAGACTTCGTCGGGCGAGACCAAGGGCTTCATCGTGCGCACGACCGTCACCAAGCCGCGAGCAGGCGCAGGCGGATGCGAACGAAGGTCGCGAAAGCCGCTCGGGCTTGACCCGAAGTCGTCGTTCCAGGTGACCACGATCGGTCCGGGCTGGGGCTCAACATCACCGAACCGCGCGCTGCTCGCGCTCGCGCTCTCCTTCGGCGCGATCCTGCTCTACATCTCGGTCCGCTTCGAGTACAAGATGTCGATCACGGCGGTCATCGCGCTCTTTCACGACGTCACTGATCGTGCTCGGCATCTACGCGCTGGTCGGGCAGGAGGTCACGCCGAACACGGTGGCGGCGCTCCTGACGATCCTCGGCTACTCGCTCTACGACACCATCGTCGTGTTCCACCGCATCAAGGAGAACTCGCTGAGTCGCTGACGCAAGCAGACGTTCATGGGGATGGCGAACGACGTCGATCAACCAGGTGTTCGTCCGCTCGCATCAACACGACCGTGCTCTCACTTCATGCCCGTCGTCGTGATGCTGTTCTTCGGCGGCGAGACGCTCTACGACTTCGCTTTGGCTCTCACGATCGGTCTTACTCGTGGGCGCCTACTCGTCGATCGGCGTCGCCTCACCGATCTACGTGCTGTGGAAAGAGACCGAGCCGAAGTACGCCGCGCTCAAGAAGAAGTACGCGAACGCGAGCGCCTAGAGCGCATCTTGCTGCGAGAGGTCTGATCCGGACGGGGCCGGCGCTCACGAAGCGTCGGCCCCGTCCGCTAGGATGAGCGATATGACGCAACCGTGCCCGCAGACCGCCTGGAGGCTCGCTCCCGCTGACGCCGGAGCGGTGAGCGCGCTCGCGCGCGAGTCCGGGCTTTCCGACATCGTCACGCGCATCCTCGTGTCCCGCGGGGTCACCGATGCAGACGCGGCGGACCGGTTCCTCGAACCCTCGCTGAGCCGCGACTGGCTCGACCCGCACGCCATTCCGGGCATGGCCGAGGCGTGTGAGCGAGTTGCGGCCGCGATACGCTCGCACGAGCGCATCGTCGTGTTCGGCGACTTCGATCTCGACGGCATATCCGCGGCCGCGGTCGCCACGCGAGGCCTGGCCGCCATGGGCGCCGACGTGCGCGCGATCGTTCCCCACCGCTTCCGCGAGGGCTACGGCCTCTCCGAGGCGGCGATCGACCGGGTGGTGGCGCTCGAACCCGCGCTGATGGTGACCGTCGACTGCGGCATATCGAGTGCGGCCGAGGTCGAGGTGCTGCTCGCTCGCGGCGTCGACGTCGTCATCACCGACCATCACGAGCCGAGCGACCGGCGTGCCTTCGGGCGTTCCGGTCGCGGACCCGAAGCTGTCGGCGGACTGCCCGTCGGCAGACCTCGCGGGGGCCGGCGTCGCCCTCAAGCTCGTCCATGGCGTCGGCAGGCTTCTCGGCCACCCGGAGACGTGGCGCTCGCTCGTCGACTTGGCGACGCTCGGTACCATCGCCGACATCGTCTCGCTCACCGGCGAGAACCGCGCGCTCGTGGCCGAGGGTGTCGCCTCGATGCGCCGTGCACCGCGGGTCTGCCTCTCGGCACTGGCGGCGGTCGCGGGTGTCTCGCCGGCCGCCCTTTCGAGCGACACGATCGCATTCTCGCTGGCGCCGCGTCTGAACGCCGCGGGCCGGATGGCGGACCCTGCCGTCTCGCTCGAACTGCTGCTGAGCGACGACCCGGTCGAGACCGAGACGCTGGCCCACACGCTCGATGAGCACAATCGCCAGCGCCAGGCCGTGGAGGCGGAACTCGCCCGAGCTGCAGAGGCGCTGGCCGCGCGGACCTACGACGGCGAACGCGCGCTGGTTCTGGCCGGCGAGGGCTGGCACGAGGGCGTGAAGGGAATCGTCGCATCCCGGCTCACGTCGACGTGGGGCGTGCCGGTCTTCCTGTTCACGATCGCAGACGGGGTCGCTCGCGGCTCGGCGCGTTCGGTGGGGAGCGTGGACCTGTTTCAGGCCACGCAGGCGTGCAGCGCGGTGCTCACGCGTTTCGGAGGTCATGCAGCCGCGGTCGGCTGCACGCTGCCTGCCGAGGACCTGCCCCGCTTCCGGGAGCTGATGCTGGCGCATCTGGACGCGCTCGATGCCGATGCGTTCGAGGTCACCCGTCTGATCGACGCCGAGATCGCCCTCGATACCGTGGGCGTCGAGCTGGGGACCGAGTTGGCGCTACTCGAGCCCTTCGGCCACGGGAACCGGCGACCGATGCTGGCGGTGCGAGGCGTCTTCATGAACGGGCGCGAGAGGGTGGGCAAGACCTCCGACCACCTGCGGTTCACGGCCTTCGACGGCATCGCCTCTGTTCCCGCCATCGCGTTTCGCTGTCGCGACATCGACGAGCTCGTCGCGCACGATGCGGCAGTCGATCTCGTCTTCGAGCTGGAAGTCGACGAGTTCAGAGGCAGGACCCGGGCGCAGCTCATCGTGCGCGATGTCATGCCGCGCGTGCCTCTGGTACCCGACGAGCCGCGGCGCGCAGTTCGTCGAGGACCTGTTCGCGCGCGCCGACGAGATCCTCGCACGCGAGGAGTACGCGGGCATCGAGGACGCCCCCAGCTTCCACACGAAGCTCGCGGGCGTGACCTTCGAGGGCAGGCAGGACCAGGTCGCCTCGCTTGCTCCCGGGATGCCGCTGCGCTTGGTTCGCCAACCCGAGAACCCCTTCGATGCGAACGCCTGTGCCGTGCTCGACACGCGAGGCAACCAGATCGGCTTCCTGAACCGGCGGCTCGCGGCGGCTCTGGCGCCCGCGCTCGATGCTGAGGTGGAGTACGACGTCGAGGTAAGCGACGTGACCGGCGGCGGCGAGCGAAGCCTCGGCGTGAACGTGCTGCTCACGCGGCGCGATGCAGTGGAGCGGGCGTTCGACGCGTCCGAGAGGCGCGCAGAGGCTCGAGCGCGGCTCGCCGCTCTGCCGGCCGCCGAGCTCGAGGACGAACTCGTGCGCGCGATGATCGGTGACGGGCGGCTGCATGAGGCGCAGGTACGGGCGCTCGCTGAACTGCAGGCCGGCCGCAGCACGCTCGCGGTCATGGCCACCGGACGCGGGAAGTCGCTGATCTTCCACCTTCATGCCGCGCGGCTCGCACTGCGCAAGCAGCGCGCGAGCGTCTTCGTCTACCCGCTTCGGGCGCTCGTCGCCGACCAGGCGTTCCATCTTTCAGAGGCGTTCGCATCGGTGGGACTCGAGGTGCGCATCGTGACCGGCGAGACGTCCCAGACCGAGCGCGACGCCGCGTTCGGGGCGCTCGGGACCGGCGATCTTGATGTCGTGCTCACGACGCCGGAGTTCCTGCACTTCCACGCCGAGCGCTTCGCTTCGAGCGGACGGGTCGGCTTCGTGGTTGTCGATGAGGCGCACCACGTGGGTCTGGCTCGCGCTGGACACCGCCCGGCCTACGCGAGGTTGGGCGAGGCCCTCGCCCTGCTGGGCGGGCCGACGGTGCTCGCGGTCACCGCGACCGCCGCAGACGATGTCGCCGCCCAGATCAAGGCGTCGCTCGGCATCGAGGCGACCGTTCTCGACCCGACCGTTCGCGACAACCTCGCCGTCGAGGACAAGCGTGGGACGCAAGACAAGGACGGCTACGTCGCGGCACTCGTGGCGGCCGGCGGCAAGTGCGTCATCTATGTGAACTCGCGCGAGGGATCGGTGCGCATCGCACGGATGCTGCGCAAGCGGGTGCCCGAGCTCGGATTCAGGACCGCCTTCTACAACGGCGGGTTGTCCCGCTCGGTGCGTCACGCCGTCGAGCGGGCGTTCCGGGTGGGCGAGGTCCAGGTCGTGGTGGCGACGAGCGCGTTCGGGGAGGGCGTGAACATCCCCGACATCCGCAACGTCGTCCTCTACCACCTGCCCTTCAACCAAGTCGAGTTCAACCAGATGTCGGGCAGGGCGGGCAGGGACGGCGCGCTCGCTCGCGTGCACCCGCTGTTCGGTGACAAAGACGCGCGCCTCAACGAGGTGATCTTGTCCTCGCTCGCACCGAGTCGCGAGGATCTGGCGACGCTCTATCGCGCGCTGCGTGCGGTCGCCGCCGAGCAGGGCGATGCGTTCGAGGTGACCAACGCCGAGATCGTCGAGCACGCGACACAGCTGCACCGCGGTTTCGGGCTCGACGAGCGCGGCGTGTCGTCGGGCATCGGCATCTTCCGGGAACTCGGGCTGGTCGTCGGTGAGGGACACGGCTCCTACCGTCGGCTGACGCTCGTGTCCTCGCCGGAGAAGGTCGACATCACTTCGAGCGTGCGCTACGCGGAGGGCATCGACGAGCTCGAGCAGTTCGCCGAGTTTCGGGCATGGGTGCTCACGCGCGGCACCCGATGCGCTGCTCGAGCGGTTCAATCGCCCGATCCTGCCGTCGGCTGAAGCGTGAGGGCCCTGAAGACCGCGGGCCGTTGCACCGTATACTGACTCTGCGCAATCCGCGCACCTGACCGCGGTACCTGAAGGGCGGCTGTGTCGGCGACACTCGAACA
Organism: uncultured Coriobacteriia bacterium; assembly: GCA_963751505.1. Taxonomy (GTDB): domain Bacteria; phylum Actinomycetota; class Coriobacteriia; order Anaerosomatales; family PHET01; genus CAVVUM01. Next base: position 44,009 of record CAVVUM010000006.1, read on the forward strand.
GATCGAAGCGAAGGTCCGGGCGTACAACCCGGACGCCGACCTGTCCGGTCTCGACGAGGCGTATGAACTCGCGAGTCAGGCTCATGCGGGGCAGATGCGCAAGAGCGGCGAGCCCTTCGTCAACCACCCGCTCGAGGTCGCGCTGATCCTCGCCGAACTGCACCTGGACACCGCGACGCTGAAGGCCGCGCTCCTTCACGACGTGGTCGAGGACTCCGACGTCGACATCAAGCAGGTCCGCGAGCGTTCGGCGACGAGGTCGCCGAGCTCGTCGACGGCGTCACCAAGCTCGGCAAGATCGAGTTCGAGTCGCTCTCCGAGCAGCAGAGCAACAACCTGCGCAAGATGCTCATCGCGATGGCCAAGGACATCCGGGTCATCCTGATCAAGCTCGCGGACCGCCTGCACAACATGCGCACGCTCTCGGCGCTGCCGCCGGAGCGCCGCATCGACAAGGCGCGCGAGACGATGGAGATCTACGCGCCGCTCGCCCACCGGCTCGGCATCTCGCAGGTCAAGTGGGAGCTCGAGGACCTCGCGTTCTTCTACCTGGAGCCGGTCAAGTTCCATCAGGTCTCGCGCATGGTCGCCGAGAGCCGCACGCGAGCGGGAGCGCTTCACCGTCGAGGTGATCGAGCAGCTGCACGAGGAGCTTGCGAAGATCGGCGTCGAGGCCGAGATCTCCGGGCGCCCCAAGCACCTGTACAGCATCTACCAGAAGATGGCCGGCAAAGGTAAGGACTACAGCGAGATCTACGATCTCATCGCGCTGCGCATCGTGGTCGACTCGGTGAAGGACTGCTACGGCGCGCTCGGCACGGTGCACTCCATCTACAAGCCGGTGCCCGGCCGGTTCAAAGACTACGTGGCGATGCCCAAGTTCAACATGTACCAGTCGCTGCACACGACCGTCATCGGTCCCTCCGGGCGCCCGCTCGAGATCCAGATACGCACCGAGGAGATGCACCGCACCGCCGAGTACGGGATCGCCGCGCACTGGCGCTACAAGGAGGGCGTGCGCGGCGACGAGACGTTCGACGAGCGGCTCGCCTGGCTGCGCCAGATGCTCGAGTGGCAGACCGAGCTCAAGGACCCGCGCGAGTTCATGGAGGCGCTGAAGATCGACCTGTTCGACGAGGAGGTCTTCGTCTTCACGCCGAAGGGCGACGTCATCTCGCTCAGGCGCGGGCTCGACCCCGATCGACTTCGCCTACGCGATCCACACCGAGGTCGGCAACCACTGCGTCGGCGCCAAGGTCAACGGCGCGATCGTGCCGCTCTCCTACGAACTGCAGATGGGCGATCGCATCGACGTTCTCACGAACAAGAACGCGAGCCCGAGCCGCGACTGGCTCAACATCGTCAAGACCTCCTCGGCACGCAGCAAGATCCGCAACTACTTCAGCAAGGTGACGCGCGTCGACGACCTGCAGCACGGGCGCGACGAGCTCACCAAGGTGATGCGCAAGCACGGCATGGGCATCGGCAGCAAGTCGGCCGAGAAGGCGCTCGACGCCGTCGCCGAGGAGATGAACTACCAGAAGGGCGAGGACCTGCTCGCGCAGATCGGCGCCGGCAAGCTCTCGGCGAAGCTGGTGGGGACCCGGCTTCTCAAGCGCATGAGCAAGGAGGGCGAGGGCCCCGAGCCCAAGCCCGCCGAGGAGCCCATGCCGCTCAGCCAGCCGATGACGCCGCCGCGCCACGCGCGCAAGCGTCCGGGCGGCGGCGTGGTGGTCAAGGGCATCGACGACGTGCTGGTGCGGCTCGCGCGCTGCTGCAACCCGGTGCCGGGCGACGGGATCATCGGCTTCGTGACCAGGGGTCGCGGGGTGTCCGTGCATCGGCGCGACTGCCCCAACGCCAAGGAACTCCTCTCGAGCCCCGAGCGCATCATCGACGTCGAATGGGACCAGGGAAGCAAGGCGACCTACCAGGTCGAGATCTTCGTCGAGGCGCTCGATCGGCTGCGGCTGCTGCAGAACGTCACGATGGCCATCGCCGAGTCCGGCGTGAACATCCTCGCTTCGTCGACGACGACCCATCGCGACGGCCTCGTCGACATGCGCTTCCTCTTCGAGATAGGGGAGATGAGCCGACTCGACGGGCTGTTGCGCGACGTGCGCCAGGTCGACGGCGTCTTCGAGGCGCGCCGAATGCTGCCCGGCGAGGCGAACAAGAAGCGGGAATCGCACTCATGAGGGTCGCGCGCGTGGTCGTCGGGCCGCTCGACACCAACTGCTGGGTGGTCTCCGACGATGCGGGGGGCCCGGCGGCGGTCATCGACCCCGGCGACGACGCCGACCTCGATCGCCGAGGCGCTGGAGGGCCGGCCCGTTGCGGCGATCGTGCTCACTCACGCGCACTTCGACCACATCGGCGCCGTGGGCGAGCTCATCGCCGCCACGGGGGCGCCACTGATGATTCACGCCGAGGACGCTGAACGCTTAACCTCAAGTGAAGCTGGAGGTACAGGTGGTGCGATCTTCGGCTTCGATCACGTGGCGCCGCCGGCCGATCGACAGCTTGAGGAGGGCGACACGATCGTGGCGGGCGAGCTTGCTCTGCAGGTCCTCCACACGCCTGGGCACACGCGTGGCGGGATCTGCCTCCTTGTGACGGACCCCCGCGGCGGTACGCCGCACCTCTTCTCGGGAGACACGTGTTCGCCGGTTCCGTGGGCCGCACGGACTTTCCCGGGGGAGACGCCCGTGCGCTCTCTCGCTCGATCGCCGAGAAGATCGCACCGCTTCCGCCCGAGACGATCGTGCACCCGGGGCACGGCCCGGACACCACGATCGGCCGCGAGGCGCGCATCAATCCGTTCTGGCCGCGAACGTAGGGGATACCGTGCAGACTCGTGACATCGCGCTTGTCGCCCTGGGAGGCGCTACCGGTTCCGTCTTGCGATACCTGGTGGGTCGCCTGATGGGGCCTCAGGCAGACGTGAGTGTGCCGTGGCACACGATTATCGTGAACGTGAGCGGCGCGTTTGTGATCGGTCTGCTCATCGTTCTGGCCGCTAGGGGCGGGTGGCCGGGGTGGTGGCGACCGCTCATCGCCGTCGGCATACTCGGCGGGTACACCACCTTCTCCACGTTCTCCCTTGAGGTAGTTGAGCTCGGACTTCGCGGTCGCTGGGGGGTCGCGGCGGGATACGCCGCGGCATCGATGTTGCTTGGGTTCGCGGCTTGTGCGCTGGGTATCGCGCTGGGGCGCTCGGTCGGCTGATCTTCGGGCTCACTGGTGCCGCGGATCGGTGCTGATTCTGGCCGTGTCGGCAAGGTTCGGTGGACTGTCTTTCGCCGCACTCCAGGACATCGGTTGACCGCGCATTTGCCTGCCGAGAACGGCCTCCGTGGAGGATATCGCGCCGAGCCCCTGAGATTCACTCGACGAATCGGTCCTATTCTTGCAGGTCAGGAAGTACTGCAGTGACCTGCGGTGCCGATTGGCTCTGGGTTTGCTGAATCAAGATTACTCAGCGTATAATGCATTGGATGGTCACCGAAGGTGTGTACGAGGAATCACCGGGGGCTTCGAGGGCCATTCCACGAACGGCGTGCAGTCGGGCGCCTTATGTAGGATGAGAGGCCGTTGACGGGTCTGTTCTCAGAGAAGCGGCGTGCCCGCAAGTGGGGGATATCGCTGGCGGTTGTGATCGTTGCCGCTGTGGCGCTTTCGGCGCTCGTCGCGTGGGGCGCTCCGACCCCGACGGAGCCGGGTTCGTTCACGGCCACGGCGGGCTCGAGTGCACCGACCATAGCGCAACTTTCATGGACCGCGTCCACGTCCGACGCTGGTTCCATGCGCTACAAGGTCTCTGTCGCCACCGCCACTGCCGGCCCATACGTCGAGGCGGGTGACACCGCCGAGACTTCTTTCGAGTTCACCAACGGCTTTGCCGGGACCCCGTACTACTTCCGCCTCGCGGCGTACGACGCTGTGGGCAACCACTCGACCACCGTCCAGGCTGGACCGGTTTCAGCGGCGTGGAAGTCCTCGCCTCATGTGACACCGGACACCTCCACCGAATCCTGCGGCCAGTGCCACTCGGTCCACGGTGCCGAGGGAGGCGTCCTCATGCGTCCGGGAGTCTCCGGAGGCGCGACGGCTGAACTGGACTTGTGCTACTCCTGCCACGACGGGCGTGGTGCAGAAGCCAACGTCAAGGACGGCAGCGCTGACTCCTTCGCCCTGGCGAGCGGTCACGCGATCGAGGGCACGGCGCCTGCTGACGCGGACCTCACCAACCAGTGCTCGAGCTGTCACAGCACGCACCCGGCGTCCTCCGATTCGCGCATGCTGCCGCGCTCCGACGTCAACAGCGCCAGCGTCGATACAGCAGGACCGGAGTGGTGCTACGCGTGCCACACCGCGTCTGAAGGACTGGTACGGGCCGGGCTACCCGGCTGCATCGGAGCCGACAACCGACGCCGCAGGCTATCCGGTGGCGGGCACGTGGCCGGGTCCGGGAGTGTACGAGGGAGCCAGCAACGCGCACAGGCTCATTCCCGAGACGACCCAGACGCCTGAGTCCCAGAGCCCTATCCGTCGCCAGCAAGGCGACTGCCTCTACTGCCACGCCGCCCATCGGGGAGAGAACGCCTACGACGGGCTGCTGGGGACCTTCCGACCCACGACGAGCTCGACGCTGGCCTCTGATCAGGCGCAGGGGACCTACGCTGCGGCGTGCCTCACCTGCCACGGAGGCGTCACGCCAAGCGGCTTTGCAACGGCCCCCGTCGACATCAAACGGTTCATCACCTCCGACTCGCCCCAGGCCGGACACCGGATCAAGACCGCCGGCGGCACGCTGCCAGTCGGCGCGCCGTTGCCCTGCTACGAGTGTCACGGCCCGCACGGGTCCACCCGCGGGAACGACTCGCTGATCTCAGACACGCTTGGTGCCAGCCTGACGACGACCGGCAGCCCTGAGATGGTCCGTCGGTTCTGCTTCACCTGCCACACGACAACGGACTCCGCCAAGGGCTGGGACAGCGATACTTCGGCCTACGCCACGGTCGACGGGAGCACAAGTCGTGGGCCTGTCGCGAGTATCGGAATCGGGCGCGCTGCGCCTGCCCGCCGTGACCGGACACGCCGAAGCCGACACCCAGTCGTGCTACGACTGCCACGGCGACGACTACACTCAAGCGGATGGCATCAACGTGCACAGCCCCGGCACCGGGTCGGTGCCTCAGCACATCTCGCCAACATCCAGCACCTGCTTCGGCGTTGGCTGCCACGACGTGTCGAAGAGCCTTCCAGAGGTCCACGCGCTCTATGCCGGCCCTGGGAGCGAGAACCCCGAGTTCGCGACGACGTGCGCCCTGTGTCACGCGAATCCCTCGATCGACACCAAGACCTCCGGCGCTGCCTGCACCGGCGCATGTCACTCGGTCACCACGCACTCGAACATGACCCTCGGACACGTGGTGACCTCCGCGAGCTCGGCGTGCACGGGTTGCCACGAGAGCGATGTGAACGCGATTCACGGCGCGTACACGGACCTGACCAAGTGCGGGATCTGTCACAGCCAGCCGGACAACTGGTCGAAGAGTGGCGACTGCTCGAACTGCCACTCGATGACCGCGCCGCACCCGAACCTGGAGACCGACCACACCGCGACGATGACGAACTCGGTGATGAACGTCTTCGTCGATCACGACGGTGGGGGTTCGGTCGACTGGGACGTGGAATGCTCGATGTGCCACGCCAGCACCCAGCTGCTCACGATCCACGACAACGACTGCGCGGCGTGTCACAGCGGCGCGGCGCCGGCCGAGAGCCTCGGCACATGGAACAAGTCGTGCCAGCAAGGCGCGTGTCATCCCACCGTCGAGCACTCGCAAGGCGACAGTGCCCACACCCAGCTTGCGAGTCAGAACTGCGAGACGTGCCACGAGCCGAACTGGGACGTCTACTACTCGACGTGCGAGTGGTGCCACGACCCGGCAGGGGCGACCGCTCCGACCACGACGTCGGACCTCAAGGCCAACTACGTCGGCTTGGCGACGATCAACTTCAGCGCGGGCGGCGTCCACTACACCCGCTACAAGCTCGACGGCGGCGCCGACGACCGCGGGCAGCAGTCTGACGGTTGAGGGCCCGTCCGTCGGCTCGGCTTCCCACACGATCGAGTACTGGTCGGTCAACGACGCCGGCGCCGAGGAGCTGCCGCACAAGACGGGCACGTTCACCATCAGCCCCGATATCTTCCCGCCGGTGACCACGAGCAACATCGTCGCGGGCACGACCTACGCCGGCCCCCAGACCTTCACGCTCACCGCCACCGACGCGCACTCGGCCGTGGCCGGCACCTGGTGGCAGCTCGACGGCACCGACGGCGCGTGGACCCCCGGGACCTCGGTGTCGGTCGCCGAGCCGGCCGCAGGGACCGCGGCCCACACGCTCTACTGGTACTCGCGCGACACCAAGGGCAACACCGAGGCGACCAAGTCGGTGAGCTTCTCGGTGCTCGCCGGCAGGGACTTCACCTACAGTGGCGCTCCCCAGTCGTTCGTCGTGCCGGCCGGCGTCACGTCGATCTCCCTCACGATGAAGGGCGGATCGGGCGGCAACAGCATCTACACCGGCGGGACCTACAGTCTCGGTGGTGCGGGCGGTGCCTTGAGTCGCAGTCATCCCGGTGACGCCCGGCTCCACGCTCACCGTGCGCACCGGCGCTGCCGGTGCCGCCTGCAACCCCTACGGCGCCCGCGGCGCGGGCGGATGGCCCAACGGTGGCAACGGCAACCAGTACGGTGGCGGTGGGGGTGGCTCGTCGTCCATCTGGCTCGGCTCGACGGTACTGGCGGAAGCGGGCGGCGGCGGAGGCGGCGGCAGCAGCACCACGGTCGGCGCAGGCGGAAGCGGCGGCAGCCAGGGTACGCTACCGGGCGGCTACCGTACGGGCACAGCGGCGACTCCGTACGGCGCCGGCGGCGGCGCTGGTGGTTGGAACGCTGGAGCTGGCGGTAGCGCCACCTACCGCGGTGGCACCGGCGCAACGAGCTACATCGCATCGGGCACAGGAACGCTCACGCCAGGCGCCAACGTCGGCAACGGATCGGTCATCATCCGCTACGCTGTCGGTGCCAGCGTCTACACGCTCACCTACACGGCAGGCGCCAACGGCACCATCACCGGCACGAGCCCGCAGACCGTCGTCTCCGGTGGCTCGGGCACCGCGGTGACCGCGGTCGCCAACAGCGGCTACCACTTCGTGAACTGGTCTGACGGCAACACGACGGCCTCGCGCACCGACTCCAACGTGACCGCCAACAAGAGCGTGACGGCGAACTTCGCGATCAACACCTACACGCTGACCTACACGGCAGGCGCCAACGGCACCATCACCGGCACGAGCCCGCAGACCGTGAACCACAACGGCTCGGGCACCGCCGTGACCGCGGTCGCCAACACCGGCTACCACTTCGTGAACTGGTCTGACGGCGTCACCACCGCCTCACGCACCGACACGAACGTGACCGCCGACAAGAGCGTGACGGCGAACTTCGCCATCAACGTCAACTACACGATCACGGCACTGGCCGGCACGGGCGGCTCTATCTCGCCGGCTGGCGCGGTGAGCGTCGCGAGTGGCTCGAACCAGGCGTTCACGATCACGCCGGACAGCGGCTACAGCATCTCGCAGGTGCTCGTTGACGGCGTGAACCAAGGAGCGATCAGCACCTACACGTTCACCAACGTGGTCGGCGTCGCACACCATCAGCGCGACCTTCGTGCTCGGCGGCGGAGGCGGCACGCAGACCACGACGCTGGACATCGACGGCGACTCCTGGGTGGATGCGACGCGCAGCTCGGCGCTTCGGGGCCTGGGCGACCTACTCCATCTACGTGAACGACGTGCTGATCGGCACCAAGGCGGCGGAAGCGCCGTCCACCGTGGAACTGCCCGCAGACGAGCTTCCGTCGGGTGCGCGCATCGACATCGTGGTCGACTGTCGGATTCGACAACTCCGACTTCATGTCTACGACGCCTAACACCTATACCTTCACAGCTATCTCCCGGCGGGCGCAACTCGCCTCGAGGCCGCCACGTGGAGCGGGTTCCCCTCTGACAAGCGGGAACGTCACTGACGGCACTACTGGGAGCTACCTACGACGACATGTGCACCTACGTCGACCTCGGCACGGCCACGATCATCGGCAACATCAGGTATTCGAGCGGGTCCGTGATGACCTACACGCTCACCTACACCGCGGGCGCCAACGGCACCATCACCGGCACGAGCCCTCAGACCGTCGTCTCCGGTGGCTCAGGCACCGCGGTGACCGCGGTCGCCAACAGCGGCTACCACTTCGTCAACTGGTCTGACGGCGTCACGACCGCCTCGCGCACCGACACCAACGTGACCGCCGACAAGAGCGTGACCGCCAACTTCGCGGTCAACACCTACACGCTCACCTACACGGCAGGCGCCAACGGCACCATCACCGGCACGAGCCCGCAGACCGTCGATCTCCGGCGGCTCAGGCACCGCGGTGACCGCGGTCGCCAACAGCGGCTACCACTTCGTCAACTGGTCTGACGGCGTCACCACCGCCTCGCGCACCGACACGAACGTGACCGCCGACAAGAGCGTGACCGCCAACTTCGCGGCCAACACCTACACGCTGACCTACACGGCAGGCGCCAACGGCACCATCACCGGCACGAGCCCGCAGACCGTGAACCACAACGGCTCGGGCACCGCCGTGACCGCCGTGGCCGACAGCGGCTACCACTTCGTGAACTGGTCTGACGGCGTCACCACCGCCTCACGCACCGACACGAACGTGACCGCCGACAAGAGCGTGACGGCGAACTTCGCCATCAACGTCAACTACACGATCACGGCACTGGCCGGCACAGGCGGCTCTATCTCGCCGGCGGGCGCGGTGAGCGTCGCGAGTGGCTCGAACCAGACGTTCACGATCACGCCGGACAGCGGCTACGCGATCTCGCAGGTGCTCGTTGACGGCGTGAACCAAGGAGCGATCAGCAGCTACACGTTCACCAACGTGGCTGCGTCGCACACGATCAGCGCGACCTTCGTGGTCGGCGGCGGAGGCGGCACGCAGACCACGACTCTGGACATGAGCGACTCCGAGTGGTTCGACGCGCGAGCTCGGCGCCTCGGGACCGCTGGGGCACCTTCTCCATCTACGCGAACGGCGTGCTGATCGGGACCAAGGCGGCGGAAGCACCTCCATCTGGGACTGCCCGCAGACGAGCGTTCCTTCGGGCGCGCGCATCGACATCGTGGCCGACGTCGGATTCGACAATCCGGGCGAGGTCTACGACTACCTACACGCCGCACACCTTCACCACCTATCTCCCGGCTGGCGCAACTCGCCTCGAGGCTGCGACGTGGAGCGGGTTCCCCTCTGACCAGCGGGAGGGTACTGACGGACCACTGGGAGCTATCCGACGAACGACTACACCTACGTCGTACCTGGCACCGGCCACGATCACCGGAACATCACGTATTCCACGGGATCGAGCCTCTCGATACCTCTCCCGAACGCCGCGGGCCAGTTTGAGGCGATTAGAAGCGAAGCCGATCCCGGCGCTGTGTACGGCTACTACAGAATCTACTTGGACGACGAGGAGATCGGCAGCATCGACCCGGCGGGTCCCACCACCTGGAGCAACACAACCAGACGGTCGCTTTCGACGGGCGCCTCGCACCACATCGACATCACCTACGACGCGTGGTTCGGGGGCCCGGGAGGATCGGGTGGGCCGGTCACTGAGACGGCGGTCATCCCGTCGGATGCACGGTGGCTCGAGATTGCGACGTGGACCGGGTTCACGGGCGTGAACAAGTACACCACCGATCCCGGTGATGGAAACACCTGGTGGAGCGCCGAGATTGCCGGCGGGGATACCGCGATCGGCAACATCGTCTACTCGACGACCCCCTAGCGCGTCGGGGCGATGGAAGACGGCCGCGGAAGCCCCTCTTCAGTTGCGCTACAGTAGGAACTCCCCTAGACATCCCGATTACCGGAGTCTCGATGAACTACCGCGCCCCTAAGGGCACCGCCGACATGCTCCCGGACACCGCTCGTGCGTGGGAGTACCTCGTGCGCACGGCGCAGGACCTCTTCGCGCGCTACGGCTACGAGCCGATCTACACGCCGATCTTCGAGCACACCGACGTCTTCGCGCGCGGCATAGGCGAGGCGACCGACATCGTCGGCAAGGAGATGTACACGTTCTTCGACAAGGGCAACCCGCCGCGCTCGCTCACGCTGAGGCCGGAGGGGACCGCGAGCGTCGTGCGCTCGGCGCTCGAGAACAGCCTCACCGCGAACGGTCAGGGCGCGAAGCTCTACTACGCCGGACCCATGTTCCGCTACGAGCGGCCCCAGAAGGGGCGGATGCGTCAGTTCTGGCAGATCGGCATCGAGGCGCTCAACATGCCCGAACCATCGGTCGACGCCGAGGTGATCGCGCTGCTGATGGCGTACTTCGAGGCGCTCGGCATTCCGCGGGCGAGCATGCGGTTGCTCGTGAACTCGATGGGCGACGAGCACTGTCGACCTGTCTACCGCGACAAGGTGGCCGAGCACATCAGGATGCACGCCGACGAGCTGTGCGAAGAGTGCAACCGCCGCGCCGACACCAACCCGCTGCGCGCGTTCGACTGCAAGAATCCCGCATGCCGCGTCGTGATGAGCGAGGCGCCGCTTCTGCGCGACGAGCTCTGTGACGATTGCTCGGTGCACTACGAGGCGGTCAAGGCGCACCTCGAGGGGCTGGGCATCACCTACGCAGAGGACCCGAAGCTCGTGCGGGGCCTCGACTACTACACGCGCACGGTCTTCGAAGTACAGGTGGAAGCCGGCCTCGGTGCGCAGAACGCCATCGGGGGTGGCGGCCGCTACGACCGTCTGATGGAGATCTACGGCGGTCCGCCCACGCCGGGCCTCGGTTTCGCGCTGGGGTTCGAGCGCACGCTGCTCGCGATGGAGGCCGCCGGAGTCGAGGTTCCCGCGCCTCCGGTGGCAGAGGTCTACGTCGCGCGCGTGGACGCGTGCGTCGAGGCCGAGACCTTCGGGCTCACATCCGCGCTGCGCGAGGAAGGTATCGCCGCCGAGATGGACCATCAGGCCCGCTCGCTCAAGTCCCAGTTCAAGCAGGCGAACCGGCTGGGCGCCCGCTTTGTCGTCGTCGTCGGCCCTGAGGAGATCTCCGAGGGGCAGGTAACGCTGCGCAACATGGGTACGAGCGAAGAAGAGCGTCTCCAGATCACGGGGCTGGCCGAGGCACTGCTCAACCGCCTGTCCTGAATCCAGGGGCGCCGAAGGCTCGCGTATACTGCGCGGGTACCTCACCTGAGGAAAGGACCACCGGGCCATGCTGGATGCTCGATACTCGATGCGCTCGCACGTCAGCGGGGCGCTGTCAGCGTCAGACGTCGGCGAGCGGGTCTCGCTCGCAGGATGGGTCGCGAAGCGTCGCGATCACGGCGGCCTCATCTTCGTCGACCTGAGGGATCGCACGGGCATCGTCCAGTGCGTCTTCGACCCCGATGCATCCGGGGCGGCATTCGTCACCGCCGAGCAGGTCCGGCCCGAATGGGTCGTCGCGCTCGAGGGGACGGTTCGCCGACGCCCGGACGGCACCGAGAATCCCACGATGGAGACCGGCGCGATCGAGGTCATCATCGACACTGCGCGCGTGCTCAACCGCAGCGAGACCCCGCCGTTCGAGATAGAGGCGGGTATCGACACCGACGAGCTCACCCGGATGAAGTGGCGCTTCCTCGACATCCGTCGGCCGGAGGTGTTCGCGGCGCTCCAGCTGCGCGACCGCGTCACGCAGCGGTTCCGCAAGTCGCTCGAGCATCGCGGGTTCATGGAGGTGGAGACGCCGATCCTTGGCCGCTCCACCCCCGAAGGCGCGCGCGACTTCATCGTGCCGAGCAGGCTGAACCCGGGCAAGTTCTACGCGTTGCCGCAGTCTCCCCAGCTCTACAAGCAGCTCCTCATGGTCGCCGGCGTGGAGCGCTACTACCAGATCGCCCGCTGCTTCCGTGATGAGGACCTCCGGGCGGACCGTCAGCCCGAGTTCACTCAGGTGGACATCGAGATGAGCTTTGTGAGCGCCGACGACGTTCTCGCGCTGATGGAAGACGTCATGCGCGAGGTCATGCACGAGGCAGGCCACGACCTGCCGATCCCGCTCCGCCGCATGACGTGGCATGACGCCATGGAGCGCTACGGCTCGGACCGGCCCGACACGCGTTTCGGTCTCGAACTCGTCGACGTCTCGAGCGTCTTCTCGGCGAGCGAGTTCAAGGTCTTCGCGGGCGCGCTTGCGGCAGGCGGGGCCATCAAGGCCCTCAATGCCAAGGGTGCAGGTGACTGGAGTCGCGGGCGCATCGACGCGCTCAACCAGCTCGCCATCGACAACGGCGCGAAGGGACTCGCGTGGGTCGCGTTTCCGACCGAGGGCGAGGTGCGCTCGCCGGTCGCGAAGTTCTTCAGCGAGGCCGAGCTGACCGCGCTGACCGAGTCGCTCTGCGTCGAGCCGGGCGACCTCGTCTGCATGGTGGCCGACGCGCGTCCCCTCGCGAACGAGGTGCTCGGAGCGCTTCGCATGCACCTTGCCGAGGAGCTCAGCATCGAGCGCTCCGGCTACGCCGCGCTCTGGGTCGTGGACTTCCCGATGTTCAAGTACGACGACGAAGAGGAGCGCTGGACGGCGAACCACCACCCGTTCACCCGTCCGTTCGACGAGCACTTGGACGTGCTCGAGTCGGATCCCGGCTCGGTGCTGTCCTACGCCTACGACCTCGTGATCAACGGCTTCGAGATCGGTGGCGGCACGCTGCGTATCCACGACACCGACGTGCAGGCGCGCGTGCTTGCGCTGCTGGGGCTGTCGGAGGAGCAGTCGCGCGCCCAGTTCGGCTATCTGCTCGACGGGCTTGTCTATGGCGCGCCGCCGCACGGCGGCATCGCGCTCGGACTCGACCGGCTGATCATGATACTTGCCGGCACGCACTCCATCCGGGACGTCATAGCGTTCCCGAAGACCAGCTCGGGCGGGGATCCGATGACGGCCGCGCCCGACGTCGTGAGCGCAAGACAGCTCAAGGACGTGCACCTACGCACCGATTAGGTGAGTGGGAGTGTGTGCTCGAGTGTGTCGGGCGTCACGGGCTCGGTTGTTCGGGCGCTGGGCAGGGCGGTACACTCCGAGTAGGCTTCGCCTTGACTGTGGCTCGGCATACTACGGTCGAACCAACACTTCCCACACGGGAGCCTCACATCCCGGTGCGAACAGGTATCCTCCCTCGCGGGGGGAAGCTGGAAGCGCCGGTGCGGGCACCCACCTGCCGAGGCAGGTTCACCAGGTCGGGCTACAGCAGGGCGGGCCGCATGAAACGCAGCTTGGAGGAAGCATCATGCGCAGACTAGTCGCAGCACTGATCGTACTACTGCTCGCGTTCACCCTCGTGGGATGTGGCGGGGGAGGAGAAGACGCCGCCACCACCAGCGATCAGGCGGCGGCTCCGGCGCCGGCCCCCGCACCGCCCGCCGCCGACGACGCGGCGGCAGCGCCGATCGCCGACCGCTCGGCACTCTCCGAGGAGCTCTTCGAGCCGCTCCCGAACGGCGAGGGCGTGCCGCAGTCGGTGACCGATCGTCTCGCCGACGGCAAGGCGATGATGCTGCTGTTCTACAACTCGGACCAGGACGTCACCGACGACCTGCGCAAGCAAGTCGATACCGTGGCCGAGGACAACACCGGCATGATCGACCTGCTGACCTACAACCTCGGCAAGAGCGCGGAAGTCGACGAGAGCGGCAAAGTCGTCGTCGACGAGGAGGAGCTGACCGACGACCCGAAGGGCCAGGAGGCTGTGAGCTTCGCGCGTCTGCTCGAGATCGATCACGTGCCGACCCTCATCGTCGTCGACGAGCAGGGCTACCAGATCTTCAAGTCGCGCGGGTTCATCGACGCCGAACTCCTCGAGCGCCAGGTGGAGCGCGCGGCTCAGTAGCCACAACGGTCAGGAGTAGCGCGGCGTGGACTCACTCTTCGACGAGCAGGCCAGCCGTGCGCAGCACGAGAACGCACCACTTGCCGCTCGGATGCGTCCGCGGTCGCTCGCCGAGTTCGTCGGCCAAGACAAGGCCGTCGGACCGGGCACGTGGCTGCGTCGCGCCATCGAGGAGGACGCGCTTTCCTCGGTGATCCTGTACGGGCCCGCGGGTACCGGCAAGACGAGTCTCGCGCGCGTGATCGCCTCGGCTACGGCCGCGCAGCTTCGAGGAAGTCTCGGCGATCACGTCGGGGGTGGCCGACCTGCGGCGCGTGATACAGGGGGCGTCGGAGAGACTCGGCCTCACGCAGCAGCGCACGATTCTGTTCATCGACGAGATCCATCGCTTCAGCAAGTCGCAGCAGGATGCGCTATTGCACGCGGTCGAGGACCGCGTCGTGGTGCTCATCGGCGCGACCACCGAGAATCCCTTCTTCGAGGTGAACTCGCCGCTCGTCAGCAGGTCCCGCATCATCGAGCTCGAGCCGCTCTCCGACGATGACGTGCGTGCGATTCTCGAGCGCGCGCTGGCGGACTCTCGGGGTCTTGCAGGCAGTGCCGAACTCGAGCCGGACGCGGAGGCCGCCATCGTCACCATGGCCGGTGGAGACGCGCGCGTCGCTCTCACGACGCTCGAGCTGGCGGCGAGTTGCGTCTCGCCGAGCAGCGACGGGCGGCGCACGGTGACCCGGGCCGCGGTCGAAGAGGCGTCACCGTCACGCGTACTGCCCTACGACAAGCAGGGCGACGTGCACTACGACGTCATCAGCGCCTTCATCAAGTCGATGCGGGGGAGCGATCCCGATGCCGCTGTCTACTGGCTCGCCCGCATGATCCACGGGGGCGAGGACCCGAAGTTCATCGCCCGCAGGATGCTCATCTTCGCATCCGAGGACGTGGGCAACGCCGATCCCCGGGCTCTGCTGGTGGCGCACGCGGCCTTCAAGGCGGCCGAGTCGATCGGCTGGCCCGAGTGCCGCATCAACCTGGCGCAGGCGGCGACCTATCTGGCGCTGGCTCCCAAGAGCAACGCGGCCTACCTCGCGATCGACCGGGCGCTCGCTGAGGTCCGCAGCGGGCGAGCGCGCTTGGTGCCGCCGCACCTCCGTGATCGGCATCGTCCCGGCGCCGAGGACTACGGTCCCTACCGCTATCCGCACGACTACCCGGACGCCACCGTCGAGCAGCAGTACCTGCCCGACGGCCTCGAGAACCGTCGCTTCTACGAGCCGGTCAGAGGATGGGAGATGCGCCCGGCCCAGGCCGACGAAGAGCCAGCGGAGGGCGCGGGTTCCGAGGCGTCGGACTAGGGCGCGATAGGCACGCTGCAGCCGGCGCGATTCCGGCATGTCGGCCCGTGTCTGCGGCCCGAGTCGGCCGCGCCAGCTCTGCTAAACTCGACGAGGTCTTCCACGAAGCTCGGGGAGGGTGGTCCGTGACCGCGACCGAGGTGCTCACCATCGTGCTGCTCGTTGCTGCGACGGCGGCATGCGTCTCACTGGTCTGGGTCGCCCGCGAGCTCGTCGCCACGGCGCGTTCAACGCGCGTGCTCGCCGACGATCTGCGCGAGCGGCTCGTCCCGATTCTGGACAAGGCCGACGTGACGGTGGACGCCGCGAACGCGGAGCTCCTGCGAATCGACGGAGTGCTCACGCAACTCGAGGATGCGACCGCTCGCGTGAGCACGGCGTCGAGCACGATCTCCGAGATCGTTCAGGCGCCCGCCGAGATCGTGAACGGTGTCGCAGGAGCGCGTTCGTCAAGCGTGGAAGGACCGCCGGCACGCCCAAGACAGTCAGGAGAGCCCGTCGCCCGTCGCCGAGGAACCACCCGCCGACGACGCGTGACGCCCATCATCGGAGGGCCCGATGCCGCAAGACACGATCACTCTCACCGTCCCAGCCAGCGCCGAGTACGCGCGCACGGTACGCATGACCGCGGCCGCGGTCGTTGCCCGCATGCCGTTCTCCTACGACGAGGTCGAGGACGTGCGCATGGCGGCCGAGGAGGCGTTCATCTACGCGGTCGACACCCTGCCCGAAGATGCCTACGTCACCTTCAAGTTCGAGCTGCGGGGCGAGGAAGTGGAGATGGACGTGACGCTCGGCGGTAAGCCGGATGTCTCCGACGATGAGGTCGAGCGGCGCGCGACCTACGCTTCATTCATCCTGCAGTCGGTCTGCGACAGTTGCGATCTGGCGAGCGACGCGGACGGCCGCATGTTCCTGCGCCTGCTCAAGCGCGCGGAGAGTGCAGATGCCAGCTAGCCGTCGGCCCGAGAAGCAGTCGCGCAAGCTCTCCTGGGACAAGGCGTACACGCGCGAGCTGTTCCGCCGCTATCGACTCGATGGCGACGAGGACGCGCGCGACGAGCT
Organism: uncultured Coriobacteriia bacterium; assembly: GCA_963751505.1. GTDB lineage: Bacteria > Actinomycetota > Coriobacteriia > Anaerosomatales > PHET01 > CAVVUM01. Next base: position 60,453 of record CAVVUM010000006.1, read on the forward strand.
CATCACCATGTACCTCAATCTCGTGAAGTACCTCGCCAGCCGGTTCAGGAACCGGGGCGAACCGATCGACGACCTGGTGCAGGTTGGCACGATCGGACTCATCAAGGCGATCGATCGCTTCGACATCGAGCGTCAGGTCGAGTTCACGACGTATGCCACGCCGACCATCGTCGGGGAGCTGAAGCGCTACTTCCGCGACAAGGGGTGGGCGATCAAGGTTCCGCGGCGTCTGCAAGAGCTCTCCTTCCGCGTGAACCAGGCGGTTGACGCGCTCACCCAGCGCCTGCAGCGCTCACCATCCATACCCGAGATCGCCGAGTACCTCGAGGTGACACCCGATGAGGTGCTCGAGGCGATGGAGACGAGCGAGGCCTACAACTTCGTCTCGCTCGAGAGCGACCGGGGGGGCGACGGCTCCGACACGTTCTCGATCTTGGAGTACATCGGCAAGGACGACATGCTCATGGCCGTCGTCGACGACCGGACGACCCTGCAAGCGGCCTTCAAGGAGCTGACGCCGCAGGAGCAGCGCGTACTCTACCTCCGGTTCTTCGAGGGCCTCACCCAGACCGAGATCGCGCGGCAGCTCAACATCTCGCAGATGCAGGTCTCACGACTGCTGCGCCGGACCCTGCGGATCTTGCGCGAGAACATCGTCCGAGAGTAGGCGAGGGGCATGACGACACCCGATGCACGGCTCATGCGCTGGCGGACTTCCGCCTACGCCGTGTGGGCGATCATCGGAGCGGTGATCATCCTGGGCGCGAGCGGCTACGTGCTGGGCCGCATCTCCTCGGCGCTCGCTCCGTTCGTGCTCGCCTTCCTATTCGTGCTCTTCTTGCAGGCGCCCGTCAGCAACCTGAGCGCCCGAGGCCTGAGCCGCGGACTCGCCGTCGCATTGTGCTTCGTGGTCGTGTTCATCGTCGTGTCTCTCGCGCTGTTCGTGCTGCTTCCGCCGCTCGGCAGGCAGATGGCGGAGTTCGCGAAGGCGGTGCCGGGCCTGCTCGACGAGGGCAGACGGCTGCTCGCCCAGACGCAAGCGCAGATGAGCCAAGTCGTGGTTCCCGACTGGCTGCGCAATGCAGCTCTGTCCATCGCCGAATCGATGTCGAACGTGTTCGTCCGTCTCGGCGACACCGTAGCAACGGGAGTAGTCTCGGCCGGTGGCGGCGTCGCCACAGTGGTGTTCGACCTGTTTCTCGGCGTCGTGATCGCGTTCTGGACGCTCAAGGACCTGCCGATGATCCGCCAGGAGTTGCGCGCAGTCGCCGGCGAGAAGTACGAGGACGACTTTGAGAACCTGATGTCGACGATCGCGCGGATCGCGGGCGGCTATCTGCGGGGGCAGACCATCGCATCGCTTGTCACCGGCGTCACCGCGGGCATCGGGCTCGCGATCATCGGGGTGCCGTTCGCAACCGTGCTGGGCGTCATCACGTTCGTCTTGAACTACATCCCCTACATCGGGCCGCTCATCGCAGGCACGCTCGCCTTCGTCTTGGGCCTGTTCGTCGGACCGTGGGTCGCGCTGGGTGCCATCGGTGTGGTCGTGGGTGCGCAGAACGTCACGGATGCGCTGGTCACACCGCGTGTGATGTCGGATCAGGTCGACCTCCATCCGACCCTCGTGATATTCTCGCTGCTCGCTGGAGGTGCGCTCTTCGGGTTCTGGGGCATGGTCTTTGCCATCCCGATCGCTGCGATCGGCAAGGCCCTGTTCGTCTACTACTACGAGCGCAAGACGCAGCGTCAACTGGGCACCGAGGACGGCGCACTGTTCAAGGCCGCTGAGTGTGATACCGATGCCGACGAGCTCTGCGACACCGACGAGATCGCCGAGCCGGAGGTCCCCCCAAACCCCGAAACGCAGTAGCAGGTGAAGGAGTCCAGCGCGTGAAGACCGCAGATATCCGCGAGTCGTTCCTGTCGTTCTTCGAGGGCAAGGGGTGCCGGCGTCAGCCGAGCTCCTCACTCATCCCCGACGACCCGTCGCTGCTGCTGACCACGGCGGGCATGGTCCAGTTCAAGCCGGTGTTCCTCGGCATGCGGGACCTCGGCTTCACGCGAGCGACGACGGTGCAGAAGTGCGTGCGCACCACCGACATCGACATCATCGGGACCACCGGTCGTCACCACAGCTTCTTCGAGATGCTCGGGAACTTCAGCTTCGGCGACTACTTCAAGTCCGAGGCCTGCGCGTGGGCCTGGGAGTACTCGGTCGAGGTGCTCGGCCTCGACCCCGACCGCCTCTGGATCTCGATCTACGAGGACGACGACGAGGCCGAGGCCATCTGGGCCAACGAGGTCGGGATCCCGCTCGACCGTATCGTCCGCATGGGCGCCAAGGACAACTTCTGGAGCGCGGGACCGACCGGCCCGTGCGGGCCGTGCTCGGAGCTCTACTACGACCAGGGCCCCGAGGTCGGCTGCGACTCGCCGGACTGCGCGCCCGGCTGCGACTGCGACCGCTACCTCGAGTACTGGAACCTCGTGTTCATGCAGTTCGACCGGCAAGAGGACGGCACGCTGCTCCCGCTGCCGAAGAAGAACATCGACACCGGGATGGGGCTCGAGCGCGTCGCCGCGATCATGCAGGGCGTGCACTCGAACTTCGAGACCGACGAGATCCGTTCGATCATCGCGCTCGCAGAGGAGATCACCGGCGCGGCCTTCGGCGTGAGCCAGCGTACCGACACGTCGCTCCGGATCCTCGCCGACCACGCGCGTGCGGTCGCCTTCTTGATCGCCGACGGCATCCTGCCCTCGAACGAGGGGCGCGGCTACGTGCTTCGCAGGCTGCTCCGCCGCGCGGTGCGCCACGGGCGCCTCCTCGGCGTGGAAGACGCGTTCCTGAACCGGCTCGTCGCTCACGTCATCGAGCAGATGGGCGGCGTCTACCCCGAGCTCGTGTCCCATCGCGACCTCATCGAAGGCATCGTCTCCGCCGAGGAGGAGCGGTTCTCGACGACGCTTCGCACCGGCATGAGCTACCTCGAGTCAGAACTCGCCGCGCTGGCGGGCGAGTCCGGGATGCTCGACGGCCGCATCGCCTTCGCGCTGCACGACACCTACGGCTTCCCGTTCGAGCTCACCGCGGAGATCGCCGCCGAGAAGGGCGTCGCGGTCGACGAGTCGACGTTCGCCGAGGCGATGGAGGAGCAGCGCGAGCGCGCCCGCTCCCACGTGAAGGACGACTCGTGGAATACGTTCGGGGGCGCGTTCTCCGCGCTCGCCCGCTCCGTTGGCCCGACCGAGTTCCTCGGCTATGAGGTCGACGAGAGCGATGCGACGGTTCTCGGGATCATCGTCGAGGGTGAGTCGGTCGAGTCGGCCGAGAAGGGCGCGCGCTGCGAGATCGTGCTGGACCGCACGCCGTTCTACGGAGAGCAGGGCGGGCAGGTCGGCGACACCGGATCGCTCGAAAGTGCCGAGGGGGCCAAGGCCGCCGTCAGCGACACACGCATCCCCGAGGCGGGCGTCTACAGCCACCTCGCCGAGATCGAGGAGGGCACGCTCGCCGTCGGCGATACCGTGCGCGCGTCGATCGACGTCATGCGCCGCGAGCGAATCCGCCGCAACCATACCGCGACGCACCTGCTGCACTGGGCGCTGCGGCTCGTTCTGGGCGAGCACGCGACGCAGGCCGGCTCGCTCGTGCGGCCCGATCGGCTGCGCTTCGACTTCACGCACTTCGAAGGACTGACGGGCGAGCAAATCGACAAGATCGAGCGGCTCGTGAACCGACGCGTGTTCGAGAACCTTCCTGTGCGCGCCTACGAGACCTCACTCGCCTCGGCGCGTGAGTCCGGGGTGACCGCACTGTTCGGCGAGAAGTACTCCGAGTTCGTGCGCGTGCTCGAGGTCGGAACGATCAGCAAGGAGCTCTGCGGCGGCACGCACGTCTCACGCACGAGCGAGATCGGCTTCGTGAAGGTCGTGGGCGAGAGCAGCGTCGGGCGCGAACCTGCGCCGGATCGAGGCCCTCACGAGCTTCGACGCCTACGAGCTGGTGCGCACCGAGGAGCTGGAGCTCAGCGATGCCGCCGACGCCATGAAGGTTCCGCCGCGCGACGTCTCTGAGAAGGCCGCGGCCCTCGTCAAGCGCGTCAAGGAGCTCGAGGCCGGCGTCCAGCGCGTGGTCGATGTGGTCTCTGACAACGTCATCAACCGACTGCTCGAGGGCTCGGTCGACGTTGGCTATCGCCTCGTGATCGGTCGCCTTGAACCGATGAAGCCCGGCGGGCTTCGTCATGGCTGGGACATCCTGCGGGCGCGCGGCGCCGACGCGGTTGTGCTGGTGAGCACCGACGCGGAGACCGGCAAGCCGATCATGCTTGCCGCCGCTGACGATGCCGCGGTGAGAGCCGGCTTCAACGCAGGCGCCGCGATCAAGGAGATGGCCCCGCTCGTTGGCGGTCGTGGCGGTGGAAAGCCAGCAATGGCTCAGGGCGGCGGCGACGACGCAGCTGGCATCGATGTTGCGCTGTCAAAGGCGCGCCAGATGCTCGGTGCCACCTAGCAGGGCGCACGTGCGCGTACTCGCACTCGACATCGGAGAGAAGCGTGTCGGCGTCGCGGTTTCAGACGCGTCGGCGCGCGTTGCCACTGCGTTGACGGTGCTTGAAGCGAGAAGCGTCCAGGGCGACTGCCGCGAGCTGCGCCGGCTGCTCGAGGACTACGACGACGTGGAGTTGATCATCATCGGACTTCCCATGACCCTCGAGGGGGCTGAAGGCCCTCAGGCGGCACGCGTGCGCATCGCCGGCGCGCGCGTGGCCGAGTGCACCGGGCTGCCCATCGCGCTATGTCGACGAGCGTTTGACCTCGGCCGAGGCGCACAGGCGCATGGCCGAGATCGGCGCCGATTCGCGCGCCCGCAGGGGCAGCGTCGACATGGTGGCGGCCTCGATCATGCTTCAGGCCTATCTCGACGGCGCGGGGAGCGAGGCGTGAGCCGTCACTCTGCGCGCAGCTCCGGCGCGGCGAAGATGGCGGCTGCCGTGATCGCCGTCGTCGTTCTGGTCGTGGCCGTCTTCGGCATGACCGCCTACTACCTGCGGGCGCGCACGCCTGACGTGACCGTTGCGCCCGGCCAGCCGGTGACCGTCGAGATTCCCGAGGGCGCAAACACTCAGCGTATCGCCGAGCTGCTCGAACAGGCGGGCGTCGTCGAGAGCGCCACGGCGTTTCGGCTCAAGGCGCGCGCCGACGAGACCGACGCCAAGCTGCGCGCCGGCACCTACGACCTGCTGACCGGGATGCCCACCGAAGACGTGCTTGCGAAGCTCATCGCCGGGCCGGCGATCGCCTACACAACCGTGACCATCCCGGAGGGGTGGCGGCTCACGCAAGATCGCAGCGCGTCTCGAGAAGGAGGCCGGAATCCCGGCAGATGAGTTCCTGGCGCTCGCCGACGGAGGAGCGCAAGGAGTTCGCGGGCGATCACCCCTACCTCAAGGATGCCTACAACGGCTCGGTGGAAGGCTTCCTGTTCCCCAAGACGTATCGCATCAAGGACGGAGCGACGGCGCGAGACGTCATCGAGATGATGCTCGACCAGTTCGACAAGGAGATCACCGCGGTGGATGTCGCGGCCGCCGAGAAGCGGGGCCTGTCCTTACCCGAGCTGGTCAACGTCGCGGCGATCGTGGAGCGTGAGACCAAACTCGCCAAGGAACGGCCGTTGGTCTCGGCGGTCATCCGCAACCGTCTCAAGCAGGGCATGCGCCTTCAGATGTGCTCGACCGTCGTGTACGTTCTGGGCAAGAACGAGCTGAGGCTCACGACCGCGGAGACGAAGACCAAGAGTCCGTACAACACCTATCTGAACTCCGGCCTGCCACCCGGTCCGATCGCAAGCCCGGGGCTTGCGGCTCTGCAAGCTGCGGCGAAGCCTGCGAAGAAGGACTACATCTACTACGTGCTCACCGGCAAGGATGGCTCGCACACGTTTGCGAGCAGCAACGCCGAGTTCCTCAAAGCCAAGCAGAAGTCCAAGCAGGTGTTCGGCCAGTGAGGGTGGTCTCCCCGGCGCTCTACTACCGCGACGTGTTCAGCATCGACCTCGAGGCGCTTGCAAGCAGTGGCATCGACACGCTGCTGGTCGATATCGACAACACCGTGGTGCCGCGAGACACGGGCGCCATCGAATCGCGGTTCGAGGCGTGGTTCGAGGAGCTTCGATCGCGTGGGTTCGGCGTCTGCCTGGTGTCGAACAACTGGCACGATCACGTGAAGCGCATCGCTGAGTCGTTCGGCGTTCAGATGGTGCCCAAGGCCCTCAAGCCTCTGCCCTTCGGCTTCCTGCGAGGCGCGCGGCTCCTGGGCTCGCATGCCGGGCGCACTGCGGTCATCGGCGACCAGGTCTTCACCGACATCCTCGGCGGCAACATGCTCGGTATGACGACGGTGCTCGTGCGAGCCGCTGTCCGAGTCCGACCTGCCGCACACGCTCCTTCTTCGCCGCATGGAACGCCGCATTCTGGCGGGTAGGCAGCCACTGGCCTAGACTCGCCGTGACGGCGGGCTTGCGGGCGGGAGGGCTGGTCATGCGCGGAATCGACGGAAGCACCCGGTTGGTCGGTGTCGTCGGCACGCCGCTGGCGCACTCGCTCTCGCCCGCGATGCACAACGCGGCCTACGAGCAACTTGGTCTCGATTGGGTCTTCGTGCCGCTCGAGGTGCGAGACGAGGTCGGTCTGCGGCGTCTCGTCGCGGCCGTCCGCTCACTCGACTTCGTGGGGTTCAACGTCACCATGCCGTACAAGCGGGCGGTTCTCGATCTGTGTGACGAAGTCGCGACCGCCGCGCAGATGGCCGGAGCGGTCAACACCGTTCACTGCGCCGACGGACGGTTGGTCGGCTACAACACCGACGGACGCGGACTTCTCGAGTCCCTCGAGCTAGAGGCGGGCTTCGCACCTGCCGATACAGAGGTCGTGGTACTCGGCACCGGTGGTGCGGCGGGTGCGGCCGTGGTCGCGCTGATTCTGGCGCGGGCCGCGCGGGTCACGATCGCGAGTCGCGATACGGCGCGCGCGGAGGCGCTGATCGAGCGCATGGCGGCGCACGCAGGTGAAGTTGAGCTTGCCGCAGCTGCGGTGCAGGGGGTCGAGGATGCGGTGGCGAGCGCGTCGCTCGTCATCAACGCGACACCGGTGGGGATGCGGCCGGGAGACGGGAGCCCGCTCCCCGTCGCGTGGGTGCAAGAAGGGCAGGTCGTCTACGACATGGTGTACGGCAGCGCACAGCCGACCGAGCTCGTCGCCGGGGCGAGGGCCCGCGGGGCGATCGCGCTCGACGGTCTCGGCATGCTCGTGTGTCAGGGCGCCGTGGCCATAGACATCTGGGGCGGCCCGGACATGCAGGCACCAAGAGACGTCATGCGCGCCGCCGCCGAGCAGGCGCTGGCGACGCGCGGATCACGATAAGGGAAGATGGGACCGATGACTGAGGCGACCACCCAGCGACTCGGACGAACCCTCGTCCGGGCGGGGCTCATCAGTCAGGAGCAGCTGAAGGCCGCGCTCGACCAGGCCGACGGGCGCACGCTCCCGCGCGTTCTTGAGGATCTGGGATACGCCTCCGAGAACAACGTGGCCACGACAGTCGCCGAGCAGTTCGGTGTCCCGCTCATCGACATCGGCAGCTACGAGCTCGACCCGAGCGCCTCCATGCTCATCAGCACCGATCTCATGCGGCGCTACCGCGCGCTTCCGGTACAGATCGACGGAGACGTCCTGGTCATCGCGATGTCCGACCCGGCGAACATCCTCGCGGTGGACGACCTCCGTATCGTCACGGGCCGGGAGGTCCGGATCGTGGTAGCGGTCGAGAGCGAGCTCCTGCAGGCTATCGAGCGCTTCACGACCAGCCAGACGAACGTGAGCGACATGCTCGGCGACCTCGAGGACCAGTTCAAGGGCCCCGAAGACGCGGAGGAAGAGGAGCAAGGCGAGGAGTCCGCGATCGCCCGCCTGATGAATCAGATCGTGACCGACGCGATCCGTCAGGGCGCCGGGGACATCTACATCGAGCCGCAGGAGTACGAGCTGCGCGTGCGCTACCGCATCGACGGCGTGTGCCAGACGGTGCTCACCACGCCGAAGAAGACCCACCGGCAGCTGATCAGCCGACTGAAGATCATGTCCGCCATGGACATTGCCGAGCGGCGGGTGCCCCAAGACGGGCGCTTCGGGGTCACGCTCGACGGCGCGGCCGTGGACTTCCGCGTGGCGACCCTGCCGCTCGTGCACGGCGAACTCGCCGTCCTGCGACTGCTGAGGCGCGACTCGATCATGATGTCGCTCAAGGACCTGGGCTTCGGCGAGCGCAACATGGAGCTGCTTCTGTGGGCGCTCGGCCTTCCGTACGGCGCGATCCTCGTGACCGGCCCGACCGGGTCGGGCAAGTCCACGACGCTCTACGCGGCTATCAACGAGACCAACGACCCGCGGGCGAACCTCATCACCGTCGAGGACCCCGTCGAGTACCGGCTCGCCGGTCTCTCCCAGGTGCACGTGAACGAGAAGGCAGGACTGACGTTCGCGGCCGCGCTGCGCTCGATCCTGCGGCAGGACCCCGACAAGGTCATGATCGGTGAGATCCGAGACCGCGAGACGGGCACTATCGCCATCGAGGCGGCGCTCACCGGTCACCTCGTGCTCTCCACGCTGCACACCAACGATGCGCCCTCGGCGATCACGCGGCTCACCGAGATGGGAATCGAGCCGTTCCTCACGGCGTCGGCTGTGACGCTCGTGGTGGCGCAGCGGCTTGCGCGCCGGCTGTGTCCCGACTGCAAGGAGCCGTACAAGCCGGAGGAAGCGGCCCTCGACCGGGTAGGGTTCCCCTACGAGCCCGGGCAGCCGCCGACCCTGTATCGCGCGCGCGGCTGCCGGAAGTGCAACAACATCGGCTACCGCGGCCGAATGGGCGTGCACGAGGTCATGGCGATCTCTGAATCGATCGAGCGGCTCACGGTCGAGAACGCGTCGGCGGACAAGATCAAGCGCGAGGCGGTCGCCGAGGGGATGCTCACGCTGCGCGATGATGGGTTCGAGAAGGTCAAGATGGGGCTCACCTCGATCGAAGAGATCCTGCGCGTCGTCGTCTAGTGCGCGCGCAGGGCGTGTCGCTGACGAGTTCGTTGTGACCGCCTTGGCTTCGTGAGAGGATAAGCTGCTCGGTCGCGGGGGCGACAGCGCGGGTTTGCGCAGCTTGTGTGAGGGCCGACTGTACTGCTGGAGGTGTGTTCTCGATGACTGACAACTCGAGCGGCGACTTCTTCATAACCGATGCCGATACAGCCGGCCTCGGTGAGGGCACGAGACTCGATAGGATTGTTCTGCCGGAGAATCCTGCCGTCGTCGAGCCGGAGGCCCCGGTCAGCGATGAGGCGCTCGCACCGGTCATGACTCCCGAGGCCGCGCTCCGTGCTGAAGCTGGAGCGGCCACGGACGTGGAGCCACCAGCGGTGGTCGCTCCGGCTGAGCCAGTGCCGCCTGCGCAGCCCGAGCCGATAGCGGCTGCCGCACCCGCCGCACCGTCTAGCGACTCTCCCGAGACACCTCCGGCCACAGCGCCGGTCGTCGAAGCTGTCACACCGGCGGCACCCGTGCGGGTGGCCGTTGCCGCGCCCACGGCCCCCGCGGGGCCCACGCGCGAGGAGCGCTTGGCCGATGCGCTCGACAGACTGATGCAGGAGAGCCCCGAGATCGAGGCGGCGGCGCTCGTCTCACTCGACGGTTTCACGATGGCCTCGGCTCTTCCGGAAGGCATGCAGGAAGACAGAGTCGGCGCGATGTCCGCAGCTATCCTCGGCCTTGGCGAGCGCGCCGCCACGGAGTTGGGCCGCGGGAAGCTCTCGCAGGTGTTCATCCAGGGCGACGGTGGGTACGTGCTGCTGACGGCGGCGGGCACCCGAGCGGTGCTCACCTGTCTGGCCGATGAGAACGCCAAACTCGGCCTCATCATCTACGACATGCGTGGTGCGGCGGAAGCGATCGGCGAGATCCTCGGCTGATACCTGTGGCGACGATCCGCCGCCTGCAGGAAAGAGATACGGGCGACTGAATGGCACTGCGCGGTAACCTCAAGGACTTCAGCCTTCCCGACGTCTTCCAGCTGGTCACCTTCAGCCGGAAGACCGGGATTCTGCGCATCACGCGTCAGGACGGCGCAGAGGGCGCGGTCTGGTTCCGCGATGGTGACGTCTTCTTCGCGTCGTCGAACTGGCACAAGGAACTGCTCGGCGAGCGTCTCGTTAGAGCGCAGCGCATCACGCCGCAGGCTCTCTCCAAGGCGCTCCAGATCCGCGCGTCGGAGCCGTTTGGAGGGCGACGCCTCGGCAAGATCCTCATCGAGGAGGGCTACATCACCGAGGCGGTGCTCGAATCGTTCGTCTCGGATCAGATTCAGGACACGATCTTCGACCTGATGCGCTGGGACGACGGCGAGTTCGACTTCGAGACGATGCCCGAGGTCGTCAACGAAGACATCGGGCTCTCGGTCTCGATCGAGAACGTCGTGATGGAGGGCTCGCGCCGGCTCGAAGAGTGGACGCGGATCCGCAAGAAGATCCCGTCGATGAGCGTCGTCTTCAAGATGGCCACCGCTCCGGGCGAGGGCACATTCGAGATCTCGCTCAAGCCAGTCGAGTGGCAGCTGCTGCTGCTGATCGATGGCACGCGCACCGTGTCAGAGCTCGCCACCGAGTCCGGGCGCACCGACTTCGAGGTCGCTCGGGTCATCTACGGCCTCTTCAGCGCGGGGCTTCTCGAGTTCGCGACCGACGAGGAGGTAGCGCGCGGTCGTGCCGAGCGCGAGGCGCGGGAGGCCCGTCTGGCGCAACTCGACGAGGAGCGTCGCGAGGCCGAGCGGCTGGCCGCCGAGACGGCGCAGGCAGCCGAGGATGCGGCACGCGCAGCCGAGGAGGCCGCCAAAGCGGCCGAGGATGCCGCGGCGGCCGAGCAGGCCCGCATCGAGGCGACCAGCCTGGCCGCCGCCGTCGTGCACGAGGTCGAGCGGGCCGGCGCCGCGGGTGAGTTGGAGCCGGATGCCGAGGCATCGCAGGAGGAGCTGTCGGTCGGAGAGGGTGCCGAGGCAGAGCCGACGGTCGAGGTCGTCACCGAAGGGCACCTTCCGCTTCCCGAGGCCGTCGAGGTCCCCGAGTTCCTGGCCGGCCCGGAGGAGCAGACTGAGCCCCCCGAGGGGATCTCGTTCGAGCAGGTCATGGGCGCGGTGCTTCACCCGCAGCCGCAGACTGAGCCGACGCCTGAGCCGCAAGTGGAGCCTGCGGAGCCGTACGAACCGGTCGAGATTCCTGAGTTCATAGCGGCGCAGACCTCTGCCCCAACCGAATCCGAAGCGATTCCCGTGACCTCGCTCGGGGAGTTGCTCGGCATGCACGAGGCTCCGGCGCCGGCGGTCGAGGAGAGCGAAGCGGCGCCCGTCGACCTCGTCCCTGCTGAATCGACAGTGGAAGCGCCATGGGAGCCCGAGCTCGAGACCCGAGGAGCTCGAGGAGCCGCTGAGCTCGAGGAACCCGCAGCGAGCTGAGGAGCTCGAGGAACCTCGAGGAGCCTGAGCGGCTGAACCCGAGCCGGTTGAGCTTGCCGAGGAGCAGGTTGTCGCAGTCGAGACGGAACCAGTCGCGCCTGCCGATGAGACGCTGGTCACGTTCGTTCCCGAGGCCGTCGCTGAACCCGAGCCGCTGGTCGAGGTCGACGCAACTCTCCGGAGCCGGAACTCGCGGTCGAGCCTGAGCCAGTCAAGGATCCGAACGGAGGTCGGCGAGGCGGAAGCGACGGAAGCCGCGCCGGACTTCACCGCGTTGCTCGAGTCGCTGGATGCCGAGCCCGAGCCCGAAGCCCGAGCCCGAGCCCGAGCCCGAGCCCGAGCCGGAGCCCGAGCCCGAACCGGAGCCCGAGCCCGAGCCCGAGCCGGAGCCCGAGCCGGAGCCCGAGCCCGAGCCTGAGCCGGCCCCGGTCGCCGTCGGAGCTCTCGCCCGCCGTGTCCCCTGACGCCGGCCGCCGGCGGCGTCATCTCAACCGATGCCTATCTGGAAGAGGTTGAGGCGGGGGATCCATTCGGCGGCGGGTTCACCGACGAGCTCTCGGCGTTGACCGGAGTCGAGCGCCGTGGGTCCCAGCGCCCGCGTGCGACGGTGGCCAAGCTTCCTCCGAGCGGAGGACCCGGCCTGCGCAGAGACATGAGGGTCGATCGGGACACTCTGCTCAAGATCATCGACGGCATCGAGAACCTCTAGGAGACACGCGCATGCAGTCGGTAAAGGTCGTCGTCACCGGTCCGTTCAACGCCGGCAAGACGACGTTCATCAAGTCGGTCAGCGAGATCACCGTGCTGTCGACCGAGCGCGAGGTCAGCGACGTCTCGGGCGAGGGGAGCGGCGAGACCACCGTCGCGATGGACTTCGGTCGGATCACCGTCTCCGATGACGTCGTGCTCTACCTGTTCGGCACGCCGGGGCAGGCGCGGTTCTCGTTCATGTGGGAGACGCTGTCCGAGGGGATGCTCGGATTCGTGCTGCTGGTCGACGCGCTCGATCGCGGCATGGTTGCGGATGCCAAGGAGATGATCGAGTTCTTCACCGAGCGCTCCGACGTGCCGTTCGTGGTCGCTGTGAACAAGGTGGACATGGACGACCACCATGCGCTCGAACGTCTTCGCGAGGACCTCGCGCTCGACCGGTCGGTGCAGCTGCTGCCCGTCGATGCGCGTGACAAGGCGTCGGTGAAGTCGACCCTGCTCAAGCTGCTCTACGAGATACTCGACGGCCTGGTGTAGGGCCTGATGGACGCCGGCCTCTACATCTACGGCGGTGTCCTCGCGCTCCTACTCGTTGACACTCCTGGTCGTCCTGGTCATCGCTGCTCGGCGCAGGCGGCGCGCACGGGTCTCTTCAGAGGCGATGGAGCGCGCAGCCGCGGCTGCCAACCTCGCCCGAAGCTGGGACGCAGCGCCTCCGCCAGCCTCCGCCCCGAGCTCCGCTCCTCTGGCTGCTCCGGATCCGGTGGTTCCGGTGAGGATCGAGCCCGCTCAGCCCGCTCCCGCCTCCGCCGAGCGACCCGCCTCGCCGGCTTCGCTCGCCCCCGGACGAGCCCGCCCACGGCCCGACCGGCCCCGCCGAGCCCGAGCCGGATCAGCCGTCCGAGGCATTCGCGCCGGTCGAGCTCTGGTTCGACACCGAGCGCGCGGCTCTCCCCGAGGACGACGCGGCCTTCGACCGCCTGCGCCACTACGCCGACGAGTTGCTCGGCGACCTTAAAGCCGCCAAGCGTCGAGCCCGATAACGCAAGTGTGAGCCGCGTCACCAAGGCGCGGCACAGTCGGGGCGCCTCGCACGGCACCGTGTTCGGTGACCGCTCTCGCCCCGCGTTGCGAGCAAGGACGGCGTAGGTGGCGGAGACAGGTCAAAGGCTGGGCCAGCTGCTCGTGCGGGCCGGCGTGGTGAGCGAGTCGCAGCTCAACGACGCGCTGGAGGTGCACCGTGCCACCGGAAGCCCGCTCGGCCGCGTGCTCGTCGACCTCGGCTATGCCACCCAAGGTGCCGTGCTCGCGGTCATGGCGCGCCAGATCGGCATCGAGTACATCGACTTCGGCGAGCGCTCCCCGGAGGTGGCCGCTGTTGCCACGGTTCCGCGCGAGCTCGCCGTGCGCTACACGCTCATGCCGATCGCGATCACCGACCACACGCTGCTCGTGGCGATGGCCGACCCGCAGAACGTGCTCGCCCTCGACGACCTGCGCATCATCACCGGCTTCGACATCAAGGCCGCGATCTCGACCAAGGACGACATCGTCGGCGCCATCGAGTCGTTCTACCGTGTCGCCGAGCACTCGGACACCGACACCTTCATCGGCTCGGACAGCCTTGCCGAGGACGACCTGGCCGAGCTCACCGAGGTCGGCTCGGAAGCGCCCGCGGTCAAGCTCGTCAACTACATCATCGAGAAGGCGGTCGCCGACCGCGCCTCCGACATCCACATCGAGCCCCAGGAGAACGACCTGCGCGTGCGGTTCCGGGTGGACGGCGTGCTTCACGAGGTGATGCGCAGCCCGAAGTCCGCGCAGGCCTCGCTCATCAGCCGCTTCAAGATCATGGCCGAGATGGACATCGCCGACTCCCGTCGCCCGCAGGACGGGCACTGCGCCGTCACCATCGGCCCGCACCGGATGGACTTCCGCGTCTCGACGCTGCCCACCGTCTACGGAGAGCGCGTCGTGCTCCGAATCCTGCGCAAGGACTCGATCCTGCTGCAGCTCTCGGACCTCGGCTTCCTCCCGTCCTCGCTCGAAGCGCTTCGAGGCGTCGTTCACCAAGCCGTACGGCGCGATCCTGGTCACCGGTCCCACGGGTTCGGGCAAGTCGACCTCGCTCTATGCCGCGATCAACGTGCTCAACGACCCGGCCGTGCACATCCTCACCGCCGAGGACCCGGTCGAGTACCGGCTGCCCGGCGTCAACCAGTGCCAGGTCAACAACAAGGCGGGTCTCACGTTCGCGCGGGCGCTGCGCTCGTTCCTGCGCTGCTCGCCAAACGTCATCCTCGTCGGCGAGATCCGCGACCAGGAGACCGCCCAGATCGCGATCGAGTCGGCCCTCACCGGTCACCTCGTGCTGTCGACGCTGCACACCAACGATTCGTCGAGTGCCGTGACGCGCCTTATCGAGATGGGCGTCGAGCCGTTCCTCGTCTCCTCGGCGGTGGACTGCATCCTCGCGCAGCGCCTCGCCCGGCGCCTGTGCCCGGACTGCAAGGAGGAGTGGCGGCCAAAGCAGGAAGTGCTCATCGAGGCAGGATTTGCTGCCGATAACCTCCCCGAGGCCGTATTCCGCGCCAATGGCTGCAAGAAGTGCGGCGGGACGGGGTATCGCGGCAGGCTCGGCGTGCACGAGGTGCTGATGATGACCGAGGAGATCAGCCGTCTCTGCGTGGAGGAGGCGACGGCCGAGGACATCAAGCGCCTCTCGATCGAGCAAGGGATGCTGACGCTGCGCCAGGACGGTCTCGAGAAGGTGCGGATGGGTCAGACCTCGATAGAGGAGATCGTGCGGGTCATCGTGTGAGCCGCGACAACAGGGGTGCGTGAGGAGTCATCATGGCAACGTTCGTGTACACGGTCAGAGATCGCGCCGGCAAGATCGCCAAGGGCAAGCTGGACGGCGAGAACAAAGAGTCGGTGCAGGCCAAGCTCACACAGATGGGCTACATCATCCTCGAGCTCGACGGCCAGAACAGCATGGCCGCGCTGAAGGGGATCACCTTCGGGACCGGCGTCAAACCCAAGGACGTCACGATCTTCGCGCGCCAGTTCTCGACGATGATCAACGCCGGCCTCTCGCTCACCAAGTGCCTGAGCATCCTCGGCACGCAGACCGAGAACGCCTATCTGCGCGAGATCATCTCTCAGCTCGGCAAGGACGTAGAGGCCGGGCAGTCGCTCTCGGACTCGCTCTCCAAGCACCCCAAGGTCTTCCCGCCGATCTTCGTCAACATGGTCCGCGCCGGTGAGACCGGCGGTGTGCTCGACGAAGTGCTGAACCGCATCGCCGACCACTTCGAGACCGACATGGCGTTGCGCGCCAAGATCAAGAGCGCGATGACCTACCCGATCGCGATGGGCGGGCTCGTGTTGATCGTGCTTGCGGCGATGATGATCTTCGTCGTGCCTACCTTCGAGAAGATGTTCTCCGACATGGGCGGAGACCTGCCGTTCATGACTCAGTTCCTGATCAACCTGTCGGACTTCGTCGCGAGCATCTGGGGCGCAGTCACCGCCGTCGGCATCGTCATCTTCATCTTCGTCTTCAAGTGGTGGTCGAAGGGCCCCGGCCAGCTGATATGGGACGGCGCCAAGCTGAGGATGCCGGTCTTCGGTTCGCTCACGCGCAAGTTCGCGCTTGCGAAGTTCACGCGGACGTTCGGCACGCTTGTCTCGGCGGGCGTGCCGATCCTCACAGCGCTCGACATCGTCGCCGACACCGCCGGCAACGAGGTCGTCGCGCGGGCCGTCAAGAAGACGCGGTCAGCCATCAAGGAGGGCGAGACGATCGCCAAGCCGCTCTCTGAGAGCAAGGTCTTCCCCTCGATGCTCGTTCAGATGATCGCGGTCGGCGAGGAGACCGGCGCGCTCGACCAGATGCTCAACAAGGTGGCCGACTTCTACGACGACGAGGTCTCGACCTCGGTCGACGGCCTGACCTCGCTGATCGAGCCGCTCATGATGGCCTCGCTCGGCGTCATCGTCGGTGGCATGGTCGTCGCGCTCTACCTGCCGATGTTCCAGGTCATCACTCTCATCAAGTAGCGATCCGCGCCCGATCGGCGCGCGAACGAGGGCCCTGCGGATGAGCCGCGGGGCCCTCGTGTTTCCGCGTCCGGAGACACGGATTCAGGCGCGCGCGAGGCTCAAGGAGTGACGGTCGTCACGTCTGGAAGATTCTTTCGGCGATTCGCTAAAGCCGGGGTCTCTCAGCGCCGATACATGCTCATGACGGAAGGCGGCGACAAAAGGTTGCTGCCAAAGCCCCTACAAAGGGGGAAAGGAGGTGCGACCGACATGAAGATGTTCCGTAAGGATGAGGGTTTCACCCTCGTGGAGCTCATGGTCGTCGTGCTTATTATCGGTATCCTCGTTGCTATCGCTATCCCGGTCTTCAACGCCGCCAAGGACAACGCTGAGACCAAGCAGTGCTTCGCCACCGAGCGTACGGTCGAGGGCCAGGCTCGTGCCTACGAGGCCGAGAACAACGATCTGCCGGCCACCACTGGCGATCTGGTCACCGATGGCTACATCAAGGACGCTCCGGTCTGCAAGGCGGGCGGCGCCTACACGTGGGACGCGACCGCTGGTACGCTGACCTGCGACGATCACGGTCACTTCTAGGATCCACTTCGGTCCCCAGAAGGAACGAGGCCGGCGGGAGACCGCCGGCCTCTTCGTTTCTCGCAGGTGACAGGGAACGCGGGACATTCGCTAGTGTGTGCGCTGTTGTTCGAGGCGGCTTGAGAGGGGAGTGAACGGTGCCGTACGCGTGGTTCGCAGTACTCATGGCGCGTCCTCGGTCTGGCGTTCGGGTCGTTCGCCAACGTCGTCATCTGGCGGTTCCCCCGAGGCGAGTCCCTGAGCTCGCCGGCGTCGCACTGCCCGGCGTGCGACACGCCGATCGCGGCCCGAGACAACATCCCGGTCCTTTCTTGGCTGCTGCTGCGCGGGCGGTGCCGTGTCGTGCGGCGCGCGCATCTCGGTCCGCTATCCGGTCGTCGAGCTGCTGGGCGGTGCTGCTGTGGCTCGCCGCCGCGCTGTGGTTCGGGCCGAGTGCGCGCGCGCTGTTCGCCGCCGCCTTCTTCTACCTGCTGCTGATCCTGGCGTTCATCGACCTCGACACGATGCGCCTGCCCAACCCGCTCGTCGGGCTGCTCGCGCTCATCGGCCTCATCGGCGCGGCGGCCTCGCAGGTGCTCGGTCGTCGCCATCGTCCCGCTCGTCGACTTCGCGGGCGCCCTGTCGGCGCCGCTGGTGGCAGCGGCCGTCGGCGTCCTCGTATCGGCGGGCCTGGCGCTGCTGATCGCGCTCGTCTACTCGGCGGTCCGCAAGGCGAGCGGCTTTGGGATGGGCGACGTCAAGCTGCTCGCGGCAATCGGCATCTTCCTCGGCCCGTACGGTCTCCTCGTGCTGTTCGTCGGCAGCCTCGCGGGCGCCATCGCCGGGATCGTCCTCGCCTCGCGCAAGGAGAGCGGGCTGGCGACCAAGTTCCCCTTCGGGCCGTTTCTCGCCGGTGCGGCGGTCCTCGTCACCTTCATCGGTCCGGCGCTGGTCAGCTGGTATCTCGGAGTGGCCGGTCTCACCCGCTAGCAGCGGTGTGATGAATCTCACGGAACCTGGCCGCGCGACCTAAAGCGCTCTCTCGGCATTGCCGATACGAGAAGCGTAGGCGTGTGCGACGCACACCAGGGGCGCCGGAGGTTTCAGATGCGGATCAGAGACGCGATGCGACGTGACGAAGGCCTGTCTGTGGCCGAGGTCGTCGTCGCGGCCGCCATCCTCTTCTTCGTGCTGACCGCGATGGTCGGCCTCGATCGGCGCGTCCCAGCGGATGAGCGTCATGGCCAAGGACCGCACGACGCTCACCAACGCGGTCGCCGAGCACATCGACCAGATCCGTGCGCTCGACTACGACACCATCGCCACCCCTCCGGGCGGCGTCGTGCCCGCGAGCCAGGACGTCGCCTACGGCGCCTACACCATCCGCTTCACCAACCGCGTGGTCATGCCCGACGGCGCGAACGGCGAGTACCTGCGCACCGTCTACGTGACCGCTCGCACCTCGATCCGCGGGAACGACTACCGCACGAGCGCGGTCGTGCACATCAAGAACCCGAAGAACGACACCACGGCGGCGAGCATCGCTGATCCCGACGGTCCATCGATCGAGTTCACTGATTCCGCGACCGAAGAGAACGCCGTGCTCTACGCCGCGAACGAGTACCCGAGCGGCTCGTCGGCGAGACTCGCGACCGAGGCGCGCAGCGAGAGCGACCAGATCGTCAACGTGAAGTACCTGGTGGGCGCCACGCTTGTGCGCGACCGGGCGGGGACGCTCGGAACTGATGCCAACTTCGACATCTCGCCCGGGCAGGCGGTCGCGAGTACCGAGACGGAGTGGGACACCACGCAGACTGGCGTGAGCGACGGCCTGCAGAAGGTTGTCGTCCAAGCGACCGACTCGCGCAGCCGTTCGGTGACGGCGGAGCGGATGTTCATCGTCGACAACGTCGCTCCAGGGGCTCCGGGAGTGCCGGCCGTGGGCGCGCAGACCTCAACGCTCACCAACCTCAACGTCGCTGCGGCCGCTGACCCACCGGTCGCCACCGGGCAGACCCCCTCGGGCTACGCGGTTGCGTACCGCGTGTACACCTACGAGGAGTACGAGAACATCTACGACGATCCGGCTTGGGCGCTGCACGCGTCCGAAGACGTCAACGCCGGCGCGAACTTCCTCGATGCGATGCACAACGCCGGTCCGATTCCCGTCAGCAGTCTCGACCGAGCCGTTCTCGCGCTACAGCACGAGCGTGCGTGCCCTCAGCCCGCGCGGCCTCGTGTCCGCTCGCACGCGGCTGCGCTGGATATCGCCGCCCGAGGTCTACTCCGCTGGCACGAAGCTCTCGACGATGCGTCACCGACTACGTGAAGTCAGGCAACAACGTGTCGACCACGTACGCGCTTGACCATCTACATCACCAAGCCGACCTTCGTCATCAACGATGCGGCGACCACCTACAAGTTCATGGTCAAGAACGCCGCGACCGGCGGCTGGGCCGAGTTCACGCCGTTCGCCGGCCCCACCGTCACGACCGACGGTGACCACTGGAAGGTCGTCGTGACCTACAAGGACCTCGCTGCGGCGAAGAGCCTCTGGTTCAAGGTCGGCGCGAACGTGACCCCGCTTGGGAGCGGCGGCGGTGTGCCGGCAGGCGTCGTCTACTCGAACGCCGTGGGCACGTCGCCTCTCGACACGAACAGGAACGCGGGCACCGGCGTCACCGCGACGATGAATCCGGACACGACATGGCAGCAGTAGCCGACATCCGCGACGCGATCCGGCGCGAGGACGGTTTCACCGTCGCCGAGCTGCTCGTCAGCGTCACGATCCTGCTGATCGTGCTCGGCATGGTGTACTTCGCGCTGGACGCGGTGAACGTCTCCGCCCAGGTCTCCGAGCGGCAGTCCCTGTTCGCGAGCGAGATCGCGAACCCGCTTCACGGCATGGACAAGGTGCTCAGCGCCAACACCGCGATCGAGAACGCCGGGAGCTTCGTCTCCGAACGACTACACGCTGACCACGCGCACGCACGGTCATCCACGGCACGAACTCGTTCCAGCGCTACGTGTACGCAGCCAACACCGACGGGACGCTCTCCGAGAGCGTCTACCGGCAGGTGCTCGGCTCGAACACCGTGACGCTGCTGCGCCGGCGCGTCTGGTCTGAGAGCAACGCGAACCGGCTGAAGTCCGACCCGATGTTCACCTACTACGGGGCCGACGGCGCGGTGACCTCGCCGACCGACGCCAAGTCCGTACTCATCAAGATCTGGATCAAGACCGGCGAGAGCGAGTTCTCCGGTCAGCGTCGGATCTTCTTCAGGAATCGCTAGGGGGGCCGACGGTTGAGCGCTCAGCAGCATCTGCGACAGGACGAGGGCTTCGCGCTCGCGACCGTCATGGGCGCGGTCGCCCTGATCACCGCCGTCGCGATGGCAGGCTTCTTCGTCGCCCAGAACACCCTCGGCGAGTCCATGCGCGTGAGCTGGGAGAATCGCGCCTACCAGGCCGCCAGCTCGGGCCTCGAGCGCGAGCTTTCGGTGTTCCAGCCCGCGTTCCTCGCTGCCGGGCACAGCTCCAGCGGCTACGTGTACGGGACCGACGAGCAGATCAACGGCTCAGACTGGCTCAACGTCGACGTTCACGACTCGACGGACGACAACACGCTCGCTGCCGATCAGTACGAGATGATCTCGGTCGGGCGCTCGAAGACCGGCTCTGAGACCGTGAGCGTGCGGTTCCAGAGCTTCAACCTGTGGGACATGAACATCTCGGGCGCCGAGAACTCGGCCATGGGCTCCGGGGCGGGCTTCAACGGCAACGGCCACATCATCGGCAAGGTCTACTGCAACGGTGACTTCGACTGGTCCGGAAACGGCTCGCTCGAGGACGGCCCGCTGTTCGTGCGCCACGGCACCTTCAACAAGCAGAGCTCGGGCAGCAACGTGGGCTTCGCCACCGATCGCATCAACGCCTACCTCGACAACCCGCCGACCGGGCAGACCGGCGGCTACTACGCCGACCTCGCGGGCACCGCGCCCAAGCTCGTGATCCCCTGGCCGGTGCAGTCCGACATGGACAACTGGCGCACCATGGCGATCAACAACTCGGCCGCCAACCGTCTCGGCGACGGGACCGGCACCGACGGGACGGTGCGCAACCCGGGCTCGGTCTCGGCGGCGCAGTACAACGTCTTCGACGGCGACCTCACGCTGACCTCGGCGACGCCCTTCGGCAAGGTGGGAAGCGGCTATGTGGTCAAGGACGGGGCCGGAGTTGTCGATGAGTCCAGTAGCTGCGATGTGCTCGCGGTGAGTGGAGACACCCTCTACCTTGGCGGAGTCACCTACATCGACGGCACGCTCACGATCGACAACAGCATTCAACAGTACGTCGGCAAGGGCCTGCTGGTCGCGAAGGACGGCGTGGTGATCAACGGGAGACTCGTGCCCGCCGCCTACGACTCGGGGTCGTGGACCGTGCACAGCAGTGGCGAGCACCTGCCGCTCACCTCGACGAGCGACTGCATCGGCATCGCGTCACTCGGTGACGTGACGCAGAACGGCACCGACTGGGTGTGCGGCGCGATCTTCACCAACGGCTCCTACAGCGCACCGATCGACGGGCGCCAAGTTCCGCGGCTCGATCATCGCCAACGGCATCGACTTCGGGCAACCGAACTCGTGGCTCGTCACGCAGACCGGGCTGTCCGCAAACCTGCCGGAGGGGCTGCCGCCCCTGAACAACCTGAACGCTCAAAGTGATTGGGTCAGACGCTAGCCGCTAGCCAGATTGACAGATGTTCCTGTGCTATTCTTTGCGACAGGACCATCGCTGTAGCAACTAGACGAAGCTATGCATTGCAGCAGTGATCGAGGGAGGAAGCGTTGGCTCCTGTTTCGTTCGGCGCGGTACCGCCGCCAGTTGGTCTCGACATCGGGACCGACCACGTCCGCGCAGCCCTCATCAAGCCCTCCGGCTCCGGCTTCACGCTGGCCGCGTACGGCGCCGTCACCGTGCCGTTCGGTGCCGTCGTCGAAGGCGAGATCGTCGACCCCCACGCCGTGGGCGCTGCGATCAAGGAGCTGTGGAAGACCGCCGGCATCCGCTCCAAGGAAGTCGCCATCGGCGTCTCGAACCAGAAGGTCGTCGTGCGCCTCATCGACCTTCCCTTCATGGAGAAGGACGAGCTCGCCGGTGCGATCCAGTACCAGGCGCAGGACTACATCCCGATCCCCGTCGAAGAGGCCATCCTCTCCTACGAGCGCATCGGCGACTACATGACGCCGGCCGACGAGCACATGATGGAAGTCCTGCTCGTCGCGGCGCAGCGCGACATGATCAGCAGCGCCGTCGCTGCGGTCGAGGCCGCCGGCCTGCGGCTCGCCCAGATCGACGTGACCGCGTTCGCGCTCGTGCGCTCGCTGCTCGGCCCCGTCGCGAGCGTGCTTCCCGACGAGCTCGACGAGCAGGGATCGGCCACGGCGCTCATCCACATCACGTCCGGACTCACCAACATCGCCGTCGTCGAGCGGAGCGTCCCGCGCTTCACGCGCGCCTCCGCGCTCGGCGGCAACCAGTTCACCCAGGCCATCGCCAACGTGCTGAACCTGACGTTCGACGAGGCCGAGACGCTGAAGATCCGCGTCGGGCTGCCGAGCCTGGACGGCACGGCGATGGCTCCGGCGGGCGTCGACCCCGAGACCGCGCGGGTGGCCCAAGAGGCCCTCGAGCGCGAGGCGAACAAGTTCATCGCCGAGGTGCGCCGCTCGCTCGACTACTACCTCACGCAGGCGACGCAGGTGCGCACGATCAAGCGCATCGTGCTCGCCGGGCAGCGGCGCTCAGCTCGCGAACCTCTCGACCTACCTCGAGAAGGGGCTCCAGACGCAGGTGGTCATGGGGGACCCGCTCTCTCGCGTGCAGGCGACCGGCGCGGTCGAGCAGACCGTGCTGGCCGATCGCATGGGGTGCGCCTCGGCGATCGGGCTGGCGATGGGTGGTGTGGAGTAGATGGTCCGCATCAACCTGCTCCCTGCCGAGATCGTCGAGCGCCGGAAGTACGAGCGCTACTACCCCTACGTCTTCGTGGTCGGGGCGGTGCTGCTCGGTATCGTCCTGCTGACCTGGGTCGTGCTGCAGTTCATGGTCGCGCAGCGCAACGACCAGCTCCAGCAGACCGAAGAAGCCGTCACCGCTCTGAACGAGCAGGCGCGCTCGCTCGCGATCTTCGAAGAGCAGCGCCAGGTGCTCGTCGATCGTCAGGCCACTGCCACCGCGGCGCTCTCGCAGCGCATCGACATGGGCAAGATCCTCGAGGAGATCGCGCTCGTGCTGCCCGATCCGCTGTGGGTCGCAGGACATCGCTCTGAACGAGGACACCGGAGCGATCGTCACGGGCTACACGCCGGACGCCTCGGACGCCGACATCGACGAGAGCTACAAGTCGATCGCGGCCGGCATGGTGCGCCTGAACTCGCTCGACGACCTCAACGACGTGTGGCTCACGAGCGCCGAGAGCGACGTCTACACCGACTACCAGGGCAAGAACGCCGGCGGCGAGCGCAAGGCCGTCGCTTTCGAGGCAAGCGCCAAGATCGTCAAGCCAGCAAGTGCGAGTGAAGAATCGACCGTGCCTGCCCCGCCGACACCGGCCGGTCAGTAGGAAGGGGTAGCAGATGAAGCTCTCACCGCGCTACACCCTCATCCTCGTGTCACTCGGCATCCTGCTGGTCGTGATCGTCGCCGCGGTCGTGCTGGTGGTGCCGCAGTTCACGAAGCTGTCCGAGCTCGATGCGAACATCGGGTCGGCCGACGAGCAGATCGCGCAGTCGCAGAACCTGCTGCGCGAGCGCCAGCAGGCCAAGGACAACGCTGCGTTCACCGACGCTGCGCTGCTCGAACTCGCCGCCGCGGTGCCCGAGACGCCCGACCTGCCGAGTCTCATCATCGAGCTCCAGGACATCGCGTACGAGAGCAACGTGCAGATCCGGGTCATCGAGCCCGCCGATCTCGAGCAGGGCGCCGGGTTCGTCGACCATGCCGCTGACCGTGCAGGTCTGGGGCGCGTTCGCCGACGCGGTCGACTTCACCCAGCGCCTGAGCGAGCTCACGCGTCAGCTGAGGCTGGTCGAGGTGAAGACGACGCTTCTCGACGAGTCTGAGACTCTCGAGGCCGTCGAGCCCCTCTCGCCGTACGCCGTCGAGACCGAGATCCTTGCCGAGAGCTACGTGATCCCGTCCGCCCAAGAGTCGAGCGCGACTGCGCCGGCTCCTGCGCCGGCGCAGTGACGGAGGAGCTGAACCATGGTCGATGATCTGAGCACCTCCAACAGCGCTGACGGGCTGGGACTCGAGGAGATCCCCGTCCAAGCGAGGGCTGGCCGCGTTCGCATCGAGCACGATCGGCAAGATCGTCCTCGGCGGCGTCGCGCTCGTCGTGGCGCTCGGCGTCATCGGCGCGCTGGTCTTCACGTTCGTGCTTGCGCCGGCGGACTCCGACTCTGCAGGCCGCGACGCCGGATGCCGGGTCCGTTCCTGCCGCTGGCGCGGTGATTCCGGCGAGCTCCGAGGAGTCAGCGACGGTCCCTGAGGCCAAGCCGCTCTCGAGCACGTTCGTCTTCCGCGACATCTACGAGCCGACCGTCAAGCCGTCGGTGCCTCCGAGCAGCACCGCGGACGAAACCAGCACGGCCGACGGCACCGACGGCGGCGACGGCACGAGCGGGGACAACACGGACGGCGGCGACACGTCGCAGGTGCCGGAGAACACGCTCATGCTCAAGAGCGTCTCCACGGTCGACGGCGTGCCGACCGCGACGATCGTGTGGAACGGGCAGACCTACGAGGTCTCCGAGGGCGAGACGCTCGGCGACACTCCGTGGCAGGTCCTCGACATCAGCGGCTCCACGGTGACGATGCTCTACGGCGACACCAAGGTGACTCTGACCGTCGGGCAGGGCGTCACCAAGTAGCGCTCGCTCGCCCCTTCGCCCGTCCGCTTTGCTAGAATTCGGCGCACGCGCTTCCCACGTGCCGAAGGGGCCTCGCACATGCGCTATGTCACCGCCGGCGAATCTCACGGTCGCGCTCTGTGCACGATCGTCACGGGCGTGCCTGCGGGCGTGCCCGTCGACCTCTCCGCGATCGACAGCGACCTCGCCCGACGGCAGCGCGGCTACGGCCGCGGAGGCCGGCAGGCCATCGAGTCCGACCACGTGACGGTTCTCTCCGGCGTCCGCTTCGGCCGGACGCTCGGCACCCCGGTGTGTCTGACGGTCGCGAACCGCGACTGGGACAACTGGGTCGAGATGATGGCCCCACGGGCGACAAGCCGGCCGGCATGCGCGAGACAGCGCCGCGGCCAGGTCACGCCGATCTGCCGGGCGTGCAGCGCATCGGCAGCGACGACACGCGTGACGTCCTCGAGCGCGCGAGCGCTCGCGAGACGGCCGCGCGAGTGGCGGCGGGCGGTATCGCCAAGGCCCTGCTGGCGGCGGTCGGCGTCGTCGGTGAGCTCGTACGTCGAGGCGATCGGCGGCGTCCGCGCATCAGAGCTGGACCCGGAGACCGTCGACGCCGCCTCGGTCGAGGAGAGCGACGTGCGCTGCCCGGATCCGGATGCGTCGCAACGCATGCGCGACGCGATCGACTGCGGCGCGCGCGGACGGTGAGTCGCTCGGCGGCGTATTCGTCGTGACTGCGCGCGGGCTCGTGCCCGGGCTCGGCGGCTACGCCGAAGCGAGCCAGCGACTCGACGCCGCCCTAGGGGCCGCACTGCTCTCCATCCCCGCGATCAAGGGCGTGGAGATCGGGGCGGGGTTCTCGGCAGCTGACGCCCGCGGAAGCGCGGTGCACGACGAGATCCACCACAGCGAGCGAGCGCGGCTTCTACCGGCAGACGAACCGCGCGGGCGGTCTGGAAGGCGGGATGACCAACGGCGAGCTGCTCGTCGTGCGCTCCGCGATGAAGCCGATCCCCACGCTGATGCGGCCTCTCGCAAGCGTCGACATCGCCAGCCTGGAGAGCGTCGACGCGAGCCGGGAGCGCAGCGATGTCTGCGCGGTGCCGGCCGCCGCGGTGGTCGGGGAGGCCGAAGTGGCTCTCGTGCTCGCGAAGGCATACACCGACGCTTTCGGCTGCACCTCCCTCGAGGACCTCGCTCGCCTCGCTGCAGCACTATCGCGACCGCTTGCGCCGATGAGCGCGACTCGGCGGGCACCTCTTCCTCGTGGGGTTCATGGGCGCCGGCAAGTCGACGGTCGGGACCATTCTCGCCGAGCAGCTCCGCCTTCCCTTCGTCGATCTCGACCGCGCGATCGAGGCCGCAGCAGGTGCGACCGTCGCCGAAGTCTTCGAGAGCCGCGGCGAGGACGCGTTCCGCGACTTGGAGACCGAAGCGCTGCAGTGCGCTCGCTACCGCCGCGCCGTCGGTCGTGGCCTGCGGCGGGGGGGTCGTGCTGCGTCCCGAGAACCGCAGGCTGCTCGCCGAGCTCGGACGGGTGGTGTACCTGCAGGTCACCGCAGGCGAGGCGCTCGCGCGTATCGGCGATACCGCGACGCGGCCGCTGCTCGCGGGCTCCGCTGGCGTGCTGACCGCTACCTCGCTGCTCTCGGCGCGGGAGGCCCTCTATCGATCGGTCGCCGACCTCACCGTTGACACGACGCACAAGGGCGCCGAGCAAGTGGCCGCCGAGGTGGCCGACGGGCTGGAGACGTTGTCATGAGCACCACTCGGATCGTGCGGGTCGAATCGCCGACCGGACCCTACGATGTCGTCATCGGCTCGGGTGTCCTTGCTCGCGCAGGCGAACTGATCGGCAAGATCGCCGAGCCCTGCAAGGTCGCGCTCGTCGTCGACGATGCGGTCGGGTCCACCTACGGGATGACCGTCGACACCTCGCTCGCGCGAGCCGGCTACGACGTGACGGCGGTCGCCGTGCCCTCCGGCGAGTCGTCCAAGAACTGGGCGCTCGCGGGCGAACTGCTCGAGGGACTTGCGAGCGCGCGGCTAGGCAGGGACTCGATGCTGCTCGCGCTCGGCGGCGGCGTGATCGGCGATCTCGCCGGGTTCGCGGCGGCGGTCTACCTGCGCGGAATCAGGTTCGTGCAAGTGCCGACGACGCTGCTCGCCATGGTCGACTCCTCGGTGGGGGGCAAGACCGCGGTCGACCTGCGCGCCGGCAAGAACCTGGCGGGCGCGTTCAAACAGCCGCTCGTGGTGCTGGCGGACACGGACACACTGCAGACGCTGCCGCACGAGGAGTGGGGGAGCGGGCTTGCCGAGGCAGCGAAGTCAGCGGTCCTCGACAGCGAGGAGTTCCTCGCGTGGCTCGAGCACGGAGCCGACGCCATCGCACCCGGCACCGGATCCCACACACCCGAGCTTGTCGAGCGCTGCGTGCGGTTCAAGGCAGGCGTCGTCGCATCAGACGAGACCGAAGAGGGTCCGCGCGAGTGCCTCAACTACGGCCACACGTTCGGGCACGCGCTGGAGAAGGTCCTCGGCTACGGGACGATCACGCACGGGGCCGCGGTCGCTGAGGGCATGCGCTACGCGGCACGCGTCTCGATGGACGTGGGCGCCTGCGACGCTGAGTTCGTGCGTCGGCAAGACCGCCTGCTCGACGCTCTGGGACTTGCGAGTCTCGGTGTCTCGGCGTCGCCCTCGGCGCTTCTCGACGCGATGCGCTCGGACAAGAAGGTCCGAGGAGGCGCGGTGCGCATGGTGCTCGCGTCGGCGCCGGGTGTCTGGCAGTGCGTGGCGGTGGATGACCGTGTAGTCAGGGCACATATCGATGCGTGGGCCTCGACGAAGTGAATGGAGCAGCGATGATCCGGATCCTGGTTCTGAACGGACCGAACCTGAACCTTCTCGGCGAGCGTCAGCCGGAGATCTACGGTTCCGCGCGTCTGGAGGACATCGAAGCGGCACTCTCCTCACTTGCCGATGAGATCGGTGTCGACATCGTCACCCTCCAAAGCAACCATGAGGGGGCGCTCATCGACGCGCTCCATGAGGCGCGCACGACGTGCCACGCCGTGGTGCTGAATCCGGGCGCCTTCACCCACTACTCGTACGCGCTGCGGGATGCGGTGGAGTCGATCGGCCTTCCAGTCGTGGAGTGTCACCTCTCCAACATCCATGCGCGCGAGGACTTCCGGCGCACGAGCGTGATCGCGCCCGCGTGCGCTGGCCAGATCGCCGGGTTCGGCGTGTCGAGCTACATGCTGGCGCTTCGCGCGGCCGCGCGTCTCGCCAAGGAGTCTGCGTGATCGCGACCGGCCGTGTCGCGGCGCTGAGGCGCCGGCTCGCCGAGGAGAAGGTGGCGGCGGTCGTCATCAGCGCGCCCTCCAACGTCGCCTACCTGACGGGCTTCGAGGGCGTCTTCGACGGAGAGGACGCTCATGCGGTCGTGGTCAGCGCGGATGCTCTGAGCATCTACTCGGACGGGCGGTACGCCGATGCGCTACGCGCTGCCGCCGCGGGAACGCTTTGGGACGTACGCATCGTCACCGACCACCTGTACCGGCAGGTCTGCGAGGACCTCGCTGGTGCTGAGGGCCCCGTGGGGATCGAGGACACGAACCCGCACCGGCGGTTCGACTACGTGCGAACTACATGCGACCGGGAGGTCGTAGCGCTTGATGGCTGGATCGAACTGCTGCGGCAGGTCAAAGAGCCGACCGAGATCGAGCGTATCGATGCGGCGCAGCAGCTTACCGACGCCGCCTTCGAGCGGCTGCTGAGCACCATCCGGGTTGGCATGACCGAACGCGAGATCGCACTCAGGCTCGAGTTCGACATGCGCGAGCGGGGCAGCGAGGGTGTCGCGTTCCCGCCGATCGTGGCGAGCGGCCCGAACTCAGCACGCCCGCACGCGACCGTCTCCGACCGCGAGCTGTCGGCGGGCGACTTCGTGGTTCTGGACTTCGGCGCGCGCGTCGACGGCTACTGCGCGGACATGACACGCACGCTCGTGGTGGGGTCGGCCGACGCGCAGCAGAGGGCGCTCTATGACGCCGTGCTGGCCGCCAACCTCGCGGGAATCGACGCGCTCGCGGCGGGCAGACTGGGTAAGGACGTGTACGACGTCGCACGGGCCGTGCTTGCGGAGCGCGGCTACGGCGAGCTGTTCACGCACGGTCTGGGTCACGGCGTCGGTCGTGACGTTCACGAGCTGCCGGGCATGGGGCCGCGCGGCGACAAGGAGCTGCCGCCGAACAGCGTCGTGACCGTCGAACCCGGTGCCTACGAGCCAGGGTGGGGCGGTGTTAGAATCGAGGACTTGGTGGTGGTCGAGGAGGGCGGATGCCGGGTTCTGACGCGCTCGCCCAAGGACCTCATCGAGATCTGAACGAGACAAGGCCCCCGCTCGGGGCCTGAGTTGTGAAGGAGAGCCAACGTGCCCGTCACCACCGCACAGTTCAAGAACGGCATGTGCATCGTCCACGAGGGCAAGCGCTGGGTCATCGTGGAGTTCCAGCACGTCAAGCCCGGCAAGGGTGGGGCGTTCGTTCGCACCAAGCTCAAGGAGCTGCAGTCAGGCCGCGTCGTCGACTACACGTTCAGAGCAGGCGAGAAGTTCGACGACGTGCGCGTCGAGACCAAGAAGATGCAGTACCTCTACAACGACGGCGCGACCTTCTACTTCATGGACAACAACTCCTACGAGCAGATCGAGCTCGACGCGGAGTTCATCGGGGATGCCGCGAAGTGGCTCAAGGAGAACGACGACGTCGAGGTGATGACCGCGGATGGCGAGTACATGGGCGTCGAGCCCCCGATGTTCGTCGAGCTCGAGATCACTGAGACCGACCCCGGCTTCAAGGGAGACACGGTGCAGGGCGGCACCAAGCCGGCGACGCTAGAGACCGGGGCCGTCGTGCAGGTGCCGATGTTCGTGAACTCCGGTGACAAGGTCAAGATCGACACACGAGACGGGCGCTACATCACGCGCGTCTAGCTCGGCTGCGAAAGATGGCTGGGAACCGTGCCGCGGGCAGGCGTCGTCTGCTCGCGGCTCGTATATAATCTTCAGACCGTGGCGCGTCCCGTGCCCCGGCCGGTTCACCGAGGCGAGGGAGGTCGACGATGCGGCCCGTACATATCACCGACACGACGCTTCGCGACGCTCACCAGTCCCTGTGGGCCACGCGCATGGAGATCGGCGACATGCTGCCGATCCTCCCCAAGATGGACTCGGTCGGCTACTGGTCGCTCGAAGTCTGGGGCGGCGCGACGTTCGACTCCTGTCTGCGCTTTCTCGACGAGAACCCGTGGGAGCGCCTTCGCGTCATCAAGAAGCACTGCCCGAAGACGCCACTGCAAATGCTTCTGCGCGGCCAGAACCTCGTGGGCTATCACCACTACAGCGACGAGATCGTCGAGCGGTTCGTCCGCGCGTCCAAGCGCAACGGCATCGACGTGTTCCGCGTGTTCGACGCGCTCAACGATATCCGCAACGTAGAGGCTCCGGCGCGCGCCATCAATGAGTGCGGGGGCCACTTCGAAGGCGCGATCAGCTATACCGTGTCGCCCGTCCACACGCTCGACAGCTACCTCGAGTACGCACAGGAGCTCAAGGATCTGGGTGCCGACACCATCTGCATCAAGGACATGGCGGGGATGCTGACGCCGTTCCGCACCGAGAAGATGGTGCGGGCGCTCATCGAGGAGATCGGCTTGCCGGTCCACGTCCACTGCCACTACATCGGCGGCATGGCGCCGATGAACTACCTCAAGGCCGCTGACGCGGGGGCTGAGATAGTCGACACCGCCGTCGTCGCTCTGGCTTTCGGCAACAGCCAGCCTGCGGTGGAGATGATCGTTGCGGCACTGAAGGAGAGCCCGTACGACACCGGGCTCGATCTCGATCTGCTGTTCGAGATCGCGGAGTACTGGGAGGACGTCAGGCGTCGCAAGGGACTGAAGCGCGGCGTGACGTCGCTCCTCCAGATGGAGGTCTTCAGCCACCAGGTGCCCGGTGGCATGATGAGCAACCTGGTCAGCCAGCTCGAGGTCCAGAAGGCGAGCGATCGCCTGCCGGACCTGCTCACCGAGATCCCGATCGTGCGTGCCGAGGTAGGCTACCCGCCGCTCGTGACCCCGCTGTCGCAGATCGTCGGTACGCAGGCTGTCATGAACGTGCTGACCGGCAAGCGCTGGTCGATCGTGCCGCAGGAGATGAAGGACTACATCAGGGGTAACTACGGCAAGGCGCCCGGGCCGATGGACCCCGAGATCGTGGCGAAGGTGCTCGGCGACGAGCAGCCGATTCCGGCGGACGTGCGACCGGGATCGCTCGTCACGACTCGCTACGACGACGTGGCCGCCGAGATAGGGGATCTCGCACGAAGCGAAGAGGACGTGCTGATGTACGCGCTGTTCCCCAACGAGGCGCGCACCTATCTCACGTCGCACAAAGGCGGGGCAGAGAATGCGGTCTTCCTCATGAGTGAGGAGATCCAGACAGTCAGGGAGGACGATCAGGTGGACGTCAACCAGATCCGCGAGCTGATCAAGGCGGTCGAGGCCTCTGACGTGACAGAGGTCGTCATCGAAGAGGGCGAGAACCGCGTCGTGGTGCGCAAGGCCGGCGCGATGGCCGCGGCGGCCGCGGCGTCGATGACTCCCGCGCCGGTGGCGACGACAACTGCCGATGCCCCGGCGGCCGTCAGCAGTCCCGCTCCCACCGCAGGCAGCGACCGCCCCGCCACCTGGAAGGCCGTCACCGCTCCGATGGTCGGCACCTACTACGAGGCTCCGTCACCCGCGGCACCCGCCTTCGTGGGTGTTGGCGACGCCTTCGAGGAGGGGCAGCCCCTCTGCATCGTCGAGGCGATGAAGCTCATGAACGAGATCACTGCCGAAGAGTCGGGCATCATCCGCGAGGTGCCGCTCGATAACGGCGCCTCGGTCGAGTACGGCACGGTCCTGTTCTACTACGAGCCCGCTTAAGGCCGCGCCGTGTTCAAGCGCATTCTGGTAGCGAATCGCGGTGAGGTCGCACTTCGGGTGATTCGCGCCGCTCGCGAGATGGGTGTCGAGACCGTGGCGGTCTTCTCGGAGATCGATCGCGAGTCTCTGCCGGTGCGAGTGGCCGATCACCGTGTGTGTATCGGACCGGCTCCCTCGGCACAGTCCTATCTCAGCATGCCGAACATCATCTCCGCGGCGCTCACGACCGGTGCCGAGGCCATCCACCCCGGCTACGGCTTCCTTGCCGAGAACGCCGCGTTCGCGCGCGCCTGCGAAGACTCAGGCATCACGTTCATCGGTCCGAGCCCCTCGGCGATCGAGCGCATGGGTGACAAGGCGGTCGCTCGGGCCACGGCTGCGGGCGCGGGTGTTCCTACCGTTCCGGGCAGCGACGGCACCGTTGAGACCGCGCACGAGGCGCTCGCGTTCGCCGAGCAAGTCGGGTTCCCGGTGCTCATCAAGGCTTCTGCCGGTGGTGGCGGCAAGGGCATGCGCGTCGCCCGCTCGGCGGCCGAGCTCGAGGCGAACCTTACGGCCGCCAAGACCGAGGCCGCCGCCGCGTTCGGCAATGATGAGGTGTATCTGGAGAAGTACCTCGCGCGGCCTCGCCACGTCGAGATACAGGTGCTCGCCGACACCCACGGCAACGCGGTCTACCTGTTCGAGCGCGACTGTTCGATCCAGCGCCGTCACCAGAAGCTCGTCGAGGAAGCGCCGTCACCTGCGTTGTTGCCCGAGACCCGCGCTGCGATGGGCGCTGCGGCGATCAAACTCGTGCGCGAGGTCGGCTACGTCAACGCAGGCACCGTGGAGTTCCTACTCGACACCGACGGCCGGTTCTACTTCATGGAGATGAACACACGCGTTCAGGTCGAGCACCCGGTCACCGAGCAGATCACCGGCGTCGACATCATCAAGGAGCAGATCCGCATCGCCGCGGGCCTGCCCATGAAGCACGCCGATCAGAGTCAGATCACGCTTCACGGCCACGCGATCGAGTTCCGGATCAACGCCGAGGACCCCAACCACAACTTCCGGCCTCACCCGGGGCGTATCGAGGTGTTCAGCCCGCCAGGGGGGTTCGGCGTGCGCATCGACAGCCATGTGTTCTCGGGCTACGACGTACCGCCGACCTACGACTCCTTACTCGGCAAGTTGATCGTGTGGGGGGAGACCCGTTCCGAGGCCGTCGCGCGCGCACACCGGGCGCTCGACGAGTTCATCATCACCGGCATACCAACCACGCTGAACTTCCACCTCCAGGTCGTCGACAACGACGCCTTCCAGCGAGGCGAGTTCTATACTGACTTCGTGGAGACCGAGCTGCACGACGGCTAGATGACAAGCGCTTAGGAGACGACCATGTCTGATGAGTTTCGCCTCGAGGGGCTCGGCGTCGCGCCGGGCGTGCTCGATACCATAGTCACCGTGGCTACCGAGAGCGTCGAGGGCGTCGCATCAGTCGGCTCGGCCGGTCTGGCCGGACTGGTCCAGAAGGGCTCGCGCAAGGGGACCGCACGAGCGGTCGATGTGATTGCCGAGGAAGACGGATCGCTGTGCGTGAAGGTTCACATCCGCGTGCTGTACGGCAGCAAGCTGCGGGTGGTCGCCAATGGCGTCCAGGAGGCCGTGATCGACGCGCTGTCCAGTCAGGTCGGAGTCGAGGTGGCCTGCGTCGACGTGTACGTGGACGGGCTTGTGTTCCCCGAGTAGATGCCGCGCGCCGAACGCCATAGGGCGCGTCGTCAGGCGCTCCAGATGCTCTACCAGCGTGAGGTCACTGGCGAGAGTGTGGCGCGCATCCTTGAGACGGCAAGCTACTCGACCGAGGATGGGGAGCCCGACGAGTACAGCCGCGCGCTCGCCCTCGGTGTTGAGGGCAGCATTGCCGAGCTAGACCAGTTGATCGGCTCGATATCTGAACACTGGACTGTGGGCAGAATGCCGCTCGTGGACCGTAACATCCTGCGCATGGCAACCTTCGAGCTCACGGAGCGAACCGACGTTCCGCCGAGCGTGGCGATCAACGAGGCGGTCGAGCTCGCGAAAGTGTACGGAGGAGACGACTCATCCAAGTTCGTCAACGGCGTGCTCGGCAGGATCGCAGAAGAGCACAGGAGTGAAGCGTGAGGAAACAGCATGCCCGATGAGGCCTACAGCTTCGCGCAAGCACGCGCTCGGCTCGAAGACATCGTCACACAGGTGCGCAAGAAGGATGTCTCACTCGAGACGAGCCTCGACCTGCTCGAAGAAGGGGTGCGCCTCGCCAGCCAGTGCACCGAGCTCATCGACAGCGCCGACTGGGACAGCTGTCGAGGACGCAGACTCGAAGCCGAGGCGGCCCTGCATCGCCGACGCGAGCGCTGAGGCCGAGGTCGCCGACGAAGGCGACAACGAAGCGCCCGGATCTGCGACCGGCTCGTCGGACGACCGGGCCGGCGCCTGATTCGCGGTCGCGAGGGTCAACGGCGCGGTGACGGAACCGGGCCGTAGGCGCCCTGCGCTGCCCACGGGCATACTATGGACGAGGCAGATGCCGGCCGAAACGAGACGAGGTCTGCGCGCAGCAGCGCGCAGGCACCACGCGAAGTGACGGGACGAGCGTTGGGCGACGAACGCATCCTCGATAGCATCGAGACACCGTGCGACGTGAAGTCGCTCGATGCGGCGTCGCTCGCGCAACTCGCGGCCGAGATCCGCGAGGAGCTCGTCAGCACGGTTGCCGAGACGGGCGGTCATCTCGCGCCGAACCTCGGTGTCGTCGAGCTCACTCTCGGCATCCACCGGGCGCTCGACTGCCCCGACGACCGCATCATCTTCGACGTCGGGCACCAGTCCTACGTGCACAAGCTCATCACGGGCCGCCGCGAGATGCATTCGGCACCCTGCGCCAGTACCGCGGTGTCTGCGGGTTCCCGAAGCGAAGCGAGTCGCCGTTCGACAGCTTCGACGCAGGTCACGCCTCCGACTCGCTGTCCATCGCACTCGGCTTGGCGCTTGCGCGGGACGCTCGCGGCGGAGGCGAGACGGTGCTGGTCGTCATCGGCGACGGCTCGATGACCGGCGGCATGTCGTTCGAGGCCTTGAACCACATCGGACACCTCGGCACGAGGCTCGTGATCGTGCTCAACGACAACGAGATGTCGATCTCCGAGAACGTCGGCGCGTTGGCGAGCTACCTCGCGCGCGTGCGGCTCGATCAGCGCTACCAGCGGCTGCGCGACGGCGTCGAGTCGCGGCTCTCGGCACTGCCGGGTGGCAAGGTCATGGTTGACGCCGGCGAAGCGGTCAAGGAGTCGTTCAAGCAGCTCGTCGTGCCCGGCATGCTCTTCGAGGAACTGGGACTCAAGTACGTGGGGCCCATCGACGGGCACGACATCGCCGTCGTCGAGCAGGCGGTGGCGGCGGCCAAGAAGACGGACGGGCCGGTCATCGTCCACGCGGTGACGCACAAGGGCCAGGGCTACTCGCACGCTGAAGAGCAGCCGGATGCGTTCCACGGTATCGGGCCGTTCTCGGTCGAGACCGGCAAGGCGAACGGCGGCGGCGGGCACCCGAGCTACACCGAGGTGTTCTCGCGCTCGCTCGTGGCCGAGGCGCGAGGCCGACGACCGGATCGTCGCGATCACGGCGGCCATGCCCTCGGGTACCGGGCTCGATCGCTTCGCGCGCGCCTTCCCGGAGCGCTTCTACGACGTGGGCATCGCCGAAGAGCACGCGGTCGGGACTTGCCGCAGGGCTGGCGCTCGGCGGACGCGTGCCGGTCGTCGCCATCTACTCGACGTTCCTGCAGCGCGCGTACGACCAGCTGATGATGGATATCGCTCTGCAGAACCTGCACGTCGTCTTCTGCCTCGATCGTGCGGGCCTCGTGGGGGAGGACGGGCCGACCCACCACGGCGTCTTCGACCTCACCTATCTGCGCTCGATCCCGAACATGATGGTGCTCGCGCCGGCAGACGAAGCCGAACTTGCCGAGGCACTGCACACCGGCCTGAAAGCGTCGTCACCTGTCGCGATCCGCTACCCGCGCGGCGCCGGTGTTGGCGCTCCGATCCCCGAGCAGCCTCAGTCATGGGAGCCGGGGCGGGCGCAGGTCCGGCGCGAAGGCAGCGAGGTCGCGCTGCTCGCAGTGGGTCGCATGGTGGACCTGGCGGAGCGCACCGCCACGCTGCTCGAGGCGGACGGTGTCTCGGCGAGCGTGGTGAACATGCGCTGGGTCAAGCCGCTCGACGTGACTGCGGTGGAGTCGGCAGCGACGAGCCACCGGCTCGTGGTCACGATCGAGGAGAACACCGGGCTGGGCGGCTTCGGCGCAGCGGTGGTCGAGACGCTTGCGGACCTCGACCTGCACCCGCCGGTGCTGCGGCTCGCCATCCCGGACTGCTTCGTGACCCATGGTTCGATGTCCCAGCTGCTCGAAGAGGTCGGCCTGAC
Organism: uncultured Coriobacteriia bacterium; assembly: GCA_963751505.1. Lineage (GTDB taxonomy): Bacteria > Actinomycetota > Coriobacteriia > Anaerosomatales > PHET01 > CAVVUM01. Next base: position 96,722 of record CAVVUM010000006.1, read on the forward strand.
GCCGGAGAGCGTCCGGTCGGCGGTCCTGGGCCGGCTCGCGGGGCTCTCGCCGCTCACCGCTCACCCCGAGGTCACGGCCGCCACGGCCCGGATGCAGCCAGATGACGCGGCGTCGCATCGACGTCCTGCTCGCTGAGCGCGGGCTCTTCGAATCGCGCGAGCAGGCGCGCGCAGCCATCCTCGCGGGGGCGGTCCGCGTGGAGCGGCGAGACCGTCACCAAAGCAGGGCAGCTGGTAGACGCTGACGCGAGTCGTCGAGGTCGCCGCGCGTCCCCGCTTCGTATCGAGAGGCGGCGACAAGCTCGCGCGCGCGCTCGAGCGGTTCGCGGTGCCGGTTGCGGGGCGGCGGGCGATCGACGTGGGTGCGAGCACCGGCGGGTTCACGGACTGCCTGCTGCAGGCGGGTGCCGCCAGCGTGGTGGCGCTGGATGTGGGCTACGGACAGCTTGCCTGGAGTCTGCGCACCGACGACCGGGTCACGGTGGTCGAGCGCACCAACATCCGCGCTGTCGGACCCGGCTGCGCTCGGCGCGCCGTTCGATCTCGTGGTCTGCGACGTCTCCTTCATCTCACTCCGCACGGTGATGCCGCACCTGCGCGCGCTCCTGGGCCAGACGCGGCGACCTGCTCGCCTTGGTCAAACCCCAGTTCGAAGCCGGTAAGGCGCGCGTGGGAAAGAAGGGTGTCGTGCGAGATCCGGCGGTTCACGCCGAGGTTCTCGACACGGCGCAGGTCGCGGCGCGCGAGTGCGGGCTGGTCGTTCGCGGTCTCGACCACTCGCCCGTCCGAGGCCCGGAGGGTAACATCGAGTTCTGGCTGTGGGCCGCTGCGCAGGGAGCGCCCGCGGAGGTCACCTCGGCGTCCGTGGTCGAGGCGGCCCACGAAGCATTGGGAGGCTAGGCGTGTCGGTCCTGATCGTGCCCAACACGGCGAATCCCGACCGCAGTCGCGGCGGCCGTCGAACTCAGCGCGTGGCTCGCGGCGGCCGGTCTCGACGCCGTGATGACGCTGGCTGACGCGGAGGCGTGCGGGCTCCCGGCGCTCGGCGTGCCGGCGAGCGAGCTTGGCGAGCCGGAACTCGCGGTCGCGCTCGGCGGTGACGGCACGATACTCAAGGCGTTCCACGCCCTCGGGGACGTCGAGGTCCCGCTTCTCGGCGTGAAGTTCGGTCGTCTCGGGTTCCTGTCCGGCGCACCGGCCGAGCGCGATGCGCGAGGCGGTCGAGGCAGCGCTCGCGGGCGAGGCCCGCATCGAGCGTCGGGCGACACTTCAGGCCGATGTCGATCATCGACGGTCGCTCGGCGGGCTCGTATCGCGCGATGAACGAGGTGGTCATCTCACGTGGTGCCTCGGCGCGCGTGATCGCCCTCGAGTTCTCGGTGGACGGACACCGCATCGCCGAGCTCAGGGCCGACGGCATCGTCGTCGCCACGCGCGACCGGCTCCACTGCCTACGCGCTTTCGGCGGGCGGACCCGTCGTCGCGCCGGGGTTCGGCGGCATGGTCGTGGTCCCTGTGGCGCCGCACACGCTCGGTGCGCGGGCGCTCGTGACCGGCCCGGCCGATGTCGTCGAGATCGTGCTCTCCGATCCGGGGCGCAGCGACGCGTGCGTGATCGTCGACGGCGACGTCGCGCCCTGTCGCCGAGTGCTGGAGAGGGTACTCGTGCGGCGCGGCGAGCACGACGTGGCGCTGGTGAAGCTTCACGGGCGCGACTTCTACGAGACCGTCGCCGAAGAGTTCTTCGGGAGCTGAGGCGATGCTGCTCGAGATCCACGTCCGCGATCTTGCGCTGATCGAGGACGTCTGGCTTGAGTTCGGTCCCGGGCATGACGGTGCTCACCGGCGAGACCGGAGCGGGCAAGACCGCTCTGCTCGGCGCGTTGCAGCTGCTGGTGGGGGAGCGGGCCGACTCGACGGCCGTTCGGGCGGGCGCCTCCGAAGCGCTCGTGGAGGGTTCGTTCACTGCAGCGGGGCACGAGATCGTCGCGCGCCGCCGGGTCAGCGCGGACGGGCGTAGCCGCTGCGTTCTCTCCGGCGAGATGGCGACGGTCGGTCAGCTGTCCGCGACGCTCGGGCCGCTCGTCGACCTGCACGGCCAGCACGAGCACCAGGCGCTGCTCACGAGCGGCTCGCACGTCGGCTACCTCGACCGCTGGGCGAGCGCGCAGGCGGCGGTCCCGCTCGAGGACTACCGCGCGGCCCGCGCGGCCTACCGAGAGGCCGTCGACGCCCGCGACGCGCTTCTGGCTCGTCACGACCGCTCGGCGGCCGATGCCGATCGACTTTCCTTCATGCTCGCCGAGATCGACGGAGTCGCTCCGGAACCTGGCGAGGACGAGGCACTCGAAGCCAGGCTGCCCGCGCTTCAGCACGCGGAGCGCCTGGCCGAGGCCGCGGATGCCGCGACGTCCGCGCTCAGAGGCGACCAGGGCGCGCTCGACCTTCTCGGCGAAGCGACGCGCCGCGCTCGCGAGGGTGTCGGGGATCGACCCCGAGATCGACGCGATCGCGGCGCGGCTCGGCGAGGCTTCAGCGCTGATCGACGACGCGAGCGGCGCCGCGCGCGCCTACCGCGACGCGGTCGAGCACGACCCGGAAGCGCTGGATGCTGCGCTGAGTCGGGCCTCGGTGCTCGCCGGCCTCAAGCGCACCTACGGTCCGCGCCTCGGCGACGTTCTCGATGCGCGCGACGCCGCGCGCATGGCGCTCGGCGAGTGCGAGGACTTCGAGCAGGCGATCGATGCGGGCAGACGCGGAGTCGAGGACCAGAGAGTCCGCGCTGCGCGACGCAGCGGGGCGGCTCTCGGCGGCTCGGATGGCGGCGGCACCCCCCTTCGAGGAGGCGCTGCGGCGAGGCCGCCGCCGATCTGGCGATGACGGGAGCTCGGTTCGAGGTGTCCTTCACCGACCTCGCCGTTCGAGTCGTGGACCGAGGCGGGACCCCAGCGCGTGGAGTTCCTCTACGCGCCGGTCGCCGAGCAGCCCGCTCGGCCGCTCGCCAAGATCGCGTCCGGCGGCGAAGTGTCCCGCGTGATGCTTGCGCTCAAGGGCGTGCTCGGTGCGGCGGACACCACCGAGACCCTCGTCTTCGACGAGGTTGACGCGGGCATCGGGGGTGCGACCGCTCACGCCGTCGGCCGGCGCCTCGCCGGACTCGCCGCCAGCCACCAGGTCATCGTCGTCACGCACCTGGCCCAGGTGGCGGCCTATGCGGACCGTCAACTCGTGGTGAGCCGGGCGACGGCGACCGCGCCGAGCGCTTCGACCTCGGTGACCGAGGTGGCCGGCGAGCAGCGCGAGGCGGAGATCGCACGGATGCTCTCCGGGGACGCCTCAGAGGCCTCGCTTGCCCACGCGAGGGAGTTGCTCGACACCGCTCGGGCGGCTCGCAGCGAGGTCGTCGGAGAGTCCGCCGCGGCGTGGTAGCATACCGCGGGGTGCAGCAGCCTCGCCCGCGGCTCGACGGCCGCGAATCGAACCAAGGACCAGCATGCGGCATCAGGGTATCGCCAAGCTCGACAAGCGCACCAAGGACCTGACCAAGCGCCTTACCGCCGATGACATCGCGATCATCGACCATGTCGACATGGACCGGGTCAGTGCCGAGGGGCTGCTTGCCACCGGCGTCGAGGTCGTTGTCAACGCCTCACCGTCCATCTCGGGCGCCTACCCCAACGTCGGGCCCGCTGCTGCTGACCCGCGGAGGCGTGACGCTGATCGACGACGTCGGCCCCGAGGTCTTCTCGGCGGTCGTCGAGGGCGAGGCCATCGAGGTCGTCGGTGATGACATCCTCAAGCACGGGCAGGTGTGTGCGAGCGGGACCCGGCTCTCGGTGATCGAGGTCGAGGCCCGCATGGAGGCCGCAAAGGCCGGACTCGGCGAGCAGCTCGACCGGTTCGCGCGCAACACCATCGAGTACCTCGAGCGCGAGCGCGAGATCCTCACCGATGAGATGTGGGTCCCTACCGTGAAAGCCGAGATCCACGGCCATCACGTGCTCGTGGTCGTGCGAGGCTACGACTTCAAGCAGGACCTCGACGCCCTGAGGCCCTACATCCGGGAGATCCGGCCGGTCCTCATCGGCGTCGACGGTGGAGCCGATGCGATCCTCGAAGCAGGCTTCAAGCCCGACCTGATCGTCGGCGACATGGACTCGGTGACCGACCGGGCGCTGGGCTGCGGGGCCGAGCTCATCGTCCACGCGTACGCGGACGGCCGAGCGCCGGGGATGGAGCGCATCGAGCAGCTCGGGCTCGCCGAGCGGGCGCACGTCTGGCCGCTCGCCGCAACGAGCGAGGACCTGGCCCTGCTGCTCGCATGGGAGAGCGGGGCGGACCTGATCGTCGCGCTCGGCACGCACGCGAACCTTGTCGAGTACCTCGACAAGGGCCGCAAAGGCATGGCCTCCTCGTTCCTCGTGCGGCTCAAGGTGGGACCTCGGCTCGTGGACGCGAAGGGCGTGAACAAGCTCTATCGCACGTCGGTGGGGCCGGCGCACCTGCTGCTGATCGCCGCCGGCGCCGCTCGCCGTCGTCACCGCCGTCATACTGATCTCGCCAGGAACACGGGCGTTGCTTGGACTCGTCATACTGAGAGTGCGTGCCTGGCTCGGCTACTAGCCCGACTTTCTAAGGAGCGCTTCGCACGATGTACAACCTCCGCTACCACATAGCATCACTCGTCTCGGTCTTCCTCGCCCTGGCGCTTGGGCTGGTGCTCGGCGGCCTGATCGTGGAGCGGAGCGGCGTCTCCAAGCAGCCGAAGGCGATCGTCGAGAGCCTGCGCAAGGAGTTCGCGGACCTGCGAGACGAGAACACGACACTCACCGACGAGAACGAGCAGCTTGCTTCGCTCTCGGGCGGCTTCGTCGACGTCTGGTCCGAAGGCCGGCTGGCCGAACGGTCCATCGTCGTCGTCTCGAACGCGGGCCGTGGAGACGGTCTCAGCGCAGCCCGGCAAGCCATCGTGGAGGCGGGCGGTCGCGCGGTGGTGGTCACGCTGCTCAAGCCGCGTTTCGGTCTCGACGACGAGGAGCTCGCTGCCTCTGTCACCTCACTCGCGCCCGACCCCGAGCAGGCGGACCAGAGCCTCGCAGCCGCGCTCGCTGCCGAGTGGTACGCGCCCGCCCAGGAGCGCCCCGTGACCGCCGCCCTCGTCGATGCCGGGAGTCATCACGGTCACGGGGCTCGAGGCGGAGACCTCGGCAAGCGGGCTGGTCGACCTGGCGGCGCCGGAGGGCAAGGCGGATGAGGCGGGACTGCTGCTGGGCAAGGCGCTGATCGATCTCGGCGCGCCGGCAACCGCGGCCCAGACCCCGCGCTCGGATTCGACCCTCGAGACGACCGCCGTCGAGCACGGGCTCTCGGCGTTCGACACGCTCGGCACCGAGGTCGGCCGCTACACGCTCGTCGCGCTGATGACCGGCGCCGAACCCGGCTTCTACGGGACCTCGCCCACGGCCGATGCGCTCTTCCCGCCGGTGAGCATCGAGAGCACCGCGCAGCGCGCGCTAGCGCGCGCGGCGTCGCGGTTCGAACCAGAGCCGCGTCAGCGCGATCAGCACGTGCACGAACTGGCGCCCTCGGTGGACGAACCCCGACACGTCCCGGCCCGTGGCGGCGTGCGCCATCGTCGTCGGCACCTCGGTGACCCGCAGCCCGGCGCGCAGTGCGCGGACCGTGAGCGCGACCTCGACGCCGTAGCCGCTGGCAAACGGCCGCACCGCCTCGAAGCATGCCGCAGTGAGCGCCCGCTGACCCGACAGAGGCGCGGTCGCTTCAAAGCCGCCGCCCATGCGGGCGATGCCTGATCGGGCCAGCCCCTTCACCAGACCGAAGCCCGCCTTGCCCGTCGGGCGCGGGAAGGTCGCGATGCTCATGTCGGCGTCGCCAGCCAGGACCGGGACGAGAAGCGCGTGGGCCTGCACGGCCGTTTCGGCGAGGTCGCCGTCGAGCAGCACCACCACATCGGCATCGGACACGCGGGATGCGCCGGCTTCCAGCGCCGCGCCCTTGCCGACGTTGAAGACGAGGCGCACGACCTTGGCGCCTGCCGCCTCGGCCGCCTCGGCTGTGCCGTCGCGCGAGCCGTCGTCGACCACGACGACGCGACTGACGCCGGTGACCGAGCGTGCAGCGCGGACCGTTGCCCCGATGCGCTCGGCTTCGTCGTGCGCGGGGATGAGGACTGCGACGTCCACTAGCGGTCCTTCCTCGTGCCGGTGAACCGGCCAATGAGTCGACCGCCAAGCTCGAGAGCCGAGTCGAGCTCGGGAGCCTTGAGCAGCCGGGCGGCGAAGAACATGACGACGAGACCTATCGATGCTCGCCGCGGCGATCCTGACGAGGGCCTCGACCGGTGCGGCGATGCCGAGGTCGATCAGCCCGGCGATCCACCACGCCACAAGGCCGCCAACGGCGCTCGCCAGCGCCATCTTGCCGAAGGCGCGCAGCACGCCGGCCAGATCGTAGTCGCCGATGCGGCCGCGCAGAAGTACCGCGAGCGTCGTGAAGAGCGCAGCCCAGAAGATGCAGTCAGCCAGCGGGATCCCGTCGAGCCCGATTCCGTCCCACGAGCCGACGCCGGTCGAGAGCACCACGTAGAGCCCGATCTGGACAGGTGTCAGCGCGAGGTTGGCGAGCATCGGCGTCCGGGTGTCCTTCATCGAGTAGAAGGTGCGCAGCACGAACATCATGCAGGCGAAGAAGAGCAGACCGACCGCCCACGTCCTGAGCGCGGTGGCGATCGCGGGTACGTCTCCGGCCTTGAACGCGCCGACGCGGTAGAGCGTGATGAGCGGCTCGGCGAGGGCTATCAGGAGCGCGGCGGCGGGAAGCATCAGCGCGCCGGTGATCGCGCAATCCGTGCGCGAACTGGTCGCGCAGCTTGTCCACGTCGGCACGCCCGGCCGAGTCAGCCAGCTCGGTGAAGACCGCGGTGGCGAGCGCGACGGCGAGGATGCCGTAGGGGAGCTGGAAGAACGTCCACGCGTACATGAGCTGGGAGGGACCGTCGGGCGACACCGCGAAGGCCGAGGCGTTGCGGAACGAGACCGCGACCAGGTTGGTGGCGACGTAGACGAGGGTCGGGACTGCGAGCACGAGCATGCGGCGCACGGCAGGGTCCTTCAGCCCCAGCTCGGCGGTGTAGCGCCAGTTGAGGCGCCTGAGGTCAGGCAGCATCACGGCGAACATCGTGAGCACGCCGAGTGTCGTGCCGACGGCGAGAACCACCAGGGCCCGCTTGGGGTCACTCGGGACGATGGCGATGTAGACGAACATCGTGGCGATGACGACGAGGTTGTTGAAGACGGGTCCGAGCGAGGGCCAGATGTAGCGACGGTGGGCGTTGAGCAGCCCCTGGATCACCATGCCGGCACCGTAGGCGACCACTTGGATCGCGAAGAACCTGAAGAGGAACTCGGCGGTCTGGCGCACGACGACGGCGTCCGCGCCCGACATCCTGAAAGTCTGCGTCCAGATGAACGGTTCCGGCCATATGGTGCCGACGACCGCCACGACACCCATCGCGAGCACCGTCAGGTTGAACACGTGGCTCGCGAAACGCCAAGCGGCGTCGTCTCCGCGGTTCGACTTGAGCTCCAGGAAGGTCGGGATGAACAGAGACGAGAGGATGCCACCCGCAACCAGCTCGAAGATCATGTTGGGGATGTTGTTCGCGGTGTAGTAGGACGACGCGACGACCGAGACGCCGAGGGCGAGGGCGGTCGCCCACATCCGCACGAAGCCGGTGACGCGCGAGAGGCGCGGTGGCACCGGACATGATGGCGGTAGATCGCGCGATGGAGGGCGTGCTGATCGCGTCGTCCTTTCTGCGGGTGCGGCGCTGCACCGTGGCGCGGGGGCGCTGTCAACAGGCCGCCGCAAGTGTACCCGAGCGCGGGGGAGCGGCGCCGACGTCGCGCGCTCGATGTCATCGGTTCGTCACCGTGAGGCGCGCCAGCGTTGGGCTATCATGAGGCCGGATGAGACGAGCCCTCAAGACAGCCGGACTTGTCGTCGCCCTTGGGGCGGCGCTGCTTGCCCTCCCCGGTGCCGCGATCGCGGCACCGTCTGCTTCTCAGGCCGCGTCGGCAACCGCTCTCCCGGCGAGAAGCGACCACGTCATTCTCGTGCTGGCCCCGTACTTCGACTGGCCGGACCTCACCGCGACGTCGACACCGACCCTCATGCGGCTTGCCCAGACCGGAGCCTTGGGCGCGGTGAACTCCAGGAGCCGCAGTCGCGACGCGGGCGAGAAGGGCTCGCCGATCGAAGGCGCCCTGAGCATCTCATCGGGCGCGTGGGCGGTCCAGGAGGAGCTCGCTCCGGCCGCCTACGGCGTCGAGTGAGCGCTACGAGGTCGGCACCGCCGCCGAGGCGTTCCGACGCATGACCGGCGAGCAGGTCGGCGACAACAAGATCGTGTTTCTCGGCATGCCGATGACGCAGCGCACCAACGACGAGCGGTCCTACGAGGTGCTTCTCGGTACGCTTGGCCAAGCGGTGCTGGATGCGCAGGGGATGACCGCTGCCGTGGGGAACTCGGATGTCGGCTACGTCACCGGCGAGCAGCGGAAGGTGCGGCCCGCGGCACTGGCCGCGATGAGCCGAGACGGGCTCGTCGGCCTCGGCGAGGTCTCTCCGAAGCTGCTGCAAGAAGATGCCCACGCGCCCTTCGGCATCGAGACCGACCTGAAGGCGTTCGCTCGAGCGCTTCGACGGGTGAGGGCCGAGCTGCCCGAAGGGCAGGCCGGGGCTGATCGTGCTCGACGCAGGCGACACGTATCGCGCGATGCGGTTCCGCAGTCAGGTCACCGACGACATCCAGGCCGAGCAACGCCAGCACGCACTCGAGACGCTCGACGAGACGGTCCGCTTGGCGACCGAGGAGTTCAAGGACGCGACGATCCTGGTGGTCTCGCAGTCGACGGGCGACGCCACGCAGGGAGATCGCGAGGGGCTCGGCCCGATCATCGCGAACGGCCCGGGCTTCTCCGGCTACCTCACCTCGAGTTCCACCCAGCGCACCGGGATCGTCACGAACCTCGACGTGACCGCCACGACGCTGTCGGTGCTCGGCATCGAGCAACCGGTTCAGGTCCTGGGAAGCCCGATGAGCTCGGTTGACGAGGGGGGCGGTGCGGCGGCGCGCGCGGCTCGGCTCGCCGATGCTGAACGCCACCGCCCTCGCGGTGGACGACGCCAAACCGTCGGTCGTCAACGCGTTCGTCTCGCTCACGGTGCTGGTCCTCGTGCTCACGGCGTTCGTGCTGGTGCGCGCCGCGCACTGGTCGACCGCGGCTCATGCGTGGTGGGTGCGCGGCCTCAAGGCGGCGATGCTGTTCCTGCTCGCCGTGCCCATGTCGTCGTGGCTGATGTTCGCGTGGATGCCGCTGCCCGCCTCGGCTTCGATGGCGATGCTCGGCCTGCTCGGGACGGCGCTGGTGGTATGGGTCACTCGCGCTGCTGCTGTGGTCGCGTTCACCGCTCAGGGTCCCGGTCGCGGTGCTGTCGCTGGCGACGGTGGCGACGATCCTCGTCGACCAGTGGCTCGGCGGACCCGCGTCGTTCACGAACTTCTTCGGCTACTCGCCGCTCCTCGCCGCGCGCTTCTACGGGATGGGCAACGAGGCGGCGGCGATCGTGTTCGGCGCGGCTGTCGTGGGTGCCGCCCTGCTCTTCGACGAGTGGCCGGAAAGCGGGGGCGTCAAGCTCGGCAAGCGCGTCGGTCTCCCGATTCTCGGGCTGCTGGTGGTGTTCACCGCCGCCGCGCCCTTCTTCGGCGCGAACATCGGCGTCGCCATCTGGGGCATCGTCGGCTTCGGTCTGGCCTGGGTGCTGATGAACGGTCACCACGTGTCTTGGAAGCTCGTCTTCTGGCTGTTCGTGGGGGTCGTCGCGGTGATCGCCGCGTTCGCGGCCATCGACCTGTTCGGAGGTGGGCAGCAGACGCACCTCGGGCGCGCGCTCGTCTCCGCCGAGCAAGGCGGACTCGGCGAGCTCTGGGCGATCGTGGCCCGCAAGGCTGAGACGAATCTCCGGGTGCTCACCCACACGAACTGGGCCTACATCCTCGTGGCGACGCTGGGGTTCCTCGCGCTGATGCGCTGGCGACCCCAAGGCGGGTTCGCCTCGACGCTCGAAGAGAACCCCCACTTCGCCGACGCCATCACGGTGTCGCTCGCGGCGGGACTCGTCGCCTACTTCACCGAGGACTCGGGAATCGTCATCCCCGCGCTCGAGGTGTTCTTCGTCGGTATCGCGCTGTCGTGGCTGATGCTCTCCGCGCTGCCGTGCTCTCGGGCCGCACGCGCAGGCCGAGGGACCGGCCGACGAGGTCGACTACCGGAGAGTGCCCGATGAACCCTGCCGAGGCCGCAGCCGTGCTCGCCGGCGGGCTGGTGCTCGGCGTAGGCGGTCCCGGTCGTCGGCGATGCGGATGCTGGCGCCCTCGCTTGCTGAGTCGGAGCGCGCGGCCGCCGTGAACTTCCGAGGGCGGCGCGTGTTCTACGGGCTCGGCATCGTGTGGCTGTTCTGGGCGGGTGCCGCGATCATCGGCGGCGTCGCTGCTGCGCAGCTGGCGGGCGGGAGCGTGCTGCCCCTGCTCACGCTCGCCGGCCCGCTCGCGCTCGTCGCGTTCGCGCTGGGTGTCGTCGACGACGCGTACGGCTCGACGTCGGCGCGCGGCTTCCGCGGTCACTTGAGCGCACTGCGCCGCGGCCGTCTCACGACCGGGGGCGCCAAGCTCCTCGGCATCAGTCTCGCGAGCCTCGTGGTCGCGCTCGTGATCGGCGAGGTCGCTCCATGGGGCCGAGGGGCGGCCGGCATCGGATGGACGGTCGCTCGCGCGCTCGTTGCCGGAGCTGCGATCGCGCTGACCTCGAACTTCATCAACCTCACCGACCTGAGGCCCGGCCGGGCGCTCAAGGTCTACACGCTGCTCGCCCTCGCAGGAGTCGCGTCTGCGCTGCTGCTGGTGCGGGCGCTCGGCGGACCCGCCGGCACGCTCATCATGCTGGTCCAGGCTGCGGCACCTTGCTGTTCTTCGCTGATCGGCCCGGTGCTCGCGACCTGGCCGTTCGATCTCGGCGAGCGCGGCATGCTCGGCGATGCGGGTGCGAATCCGATGGGCGCGGTCGCGGGGCTGTTCATCGTCGCCGGCCTGCCGCTCTGGGCGCTGCTCGTCTACGCCGTCGCGATCTTCGCCCTCAACCTCGCGAGCGAGCGGGTTTCGTTCTCCCGCGTGATCGAGGGCAACGCGTTCCTGCACCGGCTCGACCTGCTCGGCAGGACGGGAGAAGTCGAACTACCGCCCTCCGAGGTACAGACGGGTCCGCCACATACCGGCGCGCCCGAGTAGAATCGGCTGGGGACTATCGCGTGACGAGAGGGAGCTGACTCAGGGCCTATGACCAAGCACATCTTCGTGACCGGGGGCGTCGTCTCTTCGCTCGGCAAGGGAATCACCGCAGCCTCGCTCGGCAGGCTGCTCAAGTCGCGCGGGTTGAAGGTGACGATCCAGAAGCTCGACCCGTACCTCAACGTCGACCCCGGCACGATGAGCCCATTCCAGCACGGCGAGGTCTTCGTCACCGACGACGGGGGAGAGACCGACCTCGACTTGGGGCACTACGAGCGCTTCATCGACGAGTCGCTCTCTCGGGACTGCAACGTCACCGCCGGCTCGGTGTACCAGACTCTGATCGGCAAGGAGAGACGCGGCGACTTCCTCGGCGGCACGGTGCAGGTGATCCCTCACGTGACCAACGAGATCAAGGATCGCATCAACCGGCTCGCCGAGCAGACCAAGCCCGACGTGATCATCACCGAGGTCGGCGGCACGGTGGGCGACATCGAGTCGCTGCCGTTCCTCGAGGCCATTCGGCAGATGCGCAAGGACAAGGGCCGCGACAACGTCTGCTACATCCACGTGACCCTGGTTCCCTGGATCGCTGCTTCGAGCGAGCTCAAGACGAAACCGACTCAGCACTCTGTCAAGGAGCTGCGCTCGATCGGTATCACGCCCGGACTTCATCGTCTGTCGCAGCGACCGCCCCATCGACGCCTCCATCCGACGCAAGATCGCGCTGTTCTGCGACGTCGACCCAAGGCGGTCGTCTCGGCCATCGACGCGCGCTCGATCTACGAGGTCCCCGACAACCTGCGTGCCCAGCAGCTCGACGAGATGGTGATCGAGCGCATGCAGCTCGAGTGCGGCGCGCCCGACATGAGCGAGTGGGACGCCTTCGTCGCGCACTCGGCGGCGCTGCCCGACGAGGTGAACATCGCGCTTGTCGGCAAGTACGTGCAGCTCCCGACGCATACCTCTCAGTGAACGAGGCGCTCGATCACGCGGGCATCTTCCACGACCACAAGGTGAGGGTGCAGTGGGTCGACGCCGAGTCGCTCACACCTGAAGAGGTCGATCAGATCCTCTCGGAGATGGATGGCATTCTCGTGCCCGGCGGGTTCGGGATCCGCGGCATCGAGGGCAAGATCCGCGCGGCGTGCTACGCCCGGGAGAACAAGGTGCCGTACTTCGGCATCTGCCTGGGCATGCAGGTCGCGGTCGCCGAGTTCGCGCGCCACGTCGCGGGACTCGCCGGAGCGAACTCGAGCGAGTTCGACCCGGTCACGGAGCATCCCGTGATCGATCTGATGCGGGAGCAGCACGATGTCGCCGACATGGGCGGCACCATGCGCCTCGGCGCCTACCCCTGCAAGGTGGTTCCCGACACCAAGGGCTTCGCGGCCTACGGCGAGGAGGTCATCTACGAGCGGCATCGTCACCGTTTCGAGGTCAACAACGCCTACCGCGATGCCCTCACGGAGGCGGGGCTCGTCATCAGCGGCCTGAGCCCTGACGGCAAGCTCGTCGAGATGGTCGAGCTGCCGGACCACCCGTGGTTCCTCGGCAATCAGGGGCATCCCGAGTTCAAGAGCCGCCCGACGCGTCCCGCACCGCTCTTCCGCGACTTCGTTGGCGCCGCCGTCGTGTTCAAGCAGTCGCGAGGCGCGTGATGACCGCACGAGGCGGGGAGAGAGGCGTCGAGCAGCGCCTGCTCGCGACCTTCCTCGACCTCGTGCGCATCGACAGCCCATCAGGCGAAGAGGCAGCGTGCGCTGCCTACTGCGCCGCCGCGCTTGCCGAGGCCGGCTGCACCGTGCGTTTCGACGACTCGGCTGCCGAGACGGGGTCGGACACCGGCAACCTGATCGCCGAGCTGCCGGGCACCGCTGATGCGACGCTCGTGCTCTCTGCCCACCTCGACACCGTCGAGCCCGGCCGAGGCATCGACCCGGTCGTCTCGGACGGTGTCGTGTTCTCGGCCGGCGAGACCGTGCTGGGCGCCGACGACAAGGCGGGGCTTGCGGCAGCCATCGAATGCGTGAGACGTCTTGCCGAGAGCGGCGAGCCGCGTCCCGCACTGCGCTGCGTGTTCACGGTGCAAGGAGGAGTTGGGGCTCGTGGGCGCCAAGGCGCTCGCGGCAGAATCGGTCGCCGGCGACCTCTGCCTGGTGCTCGACGCCGACGGCCGACCCGGGGCAATCGTCGTGGCGGCTCCGACGCACTACACCTTCCGCGCTGTGTTCGAGGGGCGAGCCGCTCATGCGGGAGTCGCGCCGGAGAAGGGCGTGTCCGCAGTGCGTCTGGCGTCGGACGCGATCGCGCGCCTGCCGATCGGGAGACTCGACGACGAGACGACCGCCAACGTCGGAACGGTTGCCGGCGGGACGGCGACCAACGTGATCGCCGCTCGCGTGGAGATCACCGGCGAGTGCCGATCGCTCGACCGCGCCCGCGTCGAGGCGCTGCGCTCAGACATGGATCGGACGATGCGGTCTGCGGCAGAAGATGGCGGTGGCAGCGCCGCAATCGAGTGGCAGCTGGAGTACGAGGGATTCGCGCTCGCGGACGAAGCTGCGGCGGTCTCGATCGTGAGCGCCGCCTGCGCTGATGTCGGGCTCGAGTCGACGATGTTTCGCACCGGTGGCGGCAGCGACGCGAACGTCATCGCCGCGCTCGGGGTGCCCACGGTGGCGCTCGCCTGCGGCATGCAGGGCGTTCACGGCGTCAACGAGCAGATCGCGGTGCAGGACTTGGAGGACCTCACGCGCCTGTGCGTCGCGGTCGCACGCCGCCTCGCGAGCGCGGGAGACGAGTAGCGATGCGTCTCGTCTGGGCGACGGTGGAGCGGGTCATCTCCGGCGACGAGCAGCTGCAGCGCCTCGAAGTGCTGCTCGATGACGGCGACGCCGGGCGCGCCGTCGCGTACCCGGGGCTCACCGGCGTCTGCGTGCAGGGCGATCGCGTGCAGCTCAACACCACCGCGGTCGAACTCGAGGCTCGGCACGGGCGGTGACCACTTCGTCGTGTGCCGACTCGGGTCCGCCGAAGGCGTCGCGCTCGACCGGCCGTCCGGCGGTCACATCATGAAGCTCCGCTACACGCCGATGCAGGTCGACGTCGTGTCGGTGGAGTCCCCGGAGTCGGCGCATCACGATGCGATGCGCCGGGCCGAGTCGCTCGAGCGGCATGCCGGTGGTGTGCTGCGGTCTCCACAGCCAGGTCCCGCTCGTCGCGGCCGCGATCAAGGCGCGCGACGAGAACGCGCAAGTCGTCTACTGCATGACCGACGGGGCGGCGCTTCCGCTCGGGCTCTCCGATCTCGTCCGCGACTCGCTGTCCGCTGGGCTTCTGGACGCGACGGTCACCTGCGGTCAGGCCTTCGGTGGCACGCTCGAGGCGATCAATCTCCATTCGGGCATGCTCGCCGCGCGCCACGTCCTCGGCGCCGACGTGGTGATCGTCGCGGTCGGGCCCGGCATCGTCGGGACCGCGACGCCGTTCGGCCACGGGGGTGTCGCTCAGGGCGAGGCGATCAACGCGGCCGCCGTGCTCGACGGAGTGCCGGTTGCGTGCGTTCGGATGTCGTTCGCCGACACCCGCGAGCGACATCGGGGCGTGAGCCACCACACCCTCGCCGCGCTCTCCCGGGTGGCGCTGGCGTCCGCAGTGGTCGCTCTGCCTGCACTCGAGCCGGAGAAACTCAATCCGATACGACGATCTCTCGAATCCGCAGGGATAGCGGAGCGCCACCGCGTCGAGATCTCGGACGAGTCCGCCGTCGCAACCACCCTCGCTACGTGGGGTCGAAGTCAAGACGATGGGGCGCGCCTACGAAGACGACCCCGCGTTCTTCGAGGCGGCGTTTGCCGCCGGGAGTATTGCATCGAGACTCGCGAGGGGCATGCTCGCGAGGCTAGTCGCGCTATGCAATACGAGCGTCTCCTGATGCAGAAGCGGCGTTGCACGATGCCGCTCGAGCGCTACACTGGCTGAGGTTTGCCAGCCGCCGCGGTGCCGGCGCGGCGGACGCGGGTACGAAGTCCACATAGGCCTGAGGGTGGAGCGCGAAGGGAGTCTTCAAGTGATCGTAGGAGTACCGAAGGAGATCAAGAACAACGAGTTCCGGGTAGGTCTTACTCCCGGCTCGGTTCGCGAGTTCGTCCACCACGGTCACAGCGTCGTAGTCGAGCAGGCGGCCGGCGAGGGCTCATCGTTCACCGACGATCAGTACCGCGCTGCCGGTGCCGAGATCGTCGCTACCGCCGATGAGGTCTTCGAGCGTGCCGAGATGATCGTGAAGGTCAAAGAGCCTCAGGCGGTCGAGATCGCGCGCCTGCGCCCCGGTCAGATCCTCTACACCTACCTGCACCTCGCTCCCGATCTGCCCCAGACCGAGGGTCTCGTCAAGTCCGGCGCCGTCTGCATCGCCTACGAGACCGTCGAGCTCGCCAACGGCACGCTGCCGCTGCTCGCTCCCATGTCGGAGGTCGCCGGTCGCATGGCTTCGATCGTGGGCGCGCAGTACCTGCAGAAGACGCTCGGAGGCCGAGGCGTGCTGATGGGCGGCGTCCCCGGCGTTCTGCCGGCCAACGTCGTCGTGCTCGGCGCCGGTGTTGTCGGCATCAACGCGACCTACATGGCGGTCGGTATGGGCGCGAACGTCGTCGTGATGGACGTGAACATGGATCGCATCCGCTACATCGACGACCTGTGGGGCAACCGGGTGCGGACGCTCTACAGCAACAAGCACAACATCGAAGAGGCGGTCTACGCTGCGGACCTCGTGGTCGGCGCCGTGCTGCTGCCCGGCGCTCGCACGCCGTGGCTCGTGACCAAGGACATGCTGCCGAACATGAAGCGCGGCGCGGTCGTCGTCGATGTCTCGGTCGACCAGGGTGGCTGCATCGAGACCACGAAGCCGACCACGCACGCAGACCCGACCTTCTTCGTCGACGGTGTGCTGCACTACGGTGTGGCCAACATGCCGGGCGCGGTGCCCAACACCTCGACGCACGCGCTCAACAACGCGACGCTTCGCTACGGGCTCGCTATCGCCGACAAGGGCTGGAAGCAGGCCGTGCTCGACGACGACGCGCTCGCCATGGGTGTCAACGTCCTTGACGGCAAGGTCACCTACAAGCCGGTCGCCGAGTGCCACGGCCTCGAGTACGCGCCGCTCAGCGACATCATCGGCGTCGCCTAGCACCCGCTTCGCCGCGCACTGACGTGTCGCATGCGGACAGCCGCCCTTCGGGGCGGCTGTCTTCGTCTGCGCCGGTTTGGCCCACGCGGCGCCCAGGGCGGCTATCATCGGAGTCGTGAAGGCGCTCGTCGACGACTACCTGGGACACTTGGCCGTTGAACGCGGCGCGTCACCCAACACCCTCTCCGCCTACGGCCGCGATCTCTCCACCTACACCGAGTTCCTCGCATCGCGCGGTATCGTGGACGTCGACCGGGTGCGGCGCGAGGACATCACCGCGTTCGTGGCGCAGCTGCGACAACAGGGTCTCGCGCCATCGACGGTCGAGCGCAAGGTCGCCGCGGTCAAGGGGTTCCACCGGTTCGTGGTCCGAGAGGGGCTGTCCGCGAACCATCCGACCGCGCGCGTCCCGCTCCCGAAGGTCCCCGACCGGCTTCCCGGATGTGATCTCGATCGACGATGCCGAGCGGTTGCTCTCTCAGCCGTTCCCGGATGGCGCGGCAGGGCTCCGCGACCGCGCCATTCTCGAGACGCTCTACGGCTGCGGCCTGCGGGTGGGCGAGCTCGTCGGGCTCGATACCGGCGATATCGATCTCGAGGCGGGGTTCCTGCGCGTGTTCGGCAAGGGCAGCAAGGAGCGGTTCGTGCCCGTCGGAGGCATGGCGGCGCACGCGCTTGCGGCGTATCGGTCGCAGGGGCGTCCGTTCCTGTCGCCGCGCAGGAGCGCCGGACCCGCGACGTCCGCACTGTTCCTCAACACGCGCGGCGGGAGGCTCAGCCGGCAGGCGGTCTTCAAGATCGTGCGGACGTACGGAGCCCGCGTCGGCCTCGATGGGCTGCACCCGCACACGCTCCGCCATTCGTTCGCCACGCACCTGCTCGAGGGGGGAGCGGACCTGCGTGCCCTCCAGGAGATGCTCGGCCACGCAGATATCTCGACGACGCAGGTCTACACGCATGTAGACCGTCGCCATGTTCGGGAAGAATACCTAAGTACGCACCCCCGCGCTCGCATGAGGTGACCTTCGTGAGAAGGGAGATATCGACGCGACGCAGACGCGGGCGGTTGTTCTAGAATGAATGCAGAGTGGGAAGCCGTGGATAGAGGAGGGAGATCTACGTGAGACTCAAGTCAGGCAAGCTCATCGCGCTGCTGCTCGCCGTGGTGCTCGTCGGGGCATTCGTCGTGGGCTGCGGCGGTCAGGCGGAGGAACCGGCCCAGCCGGCCACCCCGGCGGAGGAGGCGCCCAAGACCGACGTCAAGGCGGCCATGGTCACCGACGTCGGTGGCCTCGGCGACAAGTCGTTCAACGACCTGTCATACGCCGGACTCCAGCGTGCCGAGTCCGAGCTCGGTGTCGAGATCGAAGCCCTCGAGTCCAAGGAGCCGACGGACTACGAGAACAACATCACCCAGCTCGTGAACGCCGGCTACAGTCCGGTCTTCGCCGTGGGCTTCCTCATGACCGACACGGTCACGAAGCTTGCTCCGCAGTTCCCGGACACGACCATGGCCGGCATCGACATCTTCTTCGAGAAGCCCGAAGCCAACGTCATCGGCCTCAACTTCAAGGAGCAGGAGGCCGCCTACTTGGCAGGCGTGGTCGCGGGTATGCTCACGACCATGCCCGACGTCGATGACCGCATCAACGACAAGAAGGTCGTCGGGTTCGTCGGCGGCATGGAGATCCCGCCTGTCCAGCGTTTCGAGATCGGGTTCAAGGAGGGCGTCAAGTCCGTCGCCCCCGACGTCGAGGTCAAGAGCATCTACACGGGCTCGTTCACTGACCAGCAGAAGGGCATCGAGTCCGGCAAGAACCTCATCGAGGGTGGCGCCGACATCGTGTTCGCGGCGGCCGGACAGACCGGCAACGGTACCTTCAGCGCGTGCCAGGATGGCAAGGCCCTGTTCATCGGCGTTGACGCCGACCAGTACGAGACGCTGGACCAGCCGGGTGACACGATCATCACCTCGGCTATGAAGCGCGTCGACAACGCCGTCTTCCAGACCGTGCAGGCCGCGGTCGACAAGAACCTCAAGACCGGCGAGAACGCCCTGTTCGGTCTCAAGGAAGACGGCGTGGGCCTTGCGCCGTACCACGACTGGGAGACCAAGATGCCGCAGGAGATCAAGGACGCCGTCGACAAGGCGAGCGCCGCGGTCATCGACGGCAGCGTCACGGTTCCGTCAGAGTAGACAGCCAGTAACGTCATCCGCGGCCTCGGGGGCCCGTCTGGGCCCCCGGAGCACGGGTTGCCCCGACGGGAGCACCCATGGTCGACCAGCCGGCCCCCGCGTGTCCCGCGCCCGAACTCAAGAGGTCGGGCGTCCCGGCGCTTGAGATGCGCCACATCACCAAACGCTTCCCGGGCGTTCTCGCGAACGACGATGTCTCGGTGGCCGTTCATCGCGGAGAGGTCGTGGCGCTGCTCGGCGAGAACGGCGCCGGCAAGTCGACGCTGATGAACGTCGCATACGGCCTGCTGTCCGCCGAGGAGGGCGAGGTCCTCATCGGCGGCGAGGTGGTCAAGGTCCGCTCGCCGCGAGATGCGATCGCGCTGCGCGTCGGCATGGTGCATCAGCACTTCATGCTCGTTCCGCCCCTGACCGTGACCGAGAACATCGTGATGGGGCTGGAACCCACGTCGACTCCCATGCACGTGATCGACAGGGCGACCGCACGTGAACGAGTCGCCGAACTCTCGGAACGCTATCGCCTCAAGGTGGATCCCGACTCCCGCGTGATGGACCTGTCGGTCGGGATGCAGCAGAGGGTCGAGATACTCAAGGCGCTCTACCGTGACGCTCAGGTGCTCATCCTCGACGAGCCCACCGCGGTGCTGACCCCACAAGAGGTTCGGGAGTTGTTCGAGACGGTGAGCGGACTCGTGGACGAGGGGCTCGCGGTCGTCATCATCACGCACAAGCTCGAGGAGGTCATGGCCTTCTCGGACCGGATCGTCGTCATGCGGCAGGGGAGGGTGGTCGGAGAGACGACGCCGAGCGCCTGCACGGAGCAGTCCCTGGCGCGCATGATGGTCGGCCGAGACGTCGTTCTCGAGGTCGAAAGGACGCCCGGCAACCCGCGCGAAGTCGTTCTCGAGGTCAGCGACCTGAACGTCGCAGACGACCGCAAGCTCGAGGCCGTGCGCGGCGTTTCCCTCACTGTTCGGGGAGGCGAGATCGTCGGCATCGCAGGCGTTGACGGGAACGGGCAGCGGGAACTGGTCGAGGCCATCATGGGCCTCAGACGACCCGCGTCGGGCACGGTGTCGCTGCGTGGGAAGGACATTACGCGCGCCGACACGGCGGACACTATCGCCTCCGGCGTCTCGCACGTGCCCGAAGACCGGCATCGCCGCGGCCTCGTACTGGAATTCGATCTCGTCGAGAACCTGGTGCTCGGGGACCACCACCGCGCTCCGTACGCCCGGCATGGTGTCTTGGACCGCGATGCGATGGACAAGGCGGCCGCAGAGCGCATCGCCGACTACGATATCCGGACTCCCAGCGAGCACGTGGCCGCCGCGAACCTGTCGGGCGGCAATCAGCAGAAGCTTGTAGTCGCCCGAGAGGTCGGCAGGGACCCCGACCTCCTCGTCGCTGCTCAGCCGACACGCGGCCTCGACGTCGGCGCGATCGAGTTCGTACACCGACGGATCCTCGGCGAACGCGACGCCGGCAAGGCAGTTCTGCTGGTCAGCATGGAACTCGAAGAGGTCATGTCGCTCTCGGACCGCATCCTCGTCATGTACGAGGGCAAGATCGTCGCCGAGTTCGAGGGCGGAACCGTGGGCGAGGAGGAGCTCGGCATCTTCATGACCGGCGGAAAGGCCGGAGCCACTCAGATGCCCGCGGACGTCGGGGGGGCCAATGGCTGACAACCCCGAGGCGAAGCGCCCCGACGAACTCACGCCTGAGCAATCGGAAGCGGCCGAGAAGCAGTTCGCGCTCGAACAGCAGCGCGTACAGCGGCTGATCAGCATCGCGACACCCTTCATCTCGGTGGTCATCGCGGTCTTGATCGGATCGCTCGTCATCTTGGCCGCGGGCGAGAGCCCGGTCGCCGCCTTCTCAGCGATGTTCTCCGGTGCGTTCGGGGGCCCGCGGCAGATCGGCGAGACACTCATCAGGTCCACACCGCTCATCTTCACCGGTCTTGCTGTCGCCTACGGCTTCCGCGCTGGGCTCTTCAACATCGGGGCCGAGGGGCAGCTGTTCCTCGGGGGCCTCGGGGCCGCGTTCGTCGGCGTCAAGCTCGGCGGGCCTGCCGTGGGCAGTCGCGGCGCCGGCCGCGCTTCTCGCGGCGGCTCTCGCAGGAGCGGCATGGGCCTTCATCCCGGCGCTGATGAAGGCGCGTATCGGTGCCCACGAGGTCATCACGACCATGATGTTCTCCTACATCGGTCGCTACTTCGTGTCGTGGTTCATTCTCTACAAGTTCAAAGCCGAGGGTCAGATTCCCCAGACACCCGAACTACCCCCAGAGGCGCGCCTTCCGCGCATCTCGGACCTGCTGACCTTCATCGAGCCGAACCGGACACACCTGGGCATCGTCCTCGGCATCCTTGCAGCCATCCTCGTGTGGTGGATCCTCAAGTACACGACCATGGGCTACGAGGCGAGGGCCGTCGGTTTCAACCCCACGGCCGCCGAGAACGGCGGAATCTCCATCGCCTCGACGACCGTCAAGTCGCTCTGCACCTCGGGTGCACTTGCCGGCATTGCGGGGGCGGTCGAGGTGATGGGCGTCCATTGGCGTCTCTTCGACCAGTTCTCCGCCGGGTTGGGGTTCACCGGGATCGCGGTTGCGCTCCTGGCCAAGAACAACCCCATCGGCGTGATCGCCGCGGCGATCCTGTTCGGTGGGCTTTCGGCGGGAGCGGGCACTATGCAGCTGGAAGCCGACGTCTCCCCGAAGGTCATCGCGATCATCCAGGGCACCATCGTCTTCATGGTCGGCGCCGAGACCATCGTCACGTGGTTCGTTGGCCGTATGCGCAGAAAGGGGGCGACCCATGCTGTCTGAAGTCTTCACTCCTGAACTCTTCGCCTCAGCGGTGCGGCTTGCCACGCCGATCGCGCTTGCGGCCACCGGTGCGGCCATCTGCGAGCGCTCGGGTGTCGTCAATATCGCGATGGAAGGACTCATGCTCGTCGCCGCGTTCTTCGGCGTGGTCGCGGCACTGTTCACCGGGAGCATCTGGCTCGGAGTCCTTGCGGCGGTCATGGCCGCGCTCGTCTTCTCGTCGCTCCACGCGTGGGCCTCGGTCAACCTCAGGTCTGACCAGGTCATCTCAGGTACGGCGATCAACATCCTCGCGCTGGGCGTCACGGGGTTCCTCATGGAGACGATCTTCGGTCACCCCGGGACGACCGACTCGGTCAAGCGGATGCCGCCGGTCTTCGACTTCCCGCAGGGGGGGACGACCATCCTCGGGCAGGTCTGGAACTGGATCGACACGGTGTTCCTGAGCTACACGCCCATCGTCTACATCGGCATGTTCATGGCCGTCTTCCTCACGTGGGCGATGTATCGCACCCGCTGGGGCCTTCGGCTCCGCGCGCTCGGGGAGCATCCGCGCGCTGCCGACACGGCCGGCGTCAACGTCTTGCGCGGTCGCTGGTTCGCGGTGCTGGTCTCCGGCGCGATGGCCGGACTCGCCGGTGCCCAGCTCAGCCTCGAACAGGTCGGAGCATTCACCGAAGGCATGACGAACGGGCGCGGGTTCATCGCACTGGCGGCCAACATCTTCGGCCGCTGGATTCCGGGCGGCGCGTACTTGGCGTCGTTGCTGTTCGGGTTCTTCGATGCTCTGCAGCTCAAGTTGCAGCTCTTCAGCGACAAGATCAACATACCGCCGCAGTTCTTCCTGGCGTTCCCGTACATTCTGACGGTGCTCGTGCTCGCCGGCGTCGTGGGACGAGCGGTCGCTCCGGCTGCGGTGGGCAAGCCCTACAAGGCGAAGGGCTAGCGGCGCGTGAGAGGGTTCTCGCTCCGCTCTGCGGCAGGATGGTCCCTGACGTGGGCCGTTGGCGCCGCTATCGGAGTGGGGCTCGGCGCGTACGTGACGGTTCTGGGTGCGGCCGCTGCGCCCGGTGATGTCACGCTGGACTCAACCGAGCTTGTGCTATTGCCGCTCGCCGCCGGCGTCCTCGTGTTCCTGGTCTCCCTCATCGGACGGTTCCTGGTCGCCGTCGTCCGCCCCGAACCTGGCGCGCGCGAAGGCGACGGCGCTCACGGACACGGTCACAAGCACGAGGGCTAGGACGTCGCCGGCGTCGATCGAGAAGTCCCCAGCGCGAATCACCGTCGAGCGCACTAGGTAGGCGGCGCTCACGCAGAGCGAGCGCCGCCCAGATCGGCAAACGGAGATTGGGCCGAGGGATCACTCGGTCGCTGTCCTGCGGTTCGTCGGGGCTCGGGCTCGCTGAGGGCGCGTCCGGTTCTTGGGAGTGACGGCGCTTCCTGATCGCGCGGACGATGAGCCAGATCGCGACCCCGAGCAGCACCAGCGGGGCGATCGCGATCAACCCGGTCACCAGGGTAGTGAGCAGCGCGACGGCCGCTTGGACACCGCGGGTGATCGCCGCCGAGAACCCCCAGTCATCTCCCTGTGGCCGCACGACGGGACCGGGCTCTGAGAGCGATACCACGAGTGTCGCCCGAGCCGCCTGCCGCTCCAGATAGTCGACCTGCGCTTGGGTGGACTCGATCTCTCCCCGTACGCGGGCCAGCTCGCGCTCGACCTGGAGCAACTCGGAGACCTTGTCGGTCTGGTTGAGGAAGCTCCGCAGCCTGACCTCCTCGGCCTTGAGGTTCTTGAGCCGTGCGGAGAGATCGATGTACTGCTCGGTGACGTCGCTTGCGGTGACCGACTGTGAAAGCACGGTGCCGATCTCGGCGATGTCGTCCTGGAGCGCCTGAGCTTGTCGGCGGCGACGCGCAGCGTGACGCTCGCCGAAGCAGGAGTGTCATACGACGGGGCGCCCTCTTGGAGCAACGGCTGTGGCGTCGGAACCTCGTCGCCCGCATAGACCGACAGTTCGGTGATGTCCGCGCCGTTCGCCGCGGCGGCCGTTCTGACGTCTGCGAGTGCGGCATCCATCTCGTCGACGCGGAGCGCCATCGAGGCGTTGCTGATCACGAGCGAGTCGCTCGAGCCTCCCGGCGCTGCGAGTTCGGCGGTCGCGGCGCTGCCTGCCGCCACGGGTTCGGCAGGCGCCTGCTGATACGCCCGCCTTGCTCTCGGTCGCCATATCGGGCGCTCCGAGGCGCGCGGTCTCGTCCACCGCCACAGAAGAGGTCGACTCAGACGAGAGGCCCCCGGCGAGTACCGCCCCGACGACGTAGCTCACGACGAGCAGCGCCGCGATGCCTATGAGGAGGATAGCGGTGCGACCCGGGCGACGGTCCTTCTTCTCCATCGCAATCTCCAAACGTCAGGGGCGGCCCAGACGAAAGACGCCCTGCGGTCCATGAGAACCGAGGGCGCCGGTCGAGCGAGCAGGGGTGCGGGTACTCAGGGTGTCTCGGAAACGCTCTCCGCGACATCTCCCTCGCGCTTCTTCAGGACCGAGGCGGCGTACGCGCCAAGTGCGATACCGATCCCGACGACGACGAAGAACGCGAGAATGAGTACGTACACCACAGACGCGGGCCAGTTGGCAGTCATGACGTTCGTCCACCTCCGGTGGGTGAGGGATCGCTCGTAGAGATTCTATCCCTCCCGCACCCCAGTGAGCAACGCCAGACGTCGTGTGGCCCAAATCCCCTGAGCGTTCGGCCTCTCGGTTCTCACCCGATTCAGACGCTCGGTTCGCCCTGAAGGTTCGCGATCCGGCTCCGTGGCGTCGGTCGCGCCGAACGGCTCCGGTGGTGTGCCGATACGACTCGATGTGGGATGACTTCCCATGAAAGTATTGCAATGTGGGATGAAGTGTCATAGAGTCTCGAATCGAGGAGGGGGGTCTCATCACGGGGGCCTCTCAGACGGACGAGAGGGAAGGGCAGCCACGATGTTTCTCGGCGATCACCAGCACACGCTGGACGCCAAGGGGCGTGTATCGCTGCCTGCGAAGTTCCGGGCCGAGATGACGGGCAGGATCGTCGTCGCCAAGGGCCTGGATGACTGCCTCTACGTCTATCCCGCTGAGGAGTACCACCGCTTCATCGCCGACCTTCTTACCGGTTCGGACTTCGACCCGCGCAAGCGTCAGCTGCGGCGGTTCTTCACTGCCGGGGCCGTGGAGACCGAGCTTGACTCGGCCGGCCGCGTCTCGTTGCCGGCGAACCTGCGCGAGTATGCGCACCTCGTCAAAGACATCGCCGTGACCGGAAACGGAAGTCGCATCGAACTGTGGGACGCCGGCAGGTGGGCGCAGTACAACGGTGCGGCCGCCGGTGACATCGAGAACCTTGCTCAGGAGCTGGCAGACGCCGGACTCCTGTAGGGATTGACAATGGAATACCGGCACACCCCAGTTTTGCTGGCCGAGGTCACGCAGCAACTCTCATTGCACCCCGGATCGATCGTCGTCGATTGCACCTTAGGCGGGGCAGGACACGCGAGACGGCTTGTAGACCTCATCTCACCCACCGGGACACTGGTGGGAATCGATCAAGATGACTCGGCACTCGAAGCAGCAGCAGTCACACTACGCCTCGGCCAGCAAACCCCTGTGAACACCGTCCTGCTCAAGGGCAACTTCGGCGAACTTGACCGGCTCTTGGCAGAGGCTCGCATCCCCTACGCGGATGCCGTTCTCATGGACCTCGGCATGTCGTCTCCGCAGATCGACGTCGCTGAGCGAGGCTTCTCGTTCAAGGCCGAGGCTCCATTGGACATGCGGATGGACCCGGGTAATCAAACCCTGACCGCAGCTGAGATCATCGCAACCTACAACGAAGCTGATCTCACCCGGATCTTTCGCGACTACGGAGAAGAGCGCTGGGCCTCACGGATCGCGTCGTTCATCGTGAGCGCCCGTGCGCGCGGGCCGATCACCACGACCGGTGAGCTCGTGGAGCTCATCAAGGCGGCGATACCCGCATCCGCCCGTCGGAGCGGGGGGCACCCGGCAAAGCGCGTGTTCCAAGCGCTGCGGATCGAGGTGAACGACGAGCTCGCCGTCCTCTCTCGCGGCCTTGAGGCGGCGATACGGTGGTTGGCACCGACGGGCCGCATCGCCGTCATCAGCTACCACTCGCTCGAGGACCGCATCGTCAAGCGCGTGTTCGTTGAGGCCGCAAAGGGGTGTGATTGCCCGCCAGACCTACCGGTCTGCGTTTGCGGCACGTCGCCGGTACTCCGGATCCTCACCCGCAGGGCGATAGCGCCCGGTGCGGAGGAGATCGAGTCGAATCCCCGCGCCAGGAGCGCGCGATTGAGAGTGGCGGAGAAGCTCTGAGCTTCTCATCCGGCGTGTTGCCGGAGTGTCGGAACCGGCTCGGGTGTCGGAGGTGACGTGGTGAGAGCTCTATGGATGTGGGTCACGCACTATCGGGACCGGCGAGAGGCGGGCGCACACCTGCGCAGGGTCATCTCCTGGTGTGAGTAGACGCGTTCGTTCGGAGTAGAGGGAGGTGCGAGGTGGGTAGTCCCGCGAGAGAAGATGCAGGCCAAGCGCGAGCCGAGGGGCCTGCATCTGCGCCTCGTTCCTCCGGCGGCCCGGGCGGGTACAGCCCGCGCCTCTCGGCAACAGGAACTCACCGCCCGTCGCAACTTCCGCATGTTCGCGACGCTGGTGACCGTCCTCGCTGCCTTGGGTATGGTGCGCGTCTACATGTCAGTGCAAGCCACAGAGGCCTGCTTGGCGGCCGATCAGCTCCGCACCGATATCCGCAACGAGCGCTACGAGGGCGACCTGCTCGAGGTTCGGCAGAGCGCCCTTGGCTCGCCTGAACGTGTCCGAGCCATCGCGGGCAAGGCCCTGGGAATGGCACCCGCGCGCTCGGTCAGCTACCTCGAGTTGAAGTCGCCTCGGCGAGCTGCGACGGAGGAGCCCCTGGCCGAGGCCGAGGTTCGAGACTCCGGCCTCGCGCACGCGCTGTCGAACGTCATGGACCTCACGGCTGGCGAGGCCGAGGTTCTTCTTGTAGGCGATGTCGGTCTCTCGTCGTCACGCTAGGGCGGAAGCCGGAAAGGGAGGGCGCATGCGCGTGCGGACCCGCCCCTCCGGCAATCGGCGCTACATCGGGCTTCTGCTCTGCATGGCGTTGGCTTTCGGCGCCATCACCGTGCGACTCGTCTGGATTCAGGCCGTTCAGGCCTCAGAGCTGTCTGAGAAGGCCTTCTTGCAGCGCCTGAAAGACGTTGAGTTGCCTCCCCGCCGAGGAACCATCTACGACCGTGACGGCGAGCCGCTTGCTCTGAGCGTCGAGGCCAAGACGATCTTCGTCTCGCCGAACCAGATCAAGACAGAGGACAAGGCGCTGGTGGCCAAGATCCTTGCCGACGCTCTTGGCGGGGATGCTGCCACCTATCAGAGCAAGCTCGAGCGGGACTCTGGCTTCGAGTACATCGCCCGGAACGTCGAGATGGAGCGCGTTTCGGCGTTGAAGGACGAACTCAAGCGCGTTTCGCTACTCGAGAAGCGCGACATCGGCGGCATCGGCTTTCTTGAGGACTACCGCCGGCTGTACCCCTCCGGCGAGCTCGCCTGCCAGGTGCTCGGGTACGTCGGGGTCGAGGGAGGTCTCTCGGGGATCGAGAGCCAATACGAGCAGGTGCTCGGCGGGACTCCGGGCGTGGTTCTGGGTGAGCGCGACCCTCATGGCCGGCCGATTCCCGGTGGCGTCCAGAAGACGATCGATCCCACGCACGGCAAGGACGTCGTGCTGACCATCGACAAGGACATCCAGTACCGGACGCAGATCGAGCTCAACAAGGCGGTCAAGAAGTTCAGTGCGGCCAGCGGGTCGGTCATCATCATGAACCCCCGAAATGGGGAGATCTACGCGATGGCTTCGGCACCCGGCTTCAACCCAAACAACTTCGGCAAGGCGAAAGCGAGTGCCACGCGAAATCGGCCGGTCACCGACACCTACGAACCCGGCTCGACCATGAAGTGCCTGACAGCCTCTGCCGCGGTTGACAGAGGCCTCTACAAACCCAACTCGAAGTTCAGTTTGCCCCCAACGATCCGCGTCGGTGGGCGGACGATCCACGAGTCCCACGGTCGGGGGAGCGTGCGCTGGAGCCTCACGGAGATCGTGGCCCACTCGAGCAACGTAGGCACCGTCAAGATCGGGATGAAACTCGGGAAGAAGGGGCTCTACGACTCGCTTGCCCGGTTCGGGCTGACCGAGACCACCGGCGTCGACTATCCGGGAGAGACGAAGGGCTGGCTTCTGCCCCCGAACCAGTGGTCCGCGTCATCGATCGGCAACATCCCCTTCGGGCAAGGGGTCTCGCTCACGCCCTTGCAGCTTTCGCGCGCGGTCTCCGGGATCGCCAACGAGGGCAACATGCCAACGCCGCACTTCCTCCTCGACATGCCTTCTTCGAAGACCGCCGAGCCGAACTGGCCCGTCAAGCGCGCGATCTCGGCGAAGGCAGCAGCATCGGTAACCAAGATGCTTGAGAAGGTGGTGACGGAGGGCACTGGCGGATCAGCGTCGGTGCCGGGGTATCGGGTCGCAGGCAAGACGGGCACCGCCCAGAAGGCCCGGCCGGGCGGCGGCGGTTATGGCGGCGGCAAGTACGTGGGTTCGTTCATCGGCTATCTGCCGGCGGAGGATCCGCAGGTGCTGGTCTGCGTGACGATGGACGAGCCGAAACGGGGCTACTACGGGGGCACAGTGGCAGCACCGACGTTCGCGAAACTTGCGCAGTTCTCGGTCGAGCACCTGAAGATCCCGCCTGCGACGGACGTCGCTGAGGCGAAGGACTCCAAGAAGGGGCAGGACGCGGGTGTCGGTACGGTGTCGGCCTCGAGTTCGCGTGACTGACGATGCTAGAATCGCCGACTGATGCAGGGGCGCGTGTGACACATACGATCGGGGAGCTGCTTGGGCCAGGCGCTCAAGCCACAGGCGACACGACGGTGGAAGTGGGCGGAATCGCCTATCGCTCCGACCGCGTGAAGCCCGGCGACGCCTTCTTCTGTATCCGCGGTTTTGCTCATGACGGCCACGACTTCGCCGCGGATGCCGCCGAACGGGGAGCTGCAGTGCTCGTGGTGGAGGACCACCTCGAGGTCCCCTGTCCCCAGGTGACAGTCCCCGACGGCCGGGTGGCATTGGCGCGGGCGTCTTCGGCCTACTACGACCACCCGAGTGCATCGGTGGACGTGGTAGGCATCACGGGGACGAACGGCAAGACGACGAGCGCCTATCTTGTCGACAGCATCCTTCGAGCTGCCGGGCGTAGCACGGGGCTCATAGGAACCGTGGAGACCCGCATCGGCGACGAGCGAGTTGCGTCCTCGCGCACCACTCCTGAGTCGGCAGAGCTGCAAGCGTTGCTCGCGTGCATGCGTCGCCGCGGTGTCGAAGCCTGCGCGATGGAGGTATCGAGTCACGCGATCGATCTTCACCGGGTCGAGGGGATGCACTTCGCCGTCGCGGCGTTCACCAACCTGACGCAGGACCACCTCGACTACCATCACACGATCGAGGAGTATGGCTCGGTCAAGCGGCGCCTCTTCACCGAGCTCGACGTTGCGGCCCGCGTTGTGAACGTCGACGATCGGTTCGGGGCAGCGATCGCCGCCGATCTCGCGGGCGCGATCACCGTGTCGCGCCGCAGCAGCGCGACAGTACGCTCGGACGACGAGCGGCTGGACGCGAGAGGCAGCACCTTCACGCTGATGACGCCGTACGGCTCTTCGCGGGTGCGTCTGCCTCTCGCGGGTGCGTACAACGTGAGCAACGCCCTCGTGGCTGCCGCATGCGGCGTCGCGCTCGAACTACCGCTCGGGGCGCTCGTCGCCGGGCTCGAGTCCGCGCCCCAGGTCCCCGGACGCCTCGAGCGCATCGAGTGCGGCCAGCCGTTCTCGGTCATCGTGGACTACGCGCATACGCCCGACTCCATCGAGAAGGCAGTCAGCGCGGTCAAGGCGGTGACCGAGGGGCGTGTGATCGTCGTCTTCGGTTGCGGGGGCGATCGCGACCCCGACAAGCGGCCCGTGATGGGGCGCTCGGCGGCCTCCTCGGCGAATCATGTGATCATCACGAGCGACAACCCGCGAAGCGAGGATCCGGTCGGCATCATCTTGCAGGTCGAGGACGGCGCGAAGGGCGGTCCGGCGAGCTATGAGGTCGAGGTCGACCGGCGCGCGGCGATCGAGCGCGCGCTCGATGTCGCTGCCCCGGGCGACTCGGTGCTGATCGCCGGGAAGGGCCACGAGGACTATCAGATCTTCGCCGACCGGACGATCCACTTCGACGACCGCGAGGTCGCGCGTGAGGTGCTCGGGACATGCTAGCGCTGTCGGCAGAGTGCATCGCCGAGGCCACCGCCGGGCGGGTCATCTACGGTGATGTTGCCATCGTGGGCTCGGACATCGCGGTCGATTCGCGCACGGTCACGCACGGATCGGTCTTCTTCGCCTTGGAGGGAGAGCGCTCCGACGGGCACGCCTGGTGCGCACACGCGGTGGAGGCCGGCGCCCGCGTGCTCGTGGTGAGCCGCGAGGACGCGGTCGCTTATGCAGCGCACGAGCGGCGCGGTGTGGCCGTCGTCAGGGTGGCAGACACGCTCAACGCGCTCCAGGACTTGGCGGCCTGGTACCGTGGCGGCTTGCGCGCCACCGTGGTCGGGATCACCGGCTCCACGGGTAAGACGACGAGCAAGGACCTGCTGACCGCTGTGCTGCAGGATCACTTCAACGTCGTTCCCACCCTCGGCAACCGCAACAACGAGATCGGGCTGCCGCTCACGGTTCTGTCCGCTTCGGCCTCCACTGATGTGCTGGTGGTCGAGATGGGCATGCGCGGTCTCGGGCAGATAGCCCGGCTTGCCGAGATAGCGCGGCCGCAGATCGGCCTGGTCACCAACGTCGGCACGAGCCACATCGAGCTTCTGGGGACCCAGGACGCGGTGGCCTCGGCCAAGGGCGAACTTGTTCGCGCGGTGCCCGAGAGCGGCGCCGTGTTTCTCAACGGCGATGACGCCTTCTCAGATGTGCTGGCACTCGATGCACGGGCACCGGTGGTCCGTTACGGGCTCAAAGCCGACTGCGATGTGCGTGCGGATCACGTTCGTACCGACGGAGCTGGATGCGCTCACTTCGACATCGTGAGCGCGGACGCCCGTGCGGCCGCACGGCTTCCCATCCCCGGGCGCCACAACGTGTACAACGCCCTCGGAGCGGCAGCGGTCGCGCTCCATCTCGGGTTGGGGATCGATGCCATCTCGGAGGCGCTCGGCACTGCCGTGGTGTCGGGGATGCGCATGGAGCTGGTGGAGAGCGCAGCCGGGGTCACCATTCTCAACGACGCGTACAACGCGAACCCATCGTCGATGCGCGCCGCGGTCGAGACGCTGAGAACGATAGAGACCTCGGGTGCGCGTATCGCTGTGCTCGGCGACATGGCCGAATTGGGCTCGCTCTCTGAGATAGCGCACTTCGAGATCGGGGAGGCGGTCGCGGCGGCGGGCTTCGATCACCTCGTGACGGTCGGAGAGAGAGCGCTCAGGATCTCGGACGGCGCTCGCGCGGCGGGCATGGCCGCTGACAGGGTGCGACCGTGCGCAAACCCTGGCGAGGCGGTCGAGGTACTTGATGATCTGCTGGAGCGAGGAGATGTCGTTCTCGTGAAGGCGTCACGCGTGATGGGCCTCGAGCAAGTGGTGGAAGGGATGGTGAGTCCGCGTGTTGGCTAGACTCGCCCAGTACCCGACCTACCAGGTCTTTCTCGCGATGGTGTTCGCGCTCGTCGCAGCGGTCGCGCTCTTCCCGCTGTGGATGAGGTTGCTTCGCGTCCGCAACATCGGGCAGCAGATCAGAGCCGATGGACCGCAGGGGCACCTCATCAAGCAGGGAACGCCGACGATGGGTGGCGTGCTGATCCTGCTCGTCGTCACGGCGTCGTTCCTGTTCATGGGCAGGCCGGATCGGCCCACGCTACTCGCGCTCTTCGTGATGCTCGCGTGCGGGCTGCTGGGGTTCATCGACGACTGGTCGAAGGTCTCGCACGAGCGCTCATTGGGGCTCAGGCCGCGCGCGAAGTTCGCGTGGCAGGGCGTTATCTCGGTGGTGTTCTGTCTGCTCGCCGTGAACTGGGCTGGTATCCCCACGTGGCTGCAACTCCCAGCGGGCGAGGGACGGATCTACCTCGGGAGGGTCCTCTCGGTCGTGTCGCTCGGTGGCGTCGAGATACTCATCCCGTGGCTCTATCTGGTGCTCGTGTTCATCATGGTCACGGGCACGAGCAATGCGGTGAACCTCACCGATGGCTTGGACGGCCTTGCCGCGGGGACCGTGACGATCGTGACTCTCGCGTACGCGGCCATCTCCTTCAGGCTCGACTCGCTGGAGACTGCGCTTCTTGCCGCTGCGATCGGGGGTGCCTGCATCGGCTTTCTCTGGTACAACAGCTACCCTGCCGACATCTTCATGGGCGACACGGGCTCGCTCGG
Source organism: uncultured Coriobacteriia bacterium (assembly GCA_963751505.1). GTDB lineage: Bacteria > Actinomycetota > Coriobacteriia > Anaerosomatales > PHET01 > CAVVUM01. The sequence continues at coordinate 128,869 of CAVVUM010000006.1, forward strand.
GCTGGGTGCCGCCATCGCCGCGCTGGCAGTCATCACGAAGACCGAGCTGCTGCTCATCATCATCGGTGGCATCTACGTCATCGAGACGCTGTCGGTGATCGTGCAGGTCGCCTCGTTCAAGCTCACCGGCAAGCGCGTCCTGCGCATGGCGCCGATCCATCACCACTTCGAGATGATCGGGTGGTCCGAGACCAAAGTGATGGTTCGGTTCTGGATCGTCACCGGCGTCATGGCCGGACTTGGATTCGCGGCGTTCTTCTTCCAGTCCGTGAGGTACAAGGGCTGATATGGCCGGAGCGCCCTGGACATACTCGTGCTGGGTCTGGGTTCGAGCGGCGTCGCCGTGGCCCGCTACTGCGCTCGCGCCATGCCCGAGCGCTTCGCCAGCGTCACCGTCGTGGACGGAGGCGATTCGGCTGGCGCTCGCGCGCACTGCGGACGAGCTTCGTCGTCTGGGCGTATGCGTTCGCCTAGGAGTCGACTCGGCCGAGGGCAGGTTCGACCTGTGCATAGCGAGCCCCGGCATCCCTCCGCACGCACCGATCATGGTCTCGGCGGAGCTCGCATGCGACCGGGTGATCTCTGAGATCGAGTTCGCGTATGCGGAGTCCGCGTGCGCGTGGGTCGCGGTCACCGGCACCAACGGGAAGACCACGACGACCGCGCTCATCACGCACCTGCTGAACGCCGGCGGGATCACCGCCCGGGCGGTCGGCAACATCGGGACGCCCGCGATCGAGGCCGTCGGCGACTGCGGGCACGAGCAGGTGCTGGTTGCCGAGGTCTCGTCGTTCCAGCTGGCCCTGACCGCGACGTTCCATCCGCGCGTCGCCGTACTGCTCAACATCACACCGGACCACATGGACTGGCACGGCACGCTGGAGCGCTACGCGGCGGACAAGGCGAAGATCTTCGCGAACCTCGGGCCTGACGATGTCGCCGTGATCGACGCGGATGACGGGGGTTCCCGCGCCCTGGTGGGGGACGCCGAGGCCACTGGTGCCAGGGTCGTGCGCGTTGAGCGCGACGCCGTCGGTGGCGGGGTGGCGTGCCTGGCCGACAACGCCCTCAGCTATTCCCGACAGTGGCGGACGTCCTGTCGGCTCATCGACGTTGACGAACTGCAGATCCGCGGCGCGCACAACGTGAGCAACGCCCTGGCGGCCGCGACGGCCGCGGCCGCGCTGGGCGTGACCCCGGCGGACCTGCGCGCCGGTCTGCGGTCCTTCGCGCCCATCGAGCACCGCTTGGAGCCCGTCGGGGTTCTCGGCGGGGCCGAGTGGTTCAACGACAGCAAGGCGACGAACCCAGATGCGGTCTCCAAGGCGCTTGCAGCGTTCGGTGACAGGCCGATCGTTCTGCTCGCCGGGGGCCGCAACAAGAACAACGACTTCGCACAACTCGCCGCGCAGGCCACTCAGGTCGTGCGTGGTGCGGTACTGTTCGGAGAGGCCGCAGGAGAGCTCGACGCGAGCTTCGTCGGCGGCAGGGATCGACACAGTCCTCGCCCCAGGACTGGAGCAGGCTGTGTCGGCTGCCGCGGGTATGGCGGAGCAAGGCGACGCCGTGATTCTCTCGCCAGCGTGCGCTTCGTTCGACGAGTTTCAGGACTACGAGGAGCGAGGGCGGGCGTTCAAGCGGCTGGTGCTTGACGCGATCGACAGGGAGCGCGGAGCGTGACGGGAGCGAAGCACCACTACGCGGGAGGCCCGGGGGCGCGGTACTGGCTTCTGGGTTCGGCGCTCTTCCTGTCGACCATCGGCCTCGTGATGATCTACTCGGCCTCCTCGGTGAGGGCGCTCGCCGAGTCCGGCAACAGCTGGACCTACCTCATGAAGCAGGCGATGTTCATCGCGGCCGGGTGGGGAATGGCGATCGTGGCAGCGCGCTTCGACTACCGCCGGCTCAAGGAAGGGTGGCTGGTCGTGTGGCTCGGGGCGGTCGGCCTGCTCGTCGCGGTCGCGTTCATCGGATTCGCCAGCCACGGCGCCCAGCGGTGGATACCGCTCGGCTTCTTCAACCTTCAGCCCTCCGAGTTCGCCAAGGTCGCATGCGTCATCGCCGTCGCGGTCGCTGCGGTCGAATGGAGACGCGGCAAGCTGCCCGACAACAAGTTCCTGACTCGCGTGCTTGTGGTCGCGGGGGTGCCGTCGATCCTCATCATCCTGCAGCCCGATATGGGCACCACGTTCACTCTGCTCATCGCAGTGACGATCGTGCTGGTGCTCGCCGGATTGCGCCTGCGATGGGTCTTCGCGGCGCTGGGGGGCCTCGTGGCGCTCGGCGTGGTGTTCATCGTCGCGGCGCCGTACCGCCTGGCGCGCGTCACGGTGTTTCTCGATCCGTGGAAGGATGCCCGCGGCAAGGGCTATCAGGCCATCCAGGCGCTCTACGCCTTTGGAAGCGGTGGCCTGAGCGGTGTCGGTCTGGGCCTGTCGCGTCAGAAGTGGTTCTACCTGCCTGAGGCGCACACGGACTTCGTGCTTCGCGGTCATCGGGGAGGAAGATCGGTCTGATCGGGACGTTGGCGGTGGTCCTCGGCTTCTGCTTGTTCGTCTGGGCAGGGTTCCGGATCGCAACCGGGGCGCGTGACGATTTCGGGCGGCTGCTTGCGGGTGGCCTTACCGCGATGCTGGGCGTGCAGGCGTGCCTGAACATGGCGGCGGTGACCGGGCTGATGCCGGTGACGGGTAAGACCCTGCCGTTCGTGAGCTACGGCGGCTCGTCGATGCTCGTCACCATGCTGGCGCTCGGGATTCTGCTCTCAGTGTCGGAGTACGGTGCGCGGGCGCCACGAGCGGTGAGAGTTCAGGAGCCGAGGGAGGAGCGGGTGCGTGAGAGTACTCGTGACCGGAGGCGGGACGGCGGGCCACATCTACCCCGCGCTGACCGTAGCCGAGCACATCGCCGCCGCGCATGACGACGTAGCCTTCGTTGGCACGCCCGACGGTCTCGAGGCCCGCCTTGTACCTGAGGCGGGCGTTGCCTTCCATGCGCTGCCTTCGCGAGGCTTCGATCGCTCTCGGCCCTGGACGATCGTCTCCGCGGCGTTCGTCACCTTGGTCTCGGGCTTTCGGGCGTGGCGACTCCTCGGTCGGCTGCACCCCGATGTCGTGATCGGCTTCGGCGCCTACGTCTCGCTGCCGGTGGGACTGGCTGCGGTCGTTCGCCGGATACCGCTCGTGCTGCACGAGCAGAACTCGGTTCCAGGACTCGCGAACCGCGTTCTGTCGCGGTGGGCACGCGCGGTGTGCGTGACGTACGAGGAGTCCGGCGGATCGCTCGCGCGGCCAGACCGGGTCGTGCTGACAGGCAATCCGGTTCGTCCTGCGGTCAGAGCCGCAGGACGTTCGAAGGGGCGATCGGCGCTTGGGATCAGCGAGGAGCGATCTCCTCTTGCTGGCCTTCGGCGGAAGCCGGGGTGCGCGGCACCTCAACACCGCCCTGGTCGCGCTGAGAGGCCGGCTGCTGGCGGTCGATTCGTTGTGCGTGGTTCAGGTTGCCGGCCCGACCGAGGCGTCCCAGGTGCGGGCCGACCTCGAGGCCGCTGGCGGCGACGGCGGCGGCAGGTGGCGCGTGCTCGACTACCTTGACGGTATGGGCGACGCCATCGCCGCGGCCGACCTGGTCGTATCGCGCGCCGGAGCAACCACCATCGCTGAACTCACCGCTCTCGGCGCGCCCGCCATCGTGGTGCCCTATCCCTACGCGACCGATGACCATCAGACGCGCAACGCCGAGGCACTCGTGACCCACGGTGCTGCGGTGCTGATTCCCGACGCTGAGCTCGACTCCGAGCGCTTCGCCGGCGAGCTGCTCGGCCTGCTCGGCGACGTCGGACGCCGTGCTACCATGTCTGCCGCATCGCGAGCGCTCGGCAGGCTCGACGCGGCCGAGCGGGTCGTGGCGGTTGCCCGCCGGGCGATCGCGAGCTCGAGATGACCAGTCCAGCAGTGACGGAGGCGGATTCGTGACCGAGCGGGCCTATGCCCACTTCATCGGTGCCGGCGGTGCCGGCATGAGCGGGATCGCGCTCGTGCTTGCCGAGCGCGGCATCAGAGTCACCGGGAGCGATCTGAAGGCGTCTCGCTACTCGCGGGCGCTCGAGAACGCCGGCGTACCGGTGGCCATCGGTCACGACGCGGCGAACCTGGGCGATCCGGACGTGGTCGTCATCTCGTCCGCCATCCCCGAGCGCAACCCTGAGCTGGCGGCGGCTCGGGAGCGCGGTATCGAGGTGTGGCCTCGCGCGCGGATGCTGGCCGAACTGGCCGGTGACCGGAAGACCGTGGCGGTGGCCGGTACCCACGGCAAGACGTCCACGTCATCGATGGTGGCGGTCATGCTCGCCGGCATGGGGCTCGATCCGACCTTCCTGATCGGCGGTGAGATTGACGGCGTGGGCACGAATGCACGCAGCGGTACCGGGGAGCACTACGTGGTCGAGGCCGACGAGAGCGACGGGTCGTTCGTCTTCCTGAGCCCGCACATCGCGCTTGTCACCAACGTCGAGGCGGACCACATGGACCACTACGCTTCGATCGATGAGATCGCCGATACGTTCTGCGAGTTCATGGCGCGCACGAGCGAGGACGGCACGCTTGTCGTTTGCGGCGACGATGCGCGCTTGGTTCGGCTCGCCGAGTCGATCGGTCGCAAGACCGTCACCTACGGATCCACGGCCGGAAGCGACGTGTGGTTCTCGGATGTCGATCGGGTGGGGATCGGCTCTCGTTTCATCGTGCATCTGCCCGACGGTTCCACCGCTCGAGGCAGCGTGGCGACGCCGGGCCTGCATATGGTCTCGAACGCCTGCGGGGCATTGGCCGCCGCGTTCGCGCTCGGCATCGACGTGTCGAGGCCGCCGCCAAGGCGCTCGCAGGCTTCACGGGAGTCAGGCGCCGCTTCGATCTGGTTGCCGAGGTCGCGGGTGTGACGATAGTCGACGACTACGCCCACCACCCCACGGAGGTCGCCGCTACGCTGGGCGCGGCCGCCGAGCTGGGGTTCCGGCGGGTGTGGTCGCTGTTCCAGCCCCACCGCTACAGCCGCACTCTGGCCTTCGCAGCCGAGTTCGGCGACGCCTTCTCGGCGGCGGACAGGGTAGTGCTCACCGATGTCTACACCGCCGGAGAGGCCCCGATCCCGGGTGTCAGTGGCAAGACCGTGCTCGATGCGATGCTCGATCTGCATCCGCGCGCGTGCGCGACCTACTCTGCCCCACCGAGCCGACATCGTGCCGTACCTGTGCGACCGGCTGCGGGAGGGCGACCTGATCATGACGATGGGCGCCGGCGACGTCACCGACGGTCGGGCCGGCGATCGCCGCGGCGCTCGAGTGCGCGCTTGGCTCAGGAGGACGCGTGTCGGTAGCAGGCGCCTACGATCGACTCTCCGGCCGAGTCACGGGAGTGCTCAAGCGCGACGAGCCGCTCTCGAAGCACACCACGTATCGGATCGGCGGCCCAGCCGCGCTGTTCGTCGAGTGCGGCAACCTCGCCGACCTAGCGCTCGTCACCGACGTGCTGGCGGCGTCCCGAGTCGAGTGGACGGTGCTCGGCAAGGGCAGCAACGTTCTTGCGGCCGACTCGGGCTACGACGGCGCCGTGATCGTGCTCGGCAAGGAGTTCAAGCGCCACACCCACGAGGGGGACAGCTTGCAGTCAGGGGCCGGCGTGGCGCTTGCCGCCTTGGTCCAGGAGGCGTTCTCCCGGGGGCTCACGGGCATGGAGTTCGCGGTGGGCATCCCCGGCACCCTGGGCGGTGCGCTGATCATGAACGCAGGGACAGGCGAGCAGTGGATCGACTCGGTGGTGGAGTCGGTGACCCTCTACACGCCCGGCGTCGGGCTCGTGCGCAGACGTGGGCCTGAGATCACGTGGGGATACCGCACCACCGATCTGCGCCAAGGACCGGCATCGTCGTCGAAGCGTCACTCGCCCTGGAGCGAGGCGACGAGCAGAGGATTCGCGCGACGATGGAGTCAGCGCTCAAGCGCCGTCGACGCAACCAGCCGCTCGCGGTCCCGAACGCCGGGAGTGTCTTCCGCAACCCCGAGAACTGCTCCGGCAGGCCGCCTGATCGAGGAGGCCGGCCTGAAGGGGGAGCGTGTAGGAGGCGCGCAGATATCGGATCTGCACGCGAACTTCATCGTGAACACTGGCGGGGCGTCAGCACACGATGTGCTGATGCTGATCCGACGTGCTCGAGACGCAGTCAGGGAGATGCATGGCATCGAACTCACACCGGAGATCAGGTTCCTCGGGTCGTTCGACGCCGCGTAAGCGCGTCGTGATCGGCGCGCACGAGACGGTGCGCGTCCGGTACCGACGCGATACGCCGGAGGTCGAGTCCGAGCGACGAACCCCGCGCACGGGTCGCAAGGCACGCCCCGACGCGGCGGGTTCGGCCGCCCGCGCGGGCAAGCGGCTCTCGAACACGAAGCGCGAAGAGCGAGAACGACGGCAGCGGGCCGTGCGCCTACGCCGCGTCGCTTTCGTCGCCCTCGTAGCGGCCCTCGTAGGGCTGCTGGCCTGGGGACTCTATGGGCTGTACCGTGCGCCCGTCCTTCCAATCAAGCGCGTGCTCGTCTCCGGCGCACGCCACTACGACGAGGCGACCATTCGTCGGTTAGCCGCTGTGCCGGCCGAGGCAACGATGGTTCGCGTCCCGGTCTCGGCGATCGAGCGCCGGCTTGAGGCGGACCCCTGGATCGCTGAGGCGAAGGTGGAGCGCGACTTCCCAGACACGCTTCGGATCGCGGTGCGGGAGCGATCGCCCGTCGCCGTGGTGGATGCCGGGGGCAAGAACCTGTGGCTCGTCTCGTCTGACCTGACCTGGCTCGGCCGCCGCAGCGCGGAGGGCACCGGCCTCGTAGTGGTTCGGGGAGTCGAAGAGGTCAATGCCGAGCCGGGTGCCCGCTTGCGCCAGCCGGAGGTGGTCAACGCCGTGAAGGCTGTCGGCGCCATAAGCCCTGAGCTGAGAAAACAGGTGGTTTCGGTGTCGGCGCCTACGGTCGACGAGACGGCATTCAAGACGAAGGACGACGTCGAGATCTTCGTCGGTGAGGCCACCAAGATGGCTCAGAAGGATCGCATCGTCCGCCAGATCCTCGAGCACGGAGAAGGGCGTTGTCTACATCAACGTGAGGGTCATCGATCGACCGACGTGGCGCGGACTCGAGAAGTAGGGGAATGACCCGCCAGCGCGGCGGCAGGTGGGCGTTGCGGAACTCCCCGCGCGAAGCCGAGAGACTACCGTTCACTGTGGACTTGCATCTCCCCTAAGGTTTATGCGAAGATTGAGTGTTGGTTGGTAACCTTAAAGGTCAACTTGAGGCTTGTGTCCTGATCTTTACCCGCTGGACCCGGGGAGGAAGCAATGCTAGAGACAGGTGCGAACTACCTTGCCGTCATCAAGGTGCTCGGTGTGGGCGGCGGCGGTACGAACGCGGTGAACCGGATGATCGAGGCGGGCGTGAAGGGCGTCGAGTTCATCGCGGTGAACACGGACGCACAGGCGCTACTGATGTCGGACGCCGACTACAAGGTGCACGTGGGCGTCAACCTCACCAAGGGGCTCGGTGCGGGTGCTGAGCCCGAGGTCGGACTCCAGGCTGCTGAAGAGAACCGCAACGAGATCAAGGAGGCGCTTCAGGGCGCCGACATGGTCTTCATCACCGCTGGAGAAGGCGGTGGGACCGGAACCGGCGCCGCTCCGGTGATCGCTGAGATCGCGAAGAACGAGATCGGTGCGCTGACCGTGGGTGTGGTCACTCGCCCGTTCGCATTTGAGGGCCGCAAGCGCCAGCAGCAGGCCGACGACGGCATCAACAAGCTTCGTGAGACGGTGGACACGCTCATCGTGATCCCGAACGACCGCTTGCTCCAGGTCGCGGAGAAGAAGACGTCGATCCTCGATGCTTTCCGCATCGCCGATGACGTGCTGCGCCAGGGCACCCAGGGAATCACCGATCTCATCACGGTTCCCGGTCTCATCAACCTCGACTTCGCCGATGTCCGGACGATCATGGCGAACGCCGGATCCGCCCTCATGGGCATCGGTCTCGCCTCCGGGGACAATCGCGCTCACGACGCGGCGAAGGCCGCAATCTCCAGTCCGCTGCTCGAGTCCTCGATCCAGGGCGCCCAGGGCGTGCTGCTCTCGATAGCAGGCGGTAGCGACTTGGGCCTGTTCGAGGTCAACGAGGCTGCCGAGGTCGTTCAGACGGCCGCGTCACCCGAAGCCAACATCATCTTCGGTGCGGTCATCGACGACTCGATGATGGATCAGATCCGAGTCACGGTGATCGCAACTGGTTTTGACGGTCCGCGCAGAAGCGAGACCATGAGCTTCGCCGCCATGGACGAGGAGCCGGCGCTCTCAGTGCCGGCGTTCGAGCCGATCGGCGAGGACGAGCTCGACATCCCTGCGTTTCTGAAGAAGCGTACCTACTAGCGCTTCTGCCCGGCTTGGGCCCGGTGGCGACGACGGCGGGACCTCGTCGCCACCGGGCCCGCTGCTTGAACCAGAAGACCCGGTGGCCTCGACGCCACCGGGTCTTCGCTATCGCCGGATCTGATGCGCGGCGTTAGCTGGAGGCCTCCGGCCCGTCTCCGATCGTGTCGTCGATCGGCTCGTCGAGCCGGTGCGGGCTCGGGCCCGGCTGCCACTTCGCCCCGCCAGCGGCAGGCTCCGCGGGCGTCGGCGCGGCTCGACCGGGTTGCGGCTCGATCGGCTCGGGCGCGACTGGGGTGGGAGCGTCTGGCTCAGGCGCCACGGGCTCGGGCGCCGCAGGTGCAGCTTCGGGCGCCGCCGGCGCGATAGGCACGGCTGCTGCGGGGCGCGAGCGGCCGCCGGTGGCGCGGGTGGGGCGGGTGGGGGAGGCGCGAAAGCAGGCGCCGCGGCGGGCGCCGCGCTCGCGGGCTGCGGGGCGGCCGGGTACGCCTGGGCCGCCCACTGCCCGAGGATGTTGCCGGACATCATCGCGACAAGGTAGGTGATCGCCGGCGCGAGGATGGCTCCGACGCCGGTGCCGCTCAGGATGCTCGCCACCGCGGATCCACCGAAGCCGATCACCAGGGTGTAGAACCACGCGGTGAGGTAGCCGGTGTTCCCGCGCACGAGCTCCATGATCTCGCCGAGCGCGAAGAACGCGCCGAACGACCCCTTCATCGCGTAGTTGGTCATCGCTGCCGAGAAGAGGACCGAAACACCTGCGACGTACACGAGGGCGACGATCCAGAAGAAGCAGAACCCGCCGGCAAACAACCCGCCCAGCACGTCGCTGTCCCCGCCGGACACGAGCAGGCTCACGACGATGGGCGCCGCGAACAGCGCGCCGAGCACGATCACCGGCAGGAAGTAGAGGAATCCCGCTACGAACACGAGTAGCCCCTCGACCCACTTCTTGCCGAAGTCATCCCACGTCGGGAGGGAATCATCACCGCGTGAAACCGAGCGTATGTACTCGACCTGTGCTCCCGAAACGGCGGGTGCGGTGACGCCGAGCAGCCCCCACAGGAAGCCGAGAAGCGTCTTGCTGATCCAGTCTTTGTCCTCGAAGGGCGCCTTGAATCCTCTACCGAGATCGATCATTCGAGCACTCCACCTTTCGGTACTCGGGAATCCGACGTGACGGTACTTCGAGTCATGGATACCCTTATGGCGGGCTCGCTGCACACTCGCCGAGAAGAACGGACGCGCATGGATGCCACCCGCCCCCGACTGGAGCGAGAAGGCCTCGGGCCCGATCGCCGTGTGGACCGACCCTGGTCTCGCCTCAGTCGGTGTGACGCTCGCGTTCAGCGAGCGGACAGGTGGGGTGAGCGAAGAGCCGTTCGACTCACTCAATCTCGCGGGTCACGTGGGTGACGTTGCGGTGACCGTCGACGAGAACCGGACCAGGCTTCTCGATGCGCTCGGCCTGTCGGCGTATCGCGGTCGACTCACCACGGCCGAGCAGGTCCACGGCGATGAAGTCGCGCTGGTGAGCCGCTCGAACACCGGTGCGGGCGCTTGGGTGTCAGGCCGAGACGCGGACCGGGGGCCGCTTCCCGGCGCCGACGCGCTGATCACCAGCGAGCCCGGAGTGCCGCTGCTGCTGTGTTTCGCGGACTGCGTGCCGATCGTGCTCGTCGCGCCCGGACCGGCAGTCGGCGGTCGTCCACGCGGGGTGGCGCGGCTGCCTTGCGTCTCTGCCGGGGAGGGCCGCCGCGGAGCTCGCCGCGCACGCGGCCTGCGACCCGAGCTCCATCGCCGCGTATGTTGGCCCCCACATAGGCGCCTGTCACTACGACGTCGGTGCCGACTTGATGTCGCAATTCGTTAACACCTTTGGTACAGTTGCGCGGGCCAAGTCGGGGGGTCTCGACCTCGGCGCCGCAGTCCGTCAGAGCCTGAACGACGCTGGAGTCTTGCCGTGGCGCATCACCTCCCTCGGCGTGTGTACCGCCGAGGCCACAGGGACCTTCTTCTCATACCGAGCGGAGCACGGCGAGACGGGTCGGCACGGGGCCCTCGCGTGCATCGCATCGCGTTGACCTTCGTGTTGCGCACTTGCCCTCACCTCGGCACTCGCGGGCTGCGGCGGCAACACAAGCGACCCGAACCAGCTGATCGTCACCGGCTCGACGACGATCCTCCCCATCGCCGATGAGGCCGGGAAGGGCTTTGAGGCGGAGAACCCGGGTACGAGTGTCCTCGTCTCAGGCATGGGCTCGTCAGCGGGGATCGAAGCGGTAAGTGCGGGGACGAGCGACATCGGAACCGCCTCCCGTGACCTCAAGGAAGAGGAGCAGGGGCTTGGTCTGGTCGACACGCCCATCGCTTTCGACGGCATCGCCGTGATCGTGAATCCTGACAACCCCGTCGATGCTCTCACTACCGACCAGCTCAGGCAGGTCTTCTCCGGCGAGGTCAAGAACTGGTCCGAGCTCGGAGGAGAGGACCGCCCGATCAACCTCGTCAACCGCGACGAGGCGTCCGGCACGCGCGAGGCGTTCAAGAAGATCGTCATGGGCGAAGATGCCAGATTCGACCGGTCGGCAGTCGTTCTCCCGGGCACCGGGCAGGTGCGCGACGTCGTCGCGCGGTCACGCGGGGCGATAGGCTACATCTCGGTCGGTTTCGTTGAGCCCCGGTTCACCGACACCCGCGTCAAGGCGCTCAACGTCGATGGCGTCGTGCCAAGCGAGGACGACCGTGGCCTCCAAGGAGTACCCGATAGCACGGACGCTTCACTTCTTCACCAAGGGCGAGCCCACAGGCCTGGCGAAGGAGCTACATCGACTACGTGCTGTCTGACGAGGTGCAAGACGGCGTCGTGGTCGATGCCGGTTTCGTGCCCGTGAAGGCGGGCGAGGCGCAATGAAGGCCGACCTTCAGGAACCGAGGGGCAAGGGCAATCTGCAGCTCGTCTCGCGCGAGACGCAGGTCAAGGAGTGGCTGCTCGCCGCGCTCTTCTTCCTCTGCGCGTTCGTGGCGGTGCTGGCCGTCGCGCTGATCTTCGGGTTCGTGGCCTGGAAGGCGGCACCGATCGTCACCGAGGTCGGTCTCAAGGAGTTCTTACTCGGTCCGGTCTGGGCGCCCACCGAGGACCAGTTCGGCATCCGTGCGCTCATCCAGGGCTCGTTCATCGTGACGATCGGCGCGCTTGCGATCGGGACGCCGCTCGCGGTGGGGACCGCGGTCTTCCTCTCTGAGATCGCGTCGCCCAAGGTCCGCTCGGTCGTGCGACCCGCCGTGGAGCTGCTCGCTGGCATCCCCTCGGTCGTCTACGGCTTCTTCGGCGTGGTCATGCTGCGGCCCATAATCTCGGACCTGACCGGCGGACTTGGCTTCGGGCCACTCACCGCCTGGATCATCCTCGCCATCATGATCGTCCCGACGATCGCGGCGCTCTCAGAAGACGCGCTCAACTCGATCCCCATGGGAATCCGCGAGGCGAGTTTCGCGATGGGCGCCACCCAATGGCAGACGATCTACAAAGTCGTCGTGCCTGCCGCCAAGATCGGGATCATCGACGCGATCATTCTCGGCATGGGGAGGGCCATCGGCGAGACGATGGCCGTGCTGATGCTGGTCGGCAACGCCCCTCAGTTCTTCGCAGGGGTGGGGGAGCCGATATCGACGCTGACCAGCCAGATCGTCATGGACATGGGCTACTCCACAGGCACGCACCGCACCGCGCTCTTCGGGATGGCGGCGATCCTGTTCCTGATATCGATGGCGCTCGTGCTAACTGTAAGGCTCGTGTCGAGGTTGAATGATTAGAGATGAACAAGCGAACTGCCAACAACATCGCGGTCGGCGTGCTGTGGGTTGCGGCGGGAATGACCGTCGCCGTACTCGGCGCGATCATCCTGTACGTCTTCATCAACGGCATCCGAGTGCTCTCGCCGCAGTTCATCTTCACCTGGCCCGAGGGAGTGAATGCGGAGGGTGGCATCTGGCCGACCATCGTGTCGACCCTCTACGTCACCATCCTCGCGATGCTGATCTGCACGCCGGTGGCCGTACTCGCGGCGGTCTACCTGGCCGAGTACGCTCATCAGGGCCGCGCGGTGACGAGCATCCGCTTCGCGGCGGACTCTCTGGCCAGCGTCCCGTCCATCGTCATGGGTCTGTTCGGTTTCGCGCTGTTCGTCGAGGCCATGGGGATCGGGCTGTCGATGCTGTCGGCAGCGATGGCGCTCTCCCTGCTGATGCTGCCGATCGTCATGCGCGCGACCGAAGAGGCGATTCGAGCCGTGCCGCGCTACATCCGCTGGGGCAGCTATGGCATGGGCGCGACCAAGTGGCAGACCGTGAGCAAGGTCGTCTTGCCGGCGGCTGCGCCCCGGATCATCACGGGTATCGTGCTCGCGACGGGGCGCGCGGTGGGCGAGACCGCGGTCGTGTTCTATACCATGGGCCAGGCGATCTGGTTGCCGAGGACCCCGCTCGAGTCGGGCCGTCCCATGACGGTGCACCTCTACCTGCTCGCCGTCGACGGGATCAACATCCCGGCCGCCTACGGTACGGCGCTGCTTCTGATGATCATGATCCTCGCGTTCAACCTGAGCGCTCGCTGGATCTCCAAGCGTTACAGGAAGGTGTAGCGACATGCCGACCCCGCAACCCCTACTTGTCCAGCATCGCCACCACGAGCACGCCGAGCCGGGCCCCGTGAAGTTCGACGTGCAAGAAGCTCGACTTCTGGTACGGCGACTTCAACGCGCTCACCGATGTCACCGTCGACGTCAAGTCGAAGGCGATCACCGCGTTCATCGGCCCGTCGCGGCTGCGGCAAGTCGACGTTCCTGCGGTGCATGAACCGGATGAACGACCTGATTCCCGGCACGCGGGTCGAGGGGCTCATGACGCTGGATGGCGCGGACATCTACGGTCCGGGCGTGGACCCGGTCGATCTGCGGCGCAGGGTCGGGATGATCTTCCAGCAGCCCAACCCGTTCCCGCAGTCGATCTACGACAACGTCGCCTACGGTCCGCGCCTGCAGGGCGTCGAAGAAGAAGTCCGAGCTCGACGCGGTGGTCGAGGAGTCACTGAAGCGCGCGAACCTCTGGAAAGAGGTCAAGGACATCCTTGGCCGCGGCGGTCTCACGCTGTCCGGCGGCCAGCAGCAGCGCCTGTGCATCGCGCGCGTGCTCGCGGTTCAGCCCGAGGTGCTGCTCATGGACGAGCCCTGCTCAGCGATCGACCCGACCTCGGTGCAGAAGATCGAGGACCTGATGGCCGAGATCAAGGACACCGTCACGATCGTCATCGTGACCCACAACATGCAGCAGGCCGCGCGCGTCAGCGACTTCACCGCGTTCTTCCTGCAGGAGGTCGCGGGTGAGCCCGCCGTGCTGGTCGAGTACGGTCGGACGAGCGAGGTCTTCACCAGCCCGTGCGACAAGCGGACAGAGGACTACATCACCGGCCGCTTCGGCTAGGCATCGCGCCTCGGCGGCGGCGTTAATTCGTCGTGAAACGACCGTTCGCGTGGCGGAGCCGCGGCTATACTGAGGCTACTAGACGCATGACCACGAGGAGTACCGATGCGCGAGCAGTTCAACCAGGAACTCGCCGGCCTGCATGCCGAGGTCGTCGATATCGTTCGGGCAGTCACTTCGGCGACGCGCGCCTCGGTGACGTCGCTCATCACCGGCGACGTCGACGTCGCCGAGCAGATCATCGCCGGCGATGACGTGATCGACGCGCGCTGCGTCGGCGTTGAGGAGCGCGTTCTCGAAACGATCGCAACGCAGTTCCCTGTGGCGCGCGACCTGCGTCTTCTCATGTCCCTCACGTTCATCGTGATGCACCTGGAGCGGATGGCCGACCTGGCGGTCAACATCTCGAAGGCGGCTCGGCGAACCGCGGGCCGCAAAGGCCCTCAGACGCTCTACGACCTCATCCAGGCGCAGGGCAACCTCGTGTACCGCGTGCTCGATGCGACACGGGAGGCGCTCGAGAACAAGGACCTCGAACTCGCTCGGAAGCTCCCCGAGCTCGACGAGCCGATCGACCACCTCTACAAGCAGTTCTTCCGAGAGCTGGCGCGGCTCCACGAAGAAGAGGACATCGAGTGGGCGTCATCGATGGTGCTTGCCAGCCGCTATCTCGAGCGCATCGCCGACAACGCCGTCGATATCGGCGAGCGCATCGCCTACCTGATCACGGGCGAGCGCGACCAGCTGGGTGTCGACCCGGCCTCGATCAGCAGGGGGGAGTAGCCGAGGTGGCAGCCGTCGCGGCCCGCTTCGAGGCGGTCCGGCGGCAGGTGGCCGACGCGGCCGACACAGTCGGTCGCGATCCGTCCGATGTCGCCATCATCGCGGTCACCAAGACCGTCGGCATAGACGTGATCGCGCAGGCGGTCGCCCTCGGCCAGCGCGACTTCGGCGAGAACCGCGTCCAGGAGTTCCTCGGCAAGTACGGTCTGTTCCCCGACGTGCAGTGGCACTTCATCGGCACGCTGCAGTCGAACAAGGTCAAAGACATCGTCGGTCGCGCCTGCCTGATCCACTCGGTCGACTCCTGCCGTCTGCTCGACGAGATCGGACGCCGGGCGAGCAATGCCGGCGTGATCCAGCCCGTCCTGCTCCAAGTGAACGTAAGTGGCGAGGCCAGCAAGCACGGGTTCGCGCCAGACGAACTGCACGACGCCCTGATCGAGGCGTCCGGCATCGAGAGCGTCGTCGTGCGGGGCTTGATGACGATGGCGCCGCTGGGCAGGGCGGAGGACTCGCGCTGGGTGTTTCGAGAGCTCAAGGAGCTGCGCGATTCCCTCAGGGAGATGCCACTCAATGGTGTAGAGTTGGATGAGCTCTCGATGGGCATGACGAGCGACTTCAGAGTGGCTGTCGAGGAGGGGTCGACCATGGTGCGTGTCGGCCGTGCCCTGTTCGGTCGCTAAGGGACCCGAGGGAGACGCACAGTGAGCATGTGGCATCGGGTGAAGGTCCGGCTCGGCCTCGAGGACGAGTGGAGCGACGAGGAGTACTACGAAGACGACGAGTACTTCGACGACGATCCTGCCGAGGTGGAGGGCGACTGGGGCAGCCGCGGCCGTGGCCCCGGACATGACTCTCCGTACGGGTCTGGCGCTGGGCCCAACGCGGTGAGACGTGTGGATCGCGGTCCCGATCTCGACCGTGCCCGCGCGATGAGCGGCCCCGGGCTCCGGTCCGTACCGACCGGTCCCGCCTCCGTGACTCAGGTCTCACCTCAGGTGAAGATGCACATCGTCGAGCCGAGGAGCTTCGCAGAGGCCCAGGCGATCGGCGACAAGTATCGCCAGGGCACGCCTGTCATCCTCAACCTTACGTCTACGAAGCCGGAGCTCGCCAAGCGGCTGCTGGACTTCTCTGCCGGCCTCACCTACGGGCTCGACGGCGGGATCCAGAAGGTGTCCGACAAGGTGTTCATGCTGACGCCGCACAACGTCGAGGTCACCGATGCTGACCGTCGACGGCTGCGCGACACCGGCGTGTTCGGCGAGTAGCGTGACCGAGGCGATGACGAGCCACTTCTCAGGCACGGTCACCTTCGTCGGCGGCGGGGTGATGGGCGAGGCGATCGCCCGCGGGTGGATTGCCGCGGGTGCCGTGGAGCCATCATCCGTGCGGATCGTCGAGCCGTCGGCCGCCCGACGCGAAGCCCTGCGGCCGCTCGACGGAGTCACCGTCGTGGCGGGGGCGGCCGATGCCCTGCCGGCCGATCTGGTGCTGCTCGCGGTCAAACCGCAGGTGATCGACGCGGTCGTGACCGATCTTGCCTCGCGACTCGCCGGAGCAGTCGTGATCTCGATCGCAGCGGGTGTCTCATGCGCGCGCTTGGAGTCGCTGCTCCCTGCGGGCACGGTCGTCGTGCGCGTGATGCCGAATACGCCTGCGCAGGTGGGCGAGGGTATGGCGGTGGTGAGCGGAGGGACTGAGGCGAGCTCCGAGCAGGTGGACCTTGTGCGCGGCCTGTTCGCGATGATCGGGCACGCGGTGGTGGTGGAGGAGCGTCACCAGAACGCGTGCGCCGCGATCTCCGGCTCAGGCCCCGCGTACTTCGCGCTCGTGGTCGACTCGCTCGCACGAGCGGGCGTCGCCGAGGGCCTGCCCCGCACCGTGGCCCAGGAGTTGGCGGTACAGACGATGCTCGGGACCGCGCGGCTGCTCGCCGAGACCGGCGAGCACCCCGAGGCCCTCATCGACGGCGTGACTAGTCCGGGCGGCACCACGATCGCGGCTCTCGGCGCCCTCGAGTCCGCAGGGGTGCGCGCGGCGTTCGCGGACGCGGTGCGCGCGGCGGTCGCACGGGCGAAGGAGCTGGGGTAGTCAATGGGACTGGCGGCGATCGTCTACTCGCTCGGGCGCTTCTACAGCATTCTCATCATCGTCTACGTGCTGATGTCGTGGTTCCCCAAGTCGGGTATCTTCGAGGATATCTACCGGGTGCTCGGGAGCGTGGTGGAGCCCTACGTGGGGCTGTTCCGTCGCATCATCCCGCCACTCGGCATGGTTGACATAACACCGATCATTGCTCTGCTCGTACTGCAGTACCTGATCGTGCCGCTCCTGGTTCGGCTCGCTAGCGCGCTCTAGGGGAGAGAAGGGGAAGGACCGTTGAGATGAAGCTCACACCGCTCGATATCCATCACAAGGAGTTCCGCCACTCGATTCGCGGCTACAGCGAGGAAGAGGTCGACCAGTTCCTCGACGAGGTGGCCGACGAGTTCGAGCGCCTCTTCAAGGAGAACATCGACCTCAACGAGAAGGTCGAGGCGCTGCAGAACAAGGTCAACGAGTTCGAGATGCAGCGCCAAACGATCAACAACACGCTCGTCACCGCTCAGCGCTCGGCCGACGACATCGTCGTGCGGGCCAACACCGAGGCCGAGAGCATCGTCGATCACGCCAACGTGCGCGCCAAGGAGATCGTGAACGACGCCCTGGCTCAGAAGCAGCAGGTTCGTGGTGAGTTGCTCCGTATCAAGCAGGCCGAGGAGGAGTTCCGGGGGCGCTACAGGGCGTTGCTCGAAAGCAACCTGAAGGCGATCAGCGAGGTTGAGCTCACCGATGACGTGAGCGCGCTGCTCGGCGAGAGTGACGATGCGGTCGAGGCGAAGCCTGAGCTCGTGTTCGAGCCGCCGCCAGCCGCGCGCATCGCGCCTCCGGCCTCAGAACCGGCGCCGGCCGTCGACACGATGCCGCAGCCTCCGAAGATCATGCCTGCACCGACGATCGAGCCGGCGGTGGTCGAGGCGGACGTCGATCCGCTCGCGAGCGGCCCGGTGTTCGACCTCGGCGGGACCGATGATGCAGCCGATGCGCTGGTTCCCGACGCGGCGCCCGAGACCGAGCTGCCACCACTTCAGCCGACTCAGCCCAGCTCGTCGTTCGAGCCGCCCGCGTCCGGGTTCGTCTCGGCGGTGACGCTCGGCGAGCTCGATGTCACCCGAGCTCCCGGACGATGTCGACTTGGTTGAGCCCTCGGAGTTCTCGCTGCCGGGCTTCGACGCGCTCGGCGAGCGTGAGGACGACATCGAGGAGATCGACTAGCGCTCGGCGATGCGGGTCGACGTCTACACCACGCCGCGGGCAGCCAAAGACGAGGTCGTCGGTTGGCGGGGGGCCGAACTGCACGTCCGCGTGAGCGGCCGTGCCGGAGTCGGGACGGGCGAACGCCGCGGTGTGCGCGGTGCTCGCGCACGCTCTTGGAGTTCCCAAGAGCAGCGTGAGCGTCGTGCGCGGGCACTCGTCCCGGCACAAGTCGCTCGAGGTCGACGGCGTGACGGAGTCGGACCTGAGCGCCGGCGATCGGCAGGCCGGACTCGCCGCTCTTCTAGCTCGCTCGGGCGGTTTGACCCTCGCTCGTCGGCTACGCTACCATCGCGGCTACCGTGCGCGGTTGGCGCGGGAGGCTTTGACGGGGACGAGTAGGTCGCGTGCGCCCCTCCAGCGAGCGGGAACCGGTGCGAGCCCGCGGGAACCGGCGCGACCGAAGATCACCCCTGAGCCCCGGACCGAACGGCCGTCTCGGCCGCTAGGCTTCGGCGGGTGCTCCCGTTACAGGGCGGCCGAGTGGCGCGAGCGTTCTTGGGCGCGCAAGCTGGGTGGTACCGCGGAGTGCAGCACGTCGGGCGCTTCGTCCCAGTCGTCAGGGACGAGGCGTCTTTCTGTTTCTTTAGGCGCCGGGAGACGGCGGAAGGGCTGGACTGACGTGGCTGACTACAAGTCGACGATGAACCTGCCGAGCACGGAGTTCCCGATGCGCGCAGGGCTTGCGCAGCGCGAGCCACAATGGCTGGCGCAGTGGGACGAGGCGGACCTGCACCGACGCGTGCTGGAGAAGCGAACGGGCGCGCCGACGTTCATCCTGCACGACGGTCCCCCGTACGCAAACGGCCACATCCACATGGGCACGGCGTACAACAAGGTTCTCAAGGACCTGATCGTCAAGTACAAGTCGATGCGCGGCTACTACTCGCCTTACGTGCCGGGCTGGGACTGTCACGGCCAGCCGATCGAGCACCAGGTCGAGAAGGACCTCGGACCCGGAGCGCATGGCCACGATCTCGCAGGCCGAGCTGCGCGGGCTTTGTCGCGAGTACGCCCTGCGCTTCGTCGACGTACAGCGCGAGGAGTTCAAGCGTCTCGGCGTGCTCGGCGACTGGGAGGACCCGTACCTGACCCTCAAGCCTGAGTACGAGGCCGGCAACGTGCGCATCTTCAAGAAGATGTACCTCGACGGCGCCATCTACAAGGGCCGCAAGCCCATCCACTGGTGCGTGCGCTGCCACACCGCACTTGCCGAGGCGGAGATCGAGTACTCGGACGAGCGTTCAGACAGCATCTACGTCGCGTTCGCGTTCACGTCCAAGACGCCGTGGGACGAGTTGCGGTCCCGCGAGCGTGCTCATCTGGACCACGACGCCGTGGACGCTTCCGGCTAACGTCGCGGTCACGCTTGCCGAGGACGCCTTGTACGTGGGCGTCCTGCAGGCCGGCCGCGTGCTCGTGATGGCCGAGGATCTGGTGGAGAGCGTCGCTCAGGCTGCGGGCTGGTCGGAGCACGACTACTCGCTGGTCGGGCCGAAGGTGGCGGGGGGCGAGCTCTCGGGGCTCCGCTACGCGCAGCCGGTCCACGAAGGAGTCGAGGGCCGGGTCATCACTGGCGCACACGTCGAGCTCTCGACCGGTACCGGTGCGGTGCACACCGCGCCCGGACACGGCGAGGAGGACTATCTCGTCGGCCTGAAGTTCGACCTTCCGATGCCGATGCCCGTGAGAGACGACGGGACCTTCGATGCGGGTGGAGGGCCCTTCGCCGGCATGAACGTGCGCGAAGCCAACCCACGCATCGTCGAATGGTTGCGGGAACGGGGGGTGCTGGTGGCATCCGGCACCATCGAGCACAGCTACCCGCACTGCTGGCGCTGCAAGCAGCCGGTGATCTTCCGGGCGACTGAGCAGTGGTTCGTCTCGATGGACGCGACCGGCCTGCGGGCCAACGCGATGCGCGCCATCGGCGAGGTGGCCTGGGTCCCCGAGTGGAGCGTGAATCGCATTTCGGCGATGGTCGCAGACCGGCCCGACTGGTGCATCAGCCGACAGCGTGCGTGGGGCGTACCGGTACCGGTGTTCTCGTGCGTCAAGTGCGGGGAGACCGTCGCCACCGAGGAGACCTTCGACGCGGTCATAGCGCTGTTCGAGACCGAGGGCGCCGACGCGTGGTTCACCAAGGCGCCGTCGGAGTACTTGCCGTCATCGACGGTGTGCCCGCGGTGCGGTGGCAGCGATCTGGTCGCAGAAGACGACATCGTCGACGTGTGGTGGGAGAGCGGCGTCTCGCACACGAGCGTGCTGGAGACGCGGCCCGAACTCCACCGGCCCGCCGAGCTCTACCTCGAGGGAAGCGACCAGCATCGTGGCTGGTTCCAGTCGGCGCTGCTCACGAGCGTGGGCGCCTATGGCTCTGCCCCGTTCGAGCGCGTGCTCACCCACGGGTTCATCGTGGATGGCGATGGCCGAAAGATGTCGAAGTCGCTCGGGAACGTGATCTCGCCCCTCGATGTCATCGAGAGGTCGGGCGCCGACATCATCCGCCTCTGGGTGGCCTCGGCGGACTACGGCCAGGACATCAACATCTCCGACGAGATCCTCGATCGGACGAGCGAGGCGTACCGCCGGGTGCGCAACACATTCCGTTTCCTGCTGAGTAACCTCTACGACTACGATCCCGCGGCTGACGTTGCGTTGGCAGATATGCCCGAGCTCGACCGGTTCGCGCTCGTGGACCTCGCAGACCTGGTCGAACGCGTCACGCGACACTACGACGAGTGGCGCTTCCACATGGTCTATCGTTCCACGCTCGACTACGTAGGCAACCTCTCGAGCGTCTACCTCGATGTGCTCAAGGACCGCCTGTACGCGGATGCGCCGGACTCGGTGTCGCGTCGGTCCGCGCAGACGGTGCTGGCGCGGATACTGAGCGCGCTGGTGCGCATCCTCGCTCCCGTGCTCTCCTTCACTTGCGAAGAGGTGTGGGGCTTCATGCCGGAGCGCACTGCGCGACGGGCAGAGCGTGCACCTCACCGACTGGCCCGCTCCGGAACTTCCCGCGGACGCCGATGCGCTTCGGACGGCCTACGGGGTCGTGCTTGAAGTCCGAGACGCCGTGACGCGCGCGCTCGAGACTGCGCGCAACGAGAAGCAGATCGGCAAGAGCCAAGAGGCCGCGATCGTTGTGAGGGTCCCAGCCGAGATGGTCGAGGTACTCAGAGCGCGGCCCGCGGGTGCGCTCTCCGAACTGTTCATCGTGGCATCTGTGGAGGTCTCAGAGGGCGAGGGCGAGATCGCGGTCGCGGTCGATGCCGCGAGCGGCGACAAGTGCCCTCGGTGCTGGAACTACCGCGAGATCGGCACTGACACGAATCATCCGGAGGTCTGCGCGCGCTGCGCCCGTGTGCTCGCTGAGCTCGCGTTCTAGGAGGTCGAGGTGCCTGTAGGCCGCCATACCGGATAGAGCAGGTCGGCTTGTGGGGTATACTGATTGTATTCGGCTCACCGAGCGCCCGGCCCAGCCGGGCGCTTTTCGATACAGACCCCTGCCAGAGGTGGTTGAGATGGACGCGAAGACCAAAGCTAGGCTCAAGGCGCAGCTCGAACGGGAGCGTGAACGGCTTGAGGCCGAGTTGGCTCAGCACGAGCATGAGGATCACGACCTTCTCTCCGAGGCGAGTGGCGAGAACGCGTATCGCGACCACATGGCGGACCAGGGCTCGGCGACCTTCGAGCGGGAGCTTGACCTCACGCTCGAGGAGAACCTGAGGGTTTCCTTGGAGGAGGTTCATGCCGCGCTCGAGCGGGTAGACGCCGGGGCGTACGGTACCTGCGAACGCTGCTCGGCCCGCATCCCCACCGAGCGTATGGAGGCGGTGCCGACCGCGACGCTCTGCATAACCTGCAAGGCCGCGGACGAGCATCGCTAGTGCGCGGCAACTCCGCTCGCATCTTCTGGCTCGTCGCGACCGCGACGTTCGTGCTCGACCAGGTCTCCAAGTCGCTGGTTCGGGTGCTGTGGGGAGAGCCGGCGGCCAGGATACCGTGGGACGCGATCGTCGCCGGACGGTCAGTCCTGCCTTCGGATCGTTCGAGTCGCTCCCGCTTCTGGGACGCGTGCTGATGTTGACGCACGTGCGCAACACGGGCGCGGCGTTCGGGCTGTTTCCCGGCTATCGGCCGTTCTTCATCGCCACCTCGGTCGCCGTGCTCGTCTTCGTGGCGGTGTACTGGCGACGGACACGCCCGACGGCAGTGGCCCGTCGTCATAGCCCTTGGGCTGGTGTGCGGCGGTGCGGCCGGCAACCTCGTGGACCGCGCGTTACTCGGCAGGGTGACCGACTTCTTCTACGTGGCGATCATCGACTTCCCCGTCTTCAACGTGGCCGACTCCGCGCTCGTGATCGGTGTGGGCATCCTGATCGCGTGGCTGCTGTTCGCGCCGGAACCGGCAACGCGGACGCTGAGCCCGATGAGGCGAGCCCCCGATGAGCAGCGACTACTACGAACACGTCGTGTCCGAGTGTCGAGCAGGGCGTCCGGCTCGATGTCTTGCTTGGCTCGCTCGGCATACTGGCCAGCCGGTCGGCAGCGGCGCGGCTTATCGACGGTGGCCACGTCTTCGTCGACGGAGCGCCGGCGCCCAAGCGCCACGGCGTGCGGGCAGGGGAGCGTATCGAGGTCGAAGTGCCGCAGCGCGAACCGAGCGATCTGGTGCCCGAGCACATCCCGCTCGACATCCGCTTCGAAGACGAGCACATGATCGTGCTCTCGAAGCCGCCCGGTCTCGTCGTGCACCCCGCGCAGGGGCATTGGTCGGGGACGCTCGTTCACGCGCTGCTCGCGCACTCGGAAGACCTGGGCACGGCGCAGGGCGATGACCGGCCCGGTATCGTGCATCGGCTCGACAAGGACACGAGCGGGCTCATGATGGTCGCGAAATCGGATGTCGCGCAGGTCGCGCTTCAAGAGGCGATAAAGGTGCGCTCGGTCGACCGCCGTTACCTGACGCTCGTTCACGGCTGGATCGCGCCTGACAGTGGTCTGATCGACGCGCCGCTTGCCCGGGACGCCAGGGACCGCATGCGAATGGGCGTTTCGGATCGCGACGACGCCAAACAGTCGGTCACCACGTTTCGGGTGCTCGAACGGTTCGAGGCGGGTCGGTACGATGACGGCTACACGCTGCTCGAGTGCAAGCTCTACACGGGCAGGACCCACCAGATCCGCGTCCACATGGCCTACATCAAGCACCCGTGCGTCGGTGACCAGGTGTACGGCCTGGGGCGGCAGAGGGCTGACCTGGACCTCGAACGGCAGTTCCTCCACGCGTACCGTCTCGAGCTCACGCATCCCGTGACCGGGCAGTCGATGCGGTTCCTCGATCCGCTCCCCGAGGATCTCGGCTCGCGCCTCGATTCGGTAGCCGAGCTGTCGTACGGGATCACCGATGCGGGTCGCGAAGTACACCAGATGCTGGTTGCGGGAGCGGTGAGCAGCCCGTTTGTGGAGTGAGGTCCCATCGGTTAACCTGTGGCAGACCTTTTAAGTCCGGTCCTGTGAGGCCGGCAAGGGACGCAGCCTGATATCGCAGCCCACGTCGATGCGACGCAGCGGCACCAAGATGTGACGCGCCTCTTGCCGGAGCCCCCGGTCAAGGGGCGTTCTTCGTATGCGGAGGTGCGGAAGGTGGAGTACCGCACGAAAGCGACGGTGATGGACGGTGAGGCGATCTCACGCGCGATGACGCGCATCGCCCACGAGATCCTCGAGGCGAACAAGGGCGCGGGGGATATCGCGCTTGTCGGCATCGTGACGCGAGGTGCAGCACTCGCTGAGATGCTCGCCGACCAGATCGCCGAGATCGAGGGCAAGCGCGTCCCGGTCGGCACCCTCGACATCAGCTTCTACCGTGACGACCTGGCTACGCGGCTCAACCCCGAGGTCCACCGCACCGACATCCCGTTCGACGTCGAGGGGCGCACGATCGTGCTCGTGGACGACGTGCTCTACACGGGACGCACGATACGCGCCGCTCTCGACGCCATCATGGACTACGGCCGGCCGTGCTCGGTCCAGCTCGCCGTGCTGGTCGATCGCGGTCATCGCGAGTTGCCGATCCGCGCGGACTACGTCGGCAAGAACGTGCCGTCATCGGGACGCGAGCGGGTGACGGTGCGCCTGCTGGCGCTCGACGGGCGCGACGCGGTCGAGATCCTCGAAGGCGACGATCGGGAGGGCTGCTAGGTGCTCAAGAGCAAGCACATCATCGACATCGAGGATCTGACTCCCGATGAGATCAGCGTGGTGCTCGACACCGCACAATCATTCAAAGAGGTCAACGAGCGCCGCATCAAGAAGCTTCCGACGCTGCGCGGACGCACCATCATCAATCTCTTCCTCGAGCCTTCGACGCGTACGCGCACGAGCTTCGAACTCGCGGCCAAGCGACTTTCCGCTGACGGCATCAACATGAGCGGCTCGGCGTCGGCCACCGTCAAGGGCGAGTCGCTCGTCGATACCGCTCAGACGCTCTCGGCGTACAACTGCGACATGATCGTCATCCGGCACAAGATGGCGGGCTCGCCGCGCATCGTCGCCGAGCACATGGACACGCACGTGGTGAACGGTGGCGACGGCAAGCACCAGCACCCCACGCAGGCGCTGCTCGACCTGTTCACGATGCGCGAGGAGTTCGGGAAGCTCGAGGGACTCACCGTCGGGGTCGTGGGCGACATCAGCCACTCGCGCGTGGCAGGCTCGCTCATCCCGGCGCTCAAGATGGTGGGCGCCACGCCGATCGTCATCGCGCCCCCTACGCTGCTGCCGGCCCGGCCCGACGTGCTGGGCGCCGAGGTCGCACCTTCACTCGACGCGGTGCTGCCGGACCTCGACATCTGCTACCTGCTGCGCATCCAGATGGAGCGCGCCGAGGGGATGCCGTTCCCGTCGCTGCGGGAGTACGCGCGCTTCTGGGGCATGAACGGCGCGCGGCTGGCCAAGATGCAGCCGCACGCGAAGATCATGCACCCCGGTCCGATGAACCGTGGCGTCGAGATCACCGCCGAGGTGGCCGACTCCGACCGTGCGATCGTGCTCGACCAGGTCAACGCGGGGGTGGCCGTGCGCATGGCGGCGATGTACCTGCTGCTCGGAGGGGAGGCCGCATGATGCGGGCAGAGGAGCACGCACACGTACTCTTGCGCGGCGGTCGGGTAGTCGACCCGCAACTCGGACTCGATGAGGTCACCGACGTGCTGGTGAGCGGCGACACGATCGCGGCGGTCGGCACCGACCTCGAGGTGCCGGAGGGGACGTTCGTGGTCGAGTGCGTCGAGAAGGTGGTTCTGCCGGGGCTGATCGATGTGCACGTGCACCTGCGGCAGCCCGGGCTACGAGTACAAGGAGACGATCGAGAGCGGGACGCGCGCGGCGGTTCACGGCGGATTCACCGCTGTGTGCGCGATGCCCAACACCGAGCCGATCGTGGATGACGGCGCTGCCGTGCGCTTCGTGCATCGAGACCGCGGAGCGCGAGGGCCACTGCCGCGTGCTGCCGCTCGGCGCGATCACCGTGAAGCAGCAAGGGCGAGGCGCTCGCCGAGATCGGCGAGATGGTCGCCGATGGCGCGGTGGCCTCTGAGCGACGACGGCCACGGGGTGCAAGACAGCGGGATGATGCGGCTGGCCATGGACTACGCGAAGCGGCTTCGGCACGACGAT
This sequence comes from uncultured Coriobacteriia bacterium, assembly GCA_963751505.1. Taxonomy (GTDB): domain Bacteria; phylum Actinomycetota; class Coriobacteriia; order Anaerosomatales; family PHET01; genus CAVVUM01. The sequence continues at coordinate 154,633 of CAVVUM010000006.1, forward strand.
CGTCGCTCACTGCGAGGACGAGGCGCTCGTCGGCAAGGGCATCGTGAACGAGGGCGTGGTCTCGACCCGGCTCGGGCTCGCGGGCTGGCCCCGTCAAGCCGAGGAGGTCGCGGTCGCGCGCGACATCGCGCTCGCCGAGCTCACGGGATGCCGCTTGCACCTCGCGCACCTGTCGACGGCCGGCTCGGTCGAGCTCGTGCGCGCCGCGAAGGCCCGCGGGGCCGCGGTGACCTGCGAGGTCACGCCGCACCATCTCTTCCTCGACGAGGATGCGACTGGGCATCGACTACGACACGAACCTGAAGATGAACCCGCCGCTTCGCACTTCGCGAGGACCGCGCGGCGCTCCTAGCCGGCCTGCTCGACGGCACCGTCGACTGCGATCGCGACCGACCACGCGCCGCACGCGCCGCACGAGAAGGCGCTCGAGTTCGAGCTCGCTCCCTACGGCACGGTGGGGCTGGAGACCGCGCTGTCGCTCGTCATCACCAATCTGGTCGCGCCAGGCGACGCGACATGGGCGCAGGTAGCCGAGTGGTTGTCGGCAGGGCCGCGCCGCGCGCTCGGTCTCGAGCCCGTGACGCTCGCCGAAGGCTCGGTCGCCGACATCACCGTCGTCGACCCCGAGGCGCGCGTCGAGGTGACCGAGTCCTTCTTCGAGGGCAAGTCGGCCAACTCGGCGTTTCTCGGCGCTACACTACTCGGCAAGGCCTCCGAGGTCCTCGTGGGAGGTCGCCTCGCCCTCAAGTTCGGAAAGGTGGTCGGCGCGTGACGCGACCCGCAGCGCTGCTTGCACTCGAGGACGGCACCGTGTTTCGCGGATTCGCGTGTGGCGCGTCGGGCGAGGCCTCGGGTGAGCTCTGCTTCAACACCTCGATGGCCGGCTACCAGGAGATTCTCACCGACCCCTCCTACGCCGGCCAGATCGTCACGATGACCTCGCCGCACATCGGCAACTACGGGGTCAACGGGGCCGACATGGAGTCGCGGGGCGTCTTCGCCCGCGGGTTCGTCGTCCGCGAGATGACCGACCGGCCGTCGAACTGGCGCGCCGAGGAGTCGCTTCCCGACTTCCTGAAGCGCAGCGGCGTCGTGGCGATCGAAGGCCTCGATACCCGCCGGATCGTGCGGCACCTGCGCGAGCGCGGCGCGATGCGCGCGGTGATCTCGACCGTGGACCTCGACGAGACGTCGATCGTGGCCAAGGCGCGCGCGGCCGAGGGGCTCGTCGGCCGCGATCTCGTCGCCGACGTGGCGGTCGCGAGCGCCTACCGATGGGGAGAGCCGGTTCCCGGCGCCGACCTGCCCGTGGACACCGGCGTGCTGCCGGTCGAGCCCCACGTTCCACGTCGTGGCGATGGACTCGGGGATCAAGTACAACATCCTGCGCCGGCTCGCCGAGGCCGGCTGCGCGGTCACGGTCGTTCCGCCGACCACGAGCGCCGCAGAGGTGCTCGCGCTCGAGCCCGACGGTGTCTTTCTGGCGAACGGGCCGGGCGACCCCGAAGCGGTCGGCTACCTCTACGGCGACGCTGCGCGAGCTGCTCGGCGCGAGGCCGGTCTTCGGCATATGCCTCGGCCATCAGATGCTCTCGCTCGCGGCCGGCGCCGAGACCTTCAAGCTCAAGTACGGGCACCGCGGCGGCAACCAGCCCGTGAAGAACCTGCTGAACGGCCGCGTCGAGATCACGAGCCAGAACCACGGCTTCTGCGTCGACTTCGGCAGCATCGGGCCGCTGGACGCGGAAGCGAGCGGTGGGCTCGAGCATCGATGCCGTCCGACCTCGGCGCTTGGGTGCGCGCGGGGGTGGCTCCGGTCGTGCGCTCGCGAGCGCTTCGGCCGTGTCCAGCTCACGCACGTGAACCTCAACGACATGACGACCGAGGGCATCCGGCTGCTCGACGTGCCGGCGTTCTCGGTTCAGTACCACCCCGAGGCGGCTCCGGGTCCGCACGACGCCCGGTACCTCTTCGGCGAGTTCGTGCGGCTGATGACCGACGGCGCCCGCCAGACGGGGCGCCGGCGCCATGCCGAGGGAGTAGAGGATGCCGCTTTCCAAGATGCTCCTGCCCATCGCGCTCGAACCGCGGGACGCCAAGATGCTGGCGTTCGCGTGCGGGCTCGCTCGACCAGGGCGTGCACGAGCTGCTCGTCGCACACGTGGTCGACAGCTCGGGCCAGGAGGCCCCGGTGATCTTGCACGAGGTCGAGCGCGCGCGCGAGCGCTTGCGCGAGATGGTCGAGCCCTACGCTCACTGCGGGCATGAACATCGAGGTGCGCGTGGCGACCGGCGACGTGTTCCGCGAGGTCATGGCGCTCGCGCACCAGGTGAACGTGGACGTGCTGCTCTGCGGCACCGAGGGCAAGTCGTTCGTCGACTACCTGTTCTCGGGGTCGGTCTCCGAAGACCTCGCGCTCAAGGGCGAGGGCCGCACGATGACGGTGCGCTACGACCTGCTCGACGCGACCGAGGACGCAGGCCGCCTCGGCCGTGAGTTCGCGCGCCGGCTGGTCGTCCCGACCGACTTCTCGAGCTCGTCGATGCGCGCGCTGCTCTCGGCGTTCGCGAGGCCCGCCGAGGCGCTCGGCACGCTACACATCCTGCACGTGCTCGCCGAGGGTGAGGGCCGTGCGGACGCCGAGGCGCACATGCGCGCGCTGACCGCGCTCGCCGAGGAGCACGGCACCGACTTCGTCGCCGAGATCAGGGCCGGCGAGATCGCGCCCACGATCCTCGCCTACCTCGAGGAAGTGGACGCGACCGGCATCATCACCGGGCCGGCACGGGATGAGTCAGCTGGGCCGCGGGCTGCTCGGCAGCGTGTCCATGCGCCTGCTGCAAGACGCACCCTGCCCGGTCGTGATCCAGCCCTAAGAGCCAGCGCGTCCTCGAGACGAAGGAGAGCCGTGCCCCGCCGCACCGACATCAGCAAGATCCTCGTGATCGGCAGCGGTCCGATCGTCATCGGACAGGCCTGCGAGTTCGACTACTCGGGCGCCCAGGCCTGCAAGGTGCTCGAGGAAGACGGCTACGAGGTCGTGCTCGTCAACAGCAACCCGGCCACGATCATGACCGACCCGGGCCTTGCCAGCCGCACCTACGTCGAGCCGATCACGCCCGAGTTCGTCGAGAAGGTGATCGAGGCCGAGCGCCCCGACGCGCTGCTGCCGACGCTGGGCGGGCCAGACCGGCCTGAACTGCGCGATGGACCTCGCGCGAGTCCGGTGTGCTCGAGAAGTGGGGCGTCGAGCTCATCGGCGCGAAGGCCGAGGTCATCAAGAAGGGCGAGGACCGCAAGCTGTTCGCCGAGGCCATGGGGCGCATCGGGCTCGACGTGCCGCTGAGCGGCTACGCGTACTCGGTGCGCGGACGCCGAGAAGCTCGTCGGCCGACCTCGGCTATCCCGCTCGTCATCCGGCCGAGCTTCACCATGGGCGGCGCCGGCGGCGGTATCGCCTACAACGCCGAGGAGCTGCGCGACATCGTCACGCACGGTGTCGCGCTCTCACCCGTCGGCGAGGTGCTCGTCGAGGAGAGCGTGATCGGCTGGAAGGAGTTCGAGATGGAGGTGATGCGCGACGTCGCCGACAACGCCGTCATCGTGTGCTCCATCGAGAACTTCGACCCCATGGGCATCCACACCGGTGACTCGATCACCGTGGCGCCTGCTCAGACGCTCACGGACCGCGAGTACCAGGCGATGCGCGACGCGTCCATCGCGATCCTGCGCGAGATCGGCGTCGAGACCGGCGGCAGCAACGTGCAGTTCGCGATCAACCCCGACGACGGCCGCATGGTCGTCATCGAGATGAACCCGCGCGTCTCGCGCTCCTCGGCGCTCGCGTCGAAGGCGACCGGCTTCCCGATCGCCAAGATCGCCGCGAAGCTGGCTGTGGGCTACACCCTCGACGAGATCGACAACGACATCACGCGCGAGACGCCCGCGTGCTTCGAGCCCTCCATCGACTACACCGTCGTCAAGGTGCCGCGCTGGGCGTTCGAGAAGTTCCGCGGCACCGATGAGACGCTGACCACCCGCATGAAGAGCGTGGGCGAGGTCATGGCCATCGGACGCACCTTCGAAGAGGCGCTCGGCAAGGCGATGCGCTCGCTCGAGAACGGTCGCGCCGGCCTCGGCGCCGACGGCAAGGACCGCTTCGAGGAGCACAAGTTCGACGAGTACCTTGCCGTGCCCAACGAGGAGCGGATCCTCTACATCGCCGAGGCGTTGCGCCGCGGCCGCGAGGTCGCCGAGACTCGCACGAGATCACCCACATCGACCCGTGGTTCCTCGGCCGGATCGCGAAGACTGTGGAGGTCGAGCGCGAGCTCGCGGGGCGCGGCCTCGACCGGCTGAGCGCCGACGAGATCAGCGCGACGCGAAGCGCCACGGGCTCTCGGACGTCCAGATCGCGTACCTCACCGGCGCGACGGAGGCCAGCGTGCGCGCGGTGCGCAAGGCGCTCGGCGTGCGGCCGACCTTCAAGGCGGTCGACACCTGCGCGGCGGAGTTCGCCGCCTACACGCCGTACTACTACAAGACCTACGAGGACGAGGACGAGGTCACCCCCGCCGAGAAGCCGCGCGTGATGATCCTCGGCGCCGGGCCCAACCGCATCGGCCAGGGCATCGAGTTCGACTACTGCTGCGTGCACGCGGCCTACGCGCTGTCGGACATGGGCTACGAGACGGTCATGGTGAACTGCAACCCGGAGACGGTCTCGACCGACTACGACACGAGCGACCGGCTCTACTTCGAGCCGCTCACCTTCGAAGACGTCATGGACATCGTCGACGCCGAGAAGCCCGTCGGCTGCGTCGTCACGTTCGGCGGGCAGACGCCGCTCAAGCTCGCCAAGGCGCTCGAGGCGGCCGGCGTGCCGATCCTGGGCACGAGTCCCGAGGCGATCGATCTCGCCGAGGACCGCCAGCGCTTCTCGGCGATACTCGACGAGCTCGGGATCGCCTACCCGGCGGCGGGCACGGCGCGCAGCTACAACGAGGCGCTCGCGGTGGCCCGGCGCATCGGGTTCCCGCTGCTCGTGCGCCCGAGCTACGTGCTCGGCGGGCGCGGGATGGTCATCGCCTACTCCGAGGACTACCTCGAGCGCTACATGGCCGAGGCGGTCTCGATCTCTCCCGAACACCCGGTGCTCCTCGACAAGTTCCTGGAAGGCGCGATCGAGGTGGACGTGGACGCGGTGTGCGACGGCGAGACCGTGTTCATCGGCGGCATCATGGAGCACATCGAGGAGGCCGGGCATCCACTCGGGCGACTCGGCGTGCTGCATCCCGCCGTTCACGCTCGGCACCGACACCGTCGACCGCATCCGCGACGCACGCTCGCGACCTCGCGCTGCGCCTCGGCGTGCGCGGCCTGATGAACGTGCAGTTCGCGGTCAAGGATGCTGCGGTCTACGTCCTCGAGGTGAATCCGCGGGCGAGCCGAACCGTGCCGTTCGTGAGCAAGGCCACCGGCGTGCCGCTCGCCAAGGTAGCCGCGCGCGTCATGGCGGGGGAGAAGCTCGCGGACATGGGGCTGCGGAGCGACGAGCGCGAGCCGAACCGCTTCTGCGTGAAGGAGGCGGTCATGCCGTTCGGCCGCTTCCCGGGCGCGGACTCGATACTCGGGCCCGAGATGAAGTCGACCGGTGAGGTCATGGGCGTGGCCGACGACTTCCCGGCCGCCTACGCCAAGTCGCAGCTCGCGATCGACTACTCGCTGCCCACGAGCGGGTGCGCGTTCGTCTCGGTGTGCGACCGCGACAAGCGGCATGCGGTCTCGGTCGCAAAGCACCTGCAGCTGCTCGGCTTCTCGATCATGTCGACGCGCGGGACCGCCAAGGCCCTGCGTGCGGCCGGCATCCCGGTGACCGAGGTGCTCAAGAAGCACGAGGGTCGCCCCAACGTCATCGACGAGATCGCCAACGGCAAGGTGCAGCTCGTCATCAACACGCCGTTCGGTCAGGAGACGCGAAGCGACGGCTACCACATCAGGTCTGCGGCCATCCGCCACGGCATCACCAACATCACGACGCTGCCGGCCGCGAGCGCGATCGTGCAGGCGATCGAGGCGGTCAAGGAAGGTCGCCTCGGCGTATGCGCGCTCCAGGACTTCGACTCCGACGACGCGGCGCGCTGCCTGGTGACGCGCCGTGACGCGACGCCGACCGGCGCTCGAGCGCGTGCGCGTGCTCGCGAACGAGCGGGTGGCGGACGGCGTCGGCCTGGTCACGCTTGCAGGCTCCCCGCTGCGCGCGAGCTCGTTGCGCCCGGGCAGTTCGTGCACCTGCGCGTCTCGCGCGGTTCCGACCGTCTCCTGCGCCGACCGTTCTCGATCCATCGCGCCTATGACGGTCGTGTCGAGATCCTCTACCAGGTGCTCGGGCGCGGGCACGCTGCGAGCTTGCCGAGAAGCCCGCAGGCGACGAGACGATGGACCTCGTGGGCCCGCTCGGGCATGGCTGGGAGGTCCCGCCCGGTGATCGCTCACGCACTGCTCGTCGCCGGCGGGCTGGGTGCCGCCCCGCTCGGCATGCTGGCCGAGCGCCTTGCCGAGCTCGGGGTCGCTGCCGTCGTCGCGCAGGGGGCGCCCACCGCCGAGCGTCTCGTTGCGCGGGACCTGTTCGAGCGGGTCGCTCGGCGCGTGGAGGTCGCGACCGATGACGGGAGCGCCGGTACGCAAGGGCTTCGTGACCGTCCTCACCGAACGCCTGCTTGCCGAGCGAGCGCTTCGACGTGGTCTACACGCTGCGGCCCCGAGGTCATGCAGCGCGCGATCGTCGCGCAGGCGCGAGCGGGCCGGAGTGGCGTGTCAGGTCTCGCTCGAGCGTCTCATGGCGTGCGGCATCGGCGCGTGCCTCTCGTGCGTGGTCACCACGACCTCAGGTCAGAAGCGCGCCTGCGTGGACGGCCCGGTCTTCGACGCGGGGGAGGTGCTGTGGAGATGGATCCGAAGTCCCGCCCCGGCACTGAGCGTCGAACTGAGCAGTGCCGGCTCGGCGACCTCGAGCTGCCAACCCCGTGATGACCGCGTCCGGCACCTTCGCGAGCGGACGGGAGTTCGCCGACTTCGTCGACCTTGCCCGCCTCGGGGCGATCGTCACCAAAGGCGTGTCCTTCGAGCCGTGGGCGGGAAATGCGAGTCCGCGCATCGCCGAGACGGCGAGCGGCATGCTGAACTCGATCGGCCTTCAGAACCCGGGAGTCGAGGCGTTCTGCGCGAAGGACCTCGCGTGGCTCGCCGAGCATGCCCCGGCCACTCCGGTCATCGTGAACGTGAGCGGACACACCGCCGACGAGTATGCCCGCGGTCATCGAGCGGCTCGAGACCGAGCCGGTCGTCGAGCGGCTACGAGCTCAACATCTCGTGTCCGAACGTGGATGCCGGCGGCATGGCGTTCGGCACTGATTGCGTGGCTGCTGCGGCAGTCGTGTCCTCGTGCCGCGCCGTCACGCATCGGCCCGCTCATCGTGAAGCTCAGCCCCAACGTCACCGACATCGCCTCGATCGCCCGCAGCGTCGAGGCCGCCGGTGCCGACGCGGTGTCGCTCGTCAACACGCTGCTGGGGCTGGCCATCGACGCCGAGAGCCGCCGTCCCAAGCTCGCCCGCGTCGTCGGCGGGCTGTCGGGTCCGGCCATCAAGCCGGTCGCGCTCAGGATGGTCTGGCAGGTGGCCGCGGCGGTGCAGGTTCCCGTCATCGGCATGGGCGGCATCATGGACGCCGAGGACGCGGTCGAGTTCCTGCTCGCCGGCGCTACGCGCGGTGGCGGTGGGGACCGCCAACTTCGTCGACCCGACCGCCACCATGAGGGTCGATCGACGGCCTGCGCGAGTGGTGCGTCGAGCACGGGGTCGCCGACGTCAACGAGCTCGTGGGAGCGCTGGAGGTGGGCAGGTGAAGCGCGACGCGCGGGATGCGCTGATCGTCGCCCTCGACACGGACGCATCGAAGGCGGCCGAGCTCGCATGCTGAGCTCGCCGGGGACGTGCGCTGGGTGAAGGTCGGCATGACGCTGTTCTACGAGGCGGGTCCGTCGATCGTCGAGCGCCTGCGCGGCCTTGGCTTCGAGGTGTTTCTCGACCTGAAGCTTCACGATATCCCGCACCAGGTGCGCGGTGCCGCCGAAGTCCTCGGCCGGCTCGGTGTCGGGATGCTCACCGTTCACGCAGCCGGAGGAGTCGGCGATGATAGCCGCCGCCTGCGAGGGAGCGCGTGCCGGCGCTGCGGCGGCCGGGCTTCCCGCGCCTGCGGTGCTTGCGGTGACCGTGCTCACGAGCATGGACGATGAGTCGCTCGCCTCGGTCGGGAGTCGCCCGCCAGCGCGGCGACGCAGGTCGCATTGCTCGCGGGCGTTGCACGGGCCGCGGGCGCCGACGGGGTCGTCTGCTCCCCGGAGGAGGCACGTGCGATGCGTGAGGCGCTGGGAGACGGCGCACTCGTGGTGACGCCCGGCATCCGTCCAGTCCGGTCTCACGCCGACGATCAGGCTCGCGTCGCGACGCCGGCCGACGCACTGCGCGCGGGGGCGAGTCACCTCGTGGTTGGACGCCCGATAACGGGCGCGGCGTCACCCGCTCAGGCAGCCCGCGACATCCTGGCTGAGATGGAGGATGCGCTGCGATGACACAGCCGATGACCGATGACCAGATTCAGCAAGCGCTCGCCGACAGCGGACGCGATCAGGTCCGGGCACTTCGCGCTCACGAGCGGAAGGCACAGCGAAACGTACATCCAGTGCGCTCGGATTCTCGAGGACCCCGCGCTCACCACTCGTCTGGCCGAGACGGCCGTCAGTCGCCTCGAGAGCCGCCAGCAGATCGATCTCGTCGCCGCTCCGGCAGTCGGGGGCCTCATCATCGGTTTTGCCGTGGCTCAGGCGCTTGGGGTGAGGTTCATCTTCAGCGAACGCGCAGGACGGTGCGATGACCTTCCGTAGGTCCTTTGAAGTGCAGAAAGGCGCGCGGGTCCTCGTGGTGGAAGACGTGGTCACCACGGGAGGAAGCGTGGCCGAGGTGATCGATCTGGTACGTGGCGCCGGAGGCGAAGTCGCGGGTGTGGTCGCCCTGATCGACCGGGGCGGGGTCAAGGCGTTCAGCGCCCCGTACTGGCCTCTGCTTCAACTTGAGGTTGAATCTTTTGATGCGGCGTCTTGCGCTCTCTGCGCCCAGGGCGTCCCTATCGACTCGCCCGGGTCTCGGAGACTCTAGGAAAGAACTGCTTGGCATTGCCGCAGGTCAGGGGTAGCATAGGCGGCACCTTTCAGAGTGACTGCCGTTCCGGAGAGGGACGGAGCCGCGTAAGGGGAGCCCCGCCTAGGGACACGAGGAGGAACCGATGGCACTGCCGAACCTTTCGGACGCAGATCGAGCCGCCGCCCTGAAGAAGGCCGCGGAGGCGCGCCAGAAGCGTGCGGAGCTGCGCGCGAAGCTCAAGAGTGGCGAGATGACGTTCGCCCAGGTCATGAAGTCCGCGAGCGACCCGATCGTCGCGCGCATGAAGGTCTCCACTCTGCTTGAGTCGCTGCCGGGCTACGGCAAGGCGAAGGCCGCGAAGCTCATGGAGGAGCTCGAGATCTCCCAGAGCCGTCGCGTTCAGGGCCTCGGCGCTCGCCAGCGTGAGCACCTGATGGCTCGTCTCGGCTAGAAGCCTCGGCTGTATCAGCCGGGCGTCTTGCCGACCCCGCCATTGCCTCGCAAAGGGCATCTCTTCATAGTCTCGGGCCCGTCGGGGGCCGGAAAAGGGACCCTGGTTCGGGAGGTCTGCCGCGTCGTGCCCGATGTCTGGGTGTCGGTGTCGGTGACGACGCGCGCGCCGCGACCGGGCGAGCGCGAGGGCGTCCACTATCACTTCATCTCCGACGAGCGTTTCGACGAACTCGTCGCCACCGGCGGGCTGCTCGAGTGGGCCGAGGTGCATGGGTACCGCTACGGCACTCCGCGTGCCGCGGTCGAGCAGAAGGTGGCTCTCGGAGTCCAGGCGATCCTCGAGATCGATCCCCAAGGGGCGTTCCAGGTACGAGACCTCATCGGCGATTCGGTGCTCGTCTTCATCATGCCGCCGTCACCGGAGGAGCTGGTGCGTCGGCTGGAGGGACGAGGTTCTGAGACAGAAGAGCAGGTCGCGGTACGCATGAAGACCGCAGAGCGCGAACTCGCGCTTGTGGGGAACTACGACCATGTGATAATAAACGACGACGTTGCACGCGCCTCGGACGAGTTGGCGCGCATCATCGAATCGTACGCCGAAGCCGAGGAGGCTTAGACCCTATGTCCGTCATCAATCCCCCGATCGACGACCTGCTCGCCACGGTCGACTCGAAGTACACGCTGTGCATCATCTCGGCGCGCCGGGCGCGCCAGATCAATGACATGATCCATGGCGTCCGCGACCAGGCTCTGCTCACTATGCCTACGAGCGAGATCGCGAAGCTGACCAGCACGAAGCCCCTGTCACTCGCGCTCGAGGAGATCTCGAACGCTGACGTGAGCTTCGAGCGCACCAAGGACAGCTACAAGTAGCCGCGCCGCGCATGTTCGAGCGCGTCGCGCTCATCCACTTTCACGAGATCGGCCTCAAGGGCCGCAACCGCTCGACGTTCGAGCGCCGCCTCCAGGTGAACCTGGATGCGGCGCTCCTCGGTCTTCCAGCCGATCGCGTCGAGCGGCTGGCTTCGCGTCTGTCGGTGAGAGCCACGGAGCCCGATCGTCTGTGTCGAGGTCGCCGAGCGCATCGCTCAGGTTCCTGGCGTCAACAACGTGTCCCTGGCCTACAAGACCGCTCGCGACCCCGAGCAGATGCAGGTCGCCGCCCTCCTCGCTTTGCGCGACGCGGGCCCGATCACCACGTTTCGGGTCGAGGCCCGTCGCTCGAACACCAACTATCCCGAGTCGAGTCAGGAGATGAACAGGCGGATAGGCGCGTACATTCAGGGGCAGACGTCCGCGCCCGTCGACCTCAGCAACCCGGCAGTCACCGTCGAACGTCACGGTGACCCAGGGTGCTGTCTACGTGTGGTCGCAACGCGTGGCGGGCGTTGGCGGCCTGCCGACCGGCACCGCCGGGAAGGTCGTCGCGCTGCTCTCGGCGGGCATCGACTCGCCGGTGGCGACCTGGCGCATCATGCGGCGGGGGGCCGTGGCCGTCGGTCTTCACTTCTCGGGACGCCCCCAGACAAGTGATCTCTCCGAGCGCCTGGTCGCCGAGATCGGGTCTGCGCTCGAGCCCAGTGGCGGACTCGGCCGCATCTACGTCGTCGCCTTCGGCGATCTGCAGCGGGAGATCTCGCTCGCGGTCAACCCCGACCTGCGCGTTCTGATCTACCGGCGGCTGATGATCCGCGTCGCCGAGGCGATCGCCCGAGTTGAGCGCGCCAAAGCGCTCGTGACCGGTGAATCGCTGGGGCAGGTGGCGAGCCAGACGCTCGAGAACATCGTTGCGGTCGACGAGGCCGCCACGTTGCCGGTGCTGCGCCCTCTCATCGGCAGCGACAAGCTCGAGATCATGGCGGAGGCGCGCAGGCTCGGCACCTACGAGCTCTCGACGCAGCAGCACGAAGACTGCTGCACGCTGTTCATGCCGCGCAACCCGGAGACGCATGCGAAACTGCCGGCGGTGCTCGAGGCGTGGGGCCAGATCGACGTCGAACGCATGGTCGAAGACGCTCTGGCGTCCCTGACGTGGATCGACTTCGCGTGCCCCTCGTACCGGCCGCCCGCGCGCTGGCCTGCGACCGCACTCGTTGCGATGAGCGACCGCCTGCGCATACTCGCGCTCGAGCCCTACTACGGCGGCAGCCACCGCGCTGTGCTCGATGGGCTCGCCGCGCGTATCGACGCCGAGTGGACGCTGCTCACGCTGCCCGCGCGCAAGTGGAAGTGGCGGATGCGTGGGGCCGCCATCACGATGGCCGAGGAGGCGCGTTCGCTGGCGGAGCGCACGGGTTCCGGCTTCGACCTCGTGTTCGCATCCACGTTCGTGAACCTTGCGGAGTTCCGCGGGCTGGCGGGCGCGCGTCTCGCCGCGGTGCCCGCCATCGTCTACTTCCACGAGAACCAGCTGGTCTACCCCAATCGGCACACCGCCGAGTGGGACTTCCAGTTCCCGCTCACCAACATCACCTCCGCGCTGTCGGCCGAGTGCTGCGCTGTTCAACACCCGCTGGAACCTCGACGGGTTCGTCGACGCGATCCCGGGCTTCTTGCGGCGAGTTCCCCGACCATCACCCGGTCGGCGTCGCCGAGCGCATCGCGGCGAAGTCGCGGGTGCTCGCCGCCGCCGTTCGACCCCGCGGCGTTCGACGCAGCGCCGACCACGCGTGGGCGAGCGGTGTCGCATCGTGTGGCCGCACCGGTGGGAGCACGACAAGAACCCCGGAGAGTTCTTCTCGGCGGTATCCGCGCTCGCGGCCGAGGGGCACGACTTCGAGGTCGTGGTGGCGGGTCAGAGCTTCCGAGAGACCGCCGAGCAGATGCGCGATGCGGCGGCCGCCCTCGGTGACGCGGCTCGTCCACTGCGACGAGCCGGCCACGCGCGAACAGTACGCCGCGCTGCTTGCCAGCTCCGACGTGGCCGTTTCGACCGCCGAGAACGAGTTCTTCGGCATCGCGATGATCGAGGCCTGCTACGCGGGCTGTACGCCGGTCGTGCCCGACCGCCTGGCGTACCCCGAGCTGTACCCGCGCGAGTTCCGCTACGACGGCGACGGACGAGCTCGTCGCGAAGTTGCGCGCGCACGTCATGCACCGCCCCGCGCCCGGCGATGCGCGCCGGATCGCCGAGGAGTTCACGTTCGATCGGCTGGTCCCGGAGTACGAGCGCGTCTTCGCCGAGGTGCGCTGGTACGCTACGCTGAGACGTCGCGCCGAGGGGGAGTGGTGATGAACGGTACGGTTGTCGCTGCGATCGCCGTGATCGGCGTCGTGCAGATCGCCCTGCAGGTCACCGCGATCGTGCAACTCGTGACGTACGCCGGCCGAGCGCGTGAGCCTCGGCAACAGGAAGTGGCTCTGGGCCGTCATCATCCTGCTCGGTGAGATCGTCGGCCCGATCCTCTGGTTCGCGCTGGGCCGGACGCCGGCCCCGGTCGCGCCCGTCGCACCGACCACCGGGCGCTCCGAGCAGGGCGCGGCGGTCGACGCGCTCTACGGGCCGCCGGAGGAGTAGTCGTGGGCGATGCGCTCACGCTGACCGGTCTCACGAAGCGCTTCGGCGATGTCGTCGCGCTCGATGCCGTCGATCTCGCCGTGCCCGAGGGAAGCGTCTACGGATTCCTGGGCCCGAACGGTGCGGGCAAGACCACGACGCTGCGGATCCTCACCGGCCTGGCGCGGCCTGACGGCGGCGAGGCGCGCGTGTTCGGGCACACGCCCGGGAGTCGCCGAGGCGCGCGCGCAGACGGGGTTTCTGCCCGACGTGCCCGGCTTCTACGGCTGGATGCGCGCCGAGGAGTACCTGTCGTTCGTGGGCGGGCTGTTCGGTCTCGACCGCGAGACCGCGCGACGAACGCGTCGGGCTGCTGCTCGACCTGGCCGGGCTCACCGGCGTCGACGCCAAGATCGGTGGCTACTCCCGCGGCATGAAGCAGCGTCTCGGAATCGCGCAGGCGCTGATGAACGCTCCGCGCCTGCTGATGCTTGACGAGCCGACCAGCGCGCTCGATCCCCTCGGGCGCAAAGACGTGCTCGACATGATCGCGTCGCTGGCCGGACGCACCACGGTGTTCTTCTCTACCCACATCCTTGCCGACGTGGAGCGTGTCTGCGAACGCGTGGCGATTCTCGACCACGGGACGAGTCGTCGCAGAGTCCGGCATCGCCGAGCTCAAGGCGCGCTATGCGGCGCACCGGCTGGATCGTGCGCGGTCTCGGGGGACGGGCGAGGGCTGGCCGACGCCGTTCGGGCTGCAGCGTGGGCGCTCTCGGTCGACGTCGACGAGGAAGGGACGATCGGCATCACCGTGAGCGACATCGAGACCGCCCGCCGAGAAGGCGCCTCGGCTGGTCGCAGAGCTCGGGCTTGCCCTGGAGACGTTCGAGAGCGGCGAGGTCTCGCTCGAAGACGTCTTCGTCGAGCTGGTCGAGGGAGCGCATCGATGAGAGGGCAGCAGGCGTTTCTGTCAAAGGAAGCTGCGGGAGTTGCTGCGCACGTGGCGGCTGCCGGTGCTGGGCGGCGTCGTGCTCTTCTTCGCGCTCACCGGCCCGGTGTTGGCGCTCCTCACGCCCGAGCTGCTTCGCTCGATGCAGTCGAGCGCGCCCGGCGTCGTCATCCGGGTGCCCGACCCGACCTGGCGCGACGCGTACGCGCAGTGGATCAAGAACCTCACGCAGATCGTCTCCTTCGTGGCGATCATCGCGGCCGCCGGCTCTGTGGCCGGGGAGGTGGCGAGCGGTACTGCGCTGCTCGTTCTCACGAAGCCGGTCTCACGCAGCTGCGTTCGTCGCCACCAAGGCCTGGCTCTGTTCGGCTTGCTGGCCGCGACGGTGCTCGCTGGAACGCTCGTGACTCAGCTTGTGACGTTCGCGGTCTTCGGGACGGCGCCCGCCGGGGCCCTGTGGCTACCGACGTTCGCGTGGCTCTGGCTTCGCGGCCCTGCTCGTCTCGATCGGCGTGCTGCTGTCGTCGATCCTCCCCACGCTTGCGGCGGCCGGTCTCGGGGTCGGGGCCTTCTTCGCGCTGTCGCTTGCAGCGCTCTGGGGACCGCTCGCGCGGTTCACCCCGGCCGGCCTGGCCGGCGCCCCCGGTCGTCTGCTCGCGGGCGAGACGGTGTGCGCTCGGTGTGGCCGATCCTAACGACCGCGATCGCGTGTGCCGCGGTCGTGGCTCTCGCCGCCGCGCTGTTCGCACGCAGGGAGCTCTAGCGCCGCGAACTCACGTCGCCGAGCAGCTCGACGAGCGCCTCGCCGAACTGCTGCGCCGCCTCGGGCCCGTTGGCGGTCACGATGCGTCCGTCGACCGTGACCGCTTCGCCGGTCCAGGCGGCGCCGTGCGCGATCAGATCCTCGCGCTGCGAGGCGAACGCAGTCGCGCGCGACGCCTTCGAGCAGGCCTGCGCGCGCCAGGGTGGACGGTGCGATGCAGATTGCGCCGACGATGGAGCCGCGCTCGAAGGTGCCGCGCGCGAGGCGGTGCGCGTCAGGGTCGTCGAAGAACACCG
Source organism: uncultured Coriobacteriia bacterium (assembly GCA_963751505.1). Lineage (GTDB taxonomy): Bacteria > Actinomycetota > Coriobacteriia > Anaerosomatales > PHET01 > CAVVUM01. The sequence continues at coordinate 169,794 of CAVVUM010000006.1, forward strand.
CCGCTCCGGCGCCGCCGATGAAGACCGCCGCGTCCCACGCGCGATTCGCGGCGTCTGCGACGGAGATCTCGGCGTCTGCCACCATGCCGAGCTTTCCGATACACTTCCCTGGCGCGCTGCTTGCGGTGGTCACGCGCGCTCCACTGCGCTCGAGCACCGCCTTCGGCTCGGCGTACTCCTCGTCCCGGAACACGTTCTGGGCGATGACCATGACAACATCAGACATGAGTGTGCTCCCGTCGGCTGGACGAACGCGGCCGTCGGCTCAATCTATACCCGAGCGCTCGTGCGTGGCCGGCACCCGCAGGAGTCTTCAGCGATCACGAAAGGCAGGTCGTTCGCGTGTGAGAGATGTGCTTGTCCGCGCGCGCGACATCGTGACGAGCAGGTGGTTCGTCAAGGGCGCGTTTCTCGCCTACTTCGTCTTCGCGTGGTGCAGCTCTTCCGCTTCGCGGCGTGGGCGCGCGGCGAGGGACCGTTCGTGGGTCGGCCCGAGGCGCCCGCAGGCATCCTGCCGATCGGCCACTTCACGAGCTTCTTCGCCTGGGTGCGCGGTGGTGGATGGGACCCGTACCTGCCGGCCGGGCTCGTGATCATCCTCGCCGCGCTCGCGGTGTCGCTGCTGTTCAAGCGCGGCTTCTGCGGCTGGGTGTGTCCGGTGGGGACCGTGTGGGAGGCCTTCGCGGCGCTCGGCCGCCGTCTGCTCGGGCGCAACTACCGCTGCCACGCTGGCTCGACCTCGCCGGCCGTGGCTTCCGCTACCTGCTCACGCGTGATGTTCATGGGCTTCCTGCTTCTCGTGCCGATCGCCGAGGCGGTCGGCTTCCGCGAGCTGCCCTACATGTGGGTCGCGGACCTCAAGATCCTCGGGCATGATGATCGACCCGGTCTACATCCTCGTGGTGCTGCTCGTGGGCGCCGTCTCGATGCTCATCGGCCCGCTGTGGTGCCGCTACCTCTGTCCGCTCGGCGGCCTGTACTCGGCCGTCGGGATCGCGTCGCCCTGCACGATCGAGCGCGACGCCGAGACCTGCATCCACTGCAGCAAGTGCACGAAGGTCTGCCACGCGTTCGTCGCCCCCGAGCAGACGACGCGTGTGTGGGCGCCCGAGTGCGACGGCTGCATGGACTGCGTGAAGGTGTGCCCGGTCGACGGGTGTCTCGAGGCCAAGGCGTTCTCGCGCGTCTCGATCGCTCCGTGGGTCTGGCCGCTGCTCGTGGTGGGGCTCTGGCTCGCCATCTGGGCTGTCGCCAAGGCCACGGGCAACTGGAACTCGCCCATTCCGCCCGAGGCGTTCCAGCAGATCATCAACTCCGGCCTGCTCGAGCAGACGACGCAGGGGTTCTTCTAGGCCCGTACGCGCGCTCGACGACGCGACCTTGCACGGGATAGGGTAGGATGTGTACAACTTTGTACACACGGTGGTCGATTCCGCCGCTACCCGCCGAGAGAGGACGCCTGACGATGCTCGATGTCATGCCTGTGACCGACGGTATCGATGCCAGGGTCGCCGAGTACACCGCGCGGCGCACTGCGATGCAGGACGCGGATCGCTACTTCTACCTGCAGGCGACGACCGGCAAGACCAACCACCGGGTCACGATGGCCGACGGGCGCGACATGGTCATGCTCGCGTCCTACAGCTACCTGGGACTCATCGGGCATCCGCGCATCGAGGCGGCCGCTCACGAGGCCATCGATCGCTACGGCACCGGTGCGGGCGGCGTGCGACTGCTGACCGGCACCACCGATCTTGCACGAGCGGCTCGAGGAGCGGATCGCGTCGTTCGCGAAGCGCCCGGATGCGTGCGTCTACTCGAGCGGCTACGCCACCAACATCGCGATCATCTCGGCGCTGACCGGTCCCCGTGACCTCGTCTTGATGGACAAGCTCGATCACGCGTCGATCGTCGACGGGTGCCTGCTGTCGGGAGCGAAGTGGCGCACCTACCGGCACAACGACATGGATCACCTCGAGAGCTTGCTCGCGAAGGACCGTGACCGCTACGCCACCGTGCTCGTGGTCGCCGACTCCGTGTTCTCGATGGATGGCGACATCATGGACCTGCCGACCACCAAGGCGCTCTGCGAGCGCTACGGCGCCCGGCTCATGGTGGACGAGGCTCACTCGGTCGGGGCGCTCGGCCACACGGGCCACGGCATCGAGGAGCACTTCGACATGTACGGCTCCATCGACTTGAAGATGGGCACGCTCTCCAAGTCGATCCCGAGCGTCGGCGGCTACTGCGCGGCGAGCGAGGAGGTCATCGGCTACCTGCGACACTACTCGCGGCCGTTCATCTTCTCCGCGGCGTTGCCACCTGCCCAGACGGCCGCGGCACTCGAGGCGTTCAACGTCATCGAGGACGAGCCGGAGCGGGTGGCGCAGCTCCGGGCCGTCACGGAGAGCTACACGTCCGGCCTCAAGGCCCAGGGATGGGACACCATGCTTGCCGACACCTGCGTGGTGCCCGTGCTCGTCGGCGACGAGCTCAAGACGATGGACCTGACGCGCATGCTCTTCGATCGCGGCATCTTCGTCTGCCCCATCGTGCATCCGGCCGTGCCGCGAGGGACCGAGCGACTGCGCACGTGCCTGATGGCGACGCACACCGCCGAGGACATCGACCAGGCGCTGGGCGCGTTCGCCGAGGCGGGGGCCGCGCTCGGCCTCATCTAGCGCGTTCGCCGTGCGCCGCGGCGGACGGTAGAATCCTCCCTGCCGAGCAACGAGGTCGGTCGCCATCGCTCGGCGACATCGCCTCGTCGTAAGGGTGTGCATGGCCCCGTTCTCGTCGGCAAGCGAAGCAACGCGCATGCGAGTCGCGGTCGGGCTCGTCTGCGGGGCCGTGGTCGCCTTCGTACTCCTGCGCTACTTCGCGGCCGGAAGTGCGGCGCTCCTGCTGGCCCAGATCGTGTTTCTGAGCGTCCCCGCAGCCGGCGCGCTACTGGCGGCATACGCCGCGACGATCGCCCCGGTGCGAAGCCGCGCTCGTGTGATGTGGGCTCCTCATCGCGTTCTCGGTGGGGATGCTCTACGCTGTCTGAGCTCGGATACGCGTGGCGGACGGTCACCGGTGCCCACGTGGACCCGGTCGGAGGGCTCTCGGACATCGCGGCCTCGCTGGCGGCTCCTCGGCTTTGTCTGCATCGTCGTGCTGCTCTCGGGTGTCGAGCGGCTCGGCAGGCGCCGGGCGCTTCGGGCGGTCCTCGACATCGCCGCCGTCTCGACCCTCGCGTTCGTCCTCGCCTTCGGCTGGTGGATCGCCCGCTTGGATGCAGGCATGCCGGGATCCGAGTTCGTGGCCGCGATCAGGCTGGCGGTCTACGTCTCGATCGGGCGCTCTGTGCTCGCCGGCGATGTGATCGTGCTGCGCGCGACGCGCAGTGGGCCCAGGATCGACGAGTGGAGCTGGCTGCTTGCATCGGGCATCGCGGTCTATGGGTTCGCGGTCGTCTGCTGGCCGGTCTGGAGCTTGGCCACCATAAGTGCTGAGGAGCCGTGGTGGATCGAGCCGGTGACGACTGCCGCGTTCCTTGTCGGATACGCGCTGTTCGCGCTAGCCGCCGCGTCTCGGGTGATCCACCGCTCGGACACGTGGCACCTTGGGCGTGTGCCTGAGGTGCGACGCAGCGCCTGGCCCTCGATCGCGTCGGCGACGCTCGTTCTGCTCTCCGCAGCGGTGATCGGCTTCGCCCTGATCAGGGCACCTCACCAGAGTCCTGAGGCGGCCGTGTACTCGGTCGGGCTGATCATCACCACCGTCTGCCTCGTCGGACGGACCGCGTTGAGCTCCGACGAGGTGGCCCGGCTCACAAGCGCCTCGGGCACTGATGCGATCACCGGCGCGTACAACCGCAGACTGCTCGACGACAGGGCGTCGATGATGCTCGTCACCGCGCGCCGCTTTGGCGAGCCCTTCTGCGTGGCCGTGGTCGACATCGACGACATGGAAGCGGTCAACCGCGAGTTCGGTCACGACGCGGGCGACGTCGTTCTCACGGCCGTCGCCGAGGGTCTGGGCAGGGTGGTTGGGGCGAACAACGTGTTCCGGATAGGCGGCGACGAGTTCGCGGTGGTTCTGAGCTGCGACGGGCGTCCGGGCGCCCGAGCCGCTGCGGGCCTGTTGAGCGACACGGTCGGCCGGGTCGACGTGGTACCGAAGAACCTCAGCGCCTCGGTAGGCTACGTCCTCTGCACGGACGGCGCCTCGAGCCCTGACGAGCTGCTTGCGCACGCGTCGACGGCGGTCTTGTGGGCCAAGAACCATGGCAAGCGCCAGGTCGTCGAGTTCGACGAACGAATGCGTCGCGGATCCCTCGATCAGCACGCGGTGGAGTGGCTCGGCGATCCCGCTCGGCAACGAGTGGCGCGTGCGCTGCTCGGGCTGGTCGGCTCCGGCGACGCGACCGGGCCGCGTCACGCGCGCAACGTCGCCGCGCTCGCCGTCCTCCTCGCCGAGAACCTCGGTCTGGCATCTGACGAGATCGAGCGGATCGAGCTGGCCGCGTTGCTTCACGACGTCGGCGCGATCGCGGTGGCGGAGTCGACGGCGGCAGGAGGCGCGCTGTCGGAACGGGCCTACCGCCAGCACGCCGAGCTCGGCGGGCTGTTCGTGGAATCGCTTGGCGTCCCCGAGATCACCGCAGCCGTGCGCGCGCACCACGAGCACTGGGACGGGTCTGGATACCCCGACGGGCTGCGACACGACGGCGTCCCGCTTGCAGCACGCATCCTCGCGCTCGCAGACGCGTATGACCGCATCACGTCGGGGCGCGCGAGCGGCTCGGAGATGTCGAAGGCCGCCGCACTCCAAGAGATCGACCTGGGGCTCGGCACCCGTTTCGACCCGGCGCTGGGCGAGCGCTTCATCGTGGCGGTCGGGTCGACCCCGGCTCTTGGCTGGGCGGACGAGGGGAGCCCGTCGTGAGCGCTCGCGCGCCCGATCGAGCCGGCGGCATCCGCGCGGCTGCATGGGCGGGCCTGGGCGTGCTCGTCGCAGTCAGATGGGCGATCGCCGCCGCAGGGCTCACGCCGCAGCAGGAGCTCGCCTGGTCCGACGCGCTCACCTACCTGTTGCCCCTGCTGATGGTGTCAGTCGCGTGCGCCGCGCTCGCGGTTCGCGAAGACACGGTCGTAGAGCGTCGCTTCTGGACGCTGCTCTCTGTGGCGTCGGCCTGCGCGCTGGTGGGCGAGACGTATTGGACCTGGTACGCGGTCACTGTGGACATGCGCGGGCCGCTGTTCGGTCCGTACGTGTGGTTCGAGGTCAGCGCGGCTGCGTTCTACGCCATGATGATCGCCACGATGACGCGCTTGGGCGCTCGGCGCCTCTCGGTGCGCCTTCGCGTCTACCTCGACGCTTTCGCTGCGATGGTCGCCGCATACCCGTTCGTCTACTCGCTTTGGGTGCTGCCCGCCTTCGCGGGCTTCGAGGATGCGACGACGCTGGCGGCCTGGGTCGCGGCTTGGCCGGTGTTCGGGGTGGCCATGTTGGCCGCTACGGTCGCGGTGATGGGCGGCTACAAGGCGTTTCGCTGGCGCAGCTGGGAGCGGCTCATCACCGCGTCGGTGACCATCTTCGCCGTCGGCATGACGCTGTTCCCGGTGTGGTATCCCGCGATGCTCGCGTCGGACGCCAACGAGGTCAGCTGGTACAACCTCGTGCTGGGCACCGGCATGTACGTGCTATTCGTCGCGGCGGTGTATCGCTTCACAGCGGGGCCGGACGAGTCGCTCTCCGACCCGTGGCCGGTCCCGAGCTCAGAGCTATCCTCGGCTTCAGGGCGCTCTACCCGGTCGGCCTCGTGGCAGCGCTCCCGATCATCGCCTGGCTGGCGTACGTCCTGCAGGGTAGCGATGCCGAAGGGCCGGTCATCGGAGCGGGCGTGCTGCTCGCCCTGCTTCTGGGGCTCCGAAGCTGGCTTCAGGCGACGGAGCTGGCCGCTCATCGCGTCACCGCGGTCACCGATCCGCTCACCGGGATGCTCAGCACGCAGCTTCTGGCGGACCGACTCGGTGCCGCTCCTCGACGAGGCACGCGATCTGGGCGAGCCGCTCAGCCTCGTACACGTGGTGATCGACGAGTTCGCGCGGCTCGACAGCGTGCATGGGCGCGACGTGATGGATCGGCTTCTCCTCACCGTGGCCTCCAAGCTGAGCGCCGTGTGTGAGCCGCGTGCAGAGGTCTACCGATGGCAGGACGACGGCTTCGTGGTGGTCTTGCGCGAGACTGCGAGCAGCTCTGCGGTTCGAGTGCGCGCTCCGCGCGGCGGCAGCGATCGAAGATCGGGCCGGCGTGCCGATCGCGGTACCGTACACGGTCTCGATCGGGGTGGCGTCCTTCCCGGACGCAGCTGACGACGCTGGCGACCTGATCACCTGCGCTCGCTTGGCGGCGGATCGAGCCCAGTCCCAGGCCACCGATGTGCACCTCTTCTCGGTCGAAGACGCCGCCGCCGACGCGCACAGCGGGGGGCCTGAGTCGCGGCACCGGACGCGTCATGCTGGAATCGCTCGAGTCGCTCGCCGACGCTGTAGATGCGCGCGATCCGGCTACCGCAGGGCACTGCCGAGGCGTCGCTGCGCTCGTGGACGATCTGGCCAGGTCGCTCGGCATGCCGGCCGAGGCGGCGCTGAACCTGCAGCGCGGCGGCGCTGCTGCACGACGTCGGCAAGATCGGTGTCGATCCCGAGTTGCTGCGAAGCGCCGGACCGCTCACCGCCGACGAGCGTCACCGGCTCGAGCGGCACGCGGACCTGTCTGCCCGCATCGTCACCGCGACCGGCCTCGGTCGTGTGGGCGTGATCGTGCGCCATCACCACGAACGCTGGGACGGCGAGGGCTATCCCGACGGGCTCCGTGGCCCCGCCATACCGCTGTCTTCTCGCGTGCTCGCCGTATGCGATGTCTTCGAGACGCTTGTGGCGGGGCGTCACCGACCGGCACTTGCGCGAGGCCGACGCACTCGCGGAGATCGCCGCCGGCGCGGGCACGCAGTTCGACCCCGATGTTGCCGCCGCGTTCGCTGAGTGTCGCTCGGCCGACAAGAGCGCGCCTACGCTCGAATCGGCGCAGGCTACAGCCGCTCCATGATCGCGGTGACATCGCGAGGCTCGAGCGCGTGCTTCCATCCCGGCTCCTGCGTCGCCTCGAGCTCAGACTCGTAGGTCGGGCGCCCCGTCTCGCGGTAGAACACGCCGATGGGCACGCGGCACTCGTCGGGCGTGCACGTCATCTCGCGGAACGTCGTCATCGACAGGTCGAACGCCTTCGACGCGGTCGGTCGCGTCCCAGTCGCCCTCCTCGAGCTTGTAGACGCGCTCGCGGAACCACGCGAAGGTGTTGAGCTTGTTCCAGGTCACGCAGGGCTGGAAGCACGTCCACGAGCGCGAATCCCTCGTGCGCGAGCGCCTGGACGTAGAGCTGCGTCAGGTGCGGGATGTCGCCGGCGAAGCCGCGCGCGACGAAGCGTCGCGCCCTCGGCGAGCGCAAGCCCGATCGGGTTCACCGGCTCCTCGAGCACGCCGGCGGGCGTGGAGACCGTGCGCATGAGGTGGTCGGTGGTGGGGGAGGCCTGGCCGGTGGTGAGCCCGTAGATCTGGTTGTTGTGCGCGATCACGGTGAGGTCGGACGTTGCGGCGCAGCGAGTGGATGAAGTGCCCCAGGCCGAGCCCGTAGCCGTCGCCGTCGCCCATCTCGACGATGACCTGCTGGTCGGGGCGGGTGAGCCGATAGGCGGTCGCCGGCGGGAGCGCGCGGCCGTGCAGCGCGTGGAAGCCCTGCACGTCGTAGAAGTCGGCGCCGTTGCCGTGGCAGCCGATGCCCCAGAACATCGCGAACTCGTCGCTTCTCCCAGCCGAGCTCGTCGTAGCGCGCGCTTGAGCGCCTCGAACATGCCGAAGTTGCCGCAACCCGGGCACCACGTGGGTCGGTTCGCGGTGTTGAACCGCTTGGTGTCGGCCATCAGCGCACGCTCCCCTCGGTCGAGACCACGGCGCCGGCGGGCGTGAGTCACCGGCTTGCCGATCATCTCGCGGACCTTGGCGTAGACCTGCTCGGGCGAGAACGGCCGGCCGTCGTAGCGCTGCAAGCGCTGGTCGACGGTCGCGCAGGCACTGCTCGCGCGACCAGACCCTCGAGCTGACCCGTAGCGTTGCCCTCGACGATGAGCGTGCGCTTCGCGCCGTCGAGGAACGCGGCGACCTCGTCGGCGGGGAAGGGCCACACCGTGACGACCTGCAGCAGGTTCACGGCGACGCCCTCGCGCTCGAGCCAGCCGCATCGCTTCGAGCACCGGCATCTTGGTGGTGCCGAAGCACACGATCGAGACGTCGGCTCTGTCGGGGCCGAAGCGCGCGGGGGGCGGCACGAGCGTGCGGGCGAGCTCGAGCTTGCGCAGCCGCTTCTCGTTCTGCGCGACGCGGATCGGCGCCTCCTCGCCGGCGCGCCGTAGCCGTACTCGTCGTGCTCGTAGGAGTTCACGAGCTGGTCGGCGCCCTCCACGCCGGGCAGCGCGCGCAGCGCACACGCCGCTGTCGGTGACCTTGTAGCGCAGGTAGCGCGCCGTCGTCGTCGAGCGCCTCGGGGTGCTCGGCGACGTCGCCCTCGGTCACGAGCTCGCCGCGGTCGATCGTGACCGCAGCGACGTCGAAGGGCGCCGAGGTCTTGCGGTTGTCCGAGAGGTAGCGTGTCGCCGAGCAGGACGACCGGGGTCTGCAGCTGGTCGGCGAGGTTGAACGCCTGCCAGGTGAGCTCGAACGCCTCGGTGTGGTCGCCGGGGGCGAGCACGACGCGCGGGAACTCGCCTTGGGCGGCGTGGAGCACGAAGCGCAGGTCGCTCTGCTCGGTCCAGGTGGGCAGGCCGGTCGCCGGTCCGGGGCGCGTGAACACGCCGACGACGACGGCGCTCTCGCTCACGCCCGCGAAGCCGAACGCCTCGACCATGAGCGAGAAGCCGCCGCCGGCGGTCGCGCACATCGAGCGCGTGCCGCCGAACGCGCCGCCGACGCACCATGTTCATCGCCGCGATCTCGTCCTCGGTGTGCTTGACGACGACGCCGTTCGCGTCGCCGTGCTTCGCCATGAAGTGCAGCAGCGAGGACGACGGGCGTCATCGGGTAGGCGCAGTAGAGGCCGACGCCCGCCGCGAGCGCGCCGAGCCCGAAGGCCTCGTTGCCGTCGGCGAGCACGTGCGGCGCGGGCGTCCGTCGACCGGCGCGAGCTTGTAGGGGAAGTCGCAGTGGGCCTGCTGCGCGTGCTCGTAGCCCTTGGTGGCGGCCGCGACGTTCTGCTCGGCGATCTCGGGGGCCTTGTGCGCGAACTGCGCGCGCAGCGAGTCGAGCAGGCCGTCGAGCGGGAAGTCCATGTGGCCGAGCACGGCGCCGAGCGCGGCGACGTTGCGCATGATCTTGATGCCGCCGACCTCGTCGACGATCTCGGCGAGCGGCACGGGAACGAGGCAGAGGTCGTCGCGGCCCCCGAGCTCGCTGGCGTCCGGCTCGAAGTCGTCCGGGTCGTAGACGATCGCCGCGCCCTGCGACAGCTCGCCGAGGTGCAGCGCGAGCGTCGGCCGGTCGAGCGCGACGAGCACGTCGGTGGGCATGACGTGGCTGAAGATCGGGTCGGCGCTCACGCGCAGGTGGTAGGTGTTGTGGCCGCCCTTGATGAGCGACGGGTACTCGGTGAGGTCGAAGGTGTGGTAGCCGGCGTTCGCGAAGACGCGCGCCAGCGACTGCCCCGCCGCCTTGATGCCGAAGCCGGCCGGTCCGCCGAGGCGGATGCGGACCTCACGGCCGTAGGGCGCGCGCTGCTGCATCTTGGTGCGTCCTTTCGTGCTTGGCGAGGGGCCGCCGGCGTGCTCGGCGACCCGATATCCTTGGATTCTTCCCGATAAAGGCCGTCCGACAAGCGCTCGATGAGTGGGATACTTGGAACGTGAGCGAATCCAAGACACCCACCGTCGTCGTCGGCGTGACCGGCTGCATCGCCGCCTACAAGGCGTGCGAGCTCGTGCGCATCCTCATGCGCGCAGGCTGCCGCGTCAAGGTCGTCATGACCGAGAACGCGACCCGCTTCGTCGGCGCCGCCACGTTCCGGGCGCTCACCGGCGAGCCGGTCGCGATGTCGCTGTGGGACGAGCCCGCGCACGGCGTGCACCACGTCTCGCTCGCCGAGGAGGCCGACGTCTTCGTGGTCGCGCCGGCGACCGCCAACGTGATCGCCAAGGTCGCGACCGGGCGCGCCGACGACCTGCTCACGACGATGGCGCTCGCGACCGAGGCGCCGATCGTGATCGCGCCGGCGATGAACGAGCACATGTGGCGTCGCGACGTCACGCAGGCCAACATCGAGGCGCTGCGGGCGCGCGGCTGCCACATCGTCGAGCCCGAGACCGGGGAGCTCGCCTGCGGCGACGTCGGCGAGGGTCGGCTCGCGCAGGTCGAGACCATCGCCGAGGCCGTGCTGGCCGAAGTGCAGCGCTCGACCGATCTCGAGGGCGTGCGCGTGCTCGTGTACGCAGGCGCGACCCAAGAGCCGATCGACCCGGTGCGCTACATCAGCAACCGGGCAGCGGCAAGACCGGCTACGCCATCGCCGAGGAGGCCGCGCGCCGCGGCGCGACGGTCACGCTGGTGAGCGGACCGACGTCGCTGCCGGATCCGTTCGGCGTCCGCGTCGTGCGCGTGACGACCGCCCTGCAGATGGGCGATGCGATCGACGCGATCTACGACGAGGTCGACGCGGTCGTGGCGACTGCGGCGGTGTCGGACTTCCGCCCAGCCGACCCTTCGATGGAGAAGCTCAAGAAGCGGGACGCGCCCATGACCGTCGAGCTCGAGCGCAACCCGGACATCCTCGCTGGCTTGGGCGAGCGCAAGGGCGATCGGCTGCTCGTGGGGTTCGCTGCCGAGACACAGGACGTGCTCGAGGAAGCCCGCGGGAAGCTCGCTGCCAAGAACCTCGACCTCGTGGTGGCCAACAACGTGTCCGAGGCCGGTCTTGGCTTCGGAAGCGATGTCAACCGAGTGTGGCTCGTTGATGAGAGCGGCGAGATCGAGATGCCCGTGCTCAGCAAGAAGACGATTGCACGCCTTCTGTGGGACAAGGTTGCGCCCATGGCCCGCTTGGCGCACGCCCGCAGGACAGAGGAGGAGCCGGATGCGTGAGTTGGAGGGGCAGGCGAAACGCCTGTCCGCCTACGTGGGCGAGGACGAGGTGTACGAGGACCGCGCGCTCTACCAGGCGCTCGTCGAGCAGGCGCGGATTCAGGGCTGCGCCGGTGCCACCGCGCTGCGCGGCATGGTGGGGTTCGGCGCGTCGAGCCGCGACGTCGCCAAGCACGGCATGCGCATGTCGACCGACTGCCCGGTGCTGGTGTCGGTGATCGACGAGCCGCTGCGGATCGCCGCGCTCGCCGAGGTCTGGACCGCGATGATCCCGACCGGACTCGTGACGCTCGAGGACGTCGGCATCATCAGTTACTGCGCGCGTGGGGAGTGCCTGCCTGAGTAGCGTGGCCGTCGCGGGCGCGGTCGAGCACTCGGCTGCGGATTTCCATCTTGTACGTCGCGGAGGGGCATCGTAGACTTACTCCTTGCCGCTTGAGGCGGCTCGATTCGGGCTGTGGCGCAGTTTGGTAGCGCACTTGACTGGGGGTCAAGGGGTCGCAGGTTCAAATCCTGTCAGCCCGACCATGCACTTCTCGGGGCGCCCTTCGGGGCGCCCCGTTGCGTCTGCCACGACGCGCCCCAGCGACTGCGCTTCGGTTCGCTCGCGGCGGGAACACTCCTTCTCAGGAGCGGACTGCATCCGCGTGCTGCACTTCGGGACTTGGAGGTCACCGTGTCAGGCAGTCAAGACCCCGCAGATACGCTCGACGCAATCGGGTTGCTCTGTCCCGAACCGCTCTTTCAAGCGCGGACGGCTATCGACGCGCTCGAGCCCGGTGAGGTGCTCGAGGTGCTTGCCGATGACCCTGCCGCCGACGAGGACCTGACTCGTTTTGCGAAGCGTGCGGGCCACGAGATGGTCGCGGTCGAGGACGAGGGAGACTACAAGCGCTACCTGATTCGTCGCGGTGCGTAGTCGCGCACTGCTGTCGCGCGCGGTCGAATCGCCGCGCGGGTCCTGTGCCCGCGCCCGACCTGAGGAGAGGCCATGAAGGACGACAAGATGATCCTGTATGTGCAGACGAGCGACGCGCCTGAGCGCCAGTACTCGCCGCTCGTGCTGGCGCGTTCGGCCAAGGCGATGGGCCAGAACCCGGTGCTCTACTACCTCGGGATGGGGCTCACGATGCTGCAGCCCGGCGCGCTCGAGAAGGTCCAGCTCGGCAGTTTCCCGAGTGCTGGCGAGATGATGGACGCCGCGCTTGCCGAGGGCATTCCGGTGTACGCGTGCGAGGCCAGCAAGCAGATGCTCGGCTGGGAAACAGTCGAGCTCATCGACGGCGCGAAAGTCGTCGGGGCAGCCACGCTCAACGATCTCGCGCTCGATGCCAGCGCGACGATCTGCTTCTGACCGCCGTGTGCAGGGGCACTCGACAGGGGCGACGTCTACCTCGACTACCAGTCCGCGAAACCGGTCGATCCTCGCGTCGTCGAGGCGATGACGCCGTACTTCACCGAGCGGTTCGGCAACCCCGCTTCGCTCCACGGGGTCGGCGACGACGCGACCTCTACGCTCGAGAGCGCGCGCGCGAAGATCGCGGCCTCTATCGGGGCGCTGCCCGAGGAGGTCGTCTTCACCTCCGGCGCCACCGAGTCGAGCAACCTCGCACTTCTCGGCTACGCGAATCGCAACCGGCGTGCCGGCGACCACATCGTCATCTCAGAAGTCGACCATATCTCGATCCACAACCTCGGGAAGATGGCCGAGAAGGCGGGCTTTCGGGTCAGCAAGGTGCCGCCCGACCAGTTCGGACGCATAGATCCTGAGAAGCTGCGCAAACGCATCACTGCCGAGACGATCCTTGTCTCGATCGGCTGGGCGAGCAACGAGATCGGGACCGTGCAGCCGATGGCCGAGATCGCCGAGGTCGTCGCTGGCACCGGCGCGGTGTTGCACTCCGACGCGGTCGCGGCCCAAGGCCAGCTCCCGATAGACGTGAGCCGGGTGGGCGTCGGGCTGTTGACGCTTTCCAGCAACGACATCTACGGCCCGCAGGGTGTCGGCGCACTCTACATCCGCAAGGGCGTGAAGGTCGCGCCGGTCGCATTCGGCGGGGGCCAGGAGAACGGCCTGCGGTCGGGCACTGAGAACCTCGCCGGCATCGTCGGCATGGCGGCGGCGGCCGAGATCATGTCGCGCGAGCTCGCCGACGATGCCTCGCGCATGGCCTCGCTGCGTGACCGGCTTGTTCGCGAGGTCCTCGCCGCGATTCCGGACGCGCACCTCAACGGCCATCCGACAGAGCGCCTGCCCGGCAACGCGCACTTCCGGTTCGAGGGCGTGGAAGGCGAGTCGCTCGTGCTGCTCATGCGCGAGGAGGGCATCTCGGTCGCGACCGGCTCGGCGTGCTCGAGTAAGACGCTCGAGCCGTCGCACACGCTGATCTCGTGCGGCCTGCTCCACGAGGAGGCGCACGGCTCGCTCGAGTTCACCTTCGGCCGCTGGAGCAAAGAGAGCGACGTGGACCGCGTGGTCGCAGTCCTGCCCGGGATCGTCGACAAGCTGCGGCGCATGTCGCCGCTGTACCGCACGTCGTAGAAGGAGGTCGCCTTGAAGTCGACCAGCTACTCGGAAAAGACGCTCGACCACTTCCGCAACCCGCGCAACGTCGGGATGCTCGAGGGCGACGACGTTGCGGTCGGGCCGGGTGGGCAACCCCGTGTGCGGCGACATCATGGAGATGTACTTGCGCATCAAAGACGACCGCATCGTCGAGATCAAGTTCCAGACGTTCGGATGCGGTTCTGCCGTAGCGACCTCCAGCATGACGACCGAGCTCGTGCTGGGCATGACGCTCGACGAGGCGCTGGAGGTCACGCGCAAGGACGTCGCCGAGGCGCTCGACGGTCTGCCGCCGATCAAGATGCACTGCTCGAACCTGGCCGCGGACGCACTGCATGACGCAATCAAGAACTGGCGCGCCGGCATCCGCCTCGAGCCGAGCACCGCGGAGGAAACGGAAGCGCCGCTCGGCGGGTGCGATATGCCGGGCTTGAACGAGGTCGAGAACGCGGATGAGTATGCCGGCCTCGGCGTCTACAAGCAGGTCAATGACATCGCCGAGCTCGAGGGCAAGCGCGTTCTGGTGCTGGACAAGGGCCCGGCGACCGCGAAGCTCGCGCTCGAACTGACCAAGGTCACGCCGCGCGTTGTCTTTCTCACGGAACTCGACACGCTCGGACTGCCCGAGGAACTCATCGGCGAGATCAAGCGCTCGGACGTCAAGGTCCTCTACAAGTCGCGGCTGCTGTCCGTGGGCGGCGGAGGGGAAGTCGAGAAGGTGCACGTACACGACCTCGACGAGGAGAACGAGTACGACCTGTTCGTGGACGCGGTCGTGCTGCTCGAGGTGTAGCGAAGCGGCCGGTAGAGCGACATCGCCTCGACGCCGAGGTCGCGGGCAAGCCGACGCATCGAGAGCGCGTCGATGCCCTCGGTATCAACGATCGCGAGCGCCACCGCGAAGATCTCAGGCTTGGTGAGCGGCGCCGAACGCTTCGAAACCATTTGGGGGAACCTTCCTAGCGGAATGGGGTTGACCCTTGATGTGCAATCAACTACCTTACACCGTAAGCCCTTACATCGTAAGGTTAACACGCGTTGCACCGAAGGGACAAGAAGATAGGCCCCATCATCCTCAGCATCCTGCAGTGGGTCGGCATCGTTCTCGCGGGCCTCATCGCCGTCCTGATCGTCGGCTTCGTGCTGGTGCCGCCGCTGACGCGCAGCTTCACCGACCGTTGGGGTGCCACTCCCGAGGAGGTCGCGGCGCCCCTGCCCGGCGACGACCTCTTCCCGGCCACGCGCGAGGTGTCGACCAAGGCCGTCTCCATCGCGCGCTCCGCCGGCGACCGTCTACGCGCTCATCCAACAGATGGGGCAGCACCGCGCAGGCTGGTACGGCTGGGACTGGTTCTACCACATGACCAAGTCCTCGGACTTCGTCGACGGCCACTTCTCGACGCGCATCGTGCCCGAGCTTCAGAACGTCAAAGTCGGCGACGAGATCAACATCAACGACATGGTCAGCTACACCGTGGTCGGTGCAGAGCCCGGCCGTTCGTTCGTGCTTGCGGCCGGTAGCCTCGATCCCGCGCAGCTGGGCAAGGCGCCGCTGCCTGAGACCTGGACCGAGAACACGATGGCGTTCTTCATGCGGCCGACAGCCGACGGCGGCACAAGGCTGCTGCTTCGCATGCGCGCCGACGGTACCGAGACCGGCTTCGCGCGCTGGATGTGGAACGGCCCGCTGAACTTCGGCGGTGCGCTGTTCAGCCACAAGACGCTCGTTGGCATCAAGCGGACGGCCGAGGCGCTAGCGCGGTGACGTACACACTCCTCGTCCTCGCGATGGTTCTCGTGATCGTCGGGTTCATCGCACTCGCGGTCAGCGGCACCCCCGCCAACCTCGAGGCACATCCGCGGCTTCGCTGGGCGGCGATCGCGTTTTGGTGGGCGGTTCTCCTCGGCGGGTGGGGGTGCTTCGCGTACCTTGCGACGCTTCCCGGAGGTCTCGATGCCGCCTGGGTGTGGACGCGCACGCAGCCGTTCGTGATGCAGGCGGCGATGTGGCTGTTGCTGCTGCCGTGGATGGTAGGGCTCGCAATCTGGCAGCTAGGGTGGCCGTCGCTGGTACGGGCCGTGGTAATCGTGGTGATGGCGGTGAGTTGGTCGTCGCTCGCGTTCGCACTGGCGATCCCGAAGCGCATTGAGTGAGTGGCGCAAAGGCTCGGAGGGGGCGACCGTGAGGTCGAAGACGCACAGATCAGTGCCGTCTCGGAGACGCTGTTCCTCCCGCTGTACTCGCTTGCCCTCGAGTCGCAGCGCCGCGATCCGATCATGGTCGACGCGGGCGCGGTTGAGCTGACACGCCAGCTCGACACGTACTTCGAACACAGCGACAAACGCCTCTTCAGGCGGCTCGCGAAGGGCAAGCTACCGAGCGCTCTGCTCACGAGCATGTCGCTGCGCATCCGCCACTACGACCGCGACGTCGCCGAGTTCCTCTCGCGCGAACCCGACGGCATCGTCGTGAACCTCGGCTGCGGCCTCAACGACCGTCGCCGCCGGTGCGACAACTCGCGCGCTCTCTGGTTCGACCTCGACCTGCCCGAGGTCATCGCTTTGCGTCGCCGGTTCCACTCGGAGACCGACCGCATGCACTTCATCGCCGCTTCGGTGCTCGACTTCATCTGGCTCGACGCGCTCCCCAACAAGCCGGGTCACAAGTTCCTCTTCGTCGCCGAGGGGCTCTTCATGTACCTGCAACCTGAGGAGGTCCGCGCGCTCGTCACCACGCTGCGGGAGCGGTTCCCCGGCGCCGAACTCGTCGCCGAGATCGCCAGCAGCCAGGCAGTCCGCATGCTCGGCAGCTGGTTCGGACGCGGCAAGTTCAAGCGCCAATTCGGGCTCTCCGAGAACGTCGTCTACACCTTCGGGATGAACACCTCGCGGGACATGGAGAGCTGGGCGCCAGGAATCGAGTTGCTCGGCGAGTGGACGTACTTCGACGAAGACGAGCCGAAGCTGGGTTGGTACCGATGGTTCGCCACATGGCCGATGCTGCGGTCGATTCAGTACACGGTGCACTACCGTCTTGGGAGCTCTACTGCGCAGCGGGCGGTTACCTGATAGGTCGGGCGCAAGGCTCGTGTCGCTGGCATGCAAGTCCTGGCGCAAAACATGCTATGCTTTGCAGGCGAGCCATGGGGGCTCGTGAGATTGCGACGTGACACACCGCTTTCTGGCGGACAGTCACGTCGTTTTGTTTTGCCCCGTTGGGGCGAGAAGGTAGGTTCGCATGTCTGAAGGTAAGGTCAAGTGGTTCAACGCTGACAAGGGCTACGGCTTCATCGAGCGCGAGGGTGGCGACGATCTGTTCGTCCACTTCTCCGAGATCCAGGGCGAGGGCTTCAAGTCCCTCGACGAGGGTCAGGCCGTCTCCTTCACGGAGGCCACCGGCCAGAACGGCAAGCAGCAGGCTACTTCGGTGACCGTCATCTAGGACGGCCCGCACATGTTCTTGTGGACCGGGCGGCCCTTCGGGGTCGCCCGGTCCTGCTGTTTCGGCCACCGGCACGCAAGGGGGACTCGGGAGGAGGCGGCGTTCGTCGGTATACGACAGCGCCGCAGTCCGGCGGCCGACCTCCAAACGCATCGAGCGGTCTCGCGAGCGCTATCCTGATGGACATGACATCTCCGATGGGCACGAACCACACGATGATCAACGAATACGAGTTGTTGGACAGCGGCGACGAGCGGAAGCTCGAGCGCTTCGGCGATGTGGTCTTGATACGTCCCTGCGCGCCAAGCCTCCTGGAAGAAGCAGAAGCCCGAGATGTGGGCGAGATCCGTGGCGTCCTTCGACCGAGAGCGCGGATGGCAGACGCTTGGCAGCGCCGAGCTGCCCTCAGGCTGGATCGTCACGATCAACGACATCGCCATGGAACTGAGACCCACGCCCGCCGGTCATCTCGGCGTGTTCCCGGAGACGCGCCTGCTGTGGGACTGGATCACCGACACGCTCAGGTCCTCAGACGCGGGCGGAGCGAACGTCCTCAACCTGTTCGCGTACACAGGCGGCGCAACACTCGCCGCCGCGCGTGCGGGCTGCTCTGTGTGCCACGTGGACTCCTCTCGCGCGATGGTCACCCGCGCAAGACAGAACGCCGGGTTGAACCAACTGGCGGCGGCTCCCATACGATGGATAGTCGATGACGTCGGCAAGTTCCTGGAGCGCGAGATTCGCCGCGGTCGCGCGTACGATGCGATCATGCTCGACCCGCCCTCGTTCGGACATGGCGTCAAGGGCGAGCAGTACAGAATAGAGAGGGATCTTGCCGCAACGCTGGGCCAGTGCAGGGCGCTACTCACCGACGAGCCGGCATTCGTTCTTCTCACGTCGCATACCCAGGGGGTGACGGCAGTGCAACTCGAGAGCCTGATGGGGGAGGTGCTCGACTCCGGCGACATCACATCCGGCGCAATGGAGTTGACCGGGGCGGGTGGTGTACGTCCAGTGAGCGACGGTGTGTGGGCTACGCTGGACCAGCCTCTCGTAGAGTGACGCGATCGAGAAGGGACGCGATGCGGAAGTCGAGAGTGTTGATCATCGGCGGGGGAGCGGCCGGGCTATCGGCAGCTATCGCGTCGGCGCGGCTTGGTGCGGCGGTCACGATTCTCGAGGGAGGTGCTCGCGTGGGGAGGAAGATCCTGGCGAGCGGTAACGGGCGCTGCAACCTCACGAACCTCTCCATATCGCCGCTGGCCTACAACCATCCCGACTTCGTCGAGCCGATTCTCGGCAGGTATCCCTGCGAGGCCATTCGCTCCTTCTTCGGCACGATGGGCCTGCTCACATCCGCCGATGACGAAGGGCGCGTCTACCCCGCGACGAACGCGGCCGGCTCCGTCCTCGACGTGTTGCGGCTGGAGTGCGCGCACCTCGGGGTGGAGGTGCGATGCGGATTCGAGGTCGGGCGCGTCTCGCAGGAATCCCAGCTCGGCAGGCTTCGAGGCGATCTCCCAGACGGTGAGATGGTCCGCGCGGAGGCCGTGGTCGTCGCGACCGGCGGCGGCTCGCTCCTTGCGGGTCTGGGACACGGACTGGTCGACAGCGTCCCCGTCCTCGGGCCGATACGGACGGACACCGAGCCCATACGCGGACTCTCAGGCGTGCGGGTGCGGTGCGCCGCGACACTTCTCGTCGGTGCCGACGACGACACCGGCGGCGATGCGGTCGCGACTGAGCGCGGTGAGCTACTGTTCCGCGACTACGGAGTCAGCGGGATCATGATCTTCGACCTCTCTCGCTACCTACAGCCGGGATGCGTCATCTCGATCGATCTCTTCCCGGATGTCGCCGCGCTCGACCTCCAGGCGATGATCTCGCATCGCTGCGCCGATCTCGCCTGGCGAACGGCCGAGACGTTCTTTGTCGGCATGCTTCAAGAGCGAGTTGCGCGTGCGATCCTGCGCGCCGCCGGAATCGGTCTCGGCCACGCCGGCCGAGGAGCTGCCTCAGGCCCGTCTCGCTGCGCTTCTCAAGGACTTCAGACTGAGCGTCATCGGCATGGGTGACGCCAGCCAGGCACAGGTGACCCGCGGTGGCGCGGCGGTCTCGGAGTTCGATCCGAGCACGATGGCATCGCGCCACGCGGACGGGCTGTTCGCCGCCGGCGAGGTGCTCGACATCGACGGCCGCTCGGGCGGCTACAACCTGCACTGGGCCTGGGCGTCGGGCATCGTGGCCGGCGAGGCCGCCGCTCGCTTCGCCATGGCGCGCGCCGCGGAACCCGACTGCAGCCCGAGAGGGCCCGAGTGATAGAGGTCAGGAACCTCGCGCTGCCGCTCTCGGCAGGGGGGCCTTCGGCCGAGGGGGCGTTGAGGCGCGCGGCCGCCAGACGCCTTGGCGTCGCCGTGGAGCGAATCGCCTCACTGCGCCTGCTCAAGCGCTCGGTCGACGCCCGTCGCAAGAGCAACGTCCACTTCGTGGTGGCGCTCGGCGTGACGCTCGATGACGCGGTCGGCGAAACCGAGGCGGACGTGGTGCGCCGGGTCGGGGACGACGATGTCTTCATCGCGGCCACCGAGCCGCTGCCCGCCGTCGCGAGTCTGCCGTCAGCACCCGAGGTGCGTCCCGTCGTCGTGGGCACCGGCCCTGCGGGACTTTTCGCGGCGCTTGTTCTGGCGCGGTCAGGCGCGCGGCCGCTCGTTCTTGAGCGAGGCGCGGCGGTGGGTGCAGCGCGTTCGTGCGGTTGGCACCTTCATCCGTGAAGGCGTGCTCGACCCGGACTCGAACATCCAGTTCGGCGAGGGCGGCGCGGGGACCTTCTCCGACGGCAAGCTCACCACCAACACACGCGACCCCCGATGCCGCAGCGTCCTGGAGACACTCGTCGGTGCAGGCGCACCCGAGGAGATACTCTGGCAGGCGAAGCCACACATCGGCACGGACCACCTCACCGGGGCCGTGAGAAGGCTGCGGGAGGAGATCGAGTCGCTCGGCGGCGAGGTCCGTTTTGGGACGCTGCTCTCCGACCTCATCCTCGACTCGGACGACACGCTCCGCGGCGTTGTGACGCAGAGCGATCGCGGACGCGAGGAGTTCGCTGCCGAGGCACTCATCCTGGCGACGGGGCACAGCGCACGCGATACCTTCGACATGCTCCACCTGCGCGGCGCGCGTCTGGCGCACAAGCCGTTCTCGATCGGGGTTCGGATCGAGCACGATCAGCTGCATGGTGGACCGCGCGCAGTATGGCGCCGCGGCGGGTCATCCCGCGCTCGGTGCGGCGGAGTACAAGCTCTCGTGCCACTTGCCTTCCGGTCGCGGGGTCTACACCTTCTGCATGTGCCCCGGCGGCTGGGTGGTAGCGGCTGCGAGCGAGGCGGGGGGCGTCGTCACGAACGGCATGAGCCGGTTCGCCCGCGAGGGCTCAAACGCGAATGCGGCCTTCCTCGTGAGCGTGCTGCCGAGCGACTTCGAGGGCGACCACCCGTTGGCAGGCGTGCGCTTTCAGCGGCGCTGGGAGCACGCAGCGTTCGAACTCGGCGGACGGGACTTCCGCGCACCCGCTCAGCTCATGGGCGACTTCTTGCAGGGTGTCGCGTCTTCGGCCGCGGGCGATGTGGAGCCAACGTATCCACTCGGAGTCGAGTACGTCGACCTCGCGCAGTGCCTTCCGGACTTCGTCGTTTCGTCGCTGCGCGAGGCGGCGCCGATCTGGATCGCCGCATGCGCGGGTTCGCGACGGCGGACGCGCTACTCACGGGGGTGGAGACGCGCTCGTCTTCCCCGGTGCGCGTAGTGCGCGATGACGCCCTGCAATCGAATCTGCGGGGCATCTATCCCTGCGGCGAGGGTGCGGGCTACGCGGGCGGCATCATGTCTGCCGCGGTGGACGGCATGCGCTGTGCCGAGGCCGTCCTCGCGCGCTATGGCTGATGGACGCAGCGTAGTCGAGCGCTAGGAAGCGGTTGCGCGGCCGGCTGGGCGTGAACGTCGGCTCGATCTCTACAGCGGCTTCGCGGTCTCGGTCCTCCGAACCACGAGGGGCCGGGATGCGGTGAGTTGCGCTGGCCTCGGCGACATCGCACGTCGGAGTGGGGCACTCTCTTCCCGCCGCCCGAGCGAGCGAGAGGGCTGCAACGCACGCCAACGTCCAAACAGCTAACCCACCGACGATGTAGGCGTACGTCATGAGGTGTCCTCCCGATCGCGTCAGCGCAGATCCTACTGAGGGTATCGGCACGAGCCCGGCCAAGCCTGAGAGGAAATGAGCGTGGACTGCGCCGTGATCTGATGGTATCGAGCGGCCTTACCGGAACCTTCCTCGACCAGACCCGCTCTGTCAGCCGGCCGTCGCGCTCGCGAGCTGTCGGCCTCGGTGGGTGCGAAGTTCAGCAGGGCGGGAACATACCTCAGTGAGGGCGCGAAGTCAGGTGCGCCCCACGAGGGGGTGAGAGCGGTGTCGACTCTCGCACATGACCCGGAAGACGCTTCGGAGCCACGGTGGGGAGCTGACTTCTGCTCCGGTGAGCCGCATCGGTCGTTGGACGGTCGGCGTCTCGGCGGCTGCCGGCGTCTTGTGGTTCGCTATGCCGCTTCTCAGCGGGATACTCGATCAGGCGACGGGTGCGCTGGCCGTGGTCCGGGACGGAGCGATGACCGTCGCGATAGTGGTGGTGATCGTTGCTGCGGTCATGAATGTGCTGTGCCTGTGGCGGTGGAAGGAGCGCTCGGTGCTCAACATCCTCGCGACGTGCCTGACCGTTCCACTGGCGCTCGTCGGCGCAATCGAGCTCGTCCAGGTCGCCGTTGAGATTCTCGGCGGCGGGTAGCGCGAGCAATCGCGCTCGGCGTACCACTCGTTTCGTGACGCTGGCATTGCAGCCGAAGGCGGCGGCTTCGGGCACCCGTTGGCGCCTCTCGGCGGTTACACTTGAGGGCGACGTCGCTGAGGGGAGCTGCGCATGGCCGAGGTCACCGTCCGCTGGCTCGAGGCGGACCGGCTACGTACCGGCGGTTTCGATGACATCGAGGCTGCTCAGGCGTCCGGCTGGGCCTGGGTCGACGTGCTCGGGCCCGACCAGGACACGCTCGACGCGCTTGCCGTTCGCTTCGACCTTCATCCGCTCGCCATCGAAGACTGCCTGCACTTCCCGCAGCGCCCCAAGATCGAGAACTACCGCTCGGGAATCTTCCTCATCTGGCTCACCCCGGTCCAACCGGACGGCGATGACGTCCCGACTCACGAGCTCGACGTGTTTCTCGGCAAGGACCATCTCATCACCGTCCACCGAGACCGCCTGAAGGCCGTCGACGAGGTCGCCGAGCGGGCCGAGGACCTCATGCCCAAAGGCGCCGACTTCGTCCTGCACGGGCTCATCGACCGCCTCGTGGACTCGATCCTGCCCGTCGTCGACGCGCTCTCCGACGAACTCGAGGAGATCGAGGACAACCTGCTCGACAATCCGACGCGCGAGGAGATGCAGGGCATCTACACCGTGCGGCGCCGGCTGGTGAAGCTGCACCGCATCGTCGGGCCGGAGCGCGACATCCTCCGCGAGTTCGCTCGCGAGCGCGAGCTGGTCGACGAGGAGGCCTATCGCTACCTGCAGGACGTCGGCGACCACCTCGCGCGGGTGGAGGACTCGATCGAGACCGCGCGCGAGATCGCGTCTGCGGCCATGGACATCTACCTGTCCTCGGTCTCGAACCGCATGAACGACATCATGAAGCAGCTCACGGTCGTCGCGACCATCTTCATGCCGCTCACCCTCATCTCGGGTATCTACGGAATGAACGTGATTCGCGGCATGTGGCCGCCGGTGACGCGAGTCTGGTCGTTCTGGGCCGTGGTCGGCGGCATGTTGGCGATCGCGGTCTGGATGATGTGGTTCTTCAAGAGGAGGAAGTGGTGGTAGAAGAGCGCGCCGAGCACCGGGAAGGTGCCGACTCGCCCGATTCCGCGGCGGCCCCGAGCCACGACGTCTACACACTCGCCAACATCATCACGATCCTGCGGCTCGTGCTCGTCCCGATCTTCTTCACGGTGCTCGTTGCCGGCAACAACGACGTCGTCGCGTTCTTCCTGTTCGCCGTCGCGGCCTCGACCGACTGGCTCGACGGGCAGATCGCGCGGCGCACCGGTACCGTCACCGAACTCGGCCGCGCCATCGATCCCGTTGTCGACCGCCTCCTGATCGGCGCCGGCGTTCTCGGCGTCTACCTCGAGGGCCGGGTGCCACTCTGGGTCGTCATCGTGCTGCTCGTCCGCGATCTCTACCTCCTCGGTGTGTTCGCGTTCATCGTCCGGCGTGGCGGGCAGGTACCGAGGGTGGTGTTCCTCGGCAAGCTCACGACAGCTCTGCTGCTCTTCGGGTTCGCCGACCTGATCCTCGAACTGGCCGATCGTGCCGGGCCTGGGCGTGGTGGCGACCTCGGCGCTGCCCGGGCTCGACAGCGAGCCGGCGGCACTCGGCATCTTCTTCCTCTACGTCGGCATCGTCACGTCGATCACGACGGCCGGGATCTACACCCTCGATGGGGTCCGTCAGCTGCGCGAACTGCGCGCGGTGCAAGCATGAAGGAGGCGTGACCATGAAGGCCGTCATCATGGCCGGCGGTGAAGGAACGCGGTTGCGTCCGCTCACCTCGTTGCGCCCCAAGCCGATGGTCCCGATCGTCAACCAGCCGGTCATGGAGCACATCGTCGGGCTGGTGAAGCACCACGGCATCACCGAGATCGTCGCCACGCTGGCCTTCATGCCTCAGGCGATCAGCGACTACTTCGGCGATGGCGACGAGTGGGGCGTCACGATCGAGTACGCCATCGAGGAGGTCCCGCTCGGCACAGCGGGCTCGGTCAAGAACGCCGAGAAACTGCTCGCCGGCGACGAGCCGTTCGTCGTGATCTCGGGCGACGCGCTGACCGACATCGACCTGGGCGAGCTCGTCGAGTACCACAAGCGGATGGGCGGCGCGGTGACGATCGCGCTCAAGCGCGTCGACGACCCGCTCGACTTCGGCGTGGTGATCACCGCCGAGAGACGGCCGGATCGAGCGCTTCTTGGAGAAGCCCACGTGGGGGCAGGTCTTCAGCGACCTCATCAACACCGGCATCTACGTCGTGGAGCCGTGGGTGCTCGGCGAGATCCCCGCCGAGGGCCCCTACGACTTCTCGGCAGACCTGTTCCCGAAGCTGATGGAGAAGGGCCACGAGCTCTACGGCTTCACCGCCGAGGGCTACTGGTGCGACGTGGGCAGTCGAGACAGCTACCTCGACGTGCACCGCGACATTCTCGACGGCAAGGCGAAGATCTTCGTGCCCGGCGTGCATGCGCGCGAGGGCGTCTGGGTCGCGGAAAGCGCGGTGATCGATCCGGACGCACGACTCGGCGACAAGGTGGTCATCGGCGACAACGCCAAGGTGCGCGCGGGTGCCTTCGTGGGTGACTACGTCGTGATCGGCGACAACTGCGTCGTCGGCAACGACGCCTCCGTGCGTCACACCGTTGTCTGGGACGACACCTTCATCGGCAAGCAGTCGCGGGTCGAGGGCTCGGTGCTCTGTCGGCACGTCGACGTGCGAGCTCGCGCGGTCATCGACGTGGGCGCGACGATCGGCGACGAGTCGACCGTCGGGCACGGTGCGCACATCGGCGCCGACGTGCAGGTCTACCCGTACAAGCGCATCGAGCCAGCCGCCACGGTGACCTCCTCGCTGATCTGGGAGTCGACCGCGTCGCGCTCGCTGTTCGCCGACGGCGGCCTCTCCGGGCTTGGTGGGCATCGACATCACCCCGGAGCTTGCGCTGCGCACGGCGGAGGCGTTCGGGTCGCTGCTGCCCAAGGGCGGGCACGTGGTCGTCACGCGCGACACGTCGAAGCCGGCCCGAATGGTCAAGCGCGCGATGGTCGCGGGGCTGAACGCGGCGGGCGTCAACGTGCGCGACCTGCGGGTCGCGTCTCCGGCGCTCAGCCGGTTCACGACCCAGAAGACGCGTTGCGTGGCGGGCATCCACATCGCGGTGTCGCCCTTCGATGCGCAGGCACTCGAGATCCGGTTCTTCGACAAGAACGGGCTCGACATCGCTCCGTGGGAGCAGAAGAAGATCGAGCGGCTCTACTTCCGCGGCGAGTTCCGCCGTGCGTTCTTCGACGAGGTCGGGGAGATCATGTATCCGGCCCGCCCACTCGAGTACTACGCCGCGGCGCTCGACGAGGCGATCGCCGCCGCCGATCTGGGAGTCGGAGTTCGCAACGTCGTGGTCGACATGCGCTGCGGCACCGGGTCGCTCATCCTGCCGCAGGTGGCCAGCGCCTGGCACCTGGACCTCGTGGCTCTCAACCCCGTCATCGACAGCGAGCAGGGCGGGCCGTGCGGCGCGGAGCCGGACCAAGCCGCTGTCACCAAGCTGTGCCAGACGGTGGAGCTGTTCGGTGCCGACTTCGGTGTGATCTTGGACGCGGGCGCGGAACGCGTGAAGCTGATGACCAACTCGGGCCGCCAGCTCGACGGCGACACGACGCTGCATCTGATGACCGACCTGTGGTGCCGTACGCGTGGCGAGACCGAGGGCGCGATCGCGGTGCCGCTGAACGCCTCGATCGCGGTCGACGCGATTGCGGCTCGCTACGGGCGCTCGGTCGTGCGGCCGGGCCGCTCGCGCCGCGCGCTCGCCCAGGCGGTGCTCGACGGCCGAGCGGTCTTTGCCGGCTCGACGCTCGGCGGGTTCATCTTCGGGGACTTCTTCCCGGCCTTCGACGGCGTGCTCGCCGTGGGCATGGCGGCGCGCATGCTCGACCGAGTCGGTGCGACGATGGACGAGGTCGTGGCAGGCCTGCCCGAGTTCCACAAGGTGCACGTGGAGGTCTTCTGTCCGACCGACCGCAAGGGCGTGGTGATGCGTACGGTCACCGAGGAGGTCGCGGACGCACCGGCCGACCTGACGGAGGGCGTGCGCGCGCTCTACGATGACGGCTGGGCGCTCGTTCTGCCCGATGGCATCGAGCCGACCGTCAACGTGTGGGCAGAGGGCCCGGACAAGGCGACAGCCGAGCGGCGTGCCGAGCACTGGCGCTCGGTTGTGGAGCGCGCCATCGAGCAAGGGTGACGTCTGGCACGCATGTCGCTTGTGACCTGCGATAATCCTAGGTAGCAAATCACGTCCGGAGGTTGAGTGACCGAACCCGATAACCCATCGACCGCAGCCGAGTATCGCGCGCGCCGTGCCCATCGGGCTCAGGCGCGCACGTCGTCGAGCAGCACGAGGCCCGTCATCATCGGTGTGGCGGTCGCGCTGGCGCTCGTCGCCGTGCTCGTTGGTGTCGAGGTCGCGGTCACCGCGGGTCGGGTCCATCCGGGCGTGACGATCGCGGGAGTGCGGGTCGGGGGAATGTCGCCGGAGCTCGCTCGCGCGGCGCTTCGCACCGAGCTCCTCAAGCGCTCGGCAGGTGCCGGTCACCGTCACCTACAAGGAGAAGCGCTGGGAAGTGCCCGCCGAGCAGGTGGGCCTTGCCTACGATCACGACGCCCAGGTCGCCCGCGCTATGGCGGTCGGGCGCTCCGGCTCACCGCCCGAACAGTTCGCCGAGCGCCTCGGTGCGCTCGTGCGTGGCGTCGAGCTCGACCCCGCGCCCAGTCGCCGACCCCGGCCTGCTCGCTTCGACTCTGGAGACCATCGCGGCCGGTACTGACGATCCGGCGGTCAACGCCACGGTGAAGATGCAGGGCACGACCGCAACCGTGGTCGACGGGCGGAACGGCCGCGCACTGGATCAGGGACGCCGCCGGTCGGCTCATCCTGTCGGCGTTCTCTCGGTCGGGCGACCACGCGGTGACCGCGCCCGTGCCGGTCGACCGGATGACGGTGACCGCCCCGGCGGCCGCGCGTGCCGCCAAGGTGGCGGAGAGCATGGTCACGGAGCCCGCGACCATCACGTTCGACGATTCGTCGTGGGAGTTCTCGCCCGAGCAGATTGCGAAGTGGCTGGCCTTCAAGCCCGCCGCCGAGACGACCGGCTCGGCAGCGCCCGCCCGCGCGGGCACGAGCGAGCTCGCGGTCTACGTCTCGCCGAAGAAGGCCAAGAAGCCGATTCTTGGCGCGCTCGGCAAGGATGTCGGTCGGCCTGCGAAGAACGCCAGGTTCAAGACCTCGAACGGCAAGGTCACGATCGTGCCTTCGCAGGAGGGGATAGGTCCCGACATCGAGGATCTGTCGGTGTCGCTCACCTCCAAGCTCAAGAATCCGCAGTCCGACCGTACCGTGGCGTTACGCACGACCCGCACCCAACCCAAGATCACCACCGAGAAGGCGCGCTCGATGGGGATCAAGGAGCGCATCTCGACCTACACCACGACCTACGAGTCGGGCAACCGTCCGCGCGTGAACAACATCCACCTGCTCGGCGACTCGCTGGACGGCACGCTGATCGAGCCGGGCGGGACCTTCTCGTTCAACGGCGCTGCCGGCCAGCGGACCGCCTCGAAGGGCTACCAAGAGGCCAACGCGATCGTCAACGGCAAGCTGGTGCCCCAGCTCGGTGGCGGTGTCTGCCAGGTGGGCACGACGGTGTTCAACTCCGTGTTCGAGTCGGGTCTCCCGGTCGTCGAACGACGCAACCACTCCTTCTACATCTCGCACTACCCGAAGGGCCGAGACGCGACGGTCTCGTGGGGCGGTCCTGACCTCAAGTTCAAGAACGACACCGATCACTGGGTGCTGGTGTCGGTCTCCTACACGAGCTCATCGATCACGGTCTCGCTCTACGGGACCGACCCTGACTATAAGGTCAAGGCTGAGGTAGGACCCTGGCGCGACGAACGGCCGTTCCCGACCGAAGAGGTCAAGGATCCCAAGATGGCGGTCGGTTCGCGCGTCGTCGAGGACTCCGGTATCTCAGGGCGTGCCATCACGGTGAAGCGCATCGTCAAGAAGGGCGACAAGGTGGTGCGCACGGACAGCTTCGTCTCGAAGTATCGCCCGAAGGCACAGGTGGTTCGAGTGGGTACGAAGAAGCCTAAGGCCAAGGCCCCGTCGGCGGAAGCGACCAGCACGGGGGGCACGTCCGACCCGACCGACCAGTAGGATGCGGCCCCGCGCGGGCCGAGGGGGAGGGGGAGCGTTGTACCAGCCGGAACTCGAGATGATGCCTCGGAGCGAACTCGAGGCCCTGCAGCTTGAACGGCTGCAGTCGCTGCTCGTGCGCGCCTACAACAACGTGCAGACCTACCGCCGCAAGTTCGATGGAGCAGGGTTCGACCCGCGCTCAGTGACAAGCCTCGCCGACCTCGCGCGCGTTCCGTTCACCGTGAAGGACGATCTGCGCGCGGCCTACCCGTACGATATGTTCGCGGTGCCGCTGAGAGAGATCGTGCGCGTTCACTCGTCGAGCGGCACTACCGGCCAGGTCAGCGTCGTCGGGTACACGAAGGGCGATATCGATCGCTGGGCGGACCTGATGGCCCGCACGTTCGCCTGTGCCGGCGCCACGGCCGACGACATCGTGCAGGTCACCTACGGCTACGGCCTGTTCACCGGCGGTCTGGGTGCCCACTACGGGTCAGAGAGACTCGGTGCGCTCACGATCCCCGTGTCCGGCGGCAACACCAAGCGTCAGGTGCAGATCCTGCAGGACTTCGGTGTCACCGTGCTGGCGTGCACGCCCAGCTACGCGTTGCTGATCGCCGAGACGGCGCGCGAGATGGGCATCGACCCGCTCGGGCTGCCGCTCCGCGTGGGTGTCTTCGGCGCCGAGCCGTGGAGTGAGTCGATGCGCAAGCAGATCGAGACGCGAGCTCGGTGTGAAGGCCATCGACATCTACGGGCTCTCCGAGGTCATGGGCCCGGGCGTCGCGAGCGAGTGCGAGCACCAGGCCGGTCTCCACGTGTTTGAGGACCACTTCCTCGTCGAGATCGTTGATCCCGAGACCTTTGAACCGCTGCCTGACGGGGAGACCGGCGAGGTCGTCTTCACCACGCTCACCAAGGAGGGCATCCCGGTCATCCGCTACCGCACGCGCGACATCAGCCGCATCATCCCGGAGACCTGCGCGTGCGGGCGCACCTTCCGCCGCATCGAGCGCGTCACGGGCCGCAGCGACGACATGCTCATCATCCGCGGCGTGAACGTCTACCCCAGCCAGATCGAGCAGGTCCTACTCGGCATTCCGAGCGTTGCACCGCACTACCAGGTGGTGCTGACGAAGCGCGGCTCGATGGACTACGTCGAGATACACGTCGAGGTTGCGCCGGAGTTCGCGTTCGACGAGGTGCGGGAGCTCGAGGCACTTCAGCGGCGCGTGAAGTCCGAGATCGAATCCGTGCTGGCCGTCTCGATCGCGGTCAAGCTCGTCGAGCCCAAGTCGATCGCCCGCAGTGAGGGCAAGGCCAAGCGCGTCCTCGACCTGCGGTCAGAGGGAGGGTCCTAGGTCATGATCGACCAGCTGAGTGTCTTTCTCGAGAACACCGCAGGCCGGCTCGCCGAGTTGACAAGGGCACTGGGCGATGCGGGCATCAACATGCACGCGCTCATGGTCGCTGACACCGCCGAGTTCGGCGTGATCCGCATCATCACCGACACACCCGCGCGGGCGAAGGAGCTGCTCTCCGAGCGGGGGTTCAGCGCCTCGATCACACGTGTCACCGCCATCGAGATCCCGGATCGCCCAGGCGGGCTTGCCGACGTGCTCGATTCGCTCGACGCCGCGAAGATGAACGTCGAGTACGCCTACTGCTTCGTGGAGCCGTCTGGCGACGCGGCGGTCGACGTGTTCAAGGTCGACACCGACGGTGCTGAAGACGTTCTGCGATCGGCAGGGTTCCGGGTGATGGAGGCCGCGGAGCTGTACACGCCGGACGCATCGAACTGATCCTCCGCTTCAGCGGGTCGAATCGAGTCGATGAGCGCCGCAAGGGCGTCGGCGTCTGTTGGCAGCGACAGACAGCGTGCCGACACCGCCTCGCCCGCGGGGTCGAACACCGGCCTCAGTCCCTGGGCGAGCCGGGCCGCGACGACCTGCCCGCCTGCGGCAGGGGTATGCGGCATGACGACCACGAACCTGCCGTCGTCGAGCCTGCCGACGGCGTCGACCATGCGCACGTCGGCCCGGATGTGGTCTGCGGCATGCCGGACGACCGTGCGCGCTCTCGTGGGTCCGGCCCCTCGGCCGGTTTCGGCGGGAACCGAGATGACGGCGACCGAGAGCGGCTCGCCGTAGCGGGCGTGTCGTGATGCACCCTGGGCAAGGATCGCATGCAGGTAGCGCTGGTTGTACACACGGCTCCACTCGTCGAGCGCGCTGCCCCCGTCGAGCCGGGTGAGGTTGTAGCTGAGTCGGGTGAAGAGCTCGCCACCAACGATGCCCAGAGCGCCGAACGAGAGCATCCGCGCGATGATCGCGAAGAGCGCTACCGCAGCGAGATCGTGAGAGGCCAACTCCGGCATCCGTAGCAGCAGATAGCCGACAGATGCCGCCACTGCGGCCACGAACCCGCCCCTGCGGCCGAAGAACACCGCGCAGAGCAAGACGCCGAACAGCAGCGCCTGGGCGGCGAGCTGCTGAGGCGCGGGCACGCCCTGAGGTACCCACAGCGCCATACCGGCGAGCAGAACGACCGCACCCGCCAGCAGCGCGGCCTTCTCGGCCTGGGCCGGTCTCACCGGCTACACCCGCCGCGTACGGTTACCGCTGGCTGACGATGGGCGCTCTGAGCACCGGACCACGGTGTAGGATGCATGCGTACGTGCTCCCTCGATCCGAACGGCTTCTCTTGCGTCGAGCTCCCTCAATGCCACGCGTGTCCTGCGGTGCGACCCGGCCCGGCATCGAGCCTCACACGACCGCAGGCGCGTCCATGAGTTCTATCGGCACGATGCGCCGTGCTGCTGAGTGGCGGCGTCGCGTCTCGTCGGCCGTCATCGCGTGCGTTCTGGTCGCGGGAACCCTCGCGCCGGGCGCTTGGGCGAGCGATCGGGTCGACGGCCGCGCGCCTAAGGAGCTTGGCGTTCCGAACGACGCGCTGCCGGATGTCTCGATGCGGGCCGGCGCGCTGATCACCGAGGACGGACGCGTGCTGTGGTCGCGACGCGTCGACGACAGGCGCGCGATGGCGAGCCTCACCAAGATGATGACTGCGGTCGTCGCCCTGGAGAACTCCCGGCCCGGCGAGGTCGTGAAGATCCCGGCGTACGTCGCACAGGTGGGCGAGTCGACCTCTGAGTTGCGGCCGGGCACACAGATCAAGATGTCTGAGCTGCTCGAGGCGCTTCTGATCAAGTCAGGCAATGACGCAGCCATCGCCGTCGCTGCGAACGTGGCGGGCAGCGAGAAGCAGTTCGTGAAGCTGATGAACGCCAAGGCCAAGGAGCTGGGGCTGGACGACACCCATTTCGAGAACGCGCACGGCCTCGACGAGAAGGGGCACCGGTCGAGCGCGCGCGACCTGGGTGTGCTCGCCCGCTATGCGATGACCAAGCCCGAGTTCCGGCGCATCGTGCGCAAGCCGAAGGCGACCATCACGTACAAGGGCGGGAAGATCAAGGTCCATAACACCAATCTGCTGCTTGGCAGCTACAAGGGTGCGAACGGAGTGAAGACCGGCTGGACATCGGACGCGGGCTACAGCGTGGTCGGCCTCCGCCGATCGCGGCGGGACCGAGCTCTATGCGGTCGTGCTCGGCACCGGCGGGGAGAAGGCGCGCTTCGCCGACGCTCGCGAGCTGCTGGACTGGGGCTACGCTCACTATCGGCCTCAGCGCCTGGCCTCCGCAGGCACGGTGCTCGGTGTCTCGCCGGTCACCGACTACCTGGACACGGGTGTTGGAGGCGAGGTCTCAGAAGACGCCACCATGCCGGTGCTCGACCTGGCGGGCACGATCAAACGCTCGGTGACGATGGCACCGGTGGCGGCGCCGGTCGAGAAGGGCCAGCGGGTCGGTGTCGCCACGTTCACCCAGGGCGGACGCGTGGTGGCCACCGTCCCGCTTGTCGCGACCGAACCCGTCGAGGCACCCGGTCTCTTCGAGCGTGCGTGGATCGCTCTCGTGCGCCTCTGGCGCCGCGACGCCTGAGGGCGCTCCGACGCGACCTCGCTGGGGTATCGTAGGCAGGGCAGGCTGCGGGGCCATCAGGCCCTGCAGTCCAACCGTCCGAGATGAGTCGCAAGGAGCTCTTTGATGACTGACGCGCTGAGGCGAACCCCTCTCTACGACGAGCACGTTGCGCTCGGGGCGCGGATGGTGCCCTTCGCGGGGTGGGAGATGCCGGTCCAGTACGCCGGCATCATCGACGAGCACCGTGCCGTCAGGTCGGCAGTGGGTGTGTTCGACGTGTGCCACATGGCCGAGTTCCGCGTCGCGGGCTTCGGGCTCTCTGGACTTCCTGCAGCGGCTGCTCACCAACGACCTTTCGAGGATATCCGAGGTAGGGCAGGCCCAGTACACCCTCATGCTCGACGAAGACGGCGGAGTGATCGACGACCTCATCGTGTACCACTCCGGCGACATCGAGTACCTCGTCATCGCCAACGCCGCGAACCGTGACGTCGACATCGCATGGATCCGCGAGCACGCACCGGCCGACATCGAGATCGTCGACGAGTCCGATCGCACGGGCTTGATCGCGGTCCAGGGGCCGAAGGCGCTCGGCGTTCTCGCCGAGCTGGCCGGCGAGGGATGGACACCGCCGGCGCGCTTCCACCTCGCCGAGGTCGATGCTCGACGGAGCGGTTCCCGCGCTGGTCGCCCGCACCGGCTACACCGGCGAAGACGGTGTCGAGATCGTCTGTCGCGCGTCTGACGCTGCCGTCGTCTGGCGGCTGCTCCTCTCGTTTCCCGAGGTCACGCCCGTGCGGACTTGGCGCTCGGGACACGCTTCGCCTCGAGATGGGCTACGCGCTGTACGGCAGCGACATGGACCGTGACACCGATCCGATCTCGGCAGGCCTTGGCTGGGTCTGTCCGAAGACGAAGACCGGCTACATCGGCGCTGAGACCGTGGCCCGAGTGCGGGAGAGGGGCCCCGCCGACAAGCTCGTCTTCCTCACGGTCGAAGGCGCGATCCCGCGGCATGGTTTCGCCGTGTTGCACGAGGGGATAGAGGTGGGTAAGGTAGCGAGCGGCACCTTCTCGCCCACGCTCGAGACCGGCATCGCGAGCGCGTACGTGCCCGCTGAGTTCGCCTCGCCGGGCACGTCGCTCGATGTCGCCATCCGCAAGAAG
Source organism: uncultured Coriobacteriia bacterium (assembly GCA_963751505.1). Taxonomy (GTDB): domain Bacteria; phylum Actinomycetota; class Coriobacteriia; order Anaerosomatales; family PHET01; genus CAVVUM01. Next base: position 203,197 of record CAVVUM010000006.1, read on the forward strand.
ACCGCATCGGCGACGGTCGTGAAGGCGCCGTTCGTCACGTCGACCTCGCTGCAGGGCGCCTGAGTAGCCCGCAGCCGCAAGGGAGGAGCGCACGAGAGCATGGCACATCCCAGTGATCGCAAGTACTCGAACGAACACGAGTGGGTCGTCGTCGACGGTGACGTCGCGACGGTCGGCATCTCGGAGTTCGCGCAGCACCAGCTCGGTGAGGTCGTCTACGTCGACCTGCCGTCCGCGGGCGACAACGTGGCAGCCGGCGAGACCTTCGGCGAGATCGAGTCGGTCAAGTCGGTCTCCGAGCTCTACGCGCCGGTGAGCGGCGAGATCGTCGCCGTCAACGACGCGCTCGGCGACACCCCCGAGACGGTGAACGCCGATCCTCACGGCGAGGGCTGGATGGTCAAGATCAAGCTGGCCGACGCCGCGCAGTACGACGACCTGATGTCCGCCGAGGACTATGACGACTTCGTGACCGAGGGCTAGCCCTCATGCGCCACATATCTGTGACCTGCGAACAGCGCGAGGCGATGCTTCGCGCTGTTGGCGTTGAGAGCGTCGACGAGCTGTTCGCCGACGTGCCCGAGGCCGCGCGGCTGACCGGCGGGCTCGATCTGCCCGCCGGGCATGAGCGAGATCGATCTCGACCGGCACCTCCGGCAACTTGCGGGGGCCAACATCCCGGCGTCGTGGATCGTGAGCTTCGCCGGAGCGGGCGTCTACGACCACCACATCCCGAGCGTGGTGGACCACGTGCTCCGCAAGCCTGAGTTCTTCACCGCCTACACGCCCTATCAGCCCGAGGTCTCCCAAGGAACGCTGCAGGCGATCTTCGAGTACCAGTCGATGATCTGCGCGCTGACCGGCATGGACGTGGCCAACGCCTCGATGTATGACGGCGCGACCGCCTTCGTCGAGGCAGCGCTGATGGCCTGCCGGGTCACGAAACGCCAGCGGGTGCTCGTGGCCGGCAGCGTGCATCCCGAGTGGCTCGAGGTGCTCGACACCTACGCCGCGTCCGGCCTGCTCGAGGTCGACGTCGTCGAGTACTCCGGTGGGCGGCTCGATCCGACGGACGTGGCCGCGAAGGCTCGCCGACGACGTCGCCGCCGTGCTCGTGGCGAGCCCGAACTTCCTCGGCACGCTCGAGGACCTCGCGGGCCCTCGGCGTCGTCGCGCACGACGCCGGCGCGCTGTTCGTGGTAGCCGCCAACCCGATCCTTCTCGGCATCATGGAGCCGCCGAGCGCGTTCGGCGCCGACATCGTGGTGGGCGAGGGGCAGCCCCTTGGCAACGCCATGAGTCTCGGTGGGCCGGGACTGGGCTTCTTCGCCTCGCAAGTCCGCGTTCGTCCGCCAGATGCCCGGCCGGCTGGTGGGCCGCACCGTCGATGCCGACGGCCAGGAGGCCTACGTGCTCACGCTCTCGACTCGCGAGCAGCACATCCGCCGCGAGAAGGCGACGAGCAACATCTGCAGCAACCACGCGCTCAACGCGCTCGCCGCCGGCGCGTACCTCGCTGCCGTGGGCAGCGAGGGGCTCGCGCAGATCGCGCGGGCGTGCGTCGCGAAGGCGCACTACCTGCGCGAGCCGACTGATCGAGACGGGCAAGTTCAGCGCCCCCTTCGAAGAGCCGTTCGGCTACGAGTTCGCCCTCGTGTACGACGGTGACGCCATGGCGATGCGCGACCGCATGTTCGAGCGCGGCTTCCTCGCCGGCGTCGTGGTCACCGTCGAGGACGAGGGGCCGGAACTCGTGATCCTCGCGGTCACCGAGAAGCGCACCAAAGCCGAGATGGACGCGTTCGTCGAGGAGGTGGCGTCGCTGTGAGTGAGCTGCTCGCCAACACCCCCGCCGGCGCTCCCGCCCGCGGTCCCCGCGCCCGCCATCTTCGAGATCGGCTCCCCGGAGTCCTCGTGCGTACTCGGACCCGACGCTCGACGTACCCGAAGTCGACCTGGGCGCGGCACTCGACGGGTGCGTTCGCTCCGAGCGCCCCCTGCTGCCGCACGTCACCGAGCTCGAGATCATGCGCCACTACGAGCACCTCGCCGAGATGAACTTCGGCGTCGACTCGGGGCTCTACCCGCTCGGCAGCTGCACGATGAAGTACAACCCCCGCATCAACGAGGACGCGTGCGCGTCTCGAGGGCTTCGCCGGGCTGCACCCCTACCAGCCGCTCGACACCATCCAAGGCGCGCTCGAGCTGATGGTGGGTCTCGCCGAGGCGCTCGGTGAGGTCTCGGGCTTGCCGGGCGTCACGCTGCAGCCGGCTGCGGGCGCCCACGGCGAACTCACGGCGCTCATGTGCTATCCGGGCGGCCCACACCGCCGCAGGCGACCCGCGGTCCAAGGTCGTCATCCCGGACACGGCGCACGGCACCAATCCCGCGACGGTCACGATGTGCGGCTATCAGACGATCACGATCCCGAGCGGCGAGGACGGTCTCGTGGACCTGGATGCGCTGCGCGCCGCTGCTCGACGAAGACGTCGCCGCCTTCATGCTCACGAATCCCAACACCATCGGGCTCTTCGATCCGCAGATCCTCGAGATCACCGAGGCCGTGCATGCGGTCGGCGCCTACGCCTACTGCGACGGCGCGAACCTCAACGCCGTGCTCGGCAAGACGCGCCCGGGCGACCAGGGCTTCGACGCGCTGCACATCAACCTGCACAAGACCTTCTCGACGCCGCATGGCGGCGGCGGCCCCGGCGCGGGCCCGGTCTGCGTGACCGGGCGAGCTCTCGCGCCTTCCTGCCCGGGCCCGATGCCGATTCGGCTCGTCGACGGCACGCGTCGGCCTGGCCACCCCGGAGCAGTCGATCGGGCGCGTCCGCAGCTTCCTCGGCAACTTCGGCGTGCTCGTGCGCGCGTACGCCTACGTGCGGGCGCTCGGCGGTGACGGCCTCACCGAGGTCGCCGAGCAGGCCGTGCTCTCGGCCAACTACCTCAAGGAGCGCCTGAAGGGCGCCTTCGACCTGCCCTACGACCGCATCTGCATGCACGAGTTCGTGCTGTCGGGCGCATCGCAGAAGCGCGAGCACGGCGTGCGCACGCTCGACATGGCGAAGCGTCTGCTCGACTACGGCTTCCATCCGCCGACGATCTACTTCCCGCTGCTCGTCGACGAGGCGCTGATGATCGAGCCCACCGAGACCGAGCCGCTCGCGGCGCTCGACGCGTTCGCCGAGGCGATGCTCGCCATCGCCGAGGAGGTCGCCGCCGACCCCGACCTGGTGCGAGGCGCGCCCTACACGACGCCGGTGCGCAGGCTCGACGAGGCGCGCGCGGCGCGCGAGCCCGTACCTGCGCTGGGCGCCGTCGGCCGAATGAACGCGCCGCGCACGCTGGCGACTCGTCATCGACGGACCGCTTCCGGGCGCGCGCGAACATGGCGCGGGACCGCGCCATCCAGCTCGCGGTCGAGGGCGGCGACGCGCCGCCGACGCTGCGGCTCTATCGGTGGGCGCGGCCGACGGTGACGCTCGGGCGCTTCCAGTCGCCGGACTCGGTCGACCTGGTCGCCGCGCGAGTCGCTCGGCGTGGATGTCGTGCGACGCTGCGACCGGCGGGCGCGGCGTGCTGCACGACGACGAGCTCACCTATGCGGTCGTCGCGCGTACCGGGCGACGGCGTTCCGCGAGGCGTGGCCGCCTCGTACCGCTACCTGTGCGCGGCCGCTTGCCGAGGCGTACCGGCTGCTTGGCGTGGGGGCAGAGCTGACCGAGCGAGACCACCGGTCCACGTCGACGGCGGCGTGCTACCTCGCCACCACGCGGGCCGACCTCTCGCTGGGGGCGCTCAAGCTCTCGGGCTCGGCGCAGGTCTGGTCGGGCGACACCGTGCTTCAGCACGGCTCCTTCACCATCTCGCGCGATGTCGGACGCGAGGCGAGGATCTTCAGGCTGAGCCCGCAGCAGGCCGCTCGGCTTGCCGCGTGAGACGGCGACGATCGAGTCGGCCACCGGCGCGCGCGTCACGCCCGAGCGCGTCGGCGAGTGCGTCGTCGAGGCGTTTCGGCGAGCCCTCGGGCTCGAGTTCGTCGAGGAGGAGCTCACCCACGACGAGCTCAAGGCTGCAGCTGCACTTGAGGATGAGATGCGTGTCGCGGCCTGACGAACGAGCCGGCGGAGGGCGCAGGTTCGACCTCAAGTTGACCCCGCACGCCGCTGACGCGGTGCGGTACAATCGGAGGCAGGTACAGGCCGAGGGGAGGCATCCCAGGTGAGCGAAGACAGATCAGCGGCCGACGAGGCCCTGCTCGACCTCGAAAGCAAGTCCAACGAAGAGCTGCGTGAGCTGCTCGATGAGCTGTACGCCGAGGAGCAGCGCGTCTCGTACCGCCGCCGCGTGCTGCACGGCAAGATCGACATACTGCGCGCCGAGCTGGTGCGGCGGATGAAGAGCGAACGCGAGTCAGGCGACGACGTCATCAGCGGCTCGGACGTGGAGCGGCTCATCGACATCCTGTCAAACGACCTTCGAGGCGTGTCCCGCTTCGACGTCACCGCCGACATCGACGAGCCCGAGTAGAGGCCCGAGGCCCGACAGGCCCGAACAGGAGGACGTGTGCCGAGCATCAACGATCGGATCAGGGAGTTCGTCTCCGACATCACCACCGACGTCGATCAGGAGCGCGTGATCGACTACGTCATCCGCGAAGTCCACAAGGGCCGGCGCCTGATGGAGGTGGTCGACGACCCCTACGTGCGCAACCGCCTGAACGAGGAGAAGCGCGCGGAGATCTTCGAGAACCCCGAGATCGTCGACGCGCTCGACCAAGAGATCCGCAAGACGATGGCCGCTCCCGATCTCGACTTCTCCAGCTGACGAAGCGAAGCAGGTGAGTCGTCGTGCCCGACTGCACGAACTGCGGGGCCCACATCGACGAGGACAGCGCGACCTGCGCTGCGTGCGGTGCGGCCGTTCCCGGCGCCACCGCGTCGTTTCAGCCGGTCGTCGCCGAGGACTCGGCCTCCGCCGCGCGACTCGAGAGCGTCGAGGGTCCGGTGCTCGTCGTTCGCAAGGGCCCGCAGCCGGGCGAGCGCTTCTACATCGACCGCCCGACTCTGAGCATCGGTCGCGACCCGGTGAGTGACATCTTCTTGAACGACATGACCGTCTCGCGGGCCCACGCGACGCTTGAGCTTCGCCGCAGGCCGCGTGACCGTCTCCGACGCCGGGTCCCTCAACGGCACCTACGTGAACGGGGTGTGCGCCGACGAGGCCGAGTTGACCGACGGCGACGTGCTGCAGATCGGCACGTTCCAGATGGTCTACCACGCGGGGGCTGAGGCCTGATGGGCGGCCGCGACTATCTCACCATCGGCGAGGTCGTCCAGCGGCTTCAGCCCAACTACACCGACCTCTCGATCTCCAAGATCCGGTTCCTCGAAGACGAGGGCCTGATCGCACCGGAACGCACGGCCGGCGGGTACCGCAAGTTCTCGACCGCCGACGTCGCCCGCATCGAGATGATCCTGCGCCTGCAGCGCGACCACTTCCTGCCGCTCGCCGTGATCGGCGACAAGCTCGCCGAGTTCGACCGCGGGCGCGTCCCGGTCGAACTGCAGCGCACGCCGGTCGGCGCGACCGAGCCGCTTCCGTTCTCGGCAGCCGATGAGGGACCGCTCCTCGTCGCCGACGCGCCCAGCGCTCTCGGCGTGCCGGTGAGCTTCCTGCGCGAACTCGCCGAGTTCGGCATCCTCGAGATCGTGGCGGGGCGAGGACGGCGACCAGATCGACCGCTCCGATGTCAGCACGGTCCACGCCGCATGGGACCTGCGCCGATTCGGCGTCGAGCCGCGCCATCTGCGCATGTACGGCATGGCCGCAGAGCGCGAGGCTGCGCTCTTCGCGCAGATCCTCGTGCCGGCCTTCCGCCATCACACCCCGGAGACCCGTCAGAGGCTGACCGACACCCTGAACGAGCTCTGCGGCATCACCGACCAGCTGAAGAGCCGGCTGCTGCGCCGGGCCCTCGAAGACGCGTTCGAGGACCTCTCGTAGCGGATGAGCGCCGCGCACGAGACACCCTCAGCAGCCGAGCAACCCACGCCCCGCCATCCTCCTCTCGACGAGATCGAGTTCGCGCACGCCAGCGAGCGCGTTGCCGCCGAGATCCTCGACTACTACCGGATCGAGTGGGAGTACGAGCCCACGACGTTCCCGCTCGAGTGGGACGGGGCACGGCAACGTCATCGTCTCGTTCACGCCCGACTTCTACCTGCCGGACTTCGACCTCTACATCGAGCTCACGACGATGAGCCAGAAGCTCGTGACGAAGAAGAACCGCAAGGTGCGTCGGCTCAAGGAGCTTTACCCTGAGGTGAACATCAAGGTCTTCTACCAGAAGGACTTCCGAGCGCTGCTTGCGCGCTTCGGCGTCGCCTCGGAGGCACGCGACCATGCGGAGGGCGGCGGGTTCGTGGCCGCCGTCGAGCCTTCGCCCGAAGCGACCGAAACCGGTAGTCCTGAATGACCCGTGTCGCCCCGCTTCCCAGCGAGTGCGAGCGCGTCGTGCTCGAGCGAGCGGCGATCGACGAGCGTGTTGCCGAGCTGGGCGCCGAGATCACGCGTCGCTACGCCGGGCGACGGCGTGCGGCTCGTGACGGTGCTCCGTGGCGGCGTCTTCTTCCTCGCCGACCTGTGCCGCGCTATCGATCTCGACGTGTCGCTCGACTTCCTGGCGGTCGCGCCCTACCTGCCCAGGCAGGGAGGGGTCGTGCGGGTCACCAAGGACCTCGACGACGATATCGGTGGCGAGTGCGTGGTGCTGGTCGAGGACGTCGTCGATACGGGGCTCACCGTGAACTACGTGCTGTCGTTTCTGAGGGCGCGCACGCCCGAGAGTCTCGAGGTCTGCGCGTTGCTCGACAAGCCCGCGCGACGCATCGCCGACGTTCCCATCGCTCACACCGGGTTCGTCATGTCCGACCGCTTCTTGGTCGGCTACGGGCTCGACCTCGCCGGGCGCTACCGAAACCTGCCCTACATCGCCGAACTGCGTCCGGAGGTCGCTCTCGGCTGACGCAGACGGTTCAGACGCGCTACCCTGTCCAAGGCTTCTGCGACCGAGGAGGCAATGTGGATCTCTCGACCTACATACGCGACATACCCGACTGGCCCAAAGAGGGCATCGTCTTCAAGGACATCACGCCACTGCTGGCCAGTCCCGAAGGGTTCAAGCACGCTATCGACACGCTCGCGGAGGACTACGCGGGAACCGGCGTCACCAAGGTGATGGGTGCCGAGGCGCGCGGCTTCATCTTCGGCGGCGCGCTCGCCTACACGCTCGGGGCGGGCTTCGTTCCGGCGCGCAAGCCCGGCAAGCTTCCCTGGACGACCACGTCGGTCACCTACGATCTCGAGTACGGTACCGACTCGCTCGAGGTGCACGCCGACGCTGTGGGCCCCGGCGACAAGGTGCTCATCGTCGACGACGTGCTCGCAACAGGGGGCACCGCCGCGGCGAAGGCCGAGCTCGTGCGGGCGACCGGCGCCGAGGTCGCCGGCTTCGCGTTCCTCATCGAGCTCGACTTCATCGGCGGAAGGGCCAAATTGCCGACGGACGCGACGATCGTCTCCCTCATCCACGTCGACTAGCCAGCCGTCCGGAACCGCCGTTCACCGCCTGTCAGGGCCGCCCGCTGGGCGGCCCTTCGCGTTCGCTTGACGAGCGGGCGCTCGGCGGGCAAACCTGCTGCGTATGGTATGATTCGCGGAACCTTCAGGCGGCCAGATCGAGCCGCCGAGAAGCACCCAGCGAGGGGGTAGAGTGGGCCGTATCCTCCTGTCCGGCAACGAGGCGGTGGCGCAGGGCGCGTGGGAAGCCGGCGCGCATGTCGGCGTGGGCTATCCGGGCACGCCGTCGACCGAGACGCTCGAGCGCTTCGGCACCCTGCCGGGCGTCTACGCCGAGTGGGCACCCAACGAGAAGGTCGCACTCGAGGTCGCCGCCGGGGTGTCGCTTGCGGGCAGGCGCGTGCTGGTCACCATGAAGCACGTCGGGCTGAACGTGGCCTCCGACCCGCTCTTCACGCTCGCCTACATCGGCGTTCGCGGCGGCGTGGTCATCTTGGTGGCCGACGATCCCGGCATGCACTCCTCCCAGAACGAGCAGGACTCACGCAACTACGCCGCCTTCGCGCGCGTTCCCATGCTCGAGCCCTCCGATTCCGCCGAGGCCCTCGCGTTCGCGCGCATGGCGTTCGAGCTCTCCGAGCGCTTCGATACCCCGGTCCTCGTGCGCTCGACGGTGCGCGTCAGCCACGCCAAGTCGCTCGTCGACGTCGGCGAGCGCACTGAGCGTCCCGAGCCCGGCGCGTATCGAACCGACCCCGCGAAGTGGGTGATGATGCCGGCGATGGCGAAGGTTCGCCGCACCGTGCTCGACGCGAGGGTCGTCGAACTCACCGCATACTCGGAGGCGTGCGAGCTCAATCGCGAGGAGATGCGCGACACGTCCCTCGGCATCGTGTGCGCCGGGGTGAACTACGAGCACGTCCGCGAGGCCGCGCCCGACGCTTCGGTGTTCAAGCTCGGCATGGTCTACCCGCTGCCGGCAGACGCGCTCCGACGCTTCGCCGAGAAGGTCGACCGACTCGTGGTGGTCGAGGAGGCCGACGACTACCTCGCTCGGCACCTGCGCCAGTTCGGTGTCGACGTGTCACCGCTCGGCATCCCAGCCGCCGGCGAGCTGTCTCCCGGCTGCATCCGCGCGGCGCTCGGCATGCCCGAGCCTGAGTTGCGCGAGCAAGACACCTCGATGCCCCCGCGTCCGCCGCTGATGTGCCCCGGCTGTCCGCACCGACCGGTATTCGACGCCTTCCGCAAGCTCGGCGCCGTCGTCACCGGCGACATCGGCTGCTACACCCTCGGCGCGCTGAAGCCGCTGGCGGCGATGGACACCTGCGTGGACATGGGCGCTTCGATCGGCATGGCGCACGGCGTCGATCTGGCGGGCGGGGTGGGGGAGCGGCCGGTGGTCGCGGTGATCGGCGACTCGACCTTCGCCCACTCCGGCATCACCGGGCTCGTCAACACCGTCTACAACCAGGGCAGCGGCACGGTCGCGATCCTGGACAACCGCATCACCGCCATGACCGGCCATCAGGGCAACCCCGTCAACGGCATCAGGCTGCAGGGCCGCACGAGCCGGGAGCTCGATCTCGCGGAACTCGCGGTATCCGTCGGTGTCGAGCGCGTGCGCGTCGTCGATCCTCACGATCTCGCGGCGGTCAAAGAGGCGCTTGCCGAGGAGACCGCCGCCGAGGAGCTCTCGGTCATCGTCTTCCGGGCCCCGTGCGCGCTGCTCGTGCGCGAGAAGGGCGATCCCTACGCGGTCGACGAAGAGGCCTGCACCAAGTGCGGCGTCTGCATCAAGCTCGGCTGCCCGGCCATCGGGCGCGACGAGACGACACGCCGCGCCTACATCGACGTGAGCGTCTGCGTCGGCTGCGGTCAGTGCGTGCAGGTCTGCAAGTACGACGCGATCGTCCATACCGGACCCTCGTGCGACTTGGGCGGTGCCTGATGCCGACGACGACGGTGATGCTCTGCGGTGTCGGCGGCCAAGGGACGATTCTCGCCGCCGATCTGCTCGCCAAGGTGGCGGCAGCCGCCGGTCTCGAGGTCAAGCTCTCCGAGGTGCACGGCATGGCGCAACGCGGCGGCAGCGTCGACACGGTCGTCAAGTTCGGTGAGGAGGTTCACTCGCCGGTGACCGACCCGGGCATGGTCGACCATCTCGTCGCATTCGAGATCATCGAGGCGATGCGCCGCGTGCACTACGTGAAGCCGGAGGGGCGGCTGCTCGTCAACCCTCGCTCGATCCGCCCGCTGCCGGTGCTCATAGGCGACCTGCCGGTCCCTCATGGGCTGCAGGCGGTCCTCGCCGACGAGGGCGCGATCTTCATCGACGCGGACGAGATCGCGTGTGTGGCGGGCAGTCCCAAGTCCGCCAACGTCGTTCTGATGGGCGCCCTGTCGACGGGGCTCCCGTTCGCCAAAGACGCGTGGTGCGACGTCATTGCCGGCCGAGTGCCGCCCAAGACCATCGAGGCGAATCTCACGGCGTTCGAGCTCGGTAGGCAGGCATGCGAGAGGGGAGTGTGCGAACTGTGAACGTTCAGCAGTTGAGCGTGTTCATCGAGAACAAGACCGGACGGGTGAGCGAGGTGAGCGACGTCCTCGGCGCCAACGATGTCAACATCCGGGGCTTCTCTGTCTCCGACACGGCTGACTACGGGATCGTGCGGCTCATCGTCGACGATCCGGTGCGCGGTCGAGAGGTGCTCCAAGACGCCGGCTTCACCGTGAAGGTCTCCGAGGTCCTGTGCCTCAATCTCCCCGACAAGCCCGGCGGCCTGGCCGGCATCCTCAAGATCGTCTCGGACGCCGGCGTGAACATCGAGTACGTCTACTCACTCATCTCGACCTTCGTGGTCATCAACGTTGCCGACATCGATCGCGCCTTGGCCATGCTCAAGGACAAGCCGGTCGTGCTCGTAGACCAGGAGGAGATCGCGCGGATCTAGAGCGCCAGTCGGGGTTCGTGCGATCGGTCCACAATCGAACAGGAGGAATCAGGATGCGTGGACGTACATTGCGGCTGTCTTTCGCCGTACTGGAAGCAGCGCTGGCAGCAGCGCTGGCCGTGACGTTGGTGGGATGCGCCTCATCTGCCCAGCCGGAGAGCGGCTCGGCGGACAAGGAGGCGGACAAGACGCCGATCAAGATCGGCGCGGTCGTGTCGCTCACAGGTACCTATGCCGGCCTCGGCGAGCCTGAGAAGAACGCGATCGAGATGGAAGTCGCGCGGATCAACGAGGCCGGCGGGGTGAATGGCCGCCCCATCGAAGTCATCATCGAAGATGACGCCACCGACGACGCGAAGGCCAACGCCGCCGCGAGCAAGCTCATCGATCAGGACGGCGTCGTGGCGCTCATGGGCGCGACCGGCACCGGCGGGAGCATGGCGATGCGCGACGTCGTCACCCGCGGAGGCGTCCCTCAGGTCTCGATGGCCGGCGGCACGGTCATCATCAACCCGGTCGACCCAGCGGTCTTTGCCACCCCGTGGCCGAACACGCTCGTCGCCCCGTTCGAGATCGAGGCGATGCAGAAGGCCGGCATCAAGAAGGTCGGCTGGATCGCTGATTCCGGCGGATTCGGCAAGGACGGCACCGCGGTCTTCACCGAGGAAGCGAAGAAGGCCGGGCTTGAGATCGTGAGCGCTCAGACCTTCAATCCCGGCGACGCGGACATGACGGCGCAGCTCACCAAGATCAAGAACGCGAAGCCGGACGCGCTGGTCATGTGGACCGCCGGAAAAGAGGCGGCCACCGTCCTCAAGAACGCCAAGGACCTCGGCATGGACATGCCGATCTACGGCAGTCACGGCAACGCTCGGCGCGAGCTCATCGATGGCGCTGGCGACGCCGCGGAGGGCTTCAAGTTCGCCGCCGGCAAGATCCTCATGCCGAAGGCCTACGGTGAGGGCACCGAGGCCTACAAGGTGGCCAACGATTTCGTGACCCGTTATGAGGCCGAATTCGGCCAGCCACCAAGCACCTTCGCGGGGCACGCCTACGATGCGCTGTACCTCATCACCGAGGCCGCCAAGCGCATCGACGGCGAGATAACCCCTGAGGCGCTGCGCGACGAGATCGAGAAGACGCAAGGGTTCGTGGGTATCGGAGGGACGTTCAACATGTCCGCGACCGATCACAACGGCCTGCAGGCGTCCGATCTGATGCTGTACGAGGTCAAGAACGGCGACTGGGTCGCGGCCGAGTAGCCAGGCGTCACCCGCACGTAAGCGCTACCCCCCGGCCGTCGCGGGCGGCCGGGGGGTACGACCTGGCGAGAGGAAGAACCGATGAAGGGTGGAGTCAGGAGAAGCGTGGCCGGCCTGCTTGTGGCGGGCATGCTGTTCGCGGTCGCCGGATGCGCTGGGCCGGCGGCGGACAGCGGCGGCGAGCGAGGCGGGGCAGCAGGCCGCTGAGGCCATCAAGCTCGGGGCGGTGCTCTCGCTCACGGGGACCTATGCGGGCCTGGGCGAGTCGGAGAAGAACGCGATCGATCTCGAGGTCAAGCGAATCAACGACGCCGGTGGCATCGGCGGGAAGAAGATCGAGGTCATCATCGAGGACGACGAGACCGACGAGGCCAAGGCGGTCGCCGCGGCAACGAAGCTCATCGATCAGGACGGCGTGGCGGCGATCATCGGAGCGACGGGCACCGGCCAGACGATGGCGATGCGCTCGGAGCTGCAGCGCGCGGGCATCCCGCAGATCTCGATGGCGGGCGGCACCGCGGTGACCGCCCAGTTCGACCCGCTGGTGTTCCAGACGCCTTGGTCGAACACGATCGTCGTGCCCTACGTGCTCGACGCGATCAAGGCCGACGGCCACAGCAAGATCGCGCTCATCTCGGACAGCGGCGGATACGGCAAGGACGGTCGAGACGTCATCCTCGCCGAGGCGAAGAAGAAGGGCCTCGAGATCGTGAGCGACCAGACCTTCAACGCCGGCGACAGCGACATGACCGCCCAGCTCACGAAGATCAAGGGTTCGGACGCCGACGCGCTCCTCATGTGGGCTGCCGGCAAGGAAGCGTCGACCGTGGTCAAGAACGCGAAGGACCTGGGTCTCGAGATGCCGCTGTACGGCGGCTCCGGTCAGGCGCGCAAGGAGTTCGCCGAGGGTGCCGGTGAGGCAGCCGAGGGGTTCGTCTTCGGCACCGGCAAGAGCCTCATCCCGAGCAACTGGGGAGAGGGCACCCCGCAGTACGCGGCGGTGTCGGATTTCGCGAAGCGCTACGAGGACGCCTACGGAGAGGCACCCGACATCTTCGCTGGTCACGCGTTCGACGCCGTGTCGATCGCCGCGGACGCCCTCGACCGCACGGGTGGCGACGCCGATCCGGCGAAGCTGCGGGACGCGATCGAGCAGACCAAGGAGCTGCCGGGGTTCGGCGGCGCGTTCACGTTCTCGGCGACCGATCACAACGGACTGACCGCCGAGGACCTCGCACTCTACCGCATCGAGAACGGGGACTGGACCAGCAAGTGATGACGCGCATCGGAAAGGGCTCGCGCTGCACGCCATGGCTGAGCTCCTTCAGTTCCTCATAGCCGGGCTCAAGAACGGATCGATCTACGCGCTCGTGGCCTTGGGGTTCACGATCGTGTATGCGGCGACCGGAGCCATCAACTTCGCCCAGGGCGAGTTCTACATGCTCGGCGGCATGCTGGGCGTGTGGTTCGTCGGGCTCGGGCTGCCGCTGCCTGTCGCCGTCGTGCTCGCTGTCATCGGCACGGCGGGCATCGGCGCGCTGTTCGAGATACTCGCCGTGCGCCCGATCGCGTCGGGCGACCCTCTGCGCATCATCATGGTGACGATCGGTGGCTCGGTCGTCTTGCGTCAGATGGCTCTCCACCTGTTCGGGCCTGACGAACTCCCGCTCCCGCCCTTCACGGCCGGGCCGTCTCTGCGTGCACTCGGTGCTGCGGTCGAGCGGCAGACCGTGTGGATCTGGCTGCTGACCCTTGCTGTCCGTCCTCGCGCTTGCGATCGTGTACCGCCGCACGATGTTTGGAAAGGCGATGCGCGCGACCTCGATGCGGCGCGATGCGGCGCGGCTCGTGGGTGTCGACGCGGGCCGGATGGTGACCGCCTCGTTCGCCCTGGCGGCCGCGCTTGGCGCGCTTGGCGGGCTGGTGGTGGCACCTCTCACCCAGACCGCGTTCGACGTGGGAGCGGGTATCGGGGTCAAGGGCTTCGCGGCGGCGATACTCGGCGGCCTCGGCAATCCGATCGCTGCCGTGGGGGGTGGGCTCATCCTCGGGCTGCTCGAGAGCCTGACGGCGGGCTACCTCAACCCGCTGTACAAAGACGCGGTCGCGCTGGTCGTGCTTGCTCGCCGTCCTGTTCCTGCGGCCGTCAGGGCTCCTCGGCGGCAAGGGAAGGGAGAAGGTGTGATGGGCGCGCGCCGGGTCGCATACGCGGCTCGTGCCGTGGCTCGTGGCCGTCGCCGTCGCGATCGTGCCCCTCTTCGTCGCCGATCGGTTCGTGATCAAGGTGCTCACGTTCGTCGGCCTCAACTCGCTCGTGATCGTCGGCCTGGCGCTTCTCTTCGGCCACGCTGGGCAGGTCTCGCTTGGCCACGCCGGTTTCGTGGGGCTCGGCGCCTACACCTGCGCCAACCTCACTGCACGGCTCGAGCTGCCCTGGCCCGTCGGCTTCGCGGCTGCCGGCGCGGTCGCGGCGGTGGGCGGGGTGCTGCTGGCACTGCCCAGCCTGAGACTCAAGGGCCACTACCTGGCGATGGCGACCCTCGGGTTCGGCGAGCTCATGACGCTTCCGTTCGTCGAAGCGGAGCCGATCACCGGCGGCGTCAACGGCTTCACCGGGATACCGTTCCCGACCATCGGCGCACTGGAGCTCCGAGAGCCTTGGCAGCTGTACTGGCTTGTCTGGGGCACGGTCGGCGTGTCGGTGCTGCTCGCCGCCAACATGGTGCGGCTGAGGCCCGGCCGGGCGATGCGTTCGCTGCACGGCAGCGAGCTCGGCGCTCAGGCCTCGCGGCGTCGACGTCGTGGGCGTGAAGGTCCGGGCGTTCGTGCTGAGCGCGACGCTCGCGGGCCTATCAGGCGCACTGTACGCGAGCGTAGTCGGGTTCATCTCGCCGAGCGTGTTCACGGTCGCCGCGTCGGTGACGTTCCTGGCGATGGCGATCATCGGCGGGACCGGTTCGCTGGCGGGCCCGATCGCGGCCGCGGCGCTGCTCACGCTTCTGCAGTACACGGACGCGCTGATACCCGGGCTGTCGCGCGAGGCGGCCCAGACGCTCCAGCAGTATCAGGCCGACATCTACGGCCTCGCGATCATCCTCGTCGTGCTGTTCGCTCCGCGCGGCATCGCCGGCCTGTGGCGCGCGAGGGGAGGGGAGCGCTCGTGACGCTTCTCTCGGTCAAGGGCGTCACCAAGCGCTTCGGCGGCCTGGTCGCCGTCGACGACGTCTCCTTCGACGTCCACGCCGGCACGATCAAGGCCCTCATCGGTCCGAACGGCGCAGGGAAGTCAACGCTGTTCAACGCGCTCACCGGCTTCGACAGGCCCGATGCGGGCAGCGTGCTGTTCGAGGGAGCTGAGGTCACCTCGCTCAAGCCTCGCGAGGTCGTGCGAGCGGGACTTGCGCGCACGTTCCAGAACACGCAGCTCTTCGACGAGATGAGCGGCCTTGAGAACGTGATGGTCGGTGCTCAGGCACGCCAAGGGTCGGGATTCGCGACCGCGGCGCTGCGTCTGCCGAGGGCACGTGGCGAGGAGCGCTCCGCTGCCGAGGATGCCGCGCGCCTGCTCCGCATGATCGGCATCGATGAGTGGGCCGAGACGCCCGCCGCCGACCTGCCCGCCGGCATCCGGCGTCTGCTCGAGATCGCCCGAGCGCTCGCGACCGGCCCCAAGATGCTGCTGCTCGACGAACCCGCAGCGGGCCTGAACGCGACGGAGACCCAGGAACTCGTCGACACGCTCTACCGCGTGCGGGATTCGGGCATAACCGTGCTCGTCGTCGAGCATGACATGGGGCTCGTGATGGAGGTCTCCGACGAGATCGTCGTGCTCGATCGCGGAGCCAAGATCGCCGAGGGCCCGCCGCGCATGATCCAGAAGGACCCCGCGGTCATCGCCGCCTACCTGGGTGAGGAGGTGGACGATGTCTGAGGCTGCATTGCTGCAGATGAGCGACGTGCGGGCAGGCTACGGGCGCGTCGAGGTGCTTCATGACGTGAGCCTGCGCGTTGCCGAGGGCGAACTCGTCGCGCTCATCGGCGCGAACGGTGCGGGCAAGTCCACACTGCTCAAGACCATCGTCGGCCTCGTGCCTCTGAGCGGCGGGTCCGCATCGTTCGACGGCCGCGACCTCGCCCGCATCCGTCCCGAGCAGCTCGTGAGGGACGGCGTCGCGCTCGTGCCCGAAGGCAGGCTGCTCTTCGGGCCGATGACCGTACGCGAGAACCTCGAACTGGGTGCCTACTCGGCAGGGCGCGGGCGACGGGCCGCCCTCGAGGCAGGCTTCGAGCGCGTGCATGCGCTGTTCCCGGTCCTCGCCGACCGCGCCGATCAGCCGGCGGAGACGCTGTCGGGTGGCGAGCAGCAGATGCTCGCCGTCGGACGGGCGCTGATGAGCGCTCCGCGCCTCCTGCTGCTCGACGAACCCTCGCTCGGCCTCGCGCCCAAGGTCATCGCCGAGATCTTCTCGGTTCTCGACGGCCTCCGGGCGCAAGGGGTCACGATCCTGCTGGTGGAGCAGGACGCCAAGCTGGCGCTGAAGCACGCCGACCGCGGGTACGTGATGCGCACCGGGCGCGTGGCGCTCGAGGGAAGCGCTCAGGAGTTGCTTGCAGACGAGTCGGTGCGCACGATCTACCTGGGGTCGTGGCGTCAAGAAGGGGAGGGGCCGGCGTGATCTGGAACCCCGAATACGAATGCATGGACCGTACGGCGCTGCACGCGCTGCAGCTCAGGCGGCTTCAGATGACCGTGTCGTGGGTCCACGAGCGCGTGCCGTACTACCGCGAGCGCATGGACGCAGCAGGGGTGCGCCCGCGCGACATCCGGTCGCTCGATGACGTGCGCCGCCTGCCCTTCACCGACAAGTCCGCGCTGCGCGACACCTACCCGTTCGGGATGTTCGGTCTGCCGCTCGAGGAGGTCGTGCGCCTTCACAGCTCGAGCGGCACGACGGGAAAGCCGATCGTCGTCGGGTACTCCCGAGGCGACATCAACACGTGGACCGAGTGCACCGCGCGCGTTGCGGCCGCGGCCGGCGTGCACCGGGGGGATCTCGTGCAGATGGCGTTCCTCTACGGCATGTTCACCGGCGGGTGGGGGATGCACTACGGCATCGAGCGCATCGGGGCGACGATCATCCCCGCCGGCAGCGGCCAGACCGAGCGGCACCTGATGATGATGCACGACTTCGGCACGACGGTGCTGGTCTCGACGCCGAGCTACGCGCTCTACCTCGCCGAGCTAGGGGAGGAGGCGGGCATCGACTTCCAGGCACTCCCGCTGCGGCTCGGCCTGTTCGGCGGTGAGCCGTGCTCGGAGAAGATGAAGGCCGAGATCGAGGCGAAGCTGCACATCCGCGCCACCGACAACTACGGCCTTTCCGAGGTGATGGGCCCCGGTGTCTCGGGCGAGTGCGAGTGCGCCTGCGGGCTGCACGTCGCCGAGGACCACCTGCTGCTCGAGATCATCGATCCCGTGACGGAGGAGCCCGTGGAACCGGGCGAGGAAGGCGAGCTCGTCATCACGACGCTCACCAAGGAGGCCTTCCCGGTTCTGCGCTACCGCACCCACGACCTGACCACGGCTCGACACCGTCGCGCTGCGAGTGCGGGCGCACGCTCGCGCGCATGCAGAAGGTGCGGGCGCGCACCGACGACATGCTCATCATCCGGGGCGTCAATGTGTTCCCGAGCCAGATCGAGGACGTCTTGTTCCAGATCGAAGGGGTGCGGCCCCACTACCTCATCGTCGTGGACCGCAAGAAGAACATGGACGACCTCGAGGTGCGCATCGAAGTCGAGGAAGCGGTGTTTTCGGATATCATGGCGGACATGGTGGCGTTCCAGGGCGCTGTCTCCGACAAGCTCCAGTCAGTGCTGGGCTTGCGTGCTCGGATCAAGTTCGTCGAGCCGGGGACGATCGAGCGGAGCGCGGGCAAGAGCAAGCGCGTGCTCGACAAGCGCGAGATCTGACGCCACCGCTCGTCGTCGGGAGGTCGCCGCGTGTCCGTTTGGGCCTGGATAGCCATAGCAGCCGGTGTCGTCCTGCTCGCGGCGGCGGCCGTCGTGCTCGGCATCGTCGGTTGGCGCGCGTACGTGCGCCGCGCGCTTCTGCGTCTCCTCGTGCGCGCTGAGGCAGTCGATGCGCTGGCGGCCGCGCTTCTGGAGACGTTCAACCGCCTGGCGTCCGGTTCAGACGACGAGCTCGAGGTGTTCGCCGAGGAGTCGGAGTCGAGCGAACGCCGCGCGCTCTACGAGATCAGGGCACGCGCGAACATCCTCGCCGATGAGCTCGACCGGATGCCGCTCCCGAAGAAGATCCAGCCGGCCGCCGAGGCGCTGGCCGATGCCGCGTACGTACTGTGCGAGCAGGCGAGTTGCGTGCACGATTCGGACATCGGCGAGGTGGCCCTCGAGAACCTCGCGAGCATCGATCTGGCGCGCGTGCAGGCCTACGTCAAGAGAGCTCGGCACCTCGTCACGGGTACCTGTGACGTGTGCGGCCTCGATGAGATGGCGGTCTACGGCGGAGGTCTCTACCTGTGAATCCCACTATCATGCGCATAGTGAAGGGCGTGGCAGGCGCGATCGTGCTGGTTGTCGCTTGTGGTCACGGTCAATCGCTGGTGGGGCGACTATCGCGACCAGAGTGCGCCCGCGAAGCCGGCCGCCGAGGCCCAGAAGACCGCTTCGAACGGGGAGGGCAAGGCCGAGGCACCCAAGGCCGCCGCCGAGCAGGCCAAGCCGGCAGAGCCGAAGCCGGAGACGGTCGTGAAGACGAAGGTCGTCGTGGTTCGCACCGACGGCCTGAACTTCCGCAAGGAGCCAGCGCAGGATGCCACGGTCATTCGCGGTCTCGACAAGGGGGAGAAGCTCACCTACCTCAAAGAAGACGGTGGCTGGTTCCAGGTCCAAGACGCTGACGGCGTGAAGGGCTGGATCTCCTCGAAGCCTCAGTACGCCGAGTTGCAGTAGGAGCGCGATGCGCATCATCGGGTCCGCCGACGAGTTCTGGCGCGCGCGTCTGACGCGCATGAGCGCCGAGGAACTCGACTTCGAGTGGCATGACGACATCCTCTACCGCGAGCCAACGCCGCAGCGCGGCGCGGAGGTGGACGAGTGGCGCGTGGACGCGGTGCGCGTCGATGCACACGAGCAGACCAAGACGCTCGCGCGTGTTCGGGGAGCGCGAAGACGCCGAGGAGTACCTTGCGCAGGTGAACGACGATCTCGCCGAGATGACAAAGACTCAGTTCGAGGACGCGTACCTCGCGAACGACTCGCCGAACGCCTGACGAGCGCCGGAGACCCCGGTCGCGGAGCGCTCGCGGGACCGCGACGGGTATCTGCTCGAAGCCTCACCCGTGGCGCTCTCTGCCGGGGAGGGCTCGAGAAATCGCTAGATGACATAAGATAGGTTATCAGACATTACGACTGCGATGCACAGCGTAGAGCGCAGAGGGCCGTTCTGCCTGCTAGGCGCGGTGCGCTGCGGTGCTCGAGCAATGAAGCGGCCCCGGACCGCGCCTTTGCGCAGCCCGGGGCCGTCGAGTCGAAAACGCCGCTCGACGGCGACGTTGTTCGCGGTTACTCGGCCTTGGCGGCCTCTGCCTGCTGCTCTGCGACGAATGAGGGCGCATCCAGCGCCAGGCCCTCACTCTCCGCGGGCAGGATCAGGTTCAGGATGATGCCGACGAAGGTCGCCAGCGCCATGCCCGGCAGCGTGTAGTCGCCGATCGGGATCGTGAACCCACCGGTCTCCATGCCGATGCCGATGACCAGCACCACGCTCGCAAGGATCAGGTTGCGGCTGTGGCTGAAGTCGATACCGCTCTCGACGAGCAGGCGCAGCCCGCTCGCCGCGATGAGACCGAACAGAAGCAGCGAGATGCCGCCCATGACCGGGGTCGGGATCGAGCTGATCGCGGCGCCGACCTTGGGGACGAAGCCGCCGATGATGAACGCGAAGGCGCCTGCGAACCAGAAGATCTGGGTCGCGTAGACCTTGGTGACCGCCATGACGCCGATGTTCTCGGCGTACGTGGTGGAGGGCGTGCCGCCCACCGCACCGGAGATCGCTGTCGCGATGCCGTCACCGAACAGCGACTCGGGAAGCATCGTCGGTGAAGTCCTTGCCCACGATCTCGTTGATCACGAGAAGGTGGCCGATGTGCTCGACGATGACGACGATGGCCACCGGCGCGATGATGAGGATCGCCGTCAGGTCGAACGTCGGGAACACGAGCTTCGGCAGGCCGATCCACGCGGCGTCGGCAACCGGCTGCGAAGTCCACGAGGCCAAGCGGGATCGACACGACGTAGCCGACGATGATGCCCATCAGGACCGGGATCGTCTTGAGGAAGCCCTTGAAGTAGCTCGAGAAGACGATGGCCGAGCCGAGCGTGATCGCCGCGATGAGCACGTACGTGAGGTCGATGCCCTTGGTCGGATCGGCCATCGGGAACAGCGACATCTTCACGGCGACCGCCGACAGGCCGAGCCCGATGACGATCACGACGGCGCCGACGAGCGCCGGCGGCAGGATCTTGTTGAGCCAGCCGGTGCCGACGGCCTTGATGATCGCCGCGACGACCATGTAGACCACGCCGGCGGCCACCAGACCACCCAGGGCCGCGGGGATGTTCTCGGACTTGCCGCCGATGACGGCGATGAGCGGTGCGATGAACGCGAAGCTGGAACCCAGGTAGCTCGGGATCTTGTTGCGCACGCAGATGAGATAGAGGATCGTGCCGATGCCCGAGGTCATGAGGCCGACGCCGGGATCGAGGCCGGTGAGGATCGGCACGAGAACGGTCGCGCCGAACATGGCCATCAGGTGCTGGAGCGCCAGCGGGATCGCCCGCGCAAGCGGCAGAGTCTCGTCGGTCTGCACGACGCCCTGGTTTGTTGCCACTACCACCCTCCCTTCTTGTCGCAATCGAGATGGGACCCGGCCTACCTCGGGCCGGGTCTCATCGGTTCGTCTAGGTGAACAGGCCGAGCAGCGGCGCCTGCAGGAACGCCAGCAGGAACGCGATGCCTGCCACCCACAGCAGCGGGTGCACCTCGCTGACCTTGCCGTGGAAGATCTTGAGGACGATGTAGCTGATGAAGCCCAAGGCCGATGCCCCAGCTGATGTTGTAGGTCAGCGGGATGCCGACGATGGTGAGGAACGCCGGGAAGGCGTCCTCGAGGTTGTTCCAATCGATCTCGCGGACGGTCTTCATCATCAGGAAGCCGACGATGATGAGCGCGCCGGCGGTGATCGGGAACGCCGTGAAGCTGGTGCCCGTGACGATCTTCTCGGCGACCGCGCCTTGGAACGAGGCGAAGCGCTCCGAGTTCGGAATGGGCAGCCCGCCGCCGACCATCTTGACGATCGGCGCGAAGAAGGCCGCGGCGGCGAACAGCGCGCCCGCGATGATCGCGGTCAGTCCGGTTCGTCCGCCCTCGGCGACGCCGGCTGCGCTCTCGATGTAGGTGGTGATGGAGCTCGCTCCGAACAGGCCGCCGGTGGCTGCCGCGGCGGAGTCGACGAGCAGGATGTTGCGGATGCCCGGGCACCTTGCCGTCGGCGTCGGTGAACCCGGCCTGCTCGCCTACGGAGATGACCGTGCCCATCGTGTCGAAGAAGTCAGACAGCATCACGGCGAAGACCGCGAACAGCAGGGCCGGCGTGAAGATCTGCGTCAGTGCCATGCCGCCCTTGACCTGCTGGAACGGTGCGAAGAAGGTCGAGAACTCCGGCGCCGACGACGACGGTCTTGGGCACCTGAGTCACGCCGAGGATCAGAGCGGCCACCGTGGCGACGAGGATGCCCCAGAGGATGTCGCCCTTCACCTTGAGCGCCATGAACGCGAGGATGGCGAACAGGCCGATAAGCGAGACCCACACGTAGTTCTTGGTGAAGTCGCCGAGCGCGACCACCGTGGCGGAGTTCGGCGTGATGATCCCGCCCTCGATCAGGCCGATCACCGTGATGAACAGGCCGATACCAACGCCGATCGCGCGCTTCAGATCGAGCGGGATCGCGTTCATGATCGACTCGCGCAGGCCGGAGAGCACCAGCAGGAAGATGATGATGCCCTCGACGAAGATGACCGACATGCCGACCTGCCAAGGCACGTTGGCCTGCTGGAAGCCGATGATCGAGAAGGTCACGACCGCGTTCAGGCCCATGCCTGAGGCGAGTGCGAGCGGTCGGTTGGCGATGACGCCCATCGCGATGCACATGAGCGCCGCGCCCAGCGCCGTCGCGGTGGCGGCACCCTCGAACGGCACGCCGGCCGCCGACAAGATGCCGGGGTTCACGAAGATGATGTACGCCATCGTGAGGAAGGTGGTCAGACCGGCGATGAATCTCGGTCTTGAGGTCCGTGCCACGCTCGCCGAACTTGAAGAAGCCCTCCATGCATTCACCTCTCTGTCCTCGCGTGCGAGCAGTTCGTTCGCTCAGGTCTCCCTCGGTCGTTCTACTCCGCGCCGCTACACCTCCCTTGCGTCGTCACGTGCAGCGCACGCGGAATCTTATGTAACCTGAACTCTCACAGGCCCTCGGTGAACAGCGGGCCGAGATAGCGCGCGGACGCCTCTTCCGGCCCGATCGCGAGAATGCTCAGCGAGCTCGCGTGCGATCGGCGGCCGCAGGTCCAGCTCGCCCAGCCGTCTCCGGCTGCACGAGGTCGACCGCCTCGACGCGCGGGTCGTCAGGGGTCTCGGTGATCGCCCCCCCGATCCTGCGCGCCAAGAACGTCAGGTTGATGACGTGGCGGGGCCCGCGCGGGTCGATGGTGTCGCTGATGAGCAGCGGACGGTCCACCTCGACCTCGAGACCGGTCTCCTCGCGGACCTCGCGGACCAGCGCGTCGGCGACGGTCTCTCGGTAGTCGACCCCTCCTCCGGGGAGAAGGTGGTAGGTCGACGGAGCCGGCCCGGTGCCGTACGAGCACGACTCCGTCTGCCTCGAGAGATGAGGGCGGCGACGCGGACACGCGGTGCGCTAGATGCCCGTGCTGCCAAAGCCCCCCTCCCCTCTGACGGTCGCGTCGAGCTCGTCGACCTCGACCGGTTCGCACCGCTCGATACGCTGGACCACAAGTTGAGCGATCTTGTCACCGCGGCGGATCTCAAGTGTCGACTTCGGGTCGAGATTGACGGCGATGACCTTGATCTCGCCGCGGTAGTGGCTGTCGATCAGGCCCGGGGTGTTGACGAACGAGAGCCCGCTACGCAGTGCGAGCCCGCTCCGAGGCTGCACGAAGCCGGCGTGGTCCTCGGGGATGGCAATCGCGACGCCGGTGGCCACGAGCGCACGTTCTCCGGGGGCCAGGGTGAGGTCGTGAGCTGCGTAGAGATCGAGTCCGGCATCGCCGTCGTGCGCGTAGCGTGGGAGTGGAAGCAGCGGGTCGAGGCGCTTGATCGGCAGGTTCACCAACGTACCCCTGCCGTGCGTGCCCGCCCTGCTACCATCCCGCGTGCCCCCTCTTCGCGTCGGGCAGCCACCTCCCCGACTCACAGCGTCCGACTGAGTGCCTACTTCTTGCTGAGCCCCTTGAGCTCGGATGTGAACTCGTCGAGGTCCTTGAACTCCTTGTAGACCGAGGCGAAGCGCACGTAGGCGACCTTGTCGAGGTCCCGCAGCCTGAGCAGCACCATGTCGCCGACCTGACGGCTGTCGACCTCGTAGCGGAACTCGTTGTGTAGCTGCGGACTCCATGTCGTCGATCAGGGCCTCGAGCTGCTCCACGGGGACATCCCGCTTCGTGGTGGCGACCAGGAGGCCGCGCAGAAGCTTGCCGCGGTCGAACGGCTCGTGCGAGCCGTCCTTCTTCACCACCATCAGCGGCATCTCTTCGCGCCGCTCGTAGGTGGTGAACCGCTCGGCGCAGCTCAGGCACTCCCGCCGGCGCCGTATCGCATCTTGAGACTCCGAAGTGCGCGAATCCACGACCTTGGTCTCATCATGACCGCAGAACGGACAGCGCATTACCCACCCCTACATATAGGCTTCGATGCACCCTAGCACACTAGATATTGGGCATTCAACAGCTGTCTGAGTTGGCTGCGGGGAGCGCAAGAAAGGCCGAGACGACGGTCTCTCGGCCGGTGTGCCGCACGGCGGTGCAGCTGACAGCTGGGGCGTGGAGCGCTAGCGCATCGCGAGTGCAGCGCCAGCGTCGAAGCTCAGGGCGGCCGGCACATCGAGCACGTCGCCAACGCGTATCGTCGAGCCCTCGATGCGGTTGAGCTGGGCGAGAAGTTCGACCGTCTGAGCGGTCGTCATGCCGTCTACCTGGTGCCGCTCGGCGAGTGACCACAGCGTGTCACCCTGCTCGACCTGGATGGAAGTCGTGTCGGTACGGGGTAGCGCCGGACGGCCCGAGAACCATGCCGCAGCGAACAAGAGTACGACGACCATGACGACGATCGTTGTCTCGGCGGGGGTCAGACGGACTGCGGTGGTGGCTGTGCGGCGGGCCATGGGTTCCTCCTCAGGCGCGTGCGTGCCTCTCTGTGCTGCACCCTATCGAGCGGCTCTGACATTGGTGCGGATCGGAATACGAACATGTGTTCGCTACTGTATCATACCAAACAGGTGTTCGTATGCAAGCCGGCAGTCGAACGCGTGTTTGCATGTGCTCGTTCTCGGCGATACACTTGACGCACAGATGTTCGATGGCGGGAGGAACGCGTGGCGTACCAGCGAGAACTCACGAAGCGCCAGCAGCAGATACTCGACTTCATCCGCGCCGAGATCCACCGCAAGGGCTACCCGCCGAGCGTTCGTGAGATCGGCGAGGCCGTCGGGCTCTCGTCCTCATCGACCGTTCACTCACACCTCGCTGCGCTCGAGGCGAAGGGGTTCATCCGACGCGATCCGTCGAAACCGCGGGCGCTCGAGGTCTTCGACTTCCGCGACAACGACGCGGCTATCGACATGGGCCAGGTCAGCGCAGTGCCGGTCGTGGGCGCCGTTGCAGCCGGCAAGCCGATCCTCGCCGCCGAGAACATCGAGCAGACGCTTCCCTTGCCCACCGAGTTCGCAGGCGACCAGACGTTCATCCTCAGGGTGCGGGGCGACTCGATGATCGACGCGGGCATCCTGGATGGCGACTTCGTCGTCGTTCGCCAGCAGTCGGACGCCGCGACGGGGAGATCGTCGTGGCGATGCTCGAGGAGGAGGCGACCGTGAAGCGCTTCTTCCGCGAGTCGGACCGCGTCCGCCTGCAGCCCGAGAACGCGACCATGGAACCGATCTACGCGCGCGACGTGACGGTGCTCGGCAAGGTCGTCGCGCTCTTCAGGCGCGTCTAGCGCGTGCTCGGTCGTGCCGAGTTCGACGAGCGGCTCCGTCGACCGCGAAGTCGACGGCCGAACTGCGCCGCGATCTCGGCCGGCGCGCGGAGCGACAGTCGCGTGCCTTGCTCGGTGTGGCGCTCGCTCAGGATCTGCGTCCGCTCGTGAGCTAGCTGCACGAGGTCGCCGCGCGTGTAGGGGACGAGCACCTCGACGTGCACCGCGCCTCGCGGCGGCCTCCTCGGAGATGCGTGACACGAGCGCGTCGAGCCCCGCCACCGTCGAGCGCCGAGACGAACGCGGCGGCCGGGTAGCGCCGTTCGAGTTGAGCCCGATCGAGGTCAGGTCAAGGGTGTCGCACTTGTTGAAGACGATCAGGGACGGCTTGGTGTGGGCGCCGATCTCGGCGAGGACCTCGCGCACGGCCTGCATCTGGGCCTCGCGCTGCGGCGCACCCGCGTCGGTCACGTGCAGCAGCAGGTCGGACTCGGTGACCTCGTCGAGCGTGGACTTGAAGGCTTCGACGAGTCCGTGCGGCAGCTTGTTGATGAAGCCGACGGTGTCGGTGACGGTCGACCTGGCGGCCCTCGGGCAGGTCCAGCCGGCGTGTCGTCGAGTCCAGGGTAGCGAAGAGCATGTCGGCAGAGAGCACGCCTGCGCCGGTGAGCGCGTTGAGTAGCGTCGACTTTCCGGCGTTCGTGTAGCCCACGAGCGCGACACGGAACACGCCTGATGCGCGCGCGACGCTTGCGCTGGAGTTCGCGTTCGTTGGCGACCGCCTCGAGCAGGCGTCGCAACTCCGAGATGCGGCGCGTGCCAGGCGGCGGTCCGTCTCGAGCTGGGACTCGCCGGCGCCGAAACGCGCACCGCGGCCTCCTCCGAGTCGCTCGCGCTCGAGGTGTCCCCACATGCCGCGCAGCCGCGGAAGCACGTACTCCTGCTGGGCAAGCTCGACCTGGAGCTTGCCCTCTCGCGTGACCGCATGCATCGCGAAGATCTCGAGGATGAGTGCGGTGCGGTCGATCACGCGTGTCTCGGGCAGGAGCTTCTCGATGTTGATCTGCTGGGACGGCGTGAGTTCGTCATCGAAGATGACGAGGTTGGCGCCGAGTTCGAGCGCGGTCGCGGCGACCTCGTCGGCCTTCCCCGATCCGATGAACGTGCGCGGGTTGGGTCGGTCGAGCCGTTGCGTGACGACGGCGACCACGTCGACCTCGGCCGTATGGGCAAGGCGCTCGAGCTCGGCGATCGATTCCTCGATCGGCCATTCGGCGTCGCCGCGGTCGATGCCGACGAGGACCGCGCGGTCACGGTGTGCCGCGAGGTCCTCCTGGGTCTCTGGATGGCGTCTGCGCTGAGGCGTCACGCTAAGGTATGTGCCCGCTCACAGGGAGTTCTTGATGCGCTCGATGGCCTCTTCGAGACGGTCGTCAGGCGTCGTGAGCGAGATGCGGATGTAGCCCTCGCCGCTCGGCCCGTACGCGGAGCCGGCGCGCGACGATGACGTTGGCCTCCTCGAGGACCTTGCCGGCGAAGCTCGCCGAGGTGTAGCCCTCGGGCACCTTCGCCCATACGTAGATCGTGGCGCCTCGGCTTGTCGCGCGGACCTCGATGCCGATGTTGCCGAGGGCATCCAGCACGAGGTCGCGACGGCGCTGGTAGAGCGCGCTCAGCGTCGGCGATCGGCTCCTGCGGGCCAAGCATCGCCTCGATAGCGGCGTCTTGGACGGCGGTGAACACGCCCGAGTCGATGTTGCTCTTCACCGTGCCGAGCGCCTTGATCGCGGTCGCGTTGCCGGCCGCGAACGCGACTCGCCAGCCGGTCATGTTGTACGCCTTCGAGCAGCTGAAGAGCTCGATCGCAACATCCTTCGCACCCGGGCGCTCGAGGAAGCTCGAGGCCTTGTAGCCGTCCATCCCGATCTCCGAGTAGGCGTTGTCGTGGACGATCAGGATGTCGTTGGCCTTGCGCGAACGCGATGGCGCGGTCGAAGTACTCGGCGTTCGCGATCGCGGAGGTCGGGTTGTTCGGGTAGCTCAGGAACATCATCTTGGCGCGGGCGAGCACGTCGGCCGGGAGTTGACTCGAAGTCGGCGAGGAAGCCGTTCTCCTCGGTCATCGGCATCCAGTAGGTCTCGCCGCCGGCGAGGATGCCGCCGGTGTGGTAGACGGGGTAGCCGCAGCCCGGGACGAGCGTGACGTCGCCGGGGTCGACGAACGCCAGGAAGAGGTGCGCGATGCCTTCCTTGCTGCCGATGAGCGCGAGCGACCTCGTCGTTCGGGTCGACCGTCGACGCCGAAGCGGCGCTGCATCCACGTCGGCGCAGGCCTCGCGGTAGCGCTGGGCGCCGAAGTAGCTCGGGTACTGGTGGTTCTGCGGGGTTGGCGATCGCCTTCGGCCATCGCCTCGACGATGCGCTCCGGCGTGGGCTGGTCGGGATCGCCGATGCCGAGCGAGATCACGTCGATGCCCTGGGCGCGCTTCGCGGCCTTCTTGCGGTCGATCTCGGCGAACAGGTACGGCGGCAGGTTGGCGATGCGCTTGAGCGGTCCTCACAGGTGCTCTCTCCCCTACATGGTCGAGCGGACGTCCTCGACGCGACCCGGCGGTCGCGTGCGTGTCATGGTAGCACTCGTTTCGGGCCTCAGGTTGCAGCTGTGTAACCGCGTACGGAACCGCGCTGCGAACGGCTTCAGTCGTCGTCCTCGGCGATGGTCACGCGTGCCCGAGAAGACCTCGGTCGCCGGGCCGGTCATGTAGACGTGGTCGTCCTCGGCCCAGCTGATCGCGAGCTCGCCGCCGGGCAGCTCGACGGTGGCCTCGCGCCCGATGCGCAGCGCGAGCGACGGCGGCGACGGCGGTCGCGCAGGCGCCCGTGCCGCACGCGAGCGTCTCGCCCACGCCGCGCTCCCAGACGCGCAGGCGAAGCGCATGTCGTCGACGAGCTCGAGCGAACTCGACGTTGGTCTTGTTCGGGAACACGCGTGGTTCTCGATGACCGGGCCGACGACGTCGACCGGCGCGTCGTCGACGTCGTCGACCCAGAGCACGCAGTGCGGGTTGCCCATCGAGACGCGGCGTGACCGAGAACGTGCCCAGGTCGGTCTCGAGCGGGCAGCCGATGACCATGTCCTCGTTGGTGCCGCACCGCATCTCGGTCGGGATGTCGGCCGGGCGCAGGACGGGCTCGCCCATGTCGACCGTCGCGAGGTCGAGCGATGCCGTCGTAGGCCCGCGTCACCTCGATCGGCGATAGCCGCCGAGGCCGTCTCGACGCGCACAGTCGTCGGCATCGGCGGAACGAGGCCGTGGTCGACGACGTACTTGGCGAAGCAGCGGACGCCGTTGCCGCACATCTCGGCGACGGAGCCGTCGGCGTTGTAGTAGACCATGAGGCAAGTCGGCGTTCGGGTCGGTGGCGGGCCGGACGAGGATCAGGCCGTCGGCGCCGATGCCGAAGTGGCGGTCGCAGAGCCACTCGACGGCCTCGGGAGCGAAGTCGAGCTCCTCGGCGCGGTCGTCGATGACGACGAAGTCGTTGCCGAGGCCGTGCATCTTCGCGAATCGAGCTCCACGCGTACGCTCCTTTCCGCTCGCTGGCGTCATCCGCCGGTCCGTTCGACCATTCTAGCCGAGCGCATCGATCGCGTCCGCCGCCTGCGCGGCTGACAGTTCGGTGACGTCGAGCCAGACGATGCGCGGGTCGGCGCGGAACCAGGTGAGCTGGCGCTTCGCGTAGCGCCGCGACGCCTGCTTGATCGCGGCGACCGCCTCGTCGAGGCGGCGCCGTCCTCGATGACCGGCACGAGCTCCTTGTAGCCGATCGCCTGCGCCGCGGTGAGCGCGTCGCGGAACCCGGCGTCGAGCAGGCGCTCGACCTCGTCGAGCAGCCCCGCGGCGATCATCGCGTCCACGCGCGCGTCGATGCGCTCGTAGAGCGCCTCGCGGTCCATCGTCGAGCCCGATGAAGCGCGTGTCGTAGACGCTCGCGCGCTCGCGCGAACCCGGCGTGCTGCTCGGCGTACGAGGCGCCCTCGTCGAGCATCTCGAGCGCGCGGACGACGCGCCGGACGTTGTTCGGGTGGATCAGCGGCCGCCGACGCGGGGTCGCGCTCCGCGAGCAGCGCGTGGAGCGCCTCGGCGCCCGTCGCTCGTCGGCGAGCGCTCGTAGCGCTCGCGCGTCGGGTTGTCGGCCTGCTCGCCCGCGGGAAACGCCATGTCGTCGAGCGCGGCGCGCACGTAGAGGCCGGTGCCGCCGGCGACGATCGGGCAGCCGCGCCGCGCGCGAGCGATGTCGTCGATGGCCGCGCGCGCATCGCGCTGGAACAGCGCCGCCGAGAACGGCTCGCCCGGGCTCGACGAGGTCGAGGCAGTGGTACGGGACGCGCCGCTCGCCAGCGGCGGCTTCGCGGTGCCGATGTCCATGCCGCGGTAGACCTGCATCGAGTCGGCGGAGACGATCTCGCCGCCAGCCGCGCGGCGAGCTCCTCGGCGAGCGCGGTCTTGCCGACCGCCGTGGGCCCGACGACCGCGAGGACGTCGTGCCCGCGGCGGGCGACGTCTCGGCGGCTGTGGTCACGCGCTAAGTGTAGCGGTCGACCTTGAAGCGCTCGAAGGAGCACGGCTCGCCGGGCGCGATGCCGGCCTTGCGCATGGCGATGTCGACCTGGTCTCGACGTCGTCGACGCCCTCGAGGTCGGGCAGGAGCAGCCCGCGCCGCCAGCCGCTCGAGACGATGACGCCGTAGCGCGCGGGTCGAGATCGCTCGAGCGTGCACGACTCGGGCGCGTGCAGCACGTCGACCTTGATGTCGAGGTCGGCGAGCTCGTCGGCGTCCGAGCGGCGGGAAGCGCGGGTCGCGCGTGGCGGCCTCGATCGCGTTGGCGACGACCTCCTCGGCGAGCGAGTCGCGGGTGGGCAGCGATCGTGCCGATGCAGCCGCGCAGCTCGCCCTCGCGGTGCAGCGAGACGAAGGCGCCGGCGCGCGCCGGGCAGCTCGGCGTCCGTCGAGCGGTGCGGGCGTCGAGCCGACGCGCCGTCGCGGACGTAGCTCTCGATCGCTCGCGCGCGCGAGCGCGACGATCTCGGACTCGTCTGCCGCGCGCCGCCCATGCCGCCCTTGCGGCCGGCGTCGCGTGGTGCGCGGCATGCGGCGCGAACGTGTCGTGCAGCGCGAGCGCGTCTCGCCGACGAGCGCGGTCAGGTAGCCCACGCCCCACGGCCCTTCGTATGCGAGCACGCGCGTGGGCACCGGGTCGTCGCCCGCGAAGCCGCCGAGCGCGATGAACGAGCGCAGGCCGCACTCCCCTCCGCCTCGATCAGGTCCGGGTCGATGGCGGCGAGCTCGCCGAGACGTCCCTGCCTCGCACGCACGCGCACGATTGCCGCGTCGAGCTCGGCGCCGCGCGGCGAGTAGCCCGGCCGGCGCGTCAGGCGTGAGCCGGTGGCTGACAGTCGCCGCTGGCGACGAAGGCGACGCGGCGCCCGAGCTGTCGGCGGCCGCGCGACCGGCGCGCCCGACCGACAGGCGGTGCGCGCTCGAGCGGCAGGAACGAGAGCGACAGGACCACGAGGCCGGAGCCGCTGTGCGGGTCGAGGAAGGACAGCGGCACGAGCACGCCGTGGTCGAGCCAGCCCGGGCGCAGGTCGAGCCGCGGACGCGCTCGACGCGACGGCAGGCCGAGCGACTCCAGCTGCTCGGCCAGGAGCGCTGCGCGAGCTCGGGGTCGCCCGGCCACGTGCGTACGGCGCCGGGTCGCCGAACTGCCCGAGGTGCCCCGCAGGCGCGTCGTGCGCCGTCGACGGCGAACGCGTCGGAGAGCGCCGGTGCGTGCGGCGACATCACGACGATCGTCTCGGGCGCGAACGCGTCGAGCGCCGCGCGGCCGCGCCGAGCGCCTCGAGGGAAGCCTGCGTGACGTCGGCTCGCGCGCCGCCGACGGCTCGGACCATGATCGGCGGATGCGGCGCGATGATCCCGAAGACGTCGTCGGACATGGCTGCCTCCTCTCCTCGCAGCGGTCGCACAGGCCGAATGTACCCGCGAGTCGGGCGGAGACGCGGCCTACGAGTCGGTACCCGAGCGTGCCGGCGAGGAACCACGTCTGCGCCTCGTCGATCGCGACGTCGACGAACGGCCGGCGAAGTCCTCGGCCGTCGCGCCTTCGGGCACGGGCGCGTGCACGACCTTGTTGCGCGGGCGTGCGGCCCGATGAGCACGCGCGTCGTCGCGCTTGCTCGACGCCCTCGAAGAGCACCGGCTGCACGGTGCCGACGAGCGGCAGGTTCGTCTCGAGCGCCGAGCGCTGCACGAGCTCGACGAGGCGGTCGAAGCGCGCCTGGACGACGTCGCGGGGCACCTGGTCGCTCCATCGCGCGGCGGGCGTGCCCTCCCGCGGCGAGTAGATGAAGGTGAACGCCTGGTCGAAGCGCGCGGCGCGCACCACGTCGAGCGTGTCCTCGAAGTCCGCCTCGGTCTCGCCGGGGAAGCCGACGATGATGTCGGTCGAGAGCGCGAGGTCCGGGCATCGCGCGCGTAGAGCCGCTCGACGAGCGCGCAGGTAGCTCTGCCTGCGTGTAGTGGCGGTTCATGGCGCTCGAGGACGCGGTCGGAGCCCGACTGCACCGGCAGGTGCAGGTAGCGGCATGACCGCGGGGACCTCGGCCATCGCCGCGATCGTCTCGTCGGAGAGGTCCTTGGGGTGGCTCGTCGCGAAGCGGATGCGCTGCGACGCCCGTGCTCGGCGACCGCGCGCAGGACCTCGGCGAAGCGCGGCTCGCCGTAGAGGTCGCGGCCGTAGGAGTTCACGTTCTGGCCGAGCAGCGTGACCTCGAGCACGCCGTCGGCCACGAGGCGCGCGACCTCTGCGACGATGTCCTCGAGCGGCCGCGACTGCGCTCCCGGCCGCGCACGTACGGCACGATGCAGTAGCGTGCAGAAGTTGTCGCAGCCCACCGTGATCGGCACCCACGCGTGCCACGGGTGCTCGCGCTCGGAGGGCAGGTCGCTCGCGAAGTCGCGTCGCACTCTCGACAGACCTCGACCTGAGGTTGACGCTGAGCTGCGGCGCCGTCGAGCAGCGCGGGGAGGTGCGCGACGTTGTGGGTGCCGAAGACGACGTCGATGTGCGGCAGTCTGCCGCAGCAGCGTCTCGCCGTCGCGCTGGCCGATGCAGCCGCCCACGGCGATGAGCTGGCCGCGGCCTGCCCGGCCTTGACGCCCTTGAGCGAGCGCGACCTGCCCGCGGAGGCGCTCGTCGGCGTTCTCGCGCACGCAGCACGTCATGAAGACGACGACGTCGGCGTCGTCGGCGCTCGTCGACCGGCGACCATGCCCTGCGCGCGCGAGCATGCCGGCGACGCGCTCGGAGTCGTGCTTGTTCATCTGGCACCCGAAGGTGCGGATCAGGTAGGTCTGCATGGCGGCAGGAGTGTAGCACGCGGCGTGCCGAGGCGCGCCGTCGGCGCGTCACTAGGCGCTCGCCCGCAGCCAGGAGCGCCTCGAGCGCTGCGCGGGGATCGTCGACTGCACCGAGCCGGGTTCGGGCGCCGCGGCCCGTGGAAGTCGGTAGCCGCCGGTCACGAGCAGCCCGAGCTCGCGCGGCGAGCGCCGCGTAGCGCTCGCGTCTGCTCGGGCGTGTGGTCGGCGTGGTACGCCTCGATGCCGCCGAGCCCTGCGTCGAGCATCGTCGGGATGCAGTGTCGTCGAGCCGCGTGACGCCGGGGTGCGCGAGGACGGCGATCGCGCCCGAGCTCGCGGATCGACCGCGATGACTTCGGCGGGCGACGCGCTGCGTCTTTGGCGACGTAGAACGGCCGTCCTCGGCCGATCAGGCGCTCGAACGCGTCGCGGATCGTCTCGGCGTGCCCTGCGTCCACGAGCGCGCGCGCGACGTGGCTGCGCCCGACCGCGCCGCCGTCCGACGAGCGCGAGCACGTCGTCGAGCGTGACGTCGTAGCCGGCCTCGCGCGAGCGCCTCGACCATCGCCTCGCGCGCCGGCGAGCGCGCGGCGCGCAGGTCGGCGAGATGCGTCGAGAAGGCGGGTCGGCGTGGTCGACGAAGTAGCCGAGGATGTGGACGTCGCGGCCGTCTGCGACCGCGGAGAGCTCGACGCGCGGGGACGACGCGTGAGCGCGGTGCCCTGCGGCTGCCTGCGAGCGCCTCGGCGACGCCCTGCGACCGAGTCGTGGTCGGCGATCGCGAGGACGTCGAGCCGCGCTCGAGCGCGAGGCGACGAGTCGCGGGCGTGAGCGTGCCGTCGGAGGCGGTGGAGTGGACGTGAAGGTCGGCCTTCATCGGCATCGGACGGCGCTAGCGGTGCATGTCCCGCGGCTCGACGAGCAGGCGGATGGCGGTGCGCTCCTCGCCGTTGATCAGGATGTCGGCGAAGGCGGGGATGCAGGTGAGTCCAGCCGAGGGAGCGATGAAGCCGCGCGCGATGGCGATCGCCTTGATGGCCTGGTTGAGCGCGCCGGCGCCGACGGTCTGCATCTCGGCGGCGCCCTGCTCGCGGACGATGCCGGCGAGCGCGCCGGCGACGGAGTTGGGGTTGGACTTGCTCGAGACCTTGAGGACTTCCACCGGCTTCTCCCCTGGCTGCGACTGTGCTGCGTGCCGCGCGATCGGTCGGCGGCTGCGTCTGTGCTGGCGTCGATGCTGCTCGTGCGTGGTGCGTCTGCGCAGGATACGCTAGGCGAGTATACCGCCGATGCCCGTCGAGGCGCTCAGTCCTCCTTCTCGACCTCGAATCGGACCCGGATCTCGTCTCTGCCTACCGTTATCTTCGGCTCGCAGCTTGCAGATGCAGGTAGTAGCGTTCGGCGAGCGCGTCGAACGCCGCCTCGAGATCTGCGCTGAAACGCGGCGAGGTCCGCGTGGTGGATCTTGAGCCCGCGGCGGTCGCGGTAGATGTCGGGTGCGCAGCTCGCGGCGCCGTCTCGTCGCTCGCCGGTCGCCAGCGCGAGGACCGTCGCAGCGGGGTGACTCCCCGCCGAGGATCCGGTGCGCGGTGCGCTCCGAGATCGGGACAGCCCGATCGACTGCGGCGATGTCGGCGAGCTCCGCCGCGGAGCGGCAGCTGCCGCGGGCCGCTGCCAGACCGCCAGGCGCGTCGAGGTCGTCGCAGAAGAGCAGGTCGGACGCGTCGAGCTCGAAGCGCGCGAGCATCGCCATCGTCGCGAGGATCTCGGTGGGCGTGCCGAAGTAGACGTCGATGCCGGGGTGCTCGACCGCGAACTCCACGACGCGGCGGACGATGTTGTGCGGTCCGCGTGCGACCTTGCAGCAGCCCCTCCTCGTCGCGCTCGACGGTCGGCCAGGTCGACTGGTCGGCGCGCTCGGGCAGCTGATCGCGTCGGTGACGACGCGAGCGCGGTGCCCTTGTGCGGCTCGGAGCGCGACGACGCGCGCCTCGATCGACGTTGCTGCGGATCGAGAAGAGCGCCATGCCGCGGCCGTGAACGCCCCACGGTCCATGACCATCGTCTCGAGCTTGCAGGTGACGCGCGGCTCGAAGATGCGGTCGTGCATGCGGCGGGCACGCCGACGCCGTCGTCGATGACGGTCGAGCGTGCGCGGTCGCCCTCGCGGCTGGTGGCGACGAAGATGCGCTCGGGCGTGGGCGTCGCGCGCGTTGCGCAGCAGCTCGACGACGATGTCCTCGACGCTGCGGATGTCGTGCTTGGCCTGCCGGCGCTCGGCCTCGGAGACCTTGAGGCGGACGAAGCCGTCGCCAAGGTTCTCCTCGACCTTGACGTAGGTGTCGCCGGAGACGGCGGTGACGAAGTTCAGAGTCGTCGTCGGGAGTCATGAGCTCAGCATAACCGTCGGAGCGGCTCGTAGACGAGCGGACGGACACCCGAGAAGGGTGCCCGCGCATGGCTGGTAGCCGTGACATCGTAGCGCGGCCGGCCGGGCTTCTCGAGCCAGACGAGCAGCACGCCGGAGGCTGCTCGTCGCCGATACTCGCGATAGCCGCGCTTGCCGTAGAGCGCCAGCGGGATGTCGGCCTCGGCGCCGGTGAACAGCTCGAACCGCTCGCCTCGGGATAGGACGGCCTCGAGCAGCTCCATAAGGGCGCTGCCGATGCCCTGACGCAGCCAGCCGTCGTCGACCACGAGCCGCCCGATCTCCACCGTGCCGCGCGCCGTGGTGCCGCGCACGCTCCCGACCACGCGCCATGCTCATCGCAGGCGACGAAGAAGCGCGTCGAGCCGGCTCGGAGGGACTCAAGGTCGGCGTGCGTCTCGTGAGCGGCGGCAGATCGACCGGGTCGATGCCCAACGTCCGCGGCAACGCGCCCGAAGGCGCGCTTCTGGACCGCGAGCACGGCGCGGAGGTCTTGCTCGGTCGCTTCGCGGGTCGAGCACGTGTGCATCGAGCCTCCCCCGAACGAGCGACGCCCCGGCCTGTGCGACCGGGGCGTCCGTTGCTCACCGTGCTACTTGGCGTAGTCGACCGCCCGGCTCTCGCGGATGACCATGACCTTGATCTGGCCGGGGTACTCGAGCTCGTCCTCGATCTGCTTGGCGATGTCGCGCGCGAGCACGACCGCGTCGGCGTCGTTGATCTGCTCGGGCTTGACCATGACGCGGATCTCGCGGCCGGCCTGCATGGCGTAGGTCTTCTCAACGCCCTTGTGGGCGTTGGCGACCGCCTCGAGCTTCTCGAGGCGCTTGATGTAGCTCTCGAGCGTCTCGCGGCGCGCGCCGGGGCGGCCGGCCGAGATGGCGTCGGCGGCCTGCACGAGCACGGCCTCGATCGGTCGCGGGCTCGACGTCGGCGTGGTGGGCCTCGATGGCGTGCACGACCGACTTCGGCTCGTTCATGCGGCGGGCGAGATCGGCGCCGATCACCGCGTGCGGGCCCTCGATCTCGTGGTCGATGGCCTTGCCGAGGTCGTGCAGCAGGCCGGCGCGCTTGGCGAGCGTCGGGTCGACGCCGAGCTCGCTGGCCATGACGCCGGCGAGGCAGCAGACCTCGAGCGAGTGCTTGAGGACGTTCTGGCCGTAGCAGGTGCGGAACTTCAGGCGGCCGAGCGTGCGGACGATCTCGGGGTGCAGGTCGTGGACGCCGCGCGTCGAACGCGGCCTGCTCGCCGGCCTCGTGGATCTGCTGGGTCGACGAGCGTCTCGGCCTTGTTGAACATCTCCTCGATGCGCGCCGGGTGGATGCGCCCGTCGGCGATGAGCGTCTCGAGCGTGATGCGGCCGATCTCGCGGCGCACCGGGTCGAAGCTCGAGAGGATGACCGCCTCGGGCGTGTCGTCGATGATGAGGTTGATGCCGGTCATCTGCTCGAAGGCGCGGATGTTGCGGCCCTCTCGGCCGATGATGCGGCCCTTCATGTCGTCGCTCGGGATGTGGACGACCGAGACGGTGGACTCGGCCGTGTGGTCGGCGGCGACGCGCTGGATAGCGATGCCGACGATGTTGCGCGCCTTCTTGTCGGCCTCCTCGCGGGCCCGGGTCTCGGCCTCGCGGATGAAGGCGGCCGCGTCGCGCTTGACGTCGTCTTGGATGCGCTCCATGAGCTCCTGCGCGCGCCTCCTCGGCGGTCATGCCGGCGACGGCCTCGAGGCGCTGGCGCTCCTCGCTCGATGAGCTCCTCGAGGTCCTGCTCGCGCTTGGCGATCTGGCCCTGCTGCGAGGAGAGCTGGTGCTCGCGCTTGTCGATCGACTCGGCGCGCCGGTCGACCGACTCCTCTCGCTGGGCGAGCCGCTGCTCGAGCGCCTGGATCTCCTTGCGGCGCTCCTTGACGTCGGTCTCGGCCTCCTGCTTCATCTGGAAGATCTGATCCTTGGCCTCGATCAGTGCTTCCTTCTTCATCGTCTCGGCTTGCTTCGTCGCGTCCCCGACCAAGCGCTCGGCCTCTTCGGCGGAGCGCGCGGTACGGTCCTTCATGAGGAAGCGGTTGAATGCGTAGCCGAGGGCGATGCCGACCACTGCAGCGACGATGGCGATCACGACTGTGCTGCATGCGCCCTCCCTTCGTCTCAGTCACAAGCACAGTAGGTGGGGCTGCGACCGGGATACGGCTCACATGCGAAGAGCCGGACGGCGCACGCCCGGCATCAGAGATCACGAGAAACAGCGGTCAGAATCCCTGTATACGCGAAAGCGGCCACGTCGGGCCGGTGCGAGTAGGTATCGCCTCGCTGCAGACAAACCACTGTCCGTGCGGTGCACGAGCCAGTGGAGATGATCGTTGATGCCGAGCGAATCCTACCGATTACCAGCGGTTTTCGTCAAGGACGCAGGTCAGCGAGGGGTGCAGCGGCAACGACGGGCGACGGTCGGTCATTCGTCCTCGTCTGCCGGGCTCGATCGCGGCGAGCGCGGTGCGCATGTCGAGCCGCGCCGAATGAGCTTGCGAAGCGCGCGGTCTCGCTCCTGTCGCGGTCCTGGGAGCCGTGCCGCCGAGGCAGCGGCGCGCCCGCTCGACCTCACTGCCGCCGTCCAGTGCGTCCGACAAGGCCCCAGCGGCGGCCTGGGCGGCTATCTCCCGGTCGATGCCCTTGTCGCCGCAGCTCCGTGATGATGCGGCGCGGTCCGTACCCCGCGGCCACGCGCCCTCGTGCGAACAGCCGCGCGAAGCGTTCGTCGTCGACCAGACCGAGCTCGCTGAGACGCGACACCACGGCGGTCACGACGGCGCCGGGTAGCCGTCGTCGGTCAGGCGCTTGGCGAGTTCCCGGCTCGATCGCTCGCGGTACCCGAGGACGCGCAGTGCCCGCTCGCGAGCGCACTGGGCCTCGGCGCGGCCGAGATCGTCGGCGAGCTCTCTGCGGATCGACCTCCATGCCCTCTTGAAGCCCCAGCACGCGCACGACGGCAGCGGCGGTGACGCGGCCCTCGTCCGTCCCCGGACACGACGAGGCGCCGGGCACGGCGATCCGGCCCGGCGACCTCGATGCGCTCGAGCACGTGGGACACCGGCGCTACTCGGCGGGGGCGGCCACCGGGTCCGGCTCGCTCGGCGTCACGACGCCGCCCACCGCGGGCAGGTCGAGGACGACCCGGATCCGGTTCTCGAGCTCGTCGCGCAGGTCAGGGTGCTCGCGCAGGAACTCCTTGGCGGCCTCTCGGCCCTGGCCGAGCCGCTCCTCGCCGTACGTGTACCAGGCGCCGGACTTGGCGACGATGCCCTCCTCGACGCCCAGGTCGAGGACCGAGCCTTCCTTGCTGATGCCCGAGCCGTACATGAGGTCGAACTCCGCCATGCCTGAACGGCGGCGCGACCTTGTTCTTGACGACCTTGGCGCGTACGCGGCTTCCGACGATGTCGGCGCCCTGCTTGATCGAGTCGATGCGACGAACGTCGATGCGCACGGTGGCGAAGAACTTGAGTGCCCGGCCGCCGGTCGTGGTCTCGGGGCTGCCGAACATGACGCCGATCTTCTCGCGCAGCTGGTTGATGAAGATGCAGGTCGTGTTCGACTTGCTGAGCGAACCGGCGAGCTTGCGGAGCGCCTGGCTCATGAGCCGCGCTTGCAGGCCGACGACCGCGTCGCCCATCTCGCCCTCGAGCTCGGCGCGCGGAACGAGCGCGGCGACGGAGTCGATGACGATGACGTCGATGGCGCCGCTGCGGACGAGCATGTCGGCGATCTCGAGAGCCTGCTCGCCGGTATCGGGCTGGCTGATGAGGATCTCGTTGATGTCGACGCCGAGGCGCGACGCGTAGCTCGGGTCGAGCGCGTGCTCTGCATCGATGAACGCGGCGATGCCGCCCATCGCCTGGGCCTCGGCCAGGATCTGCAGCG
The DNA here is from genome assembly GCA_963751505.1 of uncultured Coriobacteriia bacterium. Lineage (GTDB taxonomy): Bacteria > Actinomycetota > Coriobacteriia > Anaerosomatales > PHET01 > CAVVUM01. The sequence continues at coordinate 242,064 of CAVVUM010000006.1, forward strand.
CCAAGGTGGTCTTGCCGCTGGACTCGGGTCCGTAGATCTCGACGACCCGTCCGCGAGGCACGCCGCCGATTCCGAGCGCTGCGTCGAGCGCGAGCGACCCGGTCGGAATCGCTGCGACCTGGTCGGTCGCGGCGTGCTCCCCGAGCTTCATGAGCGAGCCCTTGCCGAACTTCTTCTCGATCTGCTCTTTGGTGATGTCGAGCATCTTGTCCTTTTCGCGGTCCATAGTCCCTGTCGCTCCTGTTCCCTCATGGCGGGACCCCTCGGGGCTGCCCTGAACCTACACGAACATGTGTTCGGTGTCAACGATGGCCGGCCGCGCCGCGAAGCCGACTCCGCGCGGCGCGGGCTACTCCCCCCTCAGTCGCCACGAACCGATCACGAGTAGATCGGGCCTCGCGGCGTCAGCCGGCTCGAGAACACGCTAATCCCCGGCACTGACATCGAACGGATCCGGCATCAGCCAGGCGCGCCCGCAGCGGCCGTGAGCGCGGCTGCGTCGAGAGCGGCGCGGCTTGCGGGCGCGACAGAGCGTGGCGTGCGCTCTGAACGGCCTCGTCTCGGCCTGCGACGCCGTACGCGATCGCCGCGGCGTCGATTCGACGCCGCGAGCTCTGCGCATCCGCCCGTGGGGTCGCCGAAACGTCGCCCAGAGCATGCGGCACCGCGCGGGTGTTCGGAGTGGCGCGCACGCCGTCCAAGCCGAGCGCGAAGGCGCGGCGTCGTCTCGGCGACCGCTCCGACGCGCGGACACCAGCCGCTCGACCGAGTCGTCCGCGATCTCGCCAAGGAACTTCAGCGTCACGTGGTAGTTCTCGGCCGCGACCCACTTCTCGTTGCGCCACGCGGGTCTTCTCGGCGGATGGCATCGCACGCGTCGGCAAGCGAGGCAGCCATCGGTCTCGGCCAGCGGGATGCCGACGAAGCAGCGCATGGACTCAGGGTCTCCCGAGGAGTTCCCGGCGCACGAGGTCGAGCGCGGTCGCGGTCGGCGCGCATGCGCACCGCCTCGCGCGAGGTCGCCGGGAAGCGTCGCTCCTCGGCCGCGGTCCCCGTCGTCGGTGGCGACTGCGAACCACACGAGGCCGACGGGCTTCTCGGCGGTCCCGCCGTCCGGGCCGGCGATGCCGGTGACCGCGACGGCGACGTCGGCGCCGAGGCGGCTCCGCGCGCCCTCGTGCCATCGCGCGCGCGACGTCTCTCGCTCACCGCGCCGTGCGCAGCGAGCAGGTCGCGATCGACGCCGAGAGCTCCTCTTTGGCCTGGTTGGCGTAGGCGACGACGCCGCCGAGGAAGGACGCCGAGGAACCCGGCGACGTCGGTGATCGCGGCGGCGACCATGCCGCCCGTGCACGACTCGGCGGTGGCGAGCGTCGCCCCGCGCTCCGTCGCGGCTCGAAGGACGGCGGCGGCGAGCGTCGCGCCGTCGGAGGAGTAGCAGTGCGACCCCAGGGCTTCCTCGACCGCGACTGCCGCTCTGGCCAGCGCGTCGGCGCCGGCGCCGTCGTCGATCAGCAGCACGCGCACGTCGCCGGGCCGGGCGAGCACGGTGAGCGTGATGTCCGCGATGTGCGGCGAGCGCGCGCTGTGCGATGACCTGCGCGTCGGACTCGGACAGCCCGACGGCCCCGAGCTCGCGGGGCAGCGCACGCACGAGCGGATAGCGCGCAAGCGCGGCCTCGAGCATCGGCCGCATCTCGGACGGCGGACCCGGCAGCAGGACGAGCTCGCCTCGGCCCGGGCCCCGCGAGACCTGTCCCGGCGCGGTGCCGGTCGTCGGTGCGATCACGTCGGCGCCCTCGAGCACGAGCGCCTGTGTGTGGACCTGCGCCGCGGCTTCGGGGTCTCGGTGGCGCGCCACGAGCCGCATCGAGGAATCGACGGTGGGCTCGTGGACGGAGAGCTGCAGGCCGAGCGCGGCCGACGCCGCCTCGCGCGTGATGTCGTCGTGGGTGGGTCCGAGCCCGCCGGTCACCACCACGAGCGTGGCCTCGGCGACGAGCCGGGCGAGGGCGCGCGCGAGCAGGTTCGGGTCGTCGCCGACGCTCAGCGCCTCGACGACCGCGAAGCCGCGCGGCGCCAAGGCCCGCGCGATCTCGGCGGTGTTCGTGTCGAGGCGCAGCCCCTCCACGAGCTCCGAGCCGACCGTGACGATCGCCGCAGTTGCGAGGGCATGCTAGTCCACCGTCTCGTCGGCCCTGTCCTCTGCGAGGTCCTCGGCGCACGAAACGACCTCCGTCACCTGACCCTCGCCGGTCCACGGGCCGACGAGGACGTCGGCGGCGCTTCTGAAGTAGTCGACCATCGACAGGATCGTGAGCACGACCGCCGCACCCATGACGCGTCCACGCCACGACCTGGACGAAGACGATGAGCTGCGGGATGCCGAACACGGCCCAGACCGCGCTGTCCTTCACGATGAACATCACGATCGCGACGATCTGGACGACGGTCTTGACCTTGCCGTACCACGAGGCGGCGATGACCGTGCCCTCGGCCGACGCGACCATCCGCAGGCCGCTGACGATGAACTCGCGGGAGATGATGACGAACGCGATCCACGCCGGCAGCACGTCGAGCTCGACCAGCGCGAGCAGCGCGGCGGTCACGAGCAGCTTGTCGGCGAGCGGGTCGATGAACTTGCCGAAGGTCGTGATCTCGTTGCGCGAGCGCGCGAGATAGCCGTCGACGCCGTCGGTGGCGGCGAGCAGCGTGAACACGAAGCCGGCGATCCACGGCTTGAGCGCCTCGACGACCGGTGAGACATCGAAGAACGCGGCCAGTCCGCGAGCATCACGACCAGGAACACCGGGATGAGCACCATGCGGACGATGGTCACGGTGTTCGCCGGGTTCATCTGCTGCCGCAGCTGGGTCATGAGGCTACCTCACCCTCCAGGTCGTAGCCGAGCGAGTCCACGATGGTGGCGCGTCACGATCTCGCCGGGCTCGCCTCGGTCGAGCAGCACGAGCCCGTCGATCTCGGGGGCCTGGCCGCGCCAGCGGCCCACAACGACATCGTCGTCCTCGTCGACGCCCTCGACGAGCACCTCGAGGCGTTCGCCGACGCGGTCGGCCGCCCGCTCGAAGCCTATGCGGTCGGCGATGTCGCGCAGACGCTGCGCACGAGCGCGGCGGGTGCGCAGCGGCACCTGGTCGGGCAGCTCGGCAGCGGTCGTGCCGTCCTCGGGCGAGAAGACGAAGACGCCCACGTAGTCGAAGCGCGCGCGCTCGAGGAAGTCCTCGCAGCGGCGCGCGCGTCGTCGCGTGTCTCGCCGGGGAACCCGGCGATCAGCGTCGTGCGCAGCACGACGTCGGGCAGCGCCGCTCGGACGCGCTCGATGAGCGCGAGGAAGTCCTCGCCGTCGCCGCTGCGGCGCATCGCGCGGAGCACGGAGCTTGGAGGCGTGCTGCAGCGGCATGTCGAGGTAGCGGCACACGTTGGCGTTCTCGGCCATCGCCGCCAGCAGCTCGTCGGTGACCCCGTCGGGCTGCGCGTACATCAGCCGCAGCCACCTCACCCCGGGTACCGCAGCAACCGCGCGGACAACATCGGCGAGTGTCTCGTCGGTCTCGAGATCGCGCCCGTAGGCGGTGATGTCCTGCCCGATGAGCACGATCTCGAGGGCGCCGAGCTCGACGAGTCGCGTCGCCTCGGCGACCAGCGCCTCGAGCGGCCGGCTCACGTAGGGCCCTCGGATCGACGGGAATGGTGCAGTACGCGCAGCTGCGGTGGCAGCCGTCGGAGACCTGCAGGTAGGCCGAGGGCCCGCTGGCGGTGCGCAGGACCACGGCCTCGCCGTCACGCCGGCGGCGGTGCGGCGGCGCACGCAAGCCGGTCAGCCGCTCGAGCACGTCGAGCAAGCGTGCCCTCGTTCGCGACGGGCACGAAGGCGTCGACCTCGGGCATCGCCTCGGTGAGCTCGGAGCCGTAGCGGCTCGGCATGCAGCCGGCAACGACCACGCGCCTCCCCTCGCGCTCGGGCACCCACTCGGAGACCGCCTCGAGCACGACGTCGACCGACTCCTCGGTGGCGTCCTCGATGAACGAGCAGGTGTTGACGACGAGCACGTCGGCGTCTTCGGGGTCGATCGGCGACGGAGTACGCCGACGTGGCGATGGCCGCGCGCATGCGGTCGGTGTCGACCTCGTTCTTCGGGCAGCCGAGGGTGACGAACGCGACAGACGGGGCCTTGGCAGGCACGCTCACCTGCTCACCGGTAGTTGGTGAACTGGAGCGGGATGCCGTAGTCCTGCTCCTTCAGGAACGCGATGACGTTCTGGAGCTCGTCGCGGCTGGGGCTCGAGACGCGGAGCTTGTCGCCCTCGATCTGCACCTTGACCTTGAACTTCTGGTCGCGGATGTCCTTGTTGATCTTCTTGGCGAGGTCGGTCTCGATGCCCATGACGATGGTCCCGACGATGCGCACCGTCCCCATGCTGGCGGCCTGCGGCGCTGCCCCAGGACACCGCCTTGAGGTCGACGTTGCGCCGCACGAGCTTGGTGTTGAGCACGTCGATGACCTGCTTGGCGACGAAGTCACTGGGCGCCGTGAGCGTGAAGGACTTCTCGCCCTTGTTGAACTCGAGGGTCGCGCCGGAGTCCTTGAGGTCGTAGCGCTGCACGAGCTCCTTGGCTGCCTGGTGATAGGCGTTGTCGACCTCCTGGAGATCGACCTCGGAGACGACGTCGAAGCTGTTGTCCTTGGCCATTGGCGGATCGCCCCTTCCCTGAAGCGTTCTGTCTACTCGGTCGGCTTCGCCTTCAGCGTGATGCTGCCGATGTCGCCGGTGTCTTTCACTGCCACCTCATCGCCGTCACGCAGGATTGTGACCGACTCAGGCTTGCCGATGCGCAGAGTCGCCGTCTTGGTGACCTCGAACTCCTTGCTCTGGCCGCCCGTCAGCACGCCCTCGTAGGCGACCTTGCCGTCCACCTTGACGCGGAGCCACGAAGCGCCGTCGGCTGCGACGCGCACGTTGAGCGTGAACGGCTGCGGCTGCTTCGCCACCGGGGTCGCCTCGGCAGCGCGGCCTCGGCGGGCTTCGTTGTCTCCGCTGCGGGCTTCTCCTCGGCAGGGGTCGGCGTGGGTTCGGTGATCGCGGTGGGCTCGACCGGCGTGGGCTCCGGGCCCGACCAGATGCGCGTGAGCGTCCACGCCACGAGTGCGACGAGCGCGACGATCACCGCGATCGTGACGGCCGCGCGAACACGGAAACGCGTGCTGCTGCCCGGTGGGGGCGACGGCCTCGGAGGTCTGCGGCAGATTCAGCTGATTCGGACGCCCTGCGCCCGTCTCGGCCTTGTACATGTTGAGCAGCGGCACGGGATCGAGTTCGAGGAAGCGCGCGTAGCTCGAGACGTAACCGCGCACGTAGCCGGGGTTGGGCAGGCGGTCGTAGTTGCCCTCCTCGATCGCCTCGAGCAGGCGGCCGCGGATGTGCGTGCCCTCCTGGACCTGCTCGATGCTCAGTCCGAGTGCGATCCTGCGCTCACGCAGGGTGTCGCCGAGTTTGCCCACCTAGACCGCCTCTCCGTTGTCCTCGCGCTCGAACGCCTTGATCGACTCGAGCTCCTCGACGTCAGCCATGACCTCGCGCGGCTTGCTGCCGTCCGGCGGGCCCACCACGCCCTTGGCCTCGAGCATGTCCATGATGCGCCCTGCGCGAGCGTAGCCCACCTTCAGACGGCGCTGGAGCATCGAGGTGGAGCCAAGGCCGCTGGTCACCACGATGTCGGCCGCCTCCCAGATCAGCGGGTCGTCGTCCTCGCCGGTGTCGACCCCTCCCCCTACCGAGGAGATCTTCAGATGCAGGATCTCGTCGTGGTAGTCAGGCTCGCCTTGGGACTTGAGGTGATCGACGATCGCCTCGACCTCGTTCTCCGATACGAAACACCCTTGGATGCGCCGAGGCTTCGGTATCTCTGGCGTCGAGAAGAGCATGTCGCCCTTGCCCGTGAGCTTCTCTGCGCCCGATTGGTCAAGAACGACGCGGCTGTCGAGGCCGCTCGCGACCGAGAAGGCGATGCGGTTCGTGATGTTGGCCTTGATGAGCCCGGTCACGACGTTCGCCTCGGGGCGCTGGGTCGCGACGATGAGATGGATGCCGGCCGCCCGCGCGAGCTGTGCGATGCGACAGATCGAGTCCTCGACCTCCTTGGCGGCGATCATCATGAGGTCCGCCAGCTCGTCTATGACGATGCAGAGGTACGGCAGCTCCTGCGTGTCCTCGGCCGCCTTGCCCGCCTGCACCATGGCGTTGTAGCCACCGATGTTCTTGGCCTTCGCGGCCTGAAGCAACTTGAGTCGTCGCTCCATCTCGCTCACCGCCCAGGCAAGTGCACTCGCGGCCTCCTTGGGCTCGGTGACGACCGGCACGTAGAGGTGGGGAACGCCGTTGTAGGACGAGAGCTCCACCCGCTTCGGGTCGATGAGGATCAGGCGCACCTCAGCCGGGGTCGAGCGCATGATGATGCTCATCAGCATCGCGTTGATCGCCACGGACTTGCCCGATCCTGTCGAGCCGCCGATCAGCAGGTGCGGCATGTCGGCGAGGTCCGCGAGCACCGGCGCGCCGGCGACGTCCTTGCCGATGCCAAGCAGCAGCGGACCGCCCTCGCCGGCCGGCGCCAGAACGTCACCCAAGGTGACTGAGGTGCGCCGCACGTTGGGGACTTCGACCCCGATGAGTGACTTGCCGGGTATAGGCGCGAGAATGCGGACGGTGGAAGCGGCGAGCGCCAGAGCGAGGTCGTCGGCGAGTGCGGTGATCTTGGAAAGCCGAACGCCCTTGGCGATCTCGACCTCGAAGAGGGTGACGGTCGGTCCCGCCACCCAGTCGACCACGCGCGCCGGGATCTCGAAGGTCGCGAGCGTGTCGGCGATGACGGCGGCGGTCGAGCGCAGCTCGTTGTCGCTCGCCTTGTGCTTGGCCGCCGACTCGGTGGTGCGCACCAGCGCCGAGAACGGCGGCAGCTCGAAGCCCTCGAGCGCGCGGGGACCCACCGACTTGGCGACCGGTACCGTGACTTGCGCGCCAGCGTCCTCGCGCGCTGGGCGCTTCGACGGGCGCGCGGACGGCTCGAGGACCTGGGTGACCTCGCCGGCCGCCATCTCGCCGACCACCGCCGTGCGCGGCTGGCGCTCGCGGCGCGGCAGCGGACTCCTTCTCGGCAGGTGCGAAGCGATCGCGCGCCGCATCGAGCAGGCCGGAGATCGAGAGTCCGATGACCACGAGCCCGGCGACAAGGAGGCCGACCAGCAGCACGCCAGCGATCACCTGGCCGGTGAGCTTCGCGAGCAGCCAGGCGAAGCCGCCGCCGAGATAGCCGCCCTGCGTGGCGACGGCGGGCTCGGTAAGGCTCACGGCGCCGCCGGGCGCGAGCGCGGCGAGCGAGATGACGGACAGCAGGATCAGCGCGATGCCGATGCCGGTGCGGGACTCACGGATGTCGGCCCTCACGAAGAACGAGACGCCCCAGAGCAACAGGCCGAGCGGGATCAGGTACGCCCCGATGCCGAACGCGAGTCGCAGGCCGCCGGCGGCGGCCTCGGACGCGACGCCGGAGCTACGCGAGATCACGGCGATCATGAGTGCGATCGCGAACGCGCAGAGCGCGACGCCGATGAGGTCGCGCTTCGAGCGGTCGTCGAGCATGCCCTGCGGCTCGCGCGGCGGTCTTGCGAGCCGTGCGAGCGGCGCTTGGCTTGCCGCGGCTCCCGGTTCCTCGCTTGTTCGTGGCCACGCCTACCCCCTGCCGAGCAGTGCGGTCGCCAACAGGATACCGCCCAGAGCGGCGGTGTAGATGGCGAACACGTAGAGACGGTGGTCCTTGACGAAGCGCAGGAGCACCCACACGGCCGCGTAGCCGGCTGCTGCGGCCGCAACGAAGCCAGCGAGTGCAACTGGCCACGCTGGCAAGCGAACTCGTCCCTGCGAGCATGTCAGGCACGTCTAGCGCGAACGCGAGCGTAATGATCGGGATGCCGAGCAGGAACGAGAAGCGCGCCGCGGGCTCGCGACCGAGCCCGGCCATCATGCCGCTCGACATCGTCGAGCCCGAGCGCGAGAGTCCCGGAAGCACTGCGAGGCCCTGCATGATGCCGACGAAGCCGGCCCGCCACACCGAGAGCGCCGGAGCGTCGACCGGCGGCGCCGCGCGTCGCGCGAGCGACCTGTTCGCCTACGACGAGCAGGGCCGCCGTGACGAGGAACCAGATCGCGACCCAGACGAGGTTCGCGGCCATCGGTTCGACGACGGGCTCGAGCGCTTTCGCGACAACGCCGCTCGCGAGCGTGCCGGAGACGATGAGAAGCACCGAGCCGCCGGTCGTCGCTGCTGGTCCGCGTGCGACGGCAGCAGCGAGGACGCGATACGCACGATGTCGCGCCAGAAGTACGCGTACATCGCGAGCAGCGTGGCGCCGTGCAAGAAGATCTCGAACGTGAGGTCCGGCTTCACGCCGAACCATGCGTATGCGAGTGCGAGGTGTCCGTCTGACGATATCGGAAGAAACTCGGTGAGGCCCTGTACGACGCCGAGCACGACGGCCTGCAGCATGCTCAACGGCTAGACCTCCATGACGACCGGGACGATCATCGGCCGCCTTCTGATCCGCTCCCACAGCAGCTGGGAGACCGACTCGCGAAGCGCGCGCTTCACGACGGCCTGATCGGTCGCGCCCTCCCTGCCGGTCTTGGCGAGCGTCTTGGACACTCGTGCGGTGAGCTCGCTCGTGAGGTCGGCGTCATCGGCGAGCACGATGCCGCGGGTCACGATCTGTGGTTCGCCGACCGGCTGTCCGGTCTGCGCGTCGATGACGACCACGATCGATACGAAGCCGTCCTGGCTCATGTGCTGGCGGTCACGCAGGATCACCTGACCGATGTCTCCCACGGTCAGACCGTCGACGTAGACCACACCGCTCTCGACCCGGTCGCCCAGGTGGGCGCCGTCGTCATCGATCTCAAGGCAGTCGCCGTTGTCCATGATGAAGATGTACTCGTGCGGCACGCCGGTGGCCTCGGCGTGTCGGGCGTGCGCGGCCAGGTGCCGCGTCTCACCGTGGATCGGCACGAAGTACTCGGGCTGTGTAAGGTTCAACATGAGCTTTAGGTCTTCGGAGGCGGCATGCCCGGAGACGTGTACGGCCGCATTGCCCTTGTGCAGAACCTCAGCGCCCGCCTTGCACAGGCGGTTGATGACGCGAGAGACCGCCTTCTCATTGCCGGGGACCGGTGACGCCGAGATGATGACCGTGTCACCCTCCTCGATGGTCACGGTGCGGTGCTCGCCGTTCGCCATGCGCGCCAGTGCGGACAGCGGCTCGCCCTGGCTGCCCGTGCACAGTATGAGGACCTGTTCTGGCGGCAGGTTGTTGGTCTCGAACGCATCGAGGATGTTGTCCTCGTCGATATTCAGGTAGCCGAGCTCGCGAGCCACCTTGGTGTTGTTGATCATCGAGCGGCCCGTCACGACGACCTTGCGCCCGTTCTCGACCGCAGCGTCACAGACCTGCTGCAGGCGATGGATGTGGCTGGCGAACGAGGCCACGATCACGCGCTGGTCGGCGCCGGCGATGATCGGCCGAAGGCCCTTGCCCACCTCGGCTTCTGAGCGGGTGGTGCCTTGGGTCTCGGCGTTGGTCGAGTCCGACATCAGGAGCATGACCCCCTGCTTGCCGAACTTCGAGAGCGCGGCGAAGTCGGTGAGTCGTTGGTCTATCGGCGTCTGGTCGAGCTTGAAGTCGCCGGTGTGCAGAACGTTGCCCACGGGCGTGCGGATGAACACGCCCACGCCGTCGGGGATCGAGTGGTTCACCGCGAAGAAGTCGAGGCCGAACACGCCGAGCGTGCAGTGACCCCCGCTCTTGATCTCGCGGAGCTTCGGCTTCGTGATCTTGTGTTCGTCGAGCTTGTTCTTGATCAGGCCAAGCGTGAGCTTCGTGCCGAGTACCGGAACCGGCATGCCCAGCTCTTTGAGCAGGTACGGCAGCGCCCCGGTGTGGTCCTCGTGGCCGTGCGTGATCACGATGCCGCGAAGCTTGTCCTTGCGCTTCACGATGTAGCTGTAGTCGGGCAGTATCAGGTCGATACCCGGGTGGTCGTCGTCGGGGAACATGATGCCCGCGTCGACGACGATCATGTCGTCGCCGAACTCGATGACCGTCATGTTCTTGCCGATCTCATCGAGTCCGCCGAGCGGGATGATCCGCAGGCGGTTCTTCTTCTTAGTCATGTGGTAGCCGTCTGGCTCCTTTCGCGAGCGCTAGAACGCTCGCTGGGTCTAGGACAGGACCCCGACATGGCGCATGACGCGCTCGAGCTCGGCGGTCTGCTCGGCGGTGGCCTCCACAAGCGGGAGTCGCACGCCGCCGACACCGAAGCCCTGCAGTTCGAGCGCCTTCTTGACCATGATCGGGTTGGCCGTCATGAAGAGCGCCTTCATGAGCGGCAGCAGTTCGAGGTGGATGCGCAGTGCGCGCGTGTGGTCGCCGGCGACCTGGGCGTCGATCATCTCGCGGAAGTGCGGACCTGCCACGTGGCTCACTACCGAGATGACGCCCGTGCCGCCGAGACCCATGAGCGGGAGCGTGAGCTCGTCGTCGCCCGCAAAGACCTCGAAGCCGTCGGGAGCCTCGGCGAGGATCGCCGCGGTCTGCGATAGGTCGGCGTTGGCCTGCTTGACCGCCACGACGTTCTCGCACTCGCGTGCGATGCGCAGGATCGTGGCGGGCTCCGCGTTGATCACGCAGCGCCCAGGGATGTTGTAGAGGATGACCGGCACGTCGACCGCCGAGGCGATCGTGCAGAAATGCCGGAACAGCCCCTCCTGGGGAGGCTTGTTGTAGTAGGGCACGACCGCCATGATCGCGTCCACGCCCAGCGCGACCACCTTTCGTGCAAACTCGACCGAGTCGTCGGTGCAGTTGTCGCCGGCGTTGGCGAGGATCGGCACGCGACCGCCCACCGCTTCGATGACCGTCTTGAACAGCTCGATCTTCTGGTCGTAGAAGACCGTCGGGCTCTCTCCGGTCGTGCCGCACACGACCAGACCGTCGCTTCCTTGCCCGATGAGCCTGTCAGCAAGTTCGGCAGCGCGCGGCAAGTCGAGTTCGAGATCGGCGGTGAATGGCGTCACCATGGCCGTGATCATGCGGCCGAAGCGTGGAGTGGTCATGCCTGTGTCAGCCCCTCGAAGCAGCCCGTTCGAACATGGCGGGCGTGGTGCGTTTCTTCGCACCCATTGTGCCACAGCGAGC